>NZ_CP007030.1:719453-1438906 GCF_000227665.2 Thiomicrospira aerophila AL3 | reverse complement strand
TCAGGCATTTGTTATTGCTGGCCAGTTGATTGCCATGGCGATGGGTTTGGCGTTTGCGATGATGGTTGACCCTGCTACCGGTGTACAAACACCGGTGGTATCACAGTATTTTACTATTTTAGTCACGCTGTTATTTTTGGCGCTAGATGGCCATATGATGGTGATTTATATCCTGGCGGGCAGTTTTGAGCTTTTACCTGTGGGAGCCAATTTGCTTACAGTTGAAAGTTTAAGGTTGGTCTATGAATTTGGACGCTTTATGTTTAGTGGTGGTGTGTTGGTAGCATTGCCTGCGGTAACGGCATTGTTATTGATCAATATTTCATTTGGTGTGATTACTCGTGCCGCACCGGCACTTAATATTTTTGCAGTAGGTTTTCCAGTGACCTTGTTAGCAGGCCTGGTGATGCTGTTGTTTATTACGCCAATGGTATTGCCTCATTTACAAGAATTGTTGAATAGAGCGATTGATACCATTGAACTGCTTAGATTAAATCCACTATAAACACGACCCAATAGGATAAACGACCAAGATGGCTGAAAATGCAGAAGGTCAAGAAAAAACCGAAGACCCCTCCGAGAAACGCCTTCGTGAGGCAAGGGAGAAGGGGGATATCGCGCGTTCGAGAGAGCTCACCACGTTTTTAATGGTTATTTCGGCGGCACTCTTTTTGTATTTTTTTGGTCCAAGCATGATGGCGGCATTTGAGGAGGTCATGATTGCGGGCTTGAGCCTTGATCGTGATCACGTTTTTGATTTAACAAAAACACTCGACCTGTTGATAGCTATGGCGGTCGCTTCTATATGGCTAATAGTGCCTTTTTTGATTTTAATGGCCGCTGTGGCGATTATTGGATCGTCATTGCTAGGCGGTTTTAATTTCAGTACTAAGGCGATGGCGCCTAAATTTGAAAAGTTAAACCCACTAGCTGGTTTAAAGCGAATGGTGTCGATGCAGGCCTTAATGGAACTGTTAAAGGCACTGGCCAAGTTTAGTTTGGTGTTATTGGTGGCTGTGGTGTTCATTTATTTGGTGTTTGGTGAGCTTATTTCCTTAGGTATGGAGTCCGAAAAACAAGCACTTGCTCATTCAGCAAAAATTATTATCGAAGCCTTTATTGTGGTGAGTTTGGCACTTATTGTTGTGGCTATTGTTGATGTGCCATTTCAGATTTATCAACATCAAAATAAACTCAAAATGACTAAACAAGAAGTGAAGGAAGAGTATAAGCAGCAAGAAGGTAATCCTGAGGTAAAAGCGAGAATTCGGCGCATTCAAATGGAAATGTCGCAAAAGCGGATGATGCAAAAAGTACCGCAAGCCGATGTGGTTATTACCAACCCGACTCATTTTGCGGTGGCACTTTCTTATAAGCCAACCGAAATGTCGGCGCCGATTGTATTGGCTATGGGTGCTGATTTTCAAGCGCTGCAGATGCGAACCTTGGCGAATGAGCATGATATTGCAATTATCGAAGCACCGGCCTTGGCCCGTGCGTTATACTATAACGCTGAGGTTGATCGGCCCATACCTGATGGTTTGTTTCGTGCAGTGGCCGCCGTGTTGGCCTATGTGTTCAGTCTGCGAGATGGTCGAGAGGCAAGTTTTGATCCTAACACTTTATTTATACCGCCAGATTTAAAACAAGAGGAGCCTGTAAATTAAATTGTGTAAACGCTCATAGTTTAAAATCCCCCAAAAAGGAAAAATACTATGAGCCAATTCGATCAAGAAAAACTTAAAGCCATGGCTGCTGAGCTGGCCAAAGACGTTAAAACCCAAGCCGACTTATCTCAACTTTCCGCCGCACTGCTCAAAATGACCGTAGAAGCGGCTCTCGGCGCTGAGATGGAAGCTCACCTAGGCTATGCCAAACATCAGCCATCCGAGGGTGCTAACAGTCGTAATGGCTATTCCACCAAAACCCTCAAGGGCGACCATGGTGAGGTTGATATTAGCGTACCGCGAGACCGCGAAAGCACCTTTGAGCCCGTTATGGTGAAAAAGGGTCAGACGCGCTTGACCAGCATGGATGACCAAATTCTCGCCCTCTATGCCAAAGGCATGACCACCCGTGATATCGTCGCGACCTTTCAAGAGATGTATGGCGCGGAGGTTTCGCCCACACTCATCTCAAAAGTCACCGAAGCGGTGATGGAAAAGGTCACCCTTTGGCGTTCCCGTCCGCTCGATGAGGTTTATCCGGTGCTCTATCTCGACGGCATTGTGATCAAAGTCCGTCAAGACAAGCAGATCGTCAGAAAAACCATGTACGTCGCACTCGGCATCAACCTCTCTGGTCAAAAAGAATGCTTAGGGCTATGGCTGTCAGAAACCGAATCTTCCAAGTTCTGGTTAAGCGTATTGAATGACATTCACGCCCGTGGCGTGAAAGACATTCTTATCGCCTCGGTCGACGGTTTAACCGGTTTTCCCGAAGCGATTAGTGCTGTGTACCCTAAAACCGATGTGCAACTGTGTATTGTTCACATGGTGCGCAATTCACTCAAATACGTCGGCTACAAAGAGCGCAAGGCGGTAGCCACTGACCTCAAGCAGATTTACCAATCCGTTACAGAGGAAGAGGCTCTATTGGCGCTGGAGCAGTTCGAGACGAAATGGGATGCCAAATTCCCCAGTATCAGCCGTTCCTGGCGCAATCATTGGGACAATATCGCCACGGTATTCCAATACTCGCAGGCGATTCGTAAGGTGATTTACACCACCAATGCCATTGAATCCTTGAACTCAGTGATTCGCAAGGCGATTAAAAATCGCAAACTATTCAGTCATGACAATTCGGCCTTTAAAATCATCTTTCTGGCGATTGAATCAGCCTCAAAGAAATGGACGATGCCAATTCGTGACTGGAATGCAGCAATGAACCAGTTTATGATTCTGCATGAAGAACGCTTGCAAGCATATGTTTAACCCAACGAGCGTTTACACAGAATTATTTACAGGCTCAACAAGAGCCCTAATTTGTCATTATGATCGCCCAAACATCACGTTTACAACAAGTGCAACGCTGGTTTAAGCAAGGTTTGGGCGCACCACTTGTTATCCTAGCCCTATTAGGCATGATTACGATTCCATTGCCACCTTGGTTGTTGGACGTTTTTTTTACCTTCAATATTGTGTTGTCCTTGGTTATTTTGATGGTCACGGTCTATGCAAAGAAGGTACTCGATTTCGCGGTCTTTCCGACTATTATTCTTGTTGCCACTTTATTTCGCTTGTCGCTGAATATTGCCTCTACTCGAGTCATCCTGCTTGAAGGTCAAAACGGTGGAGATGCTGCTGGAAAGGTTATTGAGGCTTTTGGTGCCTTTGTTATCGGTGGCAACTATGCAGTGGGAATTATCATCTTTGCCATTTTGGTTATTATTAACTTCGTTGTGGTCACTAAAGGCGCAGGACGCGTTGCTGAGGTTAGCGCTCGTTTTACCCTAGACTCTATGCCGGGTAAACAGATGGCTATTGATGCTGATTTGAGTGCAGGCTTGATCACGCAAGAGCAAGCACAGGAGCGTCGTAAAGAAATTACCCAAGAAGCGGATTTTTACGGCTCAATGGATGGTGCCAGTAAGTTTGTTCGGGGTGATGCGATTGCCGGTATTATTATTTTACTTATTAACCTAATCGGTGGTTTTGCCATTGGCGTTGGTCAGCACGGTTTGACATTTGGCGAGGCGGTTGAAATCTATACCTTGTTAACAATTGGTGATGGTTTGGTCGCACAAATTCCTGCGTTATTGCTTTCATCAGCAACCGCTATAATTGTGACCCGTGTTTCAGGTGATACCAAGGATATGGGGGAGCAAGTTGAAAATCAATTGTTTTCCGATCCTAAGGCATTGGCGGTGACTGCGGGTATTATGGGAGCAATGGGGGTGATTCCCGGTATGCCCAATCTTGCTTTTTTATCCTTTGCAGCGATCGCTGGCGGGGCCGCTTATTGGATTTATCATAACCAACAACAAGCTAAGTTAGTGCAGCCATCCTTATCGGATCCCAAAGATGATACGCCAGCCAAACCAGCTGAATTAGGTTGGGATGATGTGAATCAAGTGGATTTGTTGGGCCTAGAGGTAGGATACCGCATTATTTCATTGGTTGATCAGTCTCAAAATGGCCAACTATTAGATCGTGTGCGCGGGGTTCGGCGTAAAATTTCTCAAGAGTTGGGTTTTCTGGTTTCTCCTGTGCATATCCGAGATAATCTTGAGCTTAAACCTAATCAATACCGGATTATGTTGATGGGTGTTGCGGTTGGAGAGGGTGAGGTCATGCCAGACCGAGAATTAGCGATTAACCCTGGTCAGGTATTTGGTGAGATTGCGGGTGCTAAAACGAAAGATCCCACTTTTGGTCTAGAAGCCGTTTGGATTAAACTAGAAGATCGTGAGGAAGCACAAGCTCTAGGTTATACTGTGGTCGATGCCAGTACCGTTATTGCTACACATATCAGCCAGGTAATTCAAGATAATGCTGCGCAGCTGTTAGGTTTTGATGAAACCCAGCAATTGTTGGATAAGTTGAAGCAAAGTTCACCTAAACTGGTTGATCATCTCGTGCCTGATAGTTTACCTCTGGCTACGGTGGTGAAAGTATTACAAGGCTTATTGGCGGAAAAAGTTCCGATTAAAGATTTGCGAAATATTATTGCGGCGCTTGCTGAAAAAGCGGTGCAGACCAAAGATGCCGCCCAGCTATTAATGCATGTTCGAGCTGCACTTGGCCGTGCGATTGTACAAGCTATTATTGGTATGAAAACAAGTATGCAGGTGATCACGCTTGATCCATCTCTTGAGCAGTTATTGATGCAGGCTAGCCAAGGTGCACCTGAAGGACAATTAGCGATTGAACCAGGTCTTGCTGAGCGGCTACACAAAACGCTTAGAAGTGAAGTTGAAAAACTGGAGGGTCAGGGTGAGCCTGCTATTTTATTAGTTTCGCCTCAAATTCGTGTGCAATTGGCTAGGCTGTTTCGTTTCAGTTTGCCAAGCTTAAATATATTGGCTTACACTGAAGTGCCTGAAGGGCTTCAAATAGGCGTAGTAGCTCGGGTAGGTAATAGTTGAAAAGAGCAACAGGATACTAGAGCGTGAAAGTTAAACGTTTTTCGGCAGATACCATGCGACAGGCGATGGCTCAGGTTCGACAAGAGCTTGGTGATGATGCGGTCATTATTTCATCTAGGCAGTTGGACCGAGGTGTTGAAGTGGTCGTCAGTTTAGATGCTAGGCCGACAACTTCACTATCGGCCGAGTCGTCGGCTTTTTTGCGTCCAGAATTAGTGTCTATGAGTCATCAGCAAGACTTAGATCGTATGGCACAAGATATTCAAGCCTTGAAAAGTCTAGTTGAGCAGCAATTATCTAGTTTAGCTTGGGGGCAAGTTGCTCAGGCAAAGCCCGCTAAAATGCGCTTAATAAAACGCTTGATGGCAATTGGATTAAGCGTTGAGTTGTGTCAAAAGTTAGTGGCTGACTGTGATCAAGATGAAGATCAGGCTTGGTCGTTTCTTATGCAAGATATTGAGTCTATGCTACCCATTATGCAGCAGGATGTAATTGAGCAGGGCGGTATTATCGCACTAGTAGGGCCTACTGGGGTTGGCAAGACGACTAGTATTGCAAAAATTGCGAGTCGGTTTGTGTTGCGTTATGGTGCTAGTCATTTAGCTTTGATTACTACCGATTGTTATAAAATTGGTGCACAAGAGCAGTTGAAGACCTTTGCAGATTTGATTGGTGTACCGGTTTATATTGCTAATACGCAAGTAGAGTTAAACGTTTTGCTTGATACTCTGACAAGTAAGCGATTAATTTTGATTGATACGGCTGGAATGAGTCAGCGTGATTTGCATTTGTCACGGCAGCTGACTGCGGGTCAGTCCCCGCAGCGGCCTTTGCGTAATTTGTTAGTTCTTTCTGCCGCTACGCAGCTCAATGTTATGCGGGATATCGTTCATTCATTTGGGCAGGTCACTTTACACGGTTGTATTTTAACTAAACTCGATGAGGCACTTCAGTTGGGGCATGCAATGAATGTCTTGATAGATTCCGGTTTACCTTTGGCTTACACCTCAGTTGGTCAACGTGTTCCTGAAGATTTACAGCGGTTGAGTGCTCATGAGTTAGTCGATCGCGCCATGTTGTTAGGGCAGCAAAACTTAGCTCAAAATACTACAGATTATGACCAGCTACTTAAAATGGGTTGGGCTAAGGAGGTGAGCGGTGCATAATGACCAAGCTGCCGGACTGCGAGCGATGAAGGGGCAGATCAAACAAAAGGTTTCTGCATCCGCCCCTGTATTGTCTGACGAATCGTCAAATGATAATCGAGTAAGAGTAATAGCTGTTGCCAGTGGCAAAGGTGGTGTGGGTAAAACAAATGTATCTGTTAACCTAGGCGTGGCGCTCTCCAAAATGGGCCAGAAAGTGATGGTGATGGACGCAGATTTTAGTCTGGCTAATGTCGACATTATGCTAGGTCTAAATACGCCTTTTAATTTGTCGCATGTTATAAATGGTCAAAAAACTTTGCGCGAGATTATTCAGGATGGTCCGGCAGGTTTAAAAATTATTCCTGCTTCGTCAGGGGTGAAGCGATTGGCTAATTTGTCCCCGCAAGAAAACCTAGGATTGCTGAAAGAGTTTGAGCGCCTTGGGACAGATATGGATTTACTGATTGTAGATACAGCGGCCGGTATAGCTGACAGCGTAGTCACTTTCTGCCAAGCCGCTGATGATGTATTGATTGTGGTCTGTGATGAACCCGCTTCTATTACTGATGCTTATGCGTTAGTGAAGGTATTGAGTCGAGACTATAGCGTTAAAAATTTCAAGCTAGTCGTTAATATGAGTCGCTCACCGGCACATAGTAATCGACTCTATGAAAAGTTCTCTAGTGTTTGTACGCAATATTTAAAAGTATCCATTTCGTTGTTTGGTTCGATCCCATTTGACCAAGACCTGCGGTCAGCTGTACAAAAACAAGTGCCGGTAGTGATAAGTTATCCATCTAGTCATGCTGCAAAAGCATTTGATAAGATGGCGCAAAATTTGCATGCTTCTGCAAATAGTGATTCGGCAGGCTATTTTGGGCAGTTTGTACGTAATTTTTTGAGAATGTAAATTTAAGCAAGCCGAGTGAGTAATCAGATGAGTCATACGCGAGCCTATCAAAGCGTCGCTAATCAGCAGCAACCAACTTGGCAAGAAGTTGAACAGCACATGCCACTGGTCAAGAAAATTGCTTATCATATGCGAGGGCGTTTACCTAGTTCTGTATTGGTAGATGATTTGATTCAGGCTGGTGTGGTTGGCTTATTAGAGGCTTTGCAAAAATATGCCCAACAGCAGGGTGCGAGTTTCGAGACCTATGCTTCGATTCGAATTCGCGGGGCGATGATAGATGAAATTAGACGTGGTGATTGGACACCACGTTCGGTTCACCGTAAATCACGCGAGATTAGTAGGGTGATTGCTGAGCTTGAAAGTAAGCTCGGACGTCAGCCAACAGATGATGAGATTTCCAATGGTTTAGGCATAACAATTGCTGAGTATCATCAAATGCTACAGGACTCGCAAGGCGCATCACTACTATCGATTGATGAACCTGATCATTTTGAATTGGCTGAATCGCACATTTCAGATGACAAAGATGATAATCCATTAAGTCTACTTGCTCAGGATGATTTCAAGCAGGCTTTGGTAGGGCATATCGACCAGCTACCAGAAAAGGAAAAGCTTGTTATGGCTCTGTATTATGATGAAGAGCTTAATCTAAAGGAAATTGGTGAAGTATTAGGTGTGAGCGAATCGAGGGTTAGTCAAATTCACTCTTCGGCGATTAAGCGATTACGTTCAAAGCTAGTAAACTGGACATAAATTTAAAGTTAATAAGATAAAGACTAAGATAGGTATTTTTAATGATAAATCGTGACATAAAAATTCTTGTAGTTGATGACTTTTCAACCATGCGCAGAATTGTTAAAAATCTGTTAAAAGAATTAGGGTTTAACGACTTTGATGAAGCAGACGACGGTGCAACTGCGTGGCCGATGGTACAAACGGGTAAATACGATTTTATTGTCAGTGACTGGAATATGCCTAAGATGACAGGCATTGAGTTATTGCGTCGTGTTAGAGCAGATCAGCAATTAAAGGATACGCCTTTCTTATTGATCACGGCTGAAGCTAAACGCAGTCAAATCTTGGAAGCGGCTCAAGCCGGTGTGGATGGCTACATAGTTAAGCCTTTTACGGCAACTACGCTTAATGAAAAGATTGAAAAGATTTTTGAGCGTGTTGCACAGCGTTCATCCTAATTACGAATTCGAGGTTGGATATGCAAGATGCTAGCACAGTGCAGACCTCATCTGCATTACAACAACTAACTGAGTTTTGGCAGAATGAGTTTGGCGATCAACAAGCACAATGGCTTGAATCTTATGAGTATTTATTCGAGCAGAGTCAACAGACCGCAAATACTGTTCTTGAAGTTTGCGAGCAGTTACAGTTCAACGTGGATGATGGCGATCAGGCTACACATGTAGCCTTACAAAAAATCATGCAAGCTCAAGAGTTTGCGGATTTGCACGGACAGATTTTAAATCGTTTGACGTCTGAATTGCGTAGTCAGCATGAAAAGATGCGCGAAATATTAGGCGAGTATCGCACTAATAGTGATGATGATGCTGAACAGCGCGAGCAGGGTATGGGCCCAAATATTACCAGACGCAGTAAACAAGATAGCGTGTCTTCTCAGCAAGAAGCCGATGACCTATTGGCTCAACTGGGTCTCTAGTTTTGTTTAAACAAAACGCTTGTGGACAGTCAAAAAAGGATTGCGAATAGTGGATGAGGAAATCTTACAGGATTTTTTAGTTGAAGCTGATGAGTTACTTGTTCAGTTGGATGAGCAGTTGATTTCGCTTGAAGCGGCTCCAGATGATGGGGAGTTGCTGAATGCCATCTTCCGTGGTTTTCACACGATTAAAGGCGGCGCCGGCTTTTTAGGTGTTAATTCGTTGGTAAGCGTGTGCCATCTTGCTGAAAATGTTTTTGATCGTATTCGCAATCAACAATTGGCCTATGATGCGCAGGTAGCTGATACCATTTTAAAAGCCTTTGATGTTATTCGGGCGATGATTAGTGCTTTGCAGCAGGGTGAGCGCGAACTTCAAGATGCACCCAGTGAGGTTTTGAAAGCACTTGAGTCAATCTATCGCGGTGAGCTGGTTGCTGAAAGCGCCACTGATGAGGCCCTTGAAGATGTAGAAGCTGAAACGGATGATTTAATTGCTGTTGCTAGCCCTCCTCTTGCTTTGCCTGATGATGTTGATCCTGATGGTGATATGACCGATGAGGAGTTTGAGGCGTTGCTTGCTCAACGAGATGCGCTTACTCAGAGTCCACTTGCCGAACCCGTTGTCGAACTTGAGCTCCCTGATGGGGTTGACCCTGACGGTGAGATAACTGACGAAGAATTTGAAGCGTTGCTCGCTCAGCGCGATGAAAAAATAGCCGCTCCTGAGCCAACCAAACCAAAGTCAGCTGTTTCGACCGCATCCGCGGCTAAAGTTACAGATGTTAAGCCCAAGCCTGTAGAGGTGCCTGCCGCTAAACCTGTAGCTGTAAAACCGACTGCCACAACAACTAGTCCAGCCGCCGCACAACCTGCTGCTGCGCCAGAGTCAACTGTTCGAGTAGATACAAAACGCTTAGATGAGATTATGAACCTGGTGGGTGAGCTGGTATTGGTGCGCAATAGATTGTTAACCATTCGAAGCCATGACGGTGGTGTTGAGGCGCTAGCAAACGCAGTTTCCAATTTGGATCATGTCACCACTGATTTGCAAAATGCGGTTATGAAAACACGGATGCAGCCGGTTAAAAAAGTATTTGGACGCTTTCCTCGTGTTGTACGTGATTTGGCTAGAAAGCTTGGTAAGCATATTGATCTCGAGTTGCGTGGTGAAGAAACTGACTTAGATAAGAATCTAGTTGAGGCCTTATCCGATCCGCTAGTGCACCTAGTCCGCAACTCTGTAGATCACGGTATTGAGTTACCTGATGAAAGAATTAAAAACGGTAAAGATAAAACAGGAAAAATCATTCTTGCTGCAGAGCAGGAGGGCGATCATATTCTGCTATCAATTCTCGATGATGGTAAGGGGATGGATCCTGATTTATTGCGTCGTAAAGCGGTTGAAAAAGGCTTGATGGATGAATTGGCGGCTCAGCAATTAGATGATCGTCAGGCCTATATGTTGATTATGGCTGCAGGTTTCTCTACTGCTGAAAAGGTGAGTGACATATCGGGTCGTGGCGTGGGTATGGATGTGGTCAAAAATATGATCACCAAACTCAATGGTAGTATTGAAATCGACTCAAAATATGGTGAGGGTACGCGGATTTTAATTCGTGTGCCATTGACCTTGGCTATTTTGCCTACCTTGATGGTCTCTTTTGATGGCGATAGCTATGCGGTACCTTTGACGAGTGTGCAAGAGATTTTTGATTACAATGCGGATAACGTCAATTTTATTGATAATCGTAAGATGGTACGCTTGAGAGACAAAAGTGTGCCATTGTTATTTCTGTCTAATTGGCTGAAACCAGATCAGGCTATCAGCGATTTTAAGGGCTATAAAGTCGTTATTGTTTCTTTTGGCAGTCAGCGGGTTGGTATGGTCGTTGAACAGGTAAACGGTCAAGAAGAAGTCGTGATCAAACCTTTGGGGGTCAAGTTGTCAAATTTACGAGGTTATGCCGGCGCGACGATTACAGGCAATGGTAATATTGCACTTATTTTAGATGTCCCTGGCGTTGTTGAACGTTTTCAATAGGTAAAGTGTGAAAGACGTGAATATTTCAGACCAAAAAGATAATGACTATGATGACGAGCGTCTGCATAAGACCATTCGTTTTGTTGTGTTCAGTTTAGAAGATGAACGATATGGATTAAGTGTTAATCGTATTCGTGAGGTCTTGAGGGTTGGGCAAATTCGGCAAGTACCTGGCTCGTCTGCGGAAGTATTGGGTGTCATTAATGTTCGTGGGATTATTATTACTGTGGTAAGCGCCAGGCGTTTATTTCGATTGCCTGATAAGCCTCTTTCAGATCAAGCTCGGATTATTGTGGTTGAGCTAGATGATGAGCATGCAATAGGCTTGTTAGTTGATCAAGTGCAAGAAGTGCAAGATATACCTGAGCATTTATTTGAATCCTTATCTAACTATAATAATAGTCGTGGTGCAAAAGGGATCTCGAGCATCGCGCATTATCGTGACCAAGTCATCATTCAGGTCGATCTAGAAAGCCTGTTTGAGTAGTTGTTTTAATAGCCTTGGGTAAATAGTATTTTGCGGCATGAAATGGGCGCCCTGGTTTTTGCAGATTTTGATCTTTCACCTCAGGTTTTTGCTTATTAAGTTGCTGTTGTAGCGCCCAATTTATGTGTTGATCAACCATTTCACTGACCTTGCCAAGGTTTTTTTCAAGCAATGTAACAATATCGACATCAAATTGCGCATTTCCTAGGGCTGTGGCGATATTTCTTTGCCATTTTTCATAGCCAATTCGTCTTATGGGTGAACCGGCCGTGTTTTGCTCAAATTCTGCTTCTGTCCAACTAAACAGCTCAATCAAACTGGCTTGGTCAAGCTGATGGCGCACTTTAAAATCGACCTGCTGGTTGGGTGGCGTAAAATGATTCCAAGGACAGACTAATTGGCAATCATCACAACCATAAATGCGATTACCCATTAAAGGCCGTAATACTTCATCAATAGGGCCGGGATGTTCAATGGTCAAATATGAGATACATCGGCGGGCGTCAACAACACCGTCGGCGACAATCGCTTGGGTGGGGCATTCTTGGATGCAGGCCTGGCAGCTACCACAGCCATCTTTTACTGATCTGGTGTGTGTTGGAAGTATCAAATTCGTATAAATTTCACCAATAAAAAACCACGAGCCGGCTTTAGGGTGAATTAATAGGCTATTTTTGCCTAAAAAACCTAATCCCGCTTTATGAGCGAGTTGTCGTTCCAGTACTGGCGCTGAATCAACAAAGCCACGGAGTGCAGCTTGAGGTTCTAGTGTGAGGATATATTCCGCCAGTTTGGCTAGCTTTTTTCTCAGAACCTTATGATAATCTCGTCCAAGTGCATAACGTGAGATATAAGCCTGTTGTGAAGATTGAAGCTGTGTAATAGGGTGGTGTTGTTCATACTCAAAGTAAGGCATTAACACACTAATAACACTTTGGGTGCCTGGAATCAGTTCAGTTGGCCGGGTACGTTTGGTTCCATGCTTTTCCATATAGTCCATGGTGCCGTGATAGCCTAAGCCGATCCAATTAAAGTAATCAGCTTCATGTGCACTCAAGTCGGTATTGCTAATACCACAATGACTAAAACCTAAGCTGTAGGCATGTTGTGAAATAAGCCTACTTAATTGATTTAAATCGTCAGCGTTTTCGGAGGCGTTTGATATATGGTTCATGATCAGTATTCTACCAAACAATACTATTTAGCTGATACGGAAACGACTCAGAAGATGGGGCAAGGGTTAGCAAACCATTGGTTGCAGACTTCATCAAATGATCGTCCTAGAGTGTGGTATCTTGCTGGCGATTTGGGTGCTGGTAAAACGACCTTTTCTCAAGCATTTATCAAAACGCTGATGCAAGACGCGACCTTAAGGGTAAAAAGCCCAACCTATACACTCATTGAAAGTTATGAGTCGGACACCGACGATTGCAGAGTATTGCATGCGGATTTGTATCGCTTGGTAGAGGCTGAAGAACTTGAGTATCTAGGTTTTCGTGATCTGGAAATGCAAGCGGATGTGTTGTTAATTGAGTGGCCGTCAAAAGGAGAGGGTTTTTTGCCTAAAGCAGATATTATTTTAGACTTAAGTATTTCTGATACGGGCCGTTACCTAAATATAAAAACGTTTGATTCTTGCATGCAGGATTGGTTAGCTCGGTTTGATTGAAGCTAAAAATTACTTTAAAAAACACTTACAACCTATTGTTGTTGTTGATTTTTGCTGTTTCGATGGATTATACTGAAGATACGAATTAATCAGCAGGTGCTGTAGCCATGTACTTCTCTAAGCCAGTCACATCAAAATCTAAACTAGGGCTTCAAGCCTTATTTACGCTGTTGTTACTGTTAACAAGCCAGGTGGCTATTGCTGCAGAAGTCAATAGTGTGCGTTTGGGTCAAACGCCGGATCAGACGCGCGTGGTGTTCGAAATGGCAAATACGGATGTTTATCGGGTGATGCACCTTGATAATCCACCGCGGATTGTCATTGATTTTCCAGGCGCTCAAAGTAATGTCAGTTTTCGTAATCAGCGTTTTCAAGATCCCCGCTTGTCAGGCATTCGTATGGCAACCGATGCGCAGAGAACGCGCGTGGTACTGGACTTATCAGCAGGATATGAGTATAAGCATTTTGTGTTAGCAAAAACAGCTCAGCGCCCGCAACGTTTAGTGGTCGATATTAGTGAGCGTGTACGTCAGGTTGCGCCACCGCTTGCTGACACCCAAATAGCTCAAGCGCCGGTAGTCGCTACGCCTGCCGCTACAGTGTCACAATCTACACCTTCGCAATCTTCTCCAGCGACTGTTGTCGCAAAAGCGCCTCAACCAGCTCCGGCACCAGCCCCCGCGGCATCACAAACGCCAGCTGCAGCTGCAGCGCCCAAACCAACTGCTGCGCAGCCAGTATCATCTTCACCCCAGCCCGCGGTGGCCCAACCGGCGGTGCGCAACACCTTGCAACAGCATAATCGCATGAGTAAAGAGTTTGTGATTGCCATCGATCCGGGTCATGGCGGTAATGATGTGGGTGCGATTGGCCCCTCGGGTTTATTCGAAAAAGATGTGGTGCTGGCCATTTCTAAACAACTAAAAGCAGAGATTGATCGGTTGCCGGGTATGCGAGCGGTACTGACGCGTGATCGTGATGTCTATGTTGGATTGGATGAGCGTGCGCGAATCGCTCGTCGCCATCAAGCGGATTTATTCGTTTCGGTTCATGCTGATGCCTATACTAGTCCACAACCCCGTGGCGGTTCGGTGTATGTATTATCACAGCGTGGTGCTTCAAGTGCCATGGCGCGCGCGATTGCTGAGCGTGAAAACGAGGCATTAGGCATTGTCACGCTCGCTGGGCGTGATCAAGATGTGGCTTTTGTGCTGAGTGATTTATCACGTGAGTCGAGTTTACAAGCGAGTCGTAAGTTAGGTTCTCAGGTGCTGGCCGCCATGAATGGCAATGGCTTGCATTTACATAAATCATCGGTGCAGGCCGCTAATTTTGCGGTGTTAAGATCAATCGATATGCCTTCTATTTTGGTCGAGGCGGCATTTATATCGAATCCCGAGGATGAAAGGCTATTAGTGAATCCAAGATTTCAGCAACAATTTGCGCGATCTTTAGCAAGTGGTTTGCAAGCATTTTTGCAAGAATCTGGACATAAGCCTAATTGGGGTGAGCCTTTGTTTGTGCGCCATCAAATTCAACGAGGTGATAATCTATCAAGCATTGCCGATACCTATGGCGTGAGCACCCGTGAACTGATGCAATTAAATGGCTTACGTAACCCTAATCAATTAGTCGTGGGTCGCACATTGCGTATTCCTATTACTGATAAAATGACTGTTCATTATCATCGTACATATCGAGTGCAGTCAGGAGATACCTTGTCGCGTATCGCTCAGCGCCATGGTGTGTCGGTCAATGAGATCATGCAGATGAATAATCTTACCAATGCCAATCAACTTAGGGTGGGCACCGAACTACGGATTCCTATTCGTCAACAATTGCTTGCAGCGAGTTAATATCTTGTCAATCAGGTTGGGTTAGTTGGACGTTATTGTTAGAATAGCGTCTTTCTTATCAAGTCCACTATCCAGATGAATACAAATCGTATTACCTTGATGCCAGATGCGCTTGCCAATCAAATTGCGGCTGGCGAGGTGGTTGAGCGCCCAGTGTCTGTAGTTAAGGAGCTAGTCGAAAACGCACTCGATGCTGGCGCTACCCAGATTACGGTTTGGCTTGAGGAAGCGGGTATTGAGCTTATAGATGTGCAAGATAATGGTGTGGGCATCGTAGCAGATGACTTACCACTAGCGGTGGAACGCCACGCGACCAGTAAAGTTAAAAGTTATGATGATTTAGCTTGCGTCGCCAGTTTGGGTTTTCGAGGCGAGGCTTTGGCCAGTATTGCATCGGTAAGTCAATTTAGTCTGGTGAGTTACCATCCAACAGAACCTCACGCCTGGTTGTTGCAAAATCAAGTGGATGGGCGCTGGAGTCCACTTGCACCGACCGCCGCTCCCTTGGGTACGCGTATTAAGGTGGCCTCTCTTTTTTACAATACACCGGCCCGTCGCAAGTTTTTAAAAACCCCGCGTGCAGAGTTTACCCAAATTGAAGATTATCTTAAACGTACTTTGCTAGTGAATCAGCACCTTGGTTTGCGCTTAATCCATAATGCCAAACAAGTGTTTGATTTTGTACCTGCGATCGAACCAGCCAAGTATTTGACACGTCTTGCAGCCTTATTAGGTGAGGCTTTTGTCGAGCAGTCCTTGCATATCAGTCAGTCTTTGCCAGGAGTAAACCTAGAAGGCTGGGTGAGTTTGCCTACTTATCATCGAGGCTTGGCCGATAAACAGTTTGTATTTGTTAATGGCCGTATTGTACGCGATCGCCAATTATTGCAAGCAGTCAAGCTGGCTTATGCCGATGTGCTTTATCATGGGCGCCATCCCGTTTTTGTGGTGTTTATTAACGTGCCCTTTGATCAAGTCGATGTGAATGTGCATCCGGCTAAGTATGAAGTGCGTTTTCAACATGCCAGGCAGGTGTATGATCATGTCCGGCGCGCTATTCGAGATGCCATTATGCAGCCGCTTGTCATGGGTCAAGAGGGCGCAACCAGGCCTGCTAACGGGGATGCAATCGCGCAAAGGACGGATCAGCCAAATTTGCAGCAATCAACTCCGCGTCAACCCATCATCCGTCAAACGTCATTGAGCTTGGCTTCTGCTCGTTCAGATTCAACTCAAGATTTAGCCGATGCCTTCGCTTTTCAGCAGCCCGCTCAATCAAACTATGCCACGGCGATACAGCCAGATAGTCTACCGATTATTCAAGAGTCTGGTGAGCAGCAAGCACTTGCCCCGATGTTGGGTTTTGCCAAAGCGCAAATAAAAGGGGTGTTTATTTTGGCGGAAAATGCAGCCGGCCTGGTATTGGTGGATATGCATGCTGCCCATGAGCGCATTGTCTATGAGCGTTTAAAAGGCCAATGGCGTGACCAACAAATTGTATCGCAACCCTTGCTGGTGCCTTTAGTGCTGCATCTGTCATCTGCAGCCATCTTGCATTGGGAAGCGAATGTGGCTTGGTGGCAAGGTTGGGGGTTTGAGTTTGAACAGCTGGGACCGGAACAACTTCGCGTTATGGCCGTCCCTGCTGTTTTGCAAGGTTTAAATCTGACGGAGTTACTTGAAAAGGTCTTTGCAGATTGGCTGACCGAGCAACGACCTGAAACAATGCTGGAGGAAGAGTTTGCCGCGATTTTATCACGACGCGCTTGTCATGGCTCGGTTCGGGCTAATCGTCAATTAACCCTTGCGGAGATGAATCAACTGTTACGTGACATGGAACAAACACCCGCTTCTTCTCAATGTAATCATGGCCGTCCAACTTGGGTACAGCTATCCATGGATCAGCTTGATCAATTATTTATGCGAGGACGTTAATGTCAGAGCCCGCCAGTAACTGGAATCAATTTATCGAGCAGTCCAATGCCATAGCCATTATGGGGCCTACCGCCAGTGGCAAGACCGCTCTGGCTTTAGCGCTCGCCAAGCGACTACCCATTGAAATTATCAATGTGGATTCGGTGCTAATTTATCGTGATTTAAATATCGGCGCAGCCAAGCCGACGGATACGGAGTTAGCTCAAGTACCGCATCACCTTATTAATTTCTTGGGGCAGGCGCAAAGCTACTCAGTAGCTGAATTTGTAACGGACGCACAGCGCCTTGCGACGGAAATTTTTGCACGCGGTAAGATTCCTGTCTTAGTGGGCGGGACGATGATGTACTTTAATGCCTTGACGCAAGGTTTGTCGGATTTACCAACTGCCGATGCTGATATACGCGCTAGGTTGCAGGCTGAATTTGAGCAAAATCCAGCAGAGCTGCATGCCAAGCTACAGAAAGTAGACCCCCAAGCAGCGGCGAGGATTAATCAAGCCGACCAGCAACGTTTGATTCGCGCATTAGAAGTTTATGAGGTCAGTGGTCAGAGTTTAAGTAGTTTGCAACATAGTCGCTCGACGCCATGGACCTATCCATTACTTAAGGTCGTATTGATGCCAGCATCACGTCAAGCCTTGCATGACAAAATTACACAGCGGTTACAGGGTATGTTTGATGCAGGCCTGGTGGAGGAAGTGGCCTCTCTGGCTAAGCAGTCAGAACACAATCCTGATAGTCCGGCGATGCGCAGTGTCGGTTATCGTCAGGTATTGGAGTTTTTTGCCGGTCACTACCCTAAAGAAATGTTATTTGATAAGGCGTTAGTAGCGACTCGGCAGTTGGCTAAACGCCAAATCACCTGGTTGCGTAAAGAAACTGATGGCGTTATTTTGGACCCCTATGCGTATAGTCCTGATCAGTTGGTCGCTCAGGTGCTCGAAGAAGTGGCTCGAAAATGTAAAGATATGGCCGAATAGTTGTGATATGCTTTTTGAGTCGAAAAAAATAATACCATTTACAATAATAAGGATAGCAAAATGGACAAGCTAAAACCGGCTAAGGCCGTTCCCATTCAAGACCCCTATTTAAACGCCCTGCGTAAAGAACGTATTAACGTGTCTATTTATCTCGTTAACGGCGTCAAGCTGCAGGGTCGCATTGACTCGTTTGATCAGTTTGTTGTGTTGTTGCGTAGCAATGTCACGCAAATGGTTTATAAACATGCCATTTCTACTATTGTGCCGATGCGTGATCCGAAAGCCTATGATTTTGCCACTCAAAACGATTCAGACAAAGCCGACGTGGAATAAGCCAACTTTAATATGGAATTATTTGGGCGCCTAGAGCGTAAGCAACTTGATGTTGCTATTTTGGTTCATGTTGATTTTGAAGATGAAACCTGTCGAGAAGAGTTAACTGAGTTTTTAGAGCTGGTCGAATCGGCAGGCGCAGAGCAGGCCGAGTTAGTCAAAACTAAGCGCGATCGTCCAGACGCTAAACTATTTATTGGTTCAGGCAAGTTAGATGAGGTCGCGGCAGCGGTCGCTTTACACCAAGCAGATGTGGTGATTTTTAACCATGCATTAAGTCCGGGACAAGAACGTAATATAGAACGGGTGGTTAAAGCCCGTGTGATTGACCGGGTAGGGTTGATTCTGGATATCTTTGCGCAGCGCGCGCGTTCTCATGAAGGTAAGTTGCAAGTTGAGTTGGCGCAGTTGCGTCACATGTCCACTCGTTTGGTCCGTGGTTGGACTCACTTGGAGCGTCAGAAAGGCGGTATAGGTTTGCGTGGGCCGGGTGAAACCCAGCTTGAGTCAGATAAACGTCTGTTGCAAGAGCGAATTAAGCATTTGTTAAAGCGTATTGAAAAAGTCCGCAAACAACGCGCATTAGGTCGTCAATCACGGCAACGATCAGACCATCCTACTATCACGCTAGTGGGTTATACCAATGCAGGCAAGTCAACTTTGTTTAACCAGCTGACTGCGGCTGATGTCTATGCCGAAAATCGATTATTTGCCACGTTAGATGCCACCTTGCGGAGTGTGCATTTACCGGGTGGTGGTCAAGCCATTTTGGCTGATACCGTTGGTTTTATTCGCCACATTCCCCATGATTTAGTGACGGCATTTCGTTCTACATTAGAAGAAACCAGCGAGGCGGATCTGCTGATTCATTTGATTGATGCCGCTGATCCACTACGAGATGATAAAATTGCGCAAGTACAACAGGTTATCACGGAAGTAGGGGCAAACGATGTACCGCAATTATTGGTTTTTAATAAGATTGATTTACTAAAGCCGGCTGTTGAGCCCCATGTTGATTTTGATGAAGAAGGCCAGCCAGCGCGGGTGTGGATTTCAGCCCAAAATAATCTGGGATTAGATTATTTAAAAGATGCGTTAGCGAGTTTCTTTAAAGGTCAATTTGTCAGGATTTTTATCAAGCTTGGGGCGGAAGCGGGCCATCGTCGTGCCCAATTGTATGCCTTAGGTAAGGTGGAGCAAGAGGCTAGTGATGACGATGGCACGATCGGACTGCAGGTGTATTTAACTGAGCAACAATATCATCAAGTGTCAAAGTGGCCAGAGTGTCAATATATTGAAAAATTACAGGAAGCCGTAGTCTAATAACTAGCTAGTAATGGCAATACATGCGATTATCCTCATGTATTGTGAGTTAATGGATGACAACACGACTTTATAACCCTAAAATATAGCATCCCAAAAATGACTGGAGAGTAACATGGCATGGAATGAACCCGGTAAGCCCGGACAGGACCCTTGGGGTAATCCTGGAAAAGGCTCTGGCAATAACAATGAGCCACCCAAACGACCACAGCGTAAATCTGATCAAGAGCTTGATGAACTGCTGAAAAAAGCCCAACAAATGTTTAGTGGGGCTGGTGGTAATTTTAATGGTGGAATCAGTGGCAAGCACATCAGTGTTGCATTCTTAGTCCTGTTAGTGATTTGGTTACTTTCAGGTATTTACATTGTTGATACCGCTGAGCGTGGTGTGGTAAAGCGCTTTGGTGCTTATGTAACAGAAACTGGCCCAGGTCCGCATTGGCATATTCCTTATCCGATTGAATCGGTTACTAAGGTTAACGTTGACCGCATTCGTACCACAGAAATTGGTTATCGGACCGATGGTCAAAATCGTACTGGCAGTGTGTTGTCTGAAGCCTTAATGTTGACCCGTGACGAAAACATTGTCGATGTGCGTATTGCTGTGCAATATCGTATTCAGTCAGCGCCGGACTATTTATTTAATGTCCGTGACCCAGATGCCACCTTACGTGCTGCTTCTGAAAGTGCGTTGCGTGAAATTGTCGGTCGTAACTCGCTGGACTTTGTCTTGACCCAAGGCCGTACTGAGGTGGTTGCCCTGGTACGTGAGCTGACTCAGCGTAACTTAGATCAATATCAATCAGGTTTATTTATAACTACGGTTAACTTGCAGGATGCGCAGCCGCCAGAGCAGGTTCAATCAGCCTTTGCTGACGTGGTAAAAGCTCGTGAAGACCGTGAGCGTTTGATTAATGAGGCGGAAGCTTACTCTAACCAAGTTATCCCGCAAGCGCGTGGTCAAGCGGCACGTATTGTTGAAGAAGCGCGTGCTTACCGTGATCAGGTTGTTGCTAGAGCGGAAGGTCAGGCATCACGTTTCGTGAGTGTTGTCACCGAATACCAAAATGCGCCTGAGGTCATGCGCGAGCGTTTATACATCGAAGCCATGACTAATGTATTGAACAACACTTCAAAAGTCTTTATGGGCGTTGAAGGTGGCAATAATCTTATGTACTTGCCGTTAGATAAAATAATGGGTGGTTCGGGTACGGCCGGTAATGTGCCGTTTGCACCTGCTCAACCGGCACCTGGTGCAACACGTGCACCTGCTAACCAAGCGAACGCAGCTAACCCGCGTCCTGCGGATAGCAATGTTCGTGACTTTTTAAGAAATAGGGAGTTACGTTAAGATGAAAGCGATTTTAGGTTTAGGTGTCGCCGCTGTTCTTTTCATCGGCAGTAATTCATTGTTTGTGGTGCAAGAGTCAGAAACCGGTGTCGTATTTCGCTTAGGTGAAATTGTTAAAACTGATCTGCAACCAGGCCTGCATCTCAAAATGCCATTTGTAAACAATGTGCGCACTTTTGATCAGCGTATCCAAACGCTGGATGCGACCCCAGAGCGTTATTTGACAGGCGAGTTGAAAAACCTTGAAGTAGATTCGTACATTAAGTGGCGTGTTGCTAACTCGGAACGTTTTTATACCTCGATGGGTGGTGATTTTAATTTAGCTAATCAACGTCTATCGCAGATAATTAAAGATGGTCTGCGTTCGCAATTTGGTTCACGTACCGTAGAGGATATCGTATCAGGTGAGCGTGTTGCTATTGCCGACAACATTACCCGTCTAGCTAACCGCGAAGCGGTACAGTTTGGCATTGAAATTGTTGACGTCCGTCTAAAACGTATTGACCTGCCGCGTGACATCAGTGATTCGGTGTTCCGTCGTATGGAAGCAGAGCGTCAACGTGTAGCGGCCGATCTTCGCTCTTTGGGTGGCGAATCAGCCGAACGTATTCGCGCTGATGCGGATCGTCAGCGTACCGTCATTTTAGCTGATGCTTTCCGTGAGGCCGAGCAAACACGAGGTGAAGGGGATGCAATTGCAGCGCGTATTTATGCAGAAGCTTATGGTATCGACCCTGAGTTCTACTCTTTCTATCAGAGTTTGAACGCCTATCAAGAGTCTTTCTCTAGCAAAAACGATATGTTAGTGTTAGATCCAAACTTGGATTTCTTTAAACACTTTACACGCTAATGAAGAAGGTGGGGATTCCCCACCTTTTTTTTGGAACACCCCAATATGTTAACCACAGCTTTAATAACAGCACTTGCATTAGTCTTAATTCTGGAAGGGCTATTACCTTTGTTGTTTCCAAACCTATGGCGAAAAATGGTTCTTAGTGCAGCTCAATTGCCGCTTAATCAGCTACGCATGACAGGTTTGGCATTGATATTAATCGGCTTGGTTATGCTGTTACTTTGGGGTTAAAAATTTAATATAAGATGAAAGTTATGCAACAGAATATATGGTTAACCCCAGAAGGGATTGAGGATCTTTTACCCCCGCAAGCGGCACGCTTAGAAGCCCATCGACGTAACTTGGTCGATGCGTTTACCGCCGCTGGTTATGATCTAGTTTTACCGCCGATTGCTGAATTTACTGATTCGTTACTAACGGGCACCGGACGAAAATTGGCATTAGATACCTGCCGTTTTACCGACAATGAAAGTGGTCGTATGATGGGTGTTAGAGCCGATATGACCCCTCAGGTTGCACGTATAGTCAGTAATAGACTCAAACCGCGTTCTGGCACCATTACTCGTTTGTGTTATGTCGGTGAAGTACTCAAGTCCAGAAATAACAAGGCGAAAGGTTCAAGAAGCCCCATTCAGGTGGGTGCGGAATTATTTGGTCATCAAGGTATTGCCAGCGATATCGAGATGATTGATCTCATGTTGTCTGGTGCGCATACGCTAGGTTTTACCGATGTGTCGTTAAGTTTGGGTCATGTTGGCGTTGTGCAGCGTTTAATGGATTTAGCGCAACTTGATGCGGCTAACCAAAATGAATTGGTGGATATCTTAAAGCGTAAAGCGATTCCGGAATACCAGGCCTGGTTAACGGGTCAAAGCCTAAGCGCACCGCTAGCTAACGCTTTTACAGCTTTGGTTAACCTAGTAGGTGATGCGGCTGGGGTGTTATCGAATGCAAGTCAATCACTAGCAGGCCTGGATACGCAATTAGATCAGTGTTTGGAAGACTTAAACCTTGCTGTGGATTATTTTGGACAAGTACAAGGTTTTGAAATTCATTTGGATTTAGCCGATTTGCGTGGCTTTCAATATCATACCGGTCTTATTTTTGCCTGCTATCAAGCGGATGTCAGTTCGATTTTAATTGCCAAGGGCGGGCGCTATGACCGCGTTTGTTCGGCTTTTGGTGCCGATTATCCAGCGACAGGTTTTAGTATCGACCTGCGTAATCTAATTGATAACTTGGCAGACCAAGTCGCCGACCAAGCGCCGGTTTACACGCTTTTTGAAGCTACACAAGCCTGGCTGGATCAAGTAAAGCAGTTAAAGGCAAGCGGCAGAACAGTGATTCGTGCTTATCAGCAACAAGATATTCCAGTGGGTGCAGAAGAATTGGTGGCACAGGCTGGACAATGGGTTATTAAGATTAAATAGTAGAAGATTAAAACATGAGCAAACGTAATGTAGTGGTAGTGGGCACCCAGTGGGGCGACGAAGGTAAAGGTAAGATTGTAGATCTTTTAACTGATCGTGTGGCGGCGGTCGTGCGTTTCCAGGGTGGTCACAATGCGGGTCATACTCTTGTTATTGATGGTCAAAAAACTGTTTTGCATTTAATTCCATCAGGCATCTTGCGTGAGCACGTGGATTGTTTGATTGGCAATGGAGTGGTGTTGGCACCGGATGCCTTGCAAAAAGAGGTTGAGAAGTTAGAAGCAGGTGGTTTGGCTGTTCGAAGCCGTCTAAAAGTGAGCGATGCGTGTCCTCTGATCCTGGATTACCATGTTGCGATTGATCAGGCGCGTGAACGTGCGCGGGGTAATCAAGCGATTGGTACAACGGGTCGGGGCATTGGTCCCGCTTATGAAGACAAGGTCGCACGTCGGGGTTTACGCGCCGGTGATTTAAAAGACATGACCAAGTTCAAACAACAGTTGGCTGACATTGTTGCCTACCATAACTTTATGTTGACTGAATATTATCAAGCTGAAGCGGTTGAGTTTGAACAGCTATGGCAGAAATGTCAGGGTTACGCCAAATTGATTGTGCCGATGTTGACGGATGTGCCCGCGATGATTGCTAAACTGAATGCTGAAGGTCAAAGTATTTTATTTGAAGGTGCGCAAGGTACCTTGTTAGATATAGACCACGGCACCTATCCTTATGTCACCTCGTCCAATACGACGGCGGGTGGCGCGACGTCAGGCGCGGGTATTGGTCCAACGGCATTGGATTATGTATTAGGGATTACCAAAGCCTATGCTACTCGTGTCGGTGGCGGCCCTTTCCCAACAGAGTTGGTTTATTCAGTTGTCGAAGACAAAGGTGATGCGATTGGTAAAGAGTTGGGTCAACGTGGTTTTGAATTTGGTGCGACAACGGGTCGTCAGCGCCGTTGCGGCTGGTTTGATGCGGTTGCCCTGCGTCGTTCAGCGCAAATTAACGGCTTAACGGGTATTTGTTTGACTAAGCTTGATGTAATGGACGAATTAGCGGAGGTGAAAGTCTGCACTGCTTATCGTTATCAGGGTCAACTTTTAGACTTGCCACCTGCGAGTGCCGATGAGTATGCGCAGTGTGAGCCAGTTTATGAGGCTATGCCGGGTTGGCAGTCATCAACAGTTGGGATCGCCAGCTGGGAAGCCTTGCCCGAGCAGGCTAAGCACTACATTCGCTTCTTAGAACAGGCTGTAGGGGTGCCGGTGACCATCTTATCAACTGGGCCTGACCGTGTAGAAACCTTGATTTTAGAAGAGATTTTTTAAGTTATTCCATAAACTTACGCTTATTCGAAGTTGGGCTGAAACCCCGCTTCCTCAGTAATGAGGGGGTGGGGTTTCTTCGTTTAGGGCCTTAATTTGTGGCTCCTTAAGTGATTTAAGAAAGTCGGTGAGTAAGTTTAATTGTCGCTCTATCTGTTGAATTTGACGCTGTTGAATTTGTAAGGTTTGCTGGGTGGCCTGCAAGGTATCATCCTGGTAGGCCACTAACATTTCCAATTCATTCACTCGTTCAATTAACCGGCTATCCATATTATTTCTCCGGCCAACTACAAGACGTTGTTGCACTCAGTACTACGCGATCAGCCGGTGGGCTATCTAAAGTGATTTCGGTTTGGGCCAGTTCATCACGCCGGAAGTAGTGACAGGTTAAACGATCACCGACAGGACGACGTTGTAAATAGGCCTCTAATTGGCTGGCATTGTTCATGCGGATACCATCAAGGGCAATGATTTCATCACCACCGCTTAACCCGGCACGATGGGCTGGACGCTCATGCCATACATGAGTCAGTTTAACGCTGTTGTTGGGGGTGTTCACTAAATTGGCGCCTAGGTTTAAATAGGGCTTGGCGTCCGATTGCTTGGCTTTATGATGCGGCCCCCCTAAGTCTTGGCTCGCAAAGGGTGGGCGCAAGGAAAAATCAACCCCTACTTGAGCAAACAATTGTTCAAGGGGCAGGTCTTGTGTAGCATAAAGCGCCTGGTTAAAGAAGTCGTCGAGATCATAAACTGCGATTTGACTCGCTAGTTGTTCAATGGCGTGTTCAGCCAAACCCTGTTCTGTTATGCCGAAGTCTTGCCACAACAGTCGCATTAAGTCATCTAGGTTTTTTTGTCCTTTCGTACGAATGCGTAGAGTTAAATCAAGCGCAATTACCGCTAAAGCTCCTTTGGTGTAGTAGCTGATAATCGCATTGGGGGCATTTTCATCTTGTTGATAGAATTTAGTCCAGGCCTGCTTACTCGCGTCGGCCAGGCTTTGCTGAAAACGTCCCGGCATTCGATAAACACGACTTAACTGTTCTGCGAGTTTATTAAGGTAAGTGGTGTGATCTATCGTGCCTGCCCGATATAAAAATAACAGGTCGTAGTAAGAGGTCGCCCCCTCAAACCACCAAAGCAATTGCGTTGTCGCAGCGCTTTGCAAATCACTTTGCTGTAACCGTGCCGGTTGAATACGTTTAACATTCCAGCTATGGAAATATTCGTGCGAACAAAGCTCTAAGAACTCAAGATATTTGTCGTGGGGCTGATTCATGCCAGGATAGGGCAAACTATCGCGTGAACAGATTAAGGCGGTTGAACTGCGATGCTCTAGGCCACCATAGCCATCACCGGTTACCATCACCATAAAAATATAGCGCTCAAAAGGGGCAGGCTGGCCAAAAAAAGCCAACTGGGCGGCACAAATGGGCGCTAAGTCCGCGGCAATCCTGTCCAAATCGGCATCATGCACACCGGTTAATACCATGCGGTGTTCAATCCCGCCGGCTTCAAAGCGCAGCTCAGCAAACTTGGCCATTTCAATGGGATGATCAATCAGCTCAGCATAGTTTGCAGCTTGATAGCGCCCAAATCCCTGTTGATTAACCGCCAGCGCTGGCAGGGTGGTCGCCACTGACCAGGCCTGCTGCTGTGCCCACTCATCAGCAAGAAGGTCCAAGCTGTGAGGTTGCTGGCTTTGACCAACCACTTCTAAAAAACAACTGGTGCCATTTAAAAAAGCGTGTTGTTGATCATAATGTGCGCCCCGCACAGACAAGTCCCAAGCATAGACCTCATAGTGAACTTTGATGCTGCCATGATGCGGTGCCACTTGCCAATGGCTCGGATCGACCACCTCCACGTTCAAGGTCTCGCCATCAAATGTGGTCGCGCGCACATTAATAATGTGTTTACTAAAATCGCGAATCATGTAACTACCGGGAATCCACTTGGGCAACCGAAGCAATTGGCCATCTGGATCGGGTTGTTCAATAATTAAGGTGATGGCAAAACGGTGTGAGCGGTAGTCGTGTAGAGTCAGTTGATAGTGAAGTGGGTTCATCGTTATCCTAGTACATTTCAAAAATTGCGTTTATCTATTGACATTATTATGCCTTAAAGCGCAGATAACTTGCTAATTCTGCCGGTTATCCCGCAAAATAGCGCCTAAATAAAAAACATCAACTCAGGAGTAACGCACATCATGGAAACCTGGTTAGGCAGTATTGGCATTACCCATCCTATCCTGTTGGCAGTGGGATATTTATTGATCGCGGTGGTGGCTGCTTGGACGATTAATCTGGCTATTACACTGGGCCCCAAGCGTTGGGCGATTCAAAAAAATCGCGAGATTTTAGTCTTTGCGCTGACCCATATCCGTTTGCCCATTATGGTGTCGGTGGTGTTTATTGCGATTAGTACGATTATGAATTTGCAATTTAATTTGCCTGAAGAGTTATTACTCTACTCCAATCGTATTTTAACCAGTATAAATATTTTAATTTGGGGGCAGTTTATTTATCGGGCCTCGCAATTTGGTTTGAAGCTACAAAGTACCCGTCAGCAAGAAGGGTCATTTATTCGACCACAAACCTTGCCGGTGTTGGATAACTTGTCGGCGGTGTTGATTATTTTAGTGGTGGTGTATTTATTATTCTTAACTTGGAATATTAATATGACCGCTTGGCTCGCTTCTGCCGGTGTCATTGGTATTGCGGTCGGTTTTGCGGCTCGAGACACCCTTGCCAATATTCTTTCCGGTTTATTTATCATGGCTGATTCACCCTTTAAAATCGGCGACTACATTGTGGTGGATGGCACAGATCGAGGCAAGGTGACGCAAATTGGTTTGCGCTCGACCCGCATTTTGACCCGCGATGATGTCGAGATTAATATTCCTAACTCCGTGCTAGCCAACGGCAAAGTCGTTAACCAATCATCGGGTCGTTTTGTCAGTATGCGTATGAGTGTTAATGTCGGTGTATCTTATGATAGTGATATTGATCAGGTTCGCCAAATCCTGCTCGAGATTGCTCAAGCCGACCCACAGGTATTGCAAGACCCTGTACCTGTTGTCAGGTTTATGGGCTTTGGTGCGTCAAGTTTAGATTTTTCTCTGCGAGTATGGATTGCAGACCCTGAAATACGTTCGCGAGTGCTTGATAGTTTAAACACCACGATTTTCAAGCGCTTTCAGCAAGCCGGTATTGAAATTCCTTACAGCAAGCATGATTTATATATCAAGTCTATGCCAGCAGGCCTGCAGGATAGCTTAAATCCGTCGCGCAGCGAGACGAAGGAATGAGTAGCCACAAGCGGCTAACGTCGTTTCAGTTAAGTCAGGCACAATTAGCCGCCATACCTGTACTGGGTATTGCAGGTAATTTCGCTGAACACTTAAATCAGGCGGGTGAGGCAGCTGATTTTATCGCCATTACTACTGAGTCAGCTGAAGCGCCAAAAGGTTTGTTTCCAATCTATCTGCCTAACCAGCGGAGCTTTTTGGGTGTTTACCCACTTTCTCATGAGCAGATTGTGGCTGATTTTAGCCAAATCGATCCGCCTACCAAGTTGCAAATTGAACCTGAACTCGCTCTGTTGTTGGATGTTTTTTATGATGTAACAGGGCAGGTGACTGGATTAGCGCCTGTTGCCTTTACCGCATTTAATGATTGTTCTAATCGGATTCATGCGCCCAAAATCAGCTTCAAGAAAAACTGGGGGCCTGCTTCAACCGGCATTGCACAACACTGGTTTAAGCTTGAAAACTGGGGCGAGCAAAGCGATTTGCAAAACTATGCCATTGCCTGTTACCACCAACGAGCAGGCCTGCTACAAGCCTATGGTCAAACGACACCGGTTAAGCATTATAGTTACTGGAATGAACGATTAATGAACTGGATGCTTAAACAGTTAAATACTCAGTTAGATGAAGGCCCGTTGGAAGATATGCCGGCGATAGTACACGCCTTAGATTATCCCAAGCAACTCATCGTGTCGTTGGGTGCAACGCGCTATACCGCTTTTGGGGAGCAGTGCTATTTACAACCCGGTGACCAACTCAGTGTATGGCTTGTGCCCTTAGCGTTTGTTGAAAATTTACCCAGTCTAGCAAAAGAAACAGATGAAAAATTGGTGTCACAAGGGGTGATACGCCTCAAGCAATTAGTGCAGGATTTAACAATTTAAGACAATGTTTTGGCAAGCCTACAAATTGTCTTAAATTGTTATTAAATGTTGGATTTAAATGGCTCATTTTTTATCTATGCTTATGATTTTTAAGTAAAAAATATTTTAGTGGCACGCTCCTGGTTTATAGCTAGATGACCATTCAACTGAATGTTAATTTGCTACTAAGGAGCGAGCGATGACTGAATTATATGTCCCTTCATGTTTAAGACCTATCGATAACCAAGGTTTAATGTCATTGGCTGAGCAGGGCAAAGCCAATCCTGACACGATTAAAACCATTAAATCCAAGACCGTATTAGAAGGTCAATTCAAAAACATCAATTATGTCCGCGGTTTACCACCGATTGTTGTGGACGAACCACCAGGCCTGCTAGGGGAAGACACGGCGCCTAATCCATCTGAAATGGCACTCCTTTCGTTGGGCTCCTGTCTATCGGTAGGTATTCAAGCTAATGCTACCGCGCGCGGCATTGCATTGCATAAGCTCGAAATTTCGTTGGAAGGTGACATCAATATCACCGCCGTATGGGGAACGGGTGATGTTGATCCCAACAAAATTTTGGGTGTGCGTGAAGTACGTGCCTTTTTTGATATCGAAGCGGATTGCTCAAAAGAAGAACTTGAAGAATTGGTACAGCATGCTACCAAATGGTCACCGGTTGCCAATACCTATATCAACAAAGTGCCTGTTAACGCATCGCTAGTCTAACCCTTATTGAATGACGCCTGGCTAAGCCAGGCTTAGGAGCGCAAGATGATTGCTGATATCGTTAAAAATGAATTAAAACCCAAAGTTGTTTCGATTGACCACGGTCACTACACCACGGATATATTGGCAAAACTGGGTCAAGCTGGTGCCTTCAAGCCGCATATTGCTTCTTTAAATGGCGGCGAAACGGATTTGTTTGCGGCGATTAGTGCTATGGCCGACGTATCACGCGAATGTATGACAACCGGATTTATGATGTGGGCACATGATGTGTGCTGCTGGTATATCGAGAACTCCGATAATGAGTGGTTAAAAACAGAGATTCTACCCAAAATGGTGGCCGGTGAGGTTTATGGCGCAACCGCGCTGTCCAATCCTATGAAGTATTTTTCGGGGATTGAGGAGCTGAAGTTAAGCGCGGTTGAGACCGAAGACGGTTATATCATCAATGGCACTTTGCCATGGGTATCCAACCTGTTAGATAAGAGTGATAAACACTTTTTCGGTTCCATTTTTACCGTAAAAAGTGAAGTAGGGCAGAAAGATGTGATGGCACTGGTGCCCTGTAATCTGCCTGGTTTAACCATGAAACAAATGGTGTCCTTTGCGGGTATGGAAGGTTCGGGTACTTACGCACTTATTTTTGAAAATGCTTTTTTACCGAAACGTTATCTGTTGGCCGACCCGATTAAGCCTTATCTAAGCAAAATTAAAGCAGGCTTTATTTTATTGCAAACCGGTATGGCATTGGGTGTTATCCAAGGCTGTATTGATGAAATGCACAAGGCTGATTTAACTCTGGGTGAAATCAATGTTTACCTTGATGATCGCCCTGATGAGTTGCAAGAAGAGCTGGATGATGTCAAAGCGATGATTGCTGATATTGCCGCTACGCCTTTTGATTCATCGACTGATTATTTACGTCAGGTATTAGAGGCAAGATTGTTGGGGTCTGAGTTTGCTAAACGTGCAGCGGATGCGGTGATGCAACATTGCGGCGCCAAAGGCTATATTTTAGATGCGCCGGCCCAGCGTAAACAGCGTGAAGCTTACTTTGTGATTATAGTGACCCCGTCCATTAAGCATTTACGTAAAGAATTGGCGCGCCTGGATGCCGCCTAGGAGTTAACGATGTCCCGTCCATATCAAAAGTATATTTGTAAAACCTGTGGTTTGATCTACGACGAAGCCGAGGGCGACCCAGATAGTGGACTCGCCCCCGGCACGCGATTTGAAGACATACCCGACGATTGGTATTGCCCTCTGTGTTTGGTATCTAAGTCTGACTTTGTGCTCATTGATGATAAACCGAAAGTGGCAGCGGTGGCCGCATCGGTCAAGGTTAAACAATCTGCAGCACCCAGCGTGGTGATTGTGGGGGCAGGCTATGCGGGTTGGACAGTGGCTGAAAAAATTCGTGCCCAAGATCCGCTGGTTAATATTACGATGATTACCGCCTGTGATGGGGCCTTTTATTCAAAACCGGCATTGTCTATGGCCTTGTCGCAAAGACGCTCAGCTGAAGACTTAGTTGACATGTCTGGTGCTGAAAAAGCCAAAAATTTACAAATGACGCTCAAAATTCGTTCACGCGTTACCGCTATTAATACGCAACGCCAGAAATTGACCACCACAACCGGTATGGTTTCTTACGATAAGTTGATCTTAGCAACCGGTGCCTCGCCGGTAAAACCGGATTTAGAGGGTGATGCGGCCAATGATGTGATGAGTATTAATGATTTAGCGGGTTACAAACGCTTTCGTGCTCAGTTAGCTGGTAAGCAACAGGTTGCTATTATGGGAAGTGGGTTAATTGCCGTTGAATTGGCTGAAGATTTAATGTCGCAGGGTATTGCGGTGACTTTAATCGCACGCGGTTCGCAGCTGCTATCGAGCGTGTTACCTGAGGCGATTGCACAGCGTTTAGCAACCCATCTAGCTGCGAAGCGTATGACGATTTATTATCAAACCCGTGTGAAAGCTGTTGAGTCAATCGGCCAAGGCTACCAGCTTCATACCCACCAAGGTCAGGTGATTACTGCGGATTTAGTCTTATCCGCTATAGGGTTACAACCCAGTATTACCCTGGCGCAAAAAGCAGGCCTGCTGATTGGACGTGGCATTGTAGTCAACGAGCAGCTGCAAACATCAAATGAGTATATTTATGCGCTAGGGGATTGTGTAGAGTTTGAAGATGAGACTCAAGCTTATTTAGAGCCGATACGGCGCCAGGCCCATGTGATTGCACAGCACTTAATGGGGCAAGAGGCGAAATTTGAGCTTAAACCGGCATTAATTAAGACTAAAACCCCTTCCTTTGCGATAGTAAGTTGTCCGCCTTTAAGAAAACATCAGCTGCAGGGTGGACGCTGGACACTCGCACAACCTTTGGATCAGCAAGACTTGGCGTTGAATTATCTGGTAAGCGACCAGCTCAAAGGCTTTGTGCTATCCGGTGAACTCGTCACCCAAGCCGCACATAAATATCAAGGCTTAGTGTGTTAAATAGTGTGTTTTAAATGCCTAGTTTTTCAAGGCGGTAACTTAACTGACGTGGCGTCATGTTTAATAGTTTTGCGGCGCGGGTTTTATTGCCGCGCGCTTGTTTAAGTGCCGCTTGCAACATATCGGCATCTTCTTGATTAACCTTCCAGTAAGACCTGGTAAGGGTATCGGTGGTATGTTGTTGAAAATCCTGAACGGGCGGGGTGAGTTGACTTTGCATTAAAGGTGTCGGTGCTTGTCCCTTAGTCATATCTGTGTCATGGGTAATGCCGCGCTCATCATTTAAAATGTTTTGGATAGTCGCAACCGATACGATGCCATGCTCATTGGCCATTAATACTGCGCGTTTGATGACATTCTCAAGTTGGCGAATATTCCCCGGCCAATCATATTGCTCAAAGTACCCCAGCGTTTCACGGGCTAGTACAACATTTGAATGGTAGTCTTGATTGGTTAAGTCTAAAAAATGGCGCGCGAGAATGCGCACATCGCCATGACGCTCTCGCAAGGGTGGCAAGTCAATCGGAAATACATTTAAGCGATAGAATAAATCGAGCCGGAAACGGCCATCATTGACCGCTTGTTGTAAATCTTTATGCGAGGCCACAATGATACGCACATCTAACGCAACTGGTTCGACCCCGCCAAGTCGAGTCACCGATTTTTCTTCAAGTACGCGCAGTAATTTCGACTGAAGGTCAAGATCTAAATCACCAATTTCATCTAAAAACAGCGTGCCTTTGTTGGCCAGTTCAAATTTACCTTTCTTTTGTTGATGAGCACCGGTAAAGCTACCTTTTTCATAACCAAACAACTCGGCTTCAATTAAATCTTTAGGAATAGCCGCGCAGTTAATCGCAATAAAGGGACCGTCTTTGCGGTGACTGGCTCGATGCACCATCCGCGAAAACTTTTCTTTACCTGTACCTGATTCGCCCTTTAGCATCACTGTTACGGGCGTGGCGGCGGCACGCGCGGCTTTATCCAGTGCCTGGGTTAAGGCCAAGCTTTCACCAATAATGCCATACTGGCTGCCTTGACCTAAAGCCACTTGACGTAGTTGTTCATTTTCGTGTTTTAGATGCTGCGTTTGTTGTTCAATCAGTTGATGGACTGCCAAAATTTCACTAATAAAGGTGGCCATGATTTTTAAGAAGGCTAAATCACGGTCATAGGAGCGCTGGCGGTTTTTCAGGCGGTTAAACGTGAGTACACCGACAGTTTTTTGCTTTCTAATTAAAGGTAGCGCAAAGAAGGCGACGGGTTCTTGGGGCAGGGCTGCGCGATCCACCGTTCTAAATAAATAGTCTTCCTCTAGGTCAATGTCGGGTACCACCGCGGCTTGTCCGGTCGCCATGACCTTACCGGTAATACCTTCTTTCAGGTGGAAACGGCTGCGCTCGATTTCTAAAGGGGTCAGACCATAACTATAGGCGGCAAATAACCAATCGCTATTGGCTTCTTTTAAGAAAACGCGCCCTCGGTTTAGGCCCATTTGGCGAGAACAGATGCTGAGAATGTTATAGATGGCTTGATCAGGATCAGCGGCCAACTCAATTTGCATGGCCGCTTGTTTGATGACGGTAAACTCGGATTCGTTAGCCGTGTCTTGCGATTTTGATGGGTTCATGCGTACTCATTATTCCATTTTCCAGCTATACATTTTAATCAGTTTTGCGCCAATACTATCAAGCATAAAGCCAATAATACCGATCACGATAACAATAGCGGCTAGTTTGTCATAGTCTAGCGTATCTCGAGCATCATTAATAGCATAGCCTAACCCACTGGTGACCCCGAGGTATTCTGCTGGAACTAACACTACCCAAGCGACGCCAACCGCCAATCGAATGCCGGCAAATACATCTTGTGCAATCGCCGGCATAATCACCCGCGTGAGCATTTGGGTTCCATCTGCTCCCAAGTTATGTGCGACTTTAAACCAGAGTGGGTCAATGCGCTGTACACCATGCGCCGTACCGAAAATAATCGGCCAAACCGCAGCGATGGTTATTAAAAAGATAATCGCGTTATCCCAGCTAGCAAAGACCAGTACCGCAATCGGCATCCAGGCTAGTGGACTAATCATGCGTAAAAATTGAAAAGGCATATTGGCTACTTGGCGCGCTACCGCGTAATACCCAATCAAAACCCCGACAGGAACGCCTATGACAATCGCCCAAAATAGACCAATTAAAATCCGATACAAGCTCGACCAAATGGTTTGCCAAATACTGCCTGATGCGACAAGTTCATAGAGTGCAGCAAATGCCGGGCCGGGTCCAAAACCAGCAAAGGTGGCGGTATCTGGGTTGGAGGCAATCAGCCAGCCGCCAAACCACCATACCGCTAATAGCATTAACATACCTAAGGTGGCATAGAGTAGATTATGTGACCATGCTGGCATGGCCTTAAATTTTTTAATCCCCAGGTGGCCAAAAGCCACGCTGGGGGGCAGCGTGGTTGATTTCATCATAATTTAACCACCTCTTCACGTTCAAAGGGGTTGTTTGGGTCAATATCTTTGATTCTAGTCCAAGCATTGTGCTTATCCATAGCGTTTTTAACATAGTCATAATTGACCAGGTCGTTTGCCACAAAATCACTGGTAAGATTTTCAAGGAAGGTTTTATCGCCCCCGACGAGGGTCTCACGCATTTTATCAATAATAAGCTTGGTGGCCGATGGATAGGGCCATGGGTTGAAATCAATGCGCCCTACATCCCAGTTTTCATTGCGTATGGCATGGGGCGCTTGGTAGTTATCAAAATTGTAATCGGTCATGGCCTTTAACACGACTTCAGCGGTCATTGGCAAATAGCGGTTTTTACCTTCACGCGAAAGCATGACGGCCACTTCCTCTTTGTTTTCCTGGGCATAAAGCGCACCTTTAACAACCGCATTCATGACTTTTTGGGTCCAGACTTTTTGCTGTTCCACTTGTTCTTCATGCATACAGACCACGCAACAAGGGTGGTTTTTCCAAATGTCACCGGTAAAGCGTAACATTTTGGCACCGGCCAAGATTTCGCCCGCTGCATTGAACGGCTCAGCCACGATGTAGGCATCAATTTTTCGTGCAGCTAGGGCAGGCGGCATATCAGGTGGTGGCATGATTTGCAGGTTAACCTGATTGGGTTTGAGCGGCGCGTTTTGAGGTTGAATAACAGGCTCTAAACCTGCTTCACGCAAGCCCATTTGTAACACCACATTATGCATCGAATACCAGTAGGGTACGGCAACTTGGAGTCCGCCAAGTTCGCTAAACTGGGTGGCATTAATATGGCGACCAACGACCAGGCCTGATCCATTGGTATGTGCCCAACTGGTGACCTTAACAGGGTAGTTATTGTTGTAGCGCATCCAAATGGGAATCGGTTTTAAAAAGTGGACGAGGTTAAAACGGCGAGCGGCGAAGCCTTCAATTAAAGGTGACCAGCCACGGATAAGGGTCGGTTTTTCTACCTTAAGGCCTTCTTCTTCAAAATAGCCCATCGCGTGCGCAACGAGTAGAATCGTAGCGTCGGTAATCGGAATGTAGCCAATCTTAACCACATCATCAAATGGTGCTGCGTTGGCCATCGCATTGGGTAAACTAAAGGCGGCGGCTAAACCACCAGCAGCGGCCATTGAGTCTAGGATAAAGTCACGACGGCCTTTTGTTTGGTTAAAGTGATAGTCATTAGGGTTTAAAAAGCTATCCTCAACGAGGAGTTGGTCAGGTTTAATTTTCATGGTGCTGCTCCTTAGGGTGGGGGTAAATTTAGGCAGATTGCTTTTTGAGTTGATCAATCTGTTCAAACTGTTTGAAAAGTTGGTCGCGCAATGCTGAGAATTCTTCAGCACCGCGATTGCGTGGAAAGGCTAAGGGAACATGCAGTTCGCCGACAATTTCACCTGGGTTGTGGCTCATGATTATCACCCTATCAGACATCGCAATCGCTTCTTCGATGTCATGGGTGACGATAATCAGCGTAATGTTGCTGCGATCACAAATCTCTGCGACTTCGTTTTGCAGACTGGTGCGAGTAAAGGCATCGAGAGCTGAGAAAGGTTCATCGAGTAGTAAAATATCCGGATCTGTGGCGAGAGACCGTGCCAGCGCCACGCGCTGTTGTTGGCCACCGGAGAGTTGTTGAACGTTTTTATCTTTATGCTCGGTTAAACCCACCATATCCAAAAGTTTTTCAACATACTCAGGGTTTTTCTTGTAGGTTCCGGCAAATACCAGCCCCAGTGCAGCGTTTTCTCGCACGGTCATCCAAGGGTATAGCGAGGGTTTTTGAAACATCATGTTCCATTTGGCACTGGGTTTAGTGACCGTGTGTCCGCTAATACGCACGGCGCCATCAGAGGGAATCAGCAGGCCTGCTATCATTTGCAGTAAGGTTGATTTACCACAGCCACTGCGTCCAATTAGTGCAATTTTTTCACCTTGGTTCACGCTCAAATTGATGTTAACTAGCGTCGGGTGGGGTTGTTTTTTAAACGTGTGAGATAACTCGGCAATCCAAACTTTACTATTTTGTGCGCTCATGGCCATTACTCATCAATTAGTTATTCTTATTGATGAATTAGCTACCGTTATGCCATGGATAAAATTTGCATATTTTTCAATGGTTTATGTTTATTTTCGTCATATTTTTAGTGCAAAAAATAACAAAAATAAACATATTGTAATTATTTGTAAGTAATTGTAATTTTGTTTGTGGGTATTGGTTTGAGTTCAGTGCGCTAAGCAATAGTCGCTTTAACGGCTAAGGATGGTTATAATTCAGTCTCATTTTATGTAAAGGAGTTTGCTGTGATTCGCACTCGATTTGCCCCAAGTCCAACCGGTTATTTACACATTGGCGGCGTCCGTACCGCCTTATTTTCATGGTTATATGCACGCAAAATGGGCGGCGAGTTTATTTTACGAATCGAAGACACAGATCTCGAGCGCTCCACACAAGAATCAGTGAATGCTATTTTGGAAGGGATGGCTTGGCTTGGTTTGGATTATGATCAGGGTCCTTTTTTTCAAACCCATCATTTTGAACGTTACAAGGCGGTTATCGCGCAATTGATTGCGCAGGGTGATGCCTATTATTGTTATGCCACGCCGGAAGAGCTAGATGCGATGCGTGAACAGCAACGATTGAACGGTGAAAAACCCCGTTATGATGGTCGCTACCGTAATTTTACCGGTACGCCACCTGAAGGCATTAAACCGGTTGTGCGCTTTAAAAACCCGCTGGATGGTGAAGTGGTAATTGATGATATGGTTAAAGGCCAGGTGACGGTCAAAAATGCCGAAATTGATGACTTAATTATTGCCCGTTCTGATGGTACGCCGACTTATAACCTAACCGTGGTGGTTGACGACTGGGACATGGGTATTACCCATGTTATTCGCGGTGATGATCATTTAAATAATACGCCACGCCAAATTAATATTCTCAAAGCGCTAGGCGCGCCGATTCCAAAATATGCGCATATTCCTATGGTGTTAGGCCCAGATGGTGCGCGCTTGTCAAAACGTCATGGTGCAGTCAGCGTATTGCAATATAAAGAAGAGGGCTATTTACCCGAAGCGCTACTTAACTATCTAATTCGATTGGGCTGGTCGCACGGTGATCAAGAGATCTTCTCGATGGATCAGATGGTTGAAGCCTTTGATTTAGACGCGGTCAATGCCGCGCCTTCGACCTTTAACGACGAAAAATGCTTGTGGGTGAGTCAACAGCATATTCAACAGGCTCCCGCCGCGCATTTAGCAAGACATTTGTCGCATTTTATGGCTGAACGTGGCTGTGATTTATCGCAAGGCCCCGCATTAGATCAAGTGGCAGATTTATTACGTGAGCGTGCGCGTAATTTGGTTGAAATGGCTGATAGTGCACTTTATTTTTACCAAGATTTCAGTGAGTTTGATGCCGATGCGGCTAAAAAGCATTTGCGCCCGGTGGCGGCTGAACCATTGGCTAAGTTGTTACAAAAATTTAGCGAGTTAAAAACCTGGGATACCGCAAGCATTCATCAAGCGATTCAAGGTACTGCGACCGAGCTAGATATTGGCATGGGCAAGGTGGGGATGCCCTTGCGAGTCGCGATAACAGGCGCCGGGCAGTCGCCCTCTATTGACGCAACAGCGGCGTTAATTGGTCAGCATCGTTGTATTGCACGCTTGCAAATGGCGTTGGATTTTATCGCCGCCCGGGCAGAGCAAGGCTAAGTGATGGCGATGGGTGACGCAACCTTCAGTCAGGATGACGCATGTATTTGGGTTGAAAAATATACCGAAATGCTTGATCCGGCACGTAAGTCGGCGCGCCCACCGCACATGGCCTACCAACGTGATCGCGCTCGTGTTATTCATTCTGCCTCCTTTCGGCGTTTGCAGTCCAAAACGCAAATTTTTGGCTTAAATGAGTCGGATTTTTTTCGCACGCGTTTGACCCATTCAATGGAAGTGGCGCAAATTGGCTCAGGTATTGTAGAGCATTTAGCCTTGCGTGAAGAGGCCGACCATTACCAGGCCTGGTTACCTTCGCCCTATTTAATTGAAGCGATTTGTTTAGCGCATGATCTGGGTCATCCACCCTTTGGGCATGGTGGTGAAGTGGCGCTTAACTACATGATGCGTCATCATGGTGGTTTTGAAGGTAATGCGCAAACCTTACGAATCTTGGCTTACTTAGGCGAATACACGCCTAAAAACGGTTTGGATTTAACCCGACGTGCAACGCTAGGTGTAATGAAATATCCGGCGATTTATGAAGACTTAGTGGCGCTGGATACCGGCTACCAGGCCTGCTTAAACTTACCTCCAGTCACCGACTTTAAAACCTGGAATATGAAACCTTGGCATCCGCCCAAGTGTTTATATCAAGAAGAAGCATCGGTAGTTGACTGGTTGTTATCGCCCTTTAGTGAGCAGGATCGAGCGGTGTTTTTAGCCATTAAACCGCCAATTGATCCCACATCAAAACAACGCGTTCGTACCCAATTTAAAGCCTTTGACACCACGATTATGGAACTGGCTGATGACATTGCCTATGGCATCCATGATCTAGAGGATGCGGTGGCGATGAAAATGGTCACGCGAGATTTATGGCAAGTCGAAGTAATGGCGCATCCGCATTTTATAGCGCATCGTTTATGGGATAACACCATGACAGATCGATTGTTTAGTGGCAGCTCAAAACAGCGCAAACACGCGGTATCGAAAATGGTCGGCATTATGGTGGAAGAGATTTTTGTGATTGAGCGTGATCAATTCGCGCATCCATTATTGCGTTACCAGGCCTGCTTACCGACGGCGCAAGCGCAAGTGTTAGAACTGTTAAAACAATTCGTGTTTAAAAATGTCATTACCATTCCCGAAGTGAAGGGGATGGAGTACAAGGGGCAACTAATTGTGATGACCTTATTTGAAGCACTTGAGGCCAATGCCGATCGATTATTACCCGCTAATACCTTGGCTAAGTTTAATCAGGCGGAATCTGAACGGGCGCGTAAACGGGTGATTTGTGACTACATCGCCGGTATGACCAATAACTATGCGTCGAAACTCTATGAAAAATTCTTCCTACCTAAACAAGGTTCGGTATTTGATAGAATTTAGCGTATAATAATTAGTTACTCGCGGGGCTGTACTTGGTTTCGACGGGGAGATTGAAGTTTGAGAGGCATGTCGTGCCTGAATGATGCACGTAAATCTTAATTCACATTGTTATAGTTGCAAACGACGATAACTACGCTCTAGCGGCTTAATCCCGCTGGTGCGGCCCGGGGTAGTTGTTCGTGGCACCCGATGCCGTATCATCTTACACGGAATCGCCAACATCGCGTGTTTGGGTAGATGGTGGTTAAAACAGACAAACTCGTCGGACGCGTTCCCTGCTAGTCGGGCAGCGTTTTGATTAAATCAGTAGACTAAATAAACATGTAGATTCTCCGATGGATGCTTTCCGGACGGCGGTTCGAATCCGCCCAGCTCCACCAAATACCCAAGCCCGCTTCTGCGGGCTTTTTGTTTATCGGCTTGAAAAGCGGTTTATCTAGGTAGAATTTCAACAAAACCTTCTATATACTAAACCTATATACAAAAGGAGGCTCAAATGATTACAGCGACGGTTTTTGAAAACAACAAAACTCAAGCAGTACGCTTACCTGTAGCTGTTCGGTTTGAATCTTCAGTCAAAAAGGTATTTGTTAGAAAACAGGGTAAAGAGCGCATCATCACGCCGGTTGAAAATACCTGGGATAGTTTTTTCTTATCTCCGACAACATCTGTGACTGACGATTTTTTAAACGAACGTGCCGAACAAACTGAAACACCCAGAGAATCTTTCGATGATTAAATATTTGCTGGATACAAATATCTGCATTTATGTGATTAAACGTCGCCCGATTGAAGTGCTAAGCAGGTTTAATGAAGCGGCTGGGCATTTGGCTATTTCATCGATTACACTTGCTGAACTTTTACACGGCGTAGAAAAAAGCCAACATACGAGCAAAAACCTGCAAGCTGTGGAAGATTTTTGTAGTCGATTAGACGTTATAGAATATGACCCAAAAGCAGCCGCTCATTACGGTGAAATTCGTGCCGAACTTGAACTTACCGGAACGACTATTGGAGTGAATGATCTTCACATTGCTGGTCATGCAAGAAGCCTTGGTACAATTTTAGTCACCAACAACATGAAAGAATTTGAGCGAGTTGAAGGATTGAGATTGCAGAACTGGATAAGTTTAGAGCCTGTAAATAATTCTGTGTAAACGCTCGTTGGGTTAAACATATGCTTGCAAGCGTTCTTCATGCAGAATCATAAACTGGTTCATTGCTGCATTCCAGTCACGAATTGGCATCGTCCATTTCTTTGAGGCTGATTCAATCGCCAGAAAGATGATTTTAAAGGCCGAATTGTCATGACTGAATAGTTTGCGATTTTTAATCGCCTTGCGAATCACTGAGTTCAAGGATTCAATGGCATTGGTGGTGTAAATCACCTTACGAATCGCCTGCGAGTATTGGAATACCGTGGCGATATTGTCCCAATGATTGCGCCAGGAACGGCTGATACTGGGGAATTTGGCATCCCATTTCGTCTCGAACTGCTCCAGCGCCAATAGAGCCTCTTCCTCTGTAACGGATTGGTAAATCTGCTTGAGGTCAGTGGCTACCGCCTTGCGCTCTTTGTAGCCGACGTATTTGAGTGAATTGCGCACCATGTGAACAATACACAGTTGCACATCGGTTTTAGGGTACACAGCACTAATCGCTTCGGGAAAACCGGTTAAACCGTCGACCGAGGCGATAAGAATGTCTTTCACGCCACGGGCGTGAATGTCATTCAATACGCTTAACCAGAACTTGGAAGATTCGGTTTCTGACAGCCATAGCCCTAAGCATTCTTTTTGACCAGAGAGGTTGATGCCGAGTGCGACGTACATGGTTTTTCTGACGATCTGCTTGTCTTGACGGACTTTGATCACAATGCCGTCGAGATAGAGCACCGGATAAACCTCATCGAGCGGACGGGAACGCCAAAGGGTGACCTTTTCCATCACCGCTTCGGTGACTTTTGAGATGAGTGTGGGCGAAACCTCCGCGCCATACATCTCTTGAAAGGTCGCGACGATATCACGGGTGGTCATGCCTTTGGCATAGAGGGCGAGAATTTGGTCATCCATGCTGGTCAAGCGCGTCTGACCCTTTTTCACCATAACGGGCTCAAAGGTGCTTTCGCGGTCTCGCGGTACGCTAATATCAACCTCACCATGGTCGCCCTTGAGGGTTTTGGTGGAATAGCCATTACGACTGTTAGCACCCTCGGATGGCTGATGTTTGGCATAGCCTAGGTGAGCTTCCATCTCAGCGCCGAGAGCCGCTTCTACGGTCATTTTGAGCAGTGCGGCGGAAAGTTGAGATAAGTCGGCTTGGGTTTTAACGTCTTTGGCCAGCTCAGCAGCCATGGCTTTAAGTTTTTCTTGATCGAATTGGCTCATAGTATTTTTCCTTTTTGGGGGATTTTAAACTATGAGCGTTTACACAATTTAATTTACAGGCTCTAAGTTTAACGAAAAAATAAATTGAAACCCTCTATTTAAAAGCGGTTCTAATCCACCCAGCTCCACCATATACCCAAGCCCGCTTCCGCGGGCTTTTTTGTGGCTTGAAAATAATGTTTTACCACTCACATTTTAGGCGTTTTACTTTATGTAACTTGGCATCAGCTGTAATCAATGTGCCATTGTTTGCAAGTGTGGTCGCTGCAACTAATCGGTCAGCCGTATCACCATGCACAAAATCGTCGAGTTGCGCTAATTCAGCCACTTCTGCCGTAATGGGTAATACCCTTAAATTCATTGCATCGATTATCGTTTGGATATACTCGCTGGCTTTAATCGTCGTTGGTAGACACAAACGGTTTTTGTCTATTAGCATCGCCATTTCCCAAAGACTGATATCTGAACAGGCCAAAGTGCCTTTGGTAAGCCCTAGTCGAATAAGCTGATTGGCCTTATCTGTTAGTTTTTCAGGACTTGAGGCCCAAAAAATTAATACGTGTGTGTCACAGATTATCTTTATCGTGACTCCATGTTGCTAGATCACTTGTATTAACAACATCGTCCATAGTTATGTGCTTCTGCCAAGCAAGCAGTTTTTCTAAGGCCTTTTGTTGTTTAGCAACCTGTTCATCAGGAACTAATCGTGCAATCACTTTGCCACGATTAGCAATTTGAATTTCTTTGCCCTGTTGAACTTGTTTCAAGTACTGTGGCAAATGTTGACGAAATTCTGAAATGCTTACATTCATCTCGCATACCTTTACGTACATATTAATGTACAAACAATAACATCAATCAAACCCTTTATCTCCAAAAGTTAAAAGCTAAAAATTAAACAGAATTTAATAAAGAAGCCGTCACCTTAGTCACTGAGCAGGGATACAGTGTAGCTGAAGCCACGCAATCTTTAGGGGTTAGAACGAATTTGCTCTACAAGTGGAACGGCTTGAAAAAATGTGTTCCCAAGTACTAACCGACCATCCGCAAAATTTTGATAGGTCACACTTTGCGGTGTTAGCGTTGTCGGTTTTAACGAGTGTTGCTATACTGGTGTTACTAAAGTATTACCAAGGCTTCTAGAGGGAGTGACTATGAAGACGATTACGATTAAAGCATCTGATGAGTTTGCGCAAAATCTGGTTGATTTAGCGGGGCAGTTGCACCTGTCTAAAAGTGAGCTGATTCGTCAAGCGGTTGAGCGTTTCCGTCAGCAACAAGAGCAGACTTTGTTAAAGGCCAAAATGCAAGCGGCCGCGCAAAAAGTGCGGGCACAGACGCAGGAAGAACTAGACGACTGGGACGCAACAGTCAATGATGGATTAAAAGGCTTGTGATGATGGAGGCACCACAACTACTGCGCGGCGGTGTTTATCTCGCCAACTTAAATCCATCAAAAGGTAATGAGCCGGGAAAAGTGCGACCGGTATTGGTTTTGCAAAACAACTGGCTTAATGAACTCCCTCACCCAACCGTGATTGTATTACCCTTGAGTACCAGTTTGATAGACCATGCCGAGCCATTACGGTTTCGATTGCAATCGAGAGATCGGTTGCACAAAGCATCGGATGTACTCTGCGACCAGATCCGAGCCTTAGATATTTGCAGAATCACGTCTGATTGCTTAACGCTGTTAACACCCAATGAAATGCAGCGAATAGAGCACAATATAAAGCAAGTATTGGGTTTTTTGAACTGAGGGTGAAATTTGTCGGCAGGCGTTAGCAGGCCTGCTAACCATGACCTTACCGGACAAGCCCAGTAGCCCGAAACAAAAGTATCAAACCGTGCCAGTAGTAGCCGACAGCAAAGGAGAATAATGACGAAATCAACCGACCTACAAAACACAGTAGCTACAGAATTGGGTAACCTAATCAGCGGCATTGCGCGGATTGTTGAGCAAGCTGCAAAGTTGGCGGTGGGTTAGTTATTGTTAATTTGATTTTTTGCAATAATTTGGGTTGGTTTAGTTTGCCGTTTCGTTATGTCAAAAACAGCATCCCGATTGAGCATAGCCTGTCGTTTGAGGTGTGGCCGTTTAAAATGGATACAATAGTAGCTATTTATGGCCTTTAATCTATATAAAAGACACAACTGTATCCAATAGGTCGTTGCGGATGAATCTTACCTTACTTGATGATACCGATGTAAGCCAAGCTTATGCGGCTTATTTGCGTGGGTTACGCCAGCAAGCCAAACTGTCACGCGCGGCATTGGCAGAGCGAAGCTGCGTACCTGCGGCTACGATTAAGAAGTTTGAGCTGACTGGGAAAATTTCATTTCGCCAATTGTTGTTGCTTTGGCAGACCCTCGATTCGCTAGACAGACTCTATCAACTCACACAATCTAACATAGCGCGCACCACCATGCCCTTTAGCATTGATGAGGTGCTAAAAGATGCCTTTTAAACCCATGTAAGGGATAACCATGAAGCTCGGTCGTAACGATCCTTGCCACTGTGGCAGCGGTAAAAAATTTAAACGTTGTTGTATGAACAGCGTATCCAAGCAACATGCCCAAGTTATGGATGAGGTAGAAGCCATGCTGGCCATGAGTCCAAATTTGAGTATTGATGAACTTAATTTCGCTTTGCAACACCAAATGAAAGATCGAAATAATCAACCACAATCTGATTTTTGTGGCGTGACGCCAACACAAATGGCTAACTGGCTTTATGCGCCTTTTGATGAATTACAGTGGGTGACAATCAGCACACCAGATGAGCTTGGTGCCAGCCCTGTGATGCGTTATCTCGGCCTTATTCTTGATGAAGCGATGACGCAAGACGGGTCGTTTAAAGCCACAACTAAAGGCAATTTACCGGCAAAGTTGGTTAAACAGGCGAGTGAGTTATTATCTGAATTTTCAGTTGCTCAATTTGAAGATGACATCAGTATCAGTGAGTTTGCAGGCAGTAACGAAGATAAATTTAATGCCTTGCACTACACGAGGGTGTTAGCAGAAATTAGCGGCATTATTTATCAACGTAGTGGTCGCTACCATATAAAAAAGGCCGCGCAAAAACAGTATCAAAAATCAGGTTTACAGGCATTTTTTAAACCTATGTTAGAAGCCGCTGTTAGTCAATATAACTGGGGCTACTTCGATGGTTTTGAATACGATATCGACCTGCGACTCATTTGGGTTTTTATGTTGTGGCGCATTCAGAGCCACAAGAGTGTAGATCAGTTGACTGAAGAAGTAATGACGGCTTTTCCCGATTTATTAACGAAATTCCCTACGGATGGTTACTTCTCGCCAGAAGAGTGTTTAAGCCTGCTTATCGAATCACGGTTTATGGTACGATTTTTACAGTTTTGGGGGTTTGTGATCATTGACCCAAGGCGTTATAAAGATGCTGAACCGGTTGCCAGGGTGGTTCAGCTACAGCCGTTGTTAAAGCAAACTTTTCAATTTAGCATTAACGCATAATCAGGGTATCCTATGCGCAGGATGAGTTAGGTTTGGATGGCTAATCAAGAGTACTTGCTTGGCTAGAGTTATGATTTTTAGCTCTCGGTAGTCATGCCGTAATAATAAAAAGTGAACACTATGCAAATTTGGGTGGATGCAGACGCCTGTCCGGCGGTCATTAAAGAAATCATATTTAAAGCAGCGAAGCGCACTGAAACCTCGGTGACTTTAGTTGCCAATCATGCGATGGCTATCGCAGGTAGCCCCTATATTCGTTTGATTCAAGTGCCTAAAGGCTTTGATGTGGCCGACAATCATATTGTGCAAGCACTGTCTGCCGGCGATTTGGTGATTACGGCGGATATTCCCTTGGCGGCCGAGGTGATTGCCAAAGGCGGTTTGGCGTTGAATCCGCGCGGTGAACTCTACACAGAAAGCAATATTAAGGCGCGTTTAACTATGCGTGATTTTATGGAGAACCTGCGCTCAAGCGGGATTCAAACCGGTGGGCCAGCGAGCTTTAATCAAGCTGACCGGCAAGCCTTTGCGAATCAGCTTGATCGCTGGTTACAGCAAAAGTCACGTCAAACGCCGCGCTAAACCACTGTGGCGCTCTATCGCGTTGCTGACGCATTGCTTCACGACGCTGTCACTGGCGACCAGTGTCACTTGGCTTTTGGCGCGGGTGATGGCGGTGTAGAGCAGTTCTTTGGTTACTAAGGATTCGGTTTGGCTGTTGAGCTGGTTGCCCAGTGCAATCATTACGTGGGCAAATTCCGAGCCTTGGCTTTTGTGAATCGTCATCGCAAACGCGGTTTGATGGCTGGGTAAGCGACTCGGCACAAATGCTCGCAGCTGGTCGGCGAGCAGAAAATACACTTTCAATTGGTCGCTGTTCGGCGCGTGAATATTCGGCAAACACAAGCCGATGTCGCCGTTGTATAAGCCGGTGCTCGGGTCGTTTTTGTCAATCATTACCGGACGTCCGGCGTACCATTGCGTGGTCACCAGGCCTGGTTGCGCAAGCTGATTAAACGCACTTAAACCAAATTCGCCTTCACGCGTCGCGCTGAGAATTTTAAATTGGTTAAAGGTTTGAAACAGCGCGAGAATGTCTTGTTCGGTTTGAACTTGGGTGACCTGATCAAAATAGGCGCGGTAATGGCGTTGAATAAAGCCGCTCAGCTCGCTGGCTTTTTGCACGTTTTTTAACCCAATGACCGCTTGGCTGTCGGCTTTTTCGGCTTCTTTGCACAGTATCAATACTTTTTCTGCGTCCTGTTGATTGACCGCGTGTGCCAGTTTTTTGATCTGTTCGTTAAAGCGGTAGGTGGTTTGCAGTTCGACCCGATTATCGGCTAAGGCGCGGTAACAGTCGGACAGCACCGCACCGGATTCGACCGAGGTGAGTTGATCTTTATCGCCGAGCAGAATGAGTTTGGCATTCGGTTTAAGGGCATTGACCAATTTACTCATCAGCGCCAAATCAATCATCGAGGCTTCATCGACCACCAGCACATCGTGACTGAGTGGGTTTTCGGCATGATGTTTAAATTCTGGCGTCAGCGGTCGTGCGCCCAGCAGACGATGCAGGGTACTAACTTGGTGCGGAATCTTGTCTAGCAGGTCGGCTGGAAACAAATCGGTCAGTTGCGCTTTGCTATTGGCAATCGATTCTTGCAGTCGCATCGCCGCTTTGCCGGTCGGCGCGGCCAGCGCAAAAGTGGCGTGCGGGTGCTGTTGCATGAGTAGGGCGAGAATTTTGACCACGGTAGTGGTTTTGCCGGTGCCAGGGCCGCCGGTAATCAGCGCGAGTTGTTTGGTCAGTGCCAATTCAGCGGCTTGTTGCTGCAACGGGTCGTTAAACAGCGCGTGGAGACTTTGCGCGTCTAAGCCAAGCGGCTCGGTGGGGGCGGCTTTGCGTTTTAGTTGTTGTGCCAGTTGGGTTTCGTATTGATGGTAGCGGCTGAAATAGAGCAAATCGTCATCCAGCACCCAAGCTTCGCTCGGATTGTTGCGAATGATGGTTTGTTGGTCAGCATCGAGTTGAATGCAACTGTGACCTTCACTGAGCGCGCGCGACAGCTGTTTAATGATTTGCGCCAGCTCGGGGTTGTTCGGCGCAAAAAACGCCGCTAACCGATGATCTAAAAACGAGGTGGGTTGTTGAAGAGTCATGATGCATCTCCCTGTAATGGCGCGTGTTGTGGGCTTAAGCACGCTTCTAAGCGTTCAAGGTCGGCCAGTTTTGGGCGATAGTGATATACGCCGGTGTCGGCGTTTTCACCGTTCATGCCGCGCACAAAACCATACACCACGCCGGCAAAGTGGCGTTCGTAATCGTAGTCGGGCAGGCGATGGCTTAAATACTGATGCAGCGCTAAACAATAGAGCATAAATTGCAAGCCGTAACTGTGATGCTGCATTTCTGCAAACAGCCGATCTGAGGTGTAGTCGTTCGGGTCGGAACCGAGGTAGTTGGTTTTGTAATCGAGCAGATAAAATTGTCCCTGATGCTCGAACACCAAATCGATAAAACCGTTCAGATAGCCGGCCAGTTGTTGCGCTTTGATCGGTAAAAACGGCACATCGTTGGGCATGGCCTGATTCAGTTGCAAGGTCGAGCTGGGCGCGAGCGCATAGTAAAACGCCATTTCTTTCAGCACCTTGTTGCTGGGCAGTTGCGATAGCGTTAAATCGGGTTGATCGCTGCGCAGCGGCGTGGTGACGATGCGTTGCATTAAGTTATCTAGCGCAAGTTGTTGGTTAGGATTGAGTTTAAGCCCGTATTTTTGGCACAGCGCTTGACGAAATTCGGGATCAACGCCTTGCGCCAGTTGCGCAAAATTCTGCTGTTCCAATAGGTCATGCACCAGATTACCAAAGTCCGCTCCGCGTGCGATATCGCGTTCTTTATCGAACGCATCGATCGCCGTCGCTTCCTGAGGCTGCAGGTTTTCTTGTGCCTTATCGGTCGGGGTTTCGTTAACGGCTTCCAGTTGTGCAGAAGGCGTGCTGGCGGCACTGTGACCGGCTTTGACTAAACCGGTAAAGCTAAACAGTCGATAACGCGTATCGACCGAAGTGCGTTGCATTAAGCAGGCCTGGTAATCGCGTGGTGCACTTGGCGGTTGATAGACCTGCGGCTGTGCATGTAGCGCGAGTTCGCGGCGGGTAAACAGGCTGTCATGGCGTTCAGCGCGCGATGGCTGTTGTTGCAAATACCCCAGTGGCGAAAGGTCAAAGCCTTTTAGGTTTTCACCGGTCACCACTGTGTTGCGGGTTTTGGCGCGGGTCAGTGCGACATAGGCCAGACGCAAGTCTTCGGCTTGTTGTTCTTGATAGGCTTGATAATGGTGTTGCGTAAATTGCTCGGAACCCAAATCCAATAGCCATTCTCCATTTTGATACACGCGTACCGGGTCTTTCGGGTTTTTTTCCGGGTCTTTGGCTTGCCATAAATCCGGACAGAATACATAGTCGTATTCTAAGCCTTTGGCGGCGTGAACGGTGACGATTTGCAAGGCTTCGTCATCGCGGTCAAGGCGCACAATTGTGGCATCGGAACCATCCGGCTCGGTGAGCTGATGCGCCAAAAAACCAAGGGTTTTGGCGGGGGTCAGATGGCGCTGATGGATTTCAGTTTGCAGGATTTCCGCCAGCTGTTGGATATTAGCAATGCGCCGTTCTGCATCATTAAATTTCGTTAAATGTTCAAACACCTGTTGCTGTTCCAGTAGTGCATAGAGTGCAGCGATAAACGAGGTTTTGTGCCAAAGTTGATTGAGCTGTTGCATCAGCTCAAACCAGTGTTCAAGGGCATCGCTGTGCAGAATCCTATACACCTGTTCGCTGTTTAAACCAAACCAATCCAGTGCCAATAACGGCTTAATCAGGCGGCTGTCGTTGGGCTGTAACATCGCGGCCATCACCCGATAAAGTTGTTCGGCTTGTGCGGTTTGATAAATGGATTGGCGACTTTTAATCACCGCCGGAATGCCGAGTTTGGCGAGCGCTTGACGATAGGCGTCAGCACGATGATTGGCGCGCACCAAAATCGCGATTTGTTTTGGTTGCACGCCGTGATGTTGCAACATGTCGCTGATTTCAGCGAGTAGATTTTGTTGAATGAGTGGCTCGGCGTACTTATTTTCCCAGGGTTTGCCATCGTCTTTATCGGGAAGGGTAAGCCAATGCCACGCCGGTTGCGCGGAAAGTTGTGGGTCAGAATTGACGCCAGCGTTGACCGGTTGAAAATGCAGTGCGTCAAATCGAAACGGGTTGTCCACGTTAAACACCTGATTCACAGCTTGTACTAAATTTGGTTGGGAGCGCCAATTGGTGTCCAGGGTGTAATGCGCTTGGCATTGGCTTGCGGCGGCAAAATAGGCGTGAATATCGGCGCCACGGAATTTGTAAATCGCTTGTTTGGGGTCGCCGATTAAAAACAAATACGCGGGTTCGGTTTGCGGGTTTTGAAGGGTCTGTGTGCTTTGATTAAACAGCGCGGAAAAAATGCCCCATTGCCATTGGTCGGTATCTTGGAATTCGTCAATCAGCGCTGCTTGATAGCCGCTACGCACCCTTTTGATTAGCGTGCTCGCTTGCGGTTGTTGCAAAGCCTGATACAAGCGTTGAATGAGATCGTCAAAACTCATGAGGTTTTGCGCTTGCAGTTTGACGCTGAGTTGCTGATGAAAGTGCGCGGCAAACGCCGATTGCAAAGCGATTTTGAGTTGCTGATGTAATTGCGTTTGGTTGGTGAGCAGGGTATCGCCGGGATGAATCTGGGCAACGAATTCAGCCGCGGCGGGTTTACCTTGTTTGTTAAAGGGCGTACCTTTCGCCAAATAATCAAGCAGCGTGAGCGGGTCGTGGGTGAAATTAGCTTGATGCCCAGCCAGCGCGCCTAAACTGCGCGCATTAATCCAGTTTTGTGCTTGTGCCTCGGCGATAAAGGCGTCGATTTTCGGTTGCGTTTGCGTAAGCCAATCTTGCCAGGCCTGCTGGTGCGCGAGCAGTTCGGGCATCAGTGTATCCAGATCGTCAAGGCTGGGCGTAATACGCAAGCCCGGTTGTTTAATCTGCTTTACGAGTTGATGTAAGTGTTTCGGTGAAGGTAACGCCGCTAAGATCAACGCCACCTGCTCTTTAGAACGCTCGTAAACGGTTTGGCGCCAAAAATCGGCGACCAATTCATCGTAAAGGCCAGTCATATCGGTGGTGAGGGTTTGCCCAAACGCCTGTTCGCTTTCCAGCGGGTATTCGGTGAGGATTTTTTGACAAAATCCATGAATAGTCGAAATGCTGGCTTGGTCGATGTTCGCTAAGGCTTGCACCAAACGCGCTTGGGCGTCGGCGTGTGGCACTTGGGATGCCAATTGAGTCAGCCAGTCATTGAGCAGTTTGTCTTCACTGGTTGCGCCGTTCAGCGCATTTTTCGCTTCCACCAAGCGCTGGCGCACGCGTTCGCGCAGCTCTTGGGTGGCGGCATCGGTAAAGGTCACAATCAAAATCTGTTCAATCGGCAGCGCTTTTTCCACTACCAAGCGCAACACCAAAAACGCAATCGAGAAGGTTTTGCCGGTGCCGGCACTGGCTTCAATCAGGCACGATCCGGGGATTAGCGGATGGTTTAGAACATGAAACGGCGCAAGGGTGGGTGATCTATTAGTCATTTGCAGACGTCTCCTTGTCGTTCAGCGCTTGCCAGATCGGCGTGATGAGTTGTTCGGTGAGGGTTAAAAATGCGTCGCTGTAGAGTTCATCGACCATGATGCCTTGGTACAGCAAGGCGATTTCCGCTTTGGGTGGACGGCTGGTGTTGCTAGCCCAATCTTTGGTGCCTTCCACTTTGTCGCAGATCGCTTTAAGCGCATCGCGTTCAGCGTTTTCTGGTTTCTTGGCACTGACGTATGCCCAGGCCGCTTCCAGAATGAGTGCCGAGGGTTCGGTTAAGTTGTGTTGGTAGGTTTGTAACCAGTTGTTCAACTGCGCCATGCGTTCGGTTTGGTCGAGCGGCGCAAACTCATAGGCTTGTGGCTTATTGTCTTTGTCCAAACCAATTAACCAAGTCGGTTGATCGCCGGTTAGGTGCCATAACCAGGCCTGCAGGTAATCCTTCGGTTTAAGTTTGCTGTAGCGATAATGCAACTGACCATTGGCGTGATGGTGACGCCAGCCGTTTAGGCGTCCGGCGGTCAAATCGAGTTCTAACCAGTCGGCCGGTTGCGCCTCGCCGATTTGCGTTAGCGTATTTTCAATCAATGCAGCGATGGCCTGCAAACCGCGAAGTTGTTCGTCGAGTTTTATGTCACCAAACTGACCGGATAACCATTCGCCGGAGTGTTGCAGGCGTTCGATAAGCGCGTTGAGTTGCGCATCGCCTTTGAGTTTGGCGGCCAGTAAGCGTTGATTGAGATGATAGTTTTCTAAACCATCGAGCGCAAAGGGTTCGCTGGCGCTTTGTTGTTGGGCCACTTCATCAAAGCGTATGCCGATGACGTTTTGCATAAAATACAACGGCGGGTCACCGGCAAAGCGCACCAGTTCCTCGATAAGCAGGCCTGCTGAGCCGGATTCATCCGAGTTTTGAGCGTCAATCGCGCCTTGCCACCAGCGTGGGGCGTGTTTAAAGCGTTGACTGAGCGCAAACGCCTGCGCAATCCGCGCAGCGCGCGGTTGGTAGGTTCGCAAAGCCTTGGGCAATGACTCTGAAGTAAAATAGGTTTGCGAAAAGCCGTTTAGCGGTTGTTTGAGCGGGGTAAGCGCCAGCACATCGCGTAATTCACTCACCACCACCGACGGCGGTAAATCGTCATTGGTTTTTATCGATTGTCCGACGTAACTCAAATACAAGGTTTGACGGGCAGATAAAATCGCGTCGAGAAATTGATAGCGGTCGTCGCGGCGTGCAGAACGGTCGCCCTGACGAAATTGTCCCGCCAAGCCCATTAAGTCAAAACTTGGATGGCGGTCGATTTTGGGGAAATCACCGTCATTCAAGCCTAAAATCGCAATCATCTTGAACGGAATCGAGCGCATCGGCAGCATCGAGCAGAAGGTCAGTTGTCCGGCTAAAAAGCCTTGTGAGGTTTTGTGTTCACCCGCCGCCAAATCCAGCCAGCGTACAATCACACTGAGCGGATAGCTTTCGTTGCTCGGCATCTGCGCCAAGCGTTGCAGCATGTCACGCAAGGGCATGAGTTGTTGGTAGGCATTGTCTTGCAGGGTTTTGTCGATTAGATTGAGTAACAATGCTGACCAGGCCTGCAAACTTAACGGTTTACTAGTACGCTCGGCATAGTCAAACAACACTTCGCGCACAAACGCATCCAAGCCGCCGAGTGCTTGCGCGGCGGAACCTTCGATTTCCAAACCGGTACCTTGTTTAACAAAACCCCACATCATTTGGTTTAAGCCAGCGTGCCAAGTGTTTTGTTCCAAAGCCGGCAATTGCAGTTGTTGGCGATGCGCGCTATCGCGTCCCCAGCGGATATGGGTTTGTTCGACCCAACGGCGAATATAGGCGAGGCTGTCGGCGTCCAAATCAAAGTTGGGGTACACCGCTTCGCGCTCTAAAATATCCAACACCGCGTGCCATTCAAATCGGCTTGATAATAGGTTCAGCAGGTTAATTAAGGTATCGAGCAGTTCGTTTGACGAGCGCAAACTGCGGTCGGCAATGGCGTAGCGAAACGTGGGTTGTGATGACGAAGCGCTATCAAACACCGCTGAGATAAAGGGTTCGTACACCGAAATGTCAGGCGCCATCACCAAAATATCGCGCAGTTCTAAGCTTGGATCTTGGTCGAGTTGCTTTAAGAGCGCGTCTTTAAGCACTTCGAGTTCGCGCATCGGGCTGTGGCAACTGACCAGTTGAATCGAGTTGTCTTGCACCGCGATTTTATCGGTGTGTTGACCTTCAAGCAGACTGTTTTGCAATTGCACCAGTGCCGAGCGCGGGGTTGAATCGTCGCACGCATCATCGCTTGCATCGCCAAAAGGTTCAAAACTGTCAAACTCCCAGTCGAGTTCGCCGCGCTCCAAAATCATCTGTTGAAACTCACGCCCTTGTTGCCCGAGCAGCGATAACAGCGGATGACTGATGTCGCCAATCTGTTCCAGTTGTTCGGCTTGCAGCCGTTCGATGCGCATTTGTTTGCCGGAGCGAATGTCGCCCCAATAATGTTGACACGGCTGCATTAAATACAAATGCACCTGAGTATGCCGCGCCAGTGCGTGCAGAAAATCCAATAACAGCGGTGGCATGGTGGTTAAACCAAAGACCGAAATCCGTTCCGGCAGGGCAAAGGCGCTGTTGTTGGGTTCGGTATTTTTTAGGCGCTCAATCACTCGTAACCAGGCCTGGCCACGGTGCGGTTGTTCGGTGTCAATGATTAAATCCAACCACAAACGCCGTTGCCAGATTTCTGCCGGATGGGTTGTGAAGGTTTGGCCGGCTTGCCAGCGATCCAATAAATCCAAGCGCATCAGTTCATATTGGTCATACACCTGCGCCAGTTGTTGCGCCAAACCAAAGCGTTTAATCGCCAACTGCTCGCCTTGTAAATAGGTTTGTAACGGCGCCAAATCGGCATGGCTGAGATCACGTAAGCGCGCGTCAAGACGCCACATTAGCTGTTCGCGCTCAAAAAAATCACTTGCAAGTGTGGGATCAATCGCTTGCGCAATTTGATTGTAAAACTTGCCCGGAAACAGAAAATCTACGTTCGCGCAAACGCCGAACGCATCCGCCAGCCGTTGCGATAACCAACGCTCCATGCCTTGCGATTGAATTAAAAACACGTCGCGGGCAAACGGGCTGGATAAGGGTTGCATTTCTAACACCTTATTCAGATGTGCCAGCAGATTTTCAGTTTTATTCGAGGTGTGGAGGGTAAACATCTTCAGCCTTGATAATTTTTATTTTTTTGTAAGAAGTATTACTTTAAACTTAATACCTATAAAGTGTGCTTAGTGTAAAAACTTAAGACTATCAATTGACCGATAGTTGGTTGAGTTTTGAGCATCCTACTAAACTCTTAGAGTGTAACCAGGCTGATGAATAATACCAAGCGAGCAAAAATTTTAATTGTTGATGATGAGCCCGCAATGCTTAGCATCTTAGCAAAAACATTGAATAAACGTTTTGAGCTTTATGTGGCTGGTTCGGCTAAAGATGCGCTTGAGCTTATTGAGTCGTTAAAACCAGAATTAATTTTGCTAGATGTCATGATGCCTGACATGGATGGATTAACTTTACTCAAAACCATTAGAGAATTAGAGTGGGGGCAGGTAATGGCTATTGTGCTTGTAACGGCTGATAACAGTGAAGCCACTCATGTAAAAGGTTTAGAGTATGGTGCTGATGATTTCATTACCAAACCATTCAGCCTAAGATTATTAGAGTTGCGGATTGATAATTTGTTGGCAAGAAATACGTTTCAACTTCAATTACAACAGGCTTTAACCTTTTTAGAGGAAGCCGAGTCGGTCGCAAATTTAGGTCATTGGGTTTTAGATTGTTCATCAGCTGAATTGGAGTTATCAGCGCAAGCAGCAAGAATGCTTGGATTAGAAGGTAGTCTTAATATTGATGTTGAGCGTTTTGAGCGTCTAATTCACGCTGATGATCTTAAAATCTTTAAATTGTTTTGGGAAAATATTGCTGAAGGTAAAGAGTTATTAGAGCTTGAGCATCGATTAGTTGTTAACCAAGCGGTTAGGTGGGTAAGGCAGCGAGTTAAACCTAAATCGAATATACGCCATGGTAAGGTTGTGGGCTCTATGTTAGATATCTCAGAACAAAAAGTTGCTGAGCTTAAACTGGATAGATTGGCTTATTATGATGGTTTAACGGGTTTGCCTAATCGCATTTATTTTGCTGAATATTTAGAAAAATCTATGCGTGATATCGCTGATAAAGATGTACGTCTTGCGCTATTATTTTTTGATTTAGATGGGTTTAAAGAAGTTAATGATAGTCTTGGTCATGAGGCAGGTGATTTTTTATTAAATCAATTAGCGCTGCGATTAAGTACTCAAATTGAAAGTGAGGATATTTTTGCACGATACGGCGGTGATGAATTTGTGATTTTGAAGCATGTCTTATCAAACCAAAAGATAGATCTGACGTTTATTGCAAAACTATTAGAGTCTGTTGCTAAACCTATTTATTTCAATGGACATCCTTTGGCTGTAACGGCCAGCATTGGCGTCGCTTATTATGCTAAATCCGATACTATTGATGGGCAAACCTTAGTTAAGCAAGCTGATCAAGCTATGTATAAAGCAAAGAGAAGTGGTAAAAACAAGATGTTTGAAGCATTAGAGTGTGTAAATAATTAGTTAGCTGGAAAAATCTTGGAAAAATGGGGTGATCGACGGGGATCGAACCCGCGACAACAGGAATCACAATCCTGGGCTCTACCAACTGAGCTACGACCACCATATTATAAGGCGTTGATTGGTGCGCCCAGCAGGACTCGAACCTGCAACCCTCGCCTTAGAAGGGCGATGCTCTATCCAGTTGAGCTATGGGCGCTCATTCGAACCTGGGCTGTTTATTAGAAAGACTCTACTAAACGAAATATGGTCGGAGTGGAGGGATTCGAACCCCCGACCCTCTGTACCCAAAACAGATGCGCTAGCCAGGCTGCGCCACACTCCGAGAACACATCTTAGGGCTAAGGTTTAAAACCTTTTTGGTATCAGCCAAAAGATGCGCGTATTGTATAGACCGCTTTTAATACTGTCAACTAGCCACCATGCTTTTTTTGCATTCATTTTGTAATATTTCGGTTATTATAATTTGCAGATTAAATAGAAGGAGTTTTTTAAGCTATGTCCGCAAACATTTTAGATGGTAAAGCGATTGCCGCCGAGGTGCGCGCAGAAATCAAAGCCCAGGTTACTGAGCGTTTAGAGCAAGATCAATTGCCACCAGGCCTGGCAGTGATTTTAGTGGGTGAAAACCCTGCTTCTCAGGTGTATGTACGTAACAAAAAAAATGCCTGTAAAGAAGTCGGTTTTGCCGACTTTGCGTATGACCTACCTGCTAGCACCACCCAAGTGGATTTGTTAGCCTTGATTGACGAGCTTAATGAAAACCCTGAAGTGCATGGCATTTTAGTGCAACTGCCGCTTCCTGATCATATTAACCCTGAGACAGTGATTGAGCGTATTAGTCCAGCTAAAGATGTTGATGGTTTCCATCCTTATAATGTAGGTCGCTTAGCGACACGGATGCCAAAACTCGCCCCTTGTACACCTCATGGTGTAATGACAATGTTGGCAAAAACCGGTATCGAATTGCGCGGCTTAAATGCGGTGGTCGTGGGAGCATCCAATATTGTTGGTGTACCTATGGTGCTTGAATTATTAAATGCGCGCGCTACAGTCACTATTTGTCATAGCGCCACCAAAGATTTGCCCGCTAAGGTTGCGGAAGCTGACTTGGTCGTCGTGGGGGTAGGTATTCCTAACATGGTAAAAGGTGATTGGATTAAGCCAGGGGCGATTGTGATTGATGTAGGTATTAACCGTTTAGACGATGGTAGTTTATGCGGTGATGTCGAATTTGAATCAGCAAAAGCGCGCGCCAGTTGGATTACACCTGTACCAGGCGGCGTGGGTCCGATGACAATCGCTACTTTGTTACAAAATACCTTGGCCGTTGCACAGGCGTCATAGTTTTGCAGGTTAACGTTACCAATTAATCTCGGTTTTGGTTTCTTTTGACAATTGTGCTAAATAAGCCTGATGGGCGGCCAGTTCATCATCACTGGGATAAATGACTTTAAGTTGGTCAATTATATCCGCACGCGCAGTGGCCACTTGCTGTGTTAGCGAATGGCTATGCGCTTCGTGTTGATTTTTTAGGCTTAAACTCACCTGGCCGCCGGTCATGGCTAAATACACATCCGCCAAGATTTCGGCATCGAGTAATGCGCCATGCAGGGTGCGGTTACTATTATCAACCATCAAGCGTTTGCAAAGTGCGTCTAGCGATGCACGTTGGCCGGGATACATCCGCCGCGCCATTTTAAGCGTATCGGTAATTTTGCAATGGTCTTCGATTTTGCCCCAGCTATTGGGTTGCAGTAGATTTAGCTCATGATTGATAAAGCCGACATCAAAAGGGGCATTATGAATAATCAGCTCGGCACCTGCTACAAAGTCCATAAACTCGCTAACAATCGCCTTAAATAGCGGTTTGTCGGTTAAGAATTCATTCGTGATGCCATGCACATCAATTGCTTCTTGTTCTACTTCACGCTCAGGGTGAATGTATTGGTGGTAGTAGGCACCGGTAATCCGGCGATCAATGACTTCCACCGCGCCAATTTCAATAATACGATGGCCTTTTTTGGGGTCTATGCCGGTGGTTTCGGTATCAAGGATAATCTGGCGCATGGTCTATTCCAAATCGAGTAAAATAACGTTAATTTTAGCATGCTGAAAATTTTATGTAGAACACAAAGGAATGTTTATGCGAATTAAAAATGGTGCAAAGGTCACATTTCACTACGAATTACGTGATGAAAAAGGGGAATTACTAGACTCAACGTTTGATGTTGAACCTGTGGTTTATATACATGGTGAAGAAGAGATTATTGAAGGTTTAGAAACCTTTATGGATGGCGAAGAACCTGGATTTGTCGGCAAAACAACGATTGAGCCCGAGCAAGCTTACGGTCAAGGTCGTGATGACTTGATTGTGGTGGCAGGCCCGGAGAACTTTGATGATACCGTTGAGCTGGTTGAGGGTAGCGTAGTTCAAACGGAAGATCCAGATGGTGAAATCGTTAACTTTAGAATTACGAAGGTGTCTGGCGATAAGGTCTTTTTAGACGGTAATCATCCGTTAGCCGGCAAACGCTTAAATTATAAGGTCGAAGTCGTTTCAGTTGAATAAGTTGAATAGGAGGCAGGATGTTTCAGATTCAAGATATTGATCCTAAGGTCTATCGTACTAACACGCGTAATGCGACCATTCGGATTATGGCGTTATTTATTCTAGTCGGTTTTAGTACCTCCTATGGGTTTTATAGTCTGTTTGATAATCCACACAATCCGCTAACGATTCAAATTATGGGCGCGTTAATGGGTTTGGTGTTAGTGTTTTGGATCACCGCGAAATTTTTTAAAGATAAGCCGTGGATGGCGGAGGCGATGTATGGCTGGAAACTCAAACGCAGCCTAATGCACATCACCAATGCCATGCGCCAACTGCAAGAAAAGGTTGCTGCCGGCGATGTCGAAGCGATGAAACTATTGCGTTTTTATCACCTAGGTGTGACCCAGATGTACACGCTCGAACAAAACACCAGTGGCTTGATTGATCTGAAAGCGGAAAAAGAACAGTTGGAAGCGCAAATGCTCGAATTGGGTTTGGATATCGAACAAACCACCTTTGATCTTGCCAAACTGAAAGCCGTGGTTGGTGAACCAAAAGACATCACCAATTAACCTCAAACACTTGAAGCAACCGCTGACTACTCGTTCAGCGGTTAATGCTGCTTCCTCTAGATTGACATAAATTTAAGCCTAACACTGACGATTGAATGAACGAATGGATTAAGGTTTAATGTTGTACAATATATTGTCATTAATCAAGCGGGGTTGATAATCATGCAAGCTGTTACCTATTCTTGGGCGCGCAACCATTTAGCGGAAAGTATTAACCAGGTGTGTGATAACCATGAAGCGATGGTGATCACCAAAAAAAATGATCGTGCAGCCGTTTTGATGTCACTTGAGGACTATCAAGCGCTAGAAGAAACCGCTTACTTGCTGCGTAGCCCGAAAAATGCCAAGCGTTTAATGGATTCGATCCATGAGCTTGAAAGTGGACAGAGTCAAGCGCGGGCATTGGTTGAATGCGATTAATATTTTCAGAGCATGCTTGGTCTGATTATCTTTATTGGCAAACGCAAGACAAAAAGACCCTCAAGAAAATCAATGATCTGATCCATGAAATTCAACGAACGCCTTTTGAAGGGCGAGGTAAACCAGAAACGCTTAAACATGCATTAAGCAGTTATTGGTCGCGCCGTATTAACCAAGAGCACCGCATTGTTTACAAGCTGGTGGAGAATGATCTTCTCATTGCTCAACTTCGCTATCATTACTAAATTTAAAATACTCATGTCCTCATTTCCTAAAAATCCAGCTGAACTTTTCCCGTTGATAACACAAGCGCAAAGTCGTGATCAGTTTCGATTAAAACGTGATTTAAAGCGGTTAAATCTGAGCGCTGACACCGAGCAAGACAAGCAGGCCTGGTTGCGTTGGTGTGAAAGATTGCAGCAATCGTTGGATAAGGTACAAGCACGCAAAGCCTTGGTGCCGACCATCCATTATGATGCCGCTTTACCGGTAGTGGGGCGGCGTGATGAGTTATTGGATTTGATTAAAAACCATCAAGTGGTGGTGATTGCCGGGGAAACCGGTTCGGGCAAAACCACCCAGCTTCCGAAGCTGTGTTTAGAAGCCGGACGCGGTGTGATGGGGCGAATTGGTTGTACGCAACCGCGACGTTTGGCGGCGCGCAGTGTGGCGGAACGTCTGGCAGAAGAACTCGGTTCGAGCTTGGGTGAGTTGGTCGGTTATCAAGTGCGTTTTCATGATCAGGTACACGAAACCAGTTTAATCAAAGTGATGACCGACGGGATTTTATTAGCGGAAATCCAAAACGACCGTTTTCTCAGTCAATACGATACGATTATTATCGACGAGGCGCACGAGCGCAGTGTCAATATTGATTTTCTGCTTGGCATACTTAAACAGCTGCTGCCCAAACGCCCGGATTTAAAGGTGATTATCACCTCGGCGACCATTGATACCGCACGCTTTGCCGAGCATTTCAAGCAACCCGGTCGGGCAGTGCCGATTGTCGAGGTGTCTGGGCGCACCTATCCGGTAGAAGTGCGCTATCGCCCGCTGGGTCAGGTCGAAATGGACGACGGCACGGTGATTGAGCAGGATTTAACCGATGGCATTATCGAGGCGTTGGACGAATTGGCGACGCATGATCCGTTTGGCGATGTGCTGGTGTTTCAAATCGGCGAGCGCGATATCAAAGAAACCGCCGAGGCACTACGCAAACAGAATTTAAAAAACACCGAAGTCATTCCGCTTTATGCCCGTTTGTCGATGAGCGAGCAAAACAAGGTGTTCCAAACCTCCAACAAGCGCCGAATTATTCTGTCCACCAACGTCGCCGAAACCTCCCTGACAGTGCCGGGCATTCGTTATGTAATTGATCCTGGCCTGGTGCGCATCAGCCGTTATAGTGTGCGTTCAAAAGTCCAGCGACTGCCGGTTGAAAAAATCTCGCAAGCCTCGGCCAATCAGCGTAAAGGGCGGTGTGGACGGGTCGCGGACGGTATTTGTATTCGCTTGTATTCCGAAGAAGATTTTAACGCGCGTCCTGAATTTACCGACCCGGAAATTCACCGCACCTCGTTATCGTCGGTGTTATTGAATATGGCGCAGCTTAAACTCGGCAAGGTGCAAAACTTTCCGTTTATTGAACCGCCGGAAGAAAAAGCCGTCAATGACGGTTATCGCCAACTGATTGAAATTGGCGCGCTGGATGACAAAAAACAACTGACCGACGCCGGGCGTGATTTGGCGCGCTTACCGCTCGAACCACGCATTGCCAAAATGGTATTAGAAGCGGAAAAAAACAATGTGCTGGCCGAGGTGTTGATTATTGCCGCCGCCATCAGTATTCAAGACCCGCGAGACATTAACGAACAAACCATGCAGGCGGCGCGTACTAAGCACAAACAATGGGAAGACCCGCGCTCAGACTTTTTGTTTTTCCTCAATTTGTGGCGGTTTTATGAATACCAAGCGCGCCACCTCAGTCAAAATAAACTGCGCAAACTCTGTAAAACCAATTACCTGTCGTATTTACGTTTGCGCGAATGGCATGATTTATTTCACCAGCTTAAAGTCAGCTTAAAGTCGATTGGTTTAAAAGTTGGTGAACTGCATTTGTATGAAGAAGTCACTGAAAATGGCCAAACCCTTGAACGGCTGAGTGATTTGCATAGCATCAATCTGCATCGATCGCTACTAGCAGGCCTGCTTGGGCAGATTATGATGCGTGATGACGCGCAGGGCTATCTGGGTGCACGCGGTACCAAGCTGTTTATTCATCCCAGCTCGGTGTTGTTTAAACGCAAACCCAAATGGTTGATGTCGGCTGAAATGGTCGAAACCAGCAAGCTTTACGCGCGTACCAATGCCGAAATTGATGTGCGCTGGGTCGAAGATTGTGCGCCGCATCTTATAAAACGCAGTTATGCGGACCCGCATTGGCAGAAAAAAACCGGTCAGGTTGGTGCCTATGAGTCGGTTACCTTGTATGGTCTGCCGATTGTGAGCCGTCGCGTATGTAACTACGGGCCTATTAACCCAAAAGACGCGCGTGGCATTTTTATTCGGGCCTTGGCACAACAAGAGGTCAATACGCGTGCCGCCTTTTACCAGCATAATCTCAAGCTGATTGAAAACATTGAGCGTTATGAAAGCAAACTGCGTCGGCCAGACTTGTTAGTCGAAGAACAGGTGCTGCAAGACTTTTATGCCGCGCGGATTCCGGAGCCTATTTATAACCAACCGGCGTTAGAAAGCTGGTTGAAAAAAGCCGATAAAAAGCAGCAAGAAGCGCTAAAGCTGACCGAATCCGATTTATTAAAACAGGATTTAGACCGTCAGTACGAGCGCGATTTTCCAGATCAAATTCAACTCAGCCAGCGCATCCCCTTGCAATTGGATTACCGTTTTGAGCCAGGCAAGCAACAAGACGGTGTGGTATTTAAAATTCCGTTAGCCGGTCTGAACCTGGTGAATGAAAGCCAGTTTGAATGGCTTACGCCCGGATTTATTAAGGAAAAAATCACCTGCTATATCAAAGCCTTGCCAAAACAACTTCGCAAACAGTTTGTGCCCGCGCCAGCGGTGGCCGAGCGGGTAGCGCAGCAGATCAGTGCCGAGCAGGGCGAGTTTACGCCGCAACTGATTCAAGCACTTAATCGCAGCGCACAGCACAAAATTGGTCTTGATGACTTTCATGCGGTCAGCTTGCCCGCTCATCTGCTGCCTTGGTATCAACTGCTGGATGACAAAGGCAAGTTGATTGCCGAAAGTGCCGACCTGGCTGAGCTCAAACGACGTTATCATCATCTGGTTGAAGCGAAAATTCAGCAAAGTGGCGGCGAGAAAAAACAGGCGGTCACCGAATGGAATTTTGGTGACCTTAAAGACCATGAAACCATCAAATCTCACGGCAAGCAATTACAAGCCTATCCAGGCCTGGTGATAGAGCAGGGTCAGGTGTTTTTAACCCGCAGTGGCGACGAACGCCAGGCCACAAAACACCATGGTTATGCGGTCTGGGCTTTGTTAAAAATGCAACTGCACGACAAGGTGAAATACCTGCAAAAACATCTTAATCTCAAGCAGGCCTGCTTGTGTTTTGCGCCCTATGGTTCCTGCGCCCATTTAACCGAGCAGATTATTGATAAATCCCTGCGCCGTCTTGTGCCCGAACCGCAAGCCATACGTCAACACGCGCAGTTTGTAGCTGCTTTGGCTACCCTGAAAGCCGACTGGGTGGCCGATGCGCAAACCTTAGCAGGCCTGGTGACGGAGATTTTAACCGGCCATCAACAACTGGCCAAACAAGTGAAAGGCAAGGTGAATCCGCGTTGGTTGGCTTCGATGGACGATATTAAAAGTCAGTTGGATGGTTTGGTGAATCTGAATTTTGTGCTGGAAACCCCGGATACATGGCTCAAACAAATGCCGCGTTATTTAAAAGCCTTGCAATTGCGCCTAGAAAAACTGGATTTAGACCCGCAAAAAGATCAACACACCCAACGCCAAATGCTGGGTTTACTTGCCGATTATGACGCCTTGGCACAGCGTTATGGCGCACATCCGCCGTCAGAGTTAATCGAGTTGCGTTGGATGCTGGAAGAGTTGCGCATTTCATTGTTTTCACAACCGATGAAAACCATCCAAACCGTGTCGATAAATCGGTTGCAAAAGGCTTTAGCGAAGTTGTAATCCATCTTAATCAGCTGTTCATCTTAGGTTAATCTTTCTCAACAGGCTGATTCAAACTCCTCTCTTACTATAGAACTCGAACAGCTGCAGAGCTCATCAAACATATGACTCGAAGCACTCAGCCCGTAAAGGGGTATAGCCAAGAATGGAGATGAACAAGATGAAAAGACGTACATTACTTAGTTTGGGATTCGTTACTGTGATGGCATCCGGTGCCGCGCTCGCCGCACCAGTTCAAAACAACAATATCACAGAAGACGAGGTGCGTGCCGCGCAACAAGCCTGGGGTGCAGCATTGATTCAAATTAGTCAAGATTATGCTAAAGGCGGCCAAGCCAAAGCACAAGCAACGGCTGAAGCGGTGCTTAATCAAGCTTACGGCTATAAGATGGGGCCGGTATTATTTAAGCCGACTCTAGCAACCGGTGATACTACTTTTAGAACCACGCATGAAGGCGCTTTGGCCTATTTTGTGGGGAATAACCCCAACTATGGCGATGATGGTTTTGCGCTAAAAGGTTGGCAGGGATATGAGTTTAATAATGCTGCGGTTTATATTAACGGCGACCTGGCATTAACGATGGGCCATGTCACGCTCACCAATAAAGCGGGAGAAACCACCACCGTTGATAAAACCTGGGGCTTTAAAAAAGATGATGAGGGGCAGTTACGTATTGTGCTACATCATTCATCCTTACCCTTTGTTGCCAACTAGTTGATTCACAAAAATCATAATTAGTTAAACGATGTCATAGGAGGTTAATCCCCTATGACATAACCCAATCCTCGTCGTGTCTTAATGAGTTTTTCATCAAATCCATCATCAATTTTTCGTCGTAATCGTGCCATATATACATCAACAATATTGGTCATGGGGTCTTCCAGAACACCCCAAACATGACTAAGAATCCGCTCTCGACTTAATACGCGACCTTGATTGCGCATCAGCATTTCAAGAATACGTAATTCTTTTGCGGTCATCTCAATGGCTTGTTCTTGTCGCCGCACCTCTTGTTTTGCAAGGTTAAGCTGCAAATCCTTTAGCTTAAGTACCACATCTTGTTCACGCTGCCCGGTGCGCTGTGCAAGTGACTCAATACGAGCTAGAAGCTCTTCAAAATGAAAGGGTTTACCCAAATAATCGTCGGCGCCTGTGCGTAAGCCAAGAATGCGATCATCGACCTCAGCTAAAGCCGATAGCATTAAAATTTTGCAGGGCAGATTCATATTGCGAATATCACGACACACCTGCAATCCATCACCATCTTCGAGCAGTCGATCAAGAATGACTACATCAGGTTCGCTAGAGCGGATTAAAGGCATGGCTGCGTCGATGCGGCTGATTCGTTCAATATTATAGCCTTCGGCCAATAAGCCCCTGACTAAAAAGTCGGCGAGGCGCTGGTCATCTTCGATAAGAAGTAGTTTCATTACTCGTCGCTCCTCAACTCAAAGAGGGGTAAATCTATCATGGCTTGAGTGCCTTGCGGCTGATTTTGCGCAAAATGCAGCACGCCGTCCTGAGCTTCAACCAAAGCTTTGGCTATGGGTAAGCCTAAACCTAAGCCTTCGGGTCGCATTTTTTTAGCCTGTTCACCACGATGATAGCGGGTAAAGAGTGCTCTAGTATCAGTAAAGTCTAAGCCAATACCCTGGTCAGCTAGGATAATTCGTATTTGTTCATCCTTAATGTTCATGGTCAGCCTAATCTGTAAAGGCGGATACTGGTAGTGCAGGGCGTTTTCAAGCAGTACGCCTAGCACTAAATGCATTTTTTCCAAGTCGATGTAAACCTGTTGATTATCAGTTAGTGCAATAGTGTCAAGCTGCAATTCAAAGCCAAGTCGCGCTTGGTAATCTCGACATTGTTTTACTAAGGCGTGATAAAAATCACCTAATAACACGGGTGTTAAGTTAACCGAAACCAATGCGTGCTGACCACGGCTTACCATAATCAGGTCATCAATACGCAGTGATAAGGTTTGGCAGGATTCAATAATCCGCGTCAGGGTTTGTTGGTGCTGTGCCGAGGGTGAATGTCGTAATGCCAGTTCTGCTTCGCCTAAAATAATTGTAGTGGGGGTGCGTAGTTCGTGAGTAAGTTCGGCTAAAAACCCCTGCTGTCGTTGTTCGGCATCATGTAATTGGGTCACCACATGTTGCAATTGGGCAGTGCGTTCGCGCACTTTGTCTTCGGTATTTTCTTGTAATTGCAGTTGGGTTTTGATGGCCTGATCTAAATGCGCGGCCATATCGTTGAAGCGGGCGGCTAAATCTTGAAATTCACGTGGGCCGCTAGTAGGAATGGGATCGGTTAGATGGCCCTGTGCAAAGCGGTCGGCACCTGCCGTTAGGTTTCGCATCGACTGATTAAAGCGGTGAATTAAGTGATAACTTAAAAAGAGCATTAAACTTAAACTCAGCGCGGTCACTGCTAAGAGTGCAAGGTAGATAAATTGACGCGTAGCCTCTGCGTCCGCTTCGGCTTTGGCCACGTGTGCTTTGTGTAGGTCAATAAGTTCGTTCACGACTTGTTGAATATCCGCGCCTTGAAACTTATCGAACAGGGCTAGTAGGGTTTGCCAGCGTGCTTCATCGGAATCGAGCGCCTGGACTTGACGAGTTTGCAAAGCCTGCTTTAGTGCATTGAGGTTTTGCTGTAACAGCAGACTGTTGTTTGCCACGGCTTGGCTAAATAGGATATCTTCTGTTCGCGCTGACTGTTCAAATAGGCGGTTTTGGCGAGCTAAATCAGCCAGCTGTTGATCCATTCTGGCAAATAAATTATCACGAATAGCCGTGTTGCTTTTCTCGGTAATGATAAAATCTGCAAGCCAAACTTTTAGTCGTTTGGCATCGGCCCGAAATTGCACGACCTCTGTTAGCATTTGCTGTGCAGACAAACTGCGTTCTTTATGATAAGTTAAGTTTTGAAATGACCAAAATGTCATTAAGGCTTGCAACAAGACTAATCCCAGTAGCAAACTTAACGATATAACTAAATGATGTCGAAACATAACAACACTACTCAAGCCCAAGCTAAAAACCCAAGTATACCTAACCCTTTATATTTCTTAGGAGAGACCTATGCGATTTAACAAATTATTTGCTGCATTGTTTGCAGTGACCATCACCGGCTCATCATTACTGATGGTTGGTTGTGGTTCAGAAAACGGTTCAGATGCGGCAAAAGCCGTTGATACCCGTGAAGTCAAAAAACCAGCTGAACCTTCAGTACCTAGTTTAGATAACAGAGTTGAAGGTGAGTTACCCGAAGCCTTTAGCGCACCGGCTGATAGTATGGCGATGCCAGACGCCTCATCACGTCCTCAACCACCGATGATGGCAGAAGAAGTACCTGAAAAAGTAGTTGAAGAAGCGACTGAGCAAGCCGAACCTATTTCAGCGACGGAACCTGTAACTCAAGTAGCAGCGGCACCCGCGGCGCCTGCTGCCAATGGCCAACAGCTTTACAGTACCTGTATGGGGTGTCATGGCATGACCGGCGGTGGCGGTGTCGGTCCCAAACTACAAGGCCAAAGCCGTGATGACATCATCACTAAAATGAACGCCTACCGCGCGGGCGAGCAAGTTGGACCGATGACCGCCATGATGGCGCCAATGGCCACTAATCTAAATGATGCTGAAATTGAAGCACTAGCAGATTACATCGTGACGTTCTAAGTCATTGCGCTTTTTTGTGGCCTGAAGGGCTGTAACTCGATAACCCTCTTGTGTGTTTGTACAAGAGGGTTTTTTATTCACTTCAAATAGGGTTTAATACCACCTTAACTAAGATTAATTAAGGTGGCTTAATGGATAGGGTGATTCGACTTAATAAGCTCATTCAGTATTTGCAACAGTCTAGCGGCCCGATTGGGTTGGCCGATATTGCCGATCAATTTAACTGCTCTACCCGCACCATTCGGCGTGATCTTGAGCTACTTATTCAAGAAACAGGTGCGCCTTTTTTTATTTCAGATAATCGGGTTTACCGCGACAAAAGCAATAGCCAAAAAGTGCCTATTGCCGGTTACTGGTTAACGCCAGAGGAACTGCAAGCGCTCTTAATTCTGAGCAATAGTTTGAATCAATTACAAGCAGGCCTGCTTGCAGAACAACTGGCTCCTTTTAAGACGCAAATTGAACGCAGGCTGGGTCAGCAAGGGCAAGCTAACCCAGCGCTTAGCGACAAAATAAAAATTATTCAAATGGCGAGTGGTCCATTAAACCGGACTACTTTCACGCAAATCGCCCAAGCTCTTGCCAACCAAAAACGGCTTAACATAACATTCTGGAGCCGGCAGACTAATCAACTCAACGACCGAGAGATTTCGCCGCAACAACTGATTCGTTATCGTGATCATTGGATACTCGATGCCTTTTGCCATCAGCGTCAAGCGATTCGCAGCTTTTCGTTAGAAGGCATTCAGCAGGCCTGCTTACTGGAGCAAGCCGCACTAGAGGTCAAGCCGCAAGACCTATCCGAACACTTTGAAACCAGTTACGGCATTTTTGCAGGCCAAGCCGATCAACAGGCCGTGCTCAACTTTAGCGCCTACCAAGCGCGCTGGATACAATTTGAAATTTGGCACCCCGAGCAGAAAACACGCTGGCTAGATGACGGACGCTACCAACTCACCATTCCCTACAAACACGACACCGAACTCATCCAAGACATCCTAAAACACGGCCCCGAAGTCGAAGTGATCGAACCGCCCGAACTCAGGCAGAAAGTAAAGCAACGCCTAGAAGAAACACTCAAGCACTATTCCCGTGACAGGTTCTGACAACGAGAGGTGGTAGAGTAGTGGTATACATAAACAATATAAATTTATAAAGGAGCTTGCTACGTGGAGCAATTGACTGACTTAAAAGCCATACTGCACTCGAAACGAGCAAATATTTACTATCTCGAAAAATGTCGCGTCATGCAGAAAGATGGGCGAGTTTTGTATCTCACTGAGAATCAAGCAGAAAAACAGTATTGGAATATTCCGATAGCGAATACGACGGTTATTTTACTCGGTACTGGCACGTCAGTTACGCAGGCTGCCGTGAGGATGTTAGCTTCTGCTGGCGTGTTGGTTGGATTTTGCGGCGGCGGCGGTACACCTTTATTCATGGCTAATGAAATTGAGTGGATGACACCACAGAGCGAATATCGACCAACTGAATATTTACAAGGATGGATGAAATTTTGGTTTGATGATAGTAAGCGATTGGAAGCGGCAAAACGTTTTCAAGAGCAACGTCTAACGTATATGGAAAAGGTTTGGTTGGCAGATCGCGATTTAAATGAACAGGGGTTTTTTATTGACGATCAACTTGTTGAAAATGCGATGAAACAGTATCGATCTAGTATAAACAGTGTGTTGAGTGTGACGGAGCTTCTTACGGCTGAAGCACGCTTTACTAAACAGCTTTATGCTTATGCAGCGCAAAAAACAAAATTACAATCTTTTACACGTAACTTTGAAGCGGAAGACTTAGCCAATGGTTTTTTAAATCATGGCAATTATCTGGCTTATGGTTTGGCGGCTACAACTTTGTGGGTGCTAGGCATTCCACATGCTTTTGCCGTGATGCATGGAAAGACTAGACGAGGTGCGCTGGTTTTCGATATAGCAGACCTGGTAAAAGATACCTTGATACTGCCTTGGGCGTTTATTTGCGCGAAAGAGCAAGCCACAGAGCAAGAGTTTCGCCAACAATGTTTACAGAACTTTACAAAACATAAAGCCTTGGACTTTATGTTTGAAGCCACAAAACAAATGAGTTTAGAAGGTGAGCATTTATGATGGTCACGTTTGTATCGCAGTGTGAAAAAAATGCACTTCCTAAGACACGGCGTATTCTTGATAGCTTTGCAAACAGAATCGGCAGCCGAACTTGGCAAACAGTTATTACTGATGAAGGCTTGTCGGCGGTAAAAAAATTACTGCGAAAATCGGCAACCAAAAGTACAGCGGTGAGTTGCCATTGGCTAAGAAGTCGAAGCCGTTCTGAATTGATTTGGGTGATTGGCAATCGCAATAAGTTTAATGAAGAAGGTATTGTTCCAGTTAATTCAACTCAGCAACCTATCGTTAATACCGAATGGGAAAATGATTGGCATCTGCTTCCCTTAATTAAGTCGTTGGCGGCCATAGCGGCATTGTTTCATGACTGGGGAAAGGCATCAGAGTTTTTTCAATCTAAACTGACAGCCAAGTCAGCAAAACCGATTGGAGACCCCTTACGACACGAATGGATTTCGGTCTTGTTTTTGCGCGCATATGTGAATGGACAGAGTGATACACAGTGGCTAGAGCGCCTTGCGAAAGGTGAATTTGACAAAGCAGAGTTATTGCGATCTGTCGCTGAAGACCACGCCACGCCACTTAGTGATTTACCGCCTGTGGCAGCATCCATTGCATGGTTAATTTTGAGCCATCACCGTCTTCCACAAGCAGAACAATTTCTCGGCGCAGAACTTAATGAGTATCAACGTTTATTCCAGCTTATTAAATTGGACTGGCAATATCAGAATAAGTATGACGACAACGAATATAAAAAAAACCTGTCGCGTTGTTTTGACTATCCACAAGGTTTGCCTAGTGACTCAACGCTTTGGCTGAAGCCCGCTAAAAAGTGGGCGGCTAGATTATTATCGCAAGAGGCAGTGCTCTTACAAACTTTAGAAACTGGTGCATGGCGCTGGTTAATGCAGCAATCACGGTTGGTGCTTATGCTGGCGGATCACAATTATTCATCTCGTGATAAAGATGAAAAAATTCAAAACCAACTGCAACTCTACGCAAATACACAAAAGATAAAGGGGAAAAATCAGCTTAAACAAAGCTTGGAAGAACATCTGCTTGGGGTTATGAAGCAAACCCTACATATCGCCCATCATTTACCGATGTTTGAAGCGCAATCGCACCAACTTGGTTATGTGCAAGATAATCGTATCTTGAAAAAGAAAAGCCCACCGGCTTTTGCATGGCAGGATAAAGCGGTACAGAAAATACTCGCTTGGCGCGAAGCAGAAACTGCACAAACTACCCAGTTTAACCCGCATCAATTTGGTTTCTTTGCCGTCAATATGGCAAGCACAGGACAGGGAAAAACATTTGCCAATGCAAAAGTCATGCGCGCACTTTCGCATGATACAAAAAGTTTGCGTTATATTTTGGCACTGGGTTTAAGAACGCTCACCTTACAAACTGGCGACGAATACCGCCATAAAATAGGCTTGCAAGAGGATGAATTAGCTGTATTGATTGGTTCACGAGCGGTGCAATTATTACATCAGCAAACACAGGACACCAAACAACAGCAAACCGACATTTCTGGTTCAGAATCAGAAGCGCCTTTAATGGACGACGAAATTATTTATGACACACCGATTCCAGACAGTGTTTTGGACACCTTATTTCAAACGGATAAAAGCATAGCGTTACTGCACGCGCCGGTTTTGGCTTGCACGATTGATCATATTATGGGGGCGACAGAAACCAGTCGTGGTGGGCGCTATATTTTGCCTAGTTTACGACTCATGTCGTCAGACTTGGTGATTGATGAAGTTGATGACTTTGTTGGGGATGACTTAATAGCGATTGGGCGACTTGTACATTTAGCAGGGCTTTCTGGCCGTAAAGTAATGATCTCCTCCGCAACGATTCCACCCGATTTGGCTAAGGGCTTTTTTAACGCCTATCAGTCGGGTTGGGCAATTTTTGCTAAAGCTAGGCAAAAAAGCCAAAAGGTCAGCTGTGCATGGATTGATGAATTCACTACCCAAACTCAAAACTTTATTGAACAGGATGATTTACTGGTTCAATTTGAGTCTGCCCATAATGCCTTTATAGAAAAACGCTTAAAAAAACTTAATCAAACGCCAGCAAAACGCAGGTTAAAACTGGTTGAAATGACCGTTGCGCAGTATGAAAAACAAAAACTAGACAGCGAAACCGAAACCATTCATCAGTTTTATTTTCATCAAATTCAATTAGCCGCTTTGGCGTTTCATCAATGTCACAGTCAACGAGAGCCAGAAACCCAAAAAACGATAAGTTTTGGCGTGGTGCGGGTTGCTAATATTGAGCCTTGTATTCAACTAAGTCGATATCTGCTGAATAACGCACCTAAAAATACCGAAATTAAAGTTATGGCGTATCACTCACGCCAACTTTTGATTATGCGAAATGCGCAAGAACAGCTTCTGGATCAATTGCTAAAACGTAATCCTGATAAACCCGAACAGATTTTTCAACATCCCATCGTGCAACAGCACATCAAAAACAGCCAAGCCGAAAATATCATTTTTATACTAGTCGCCACGCCAGTTGAAGAAGTGGGACGTGATCATGATTTTGATTGGGCGATTATTGAACCATCGTCTTTGCGCTCTATTATTCAAATGGCGGGGCGAGTGTTACGTCATCGGACTGTCGAAAAGCTAAATGAACCGAATATCGGCGTTTTACAGTACAACCTGAAAGGCTTTGTTCAAGCCATTCAAGCCCCGCAAAAACGCCATCCGGTATTCACTAGGCCTGGTTATGAAGATGAGGTATGTCTATTAACAAGCCATAACATTGCAGACATTATTGAGTTAAATGCGCTTAACGAACGGCTTGATGCCACGCTGCGAATTACTAGACCACAACACTTGACTCCAAACGCAGTGCTTGCGGATTTAGAGCATTATAAAACGCAGAAAGCCTTATTGCCTGAACAAGCCGGGCCTGAAACCTTAAAAGGCTGGTTGCAGGGTTTTTGGTGGTTGACTGCAATACCGCAACTGTATGTGCAGTTTCGCAAAGGGCCGCCGCAAACGGCTTTGTATTTAACGTCAGATGGTAAGGGGGGGTGGTCGTTTAAAGAGCGCAACGAAGCTAAGGAATTGGTTGATGTTGAAAAACGCTATGACATTCAGCAGCAAGATGATTTATCCGAGCAAGAAAAAACAAATCTTTGGATGCTCCGCGATTATGCACAGCTACTCAAAGAGTCACCGGAACACTATATGCCATTGGCAGCGGCGATTTTTGGTGAAGTGAGGTTAGATAAATCGCTGCTTGAAAACAAAGCATTAATCTACCAGCCCCAACTAGGGTTTTCCAAGAAATAAGAGGATACATTAATGATAGAACCAGCAATACAAGCATTTTTATCAGAACGAAAAGAGGCTTGGCTTAAAAAGCAGTTGAATCCAAGTCAGACTGAATCTGAGCAGGCAGAAATTTATGCTGAAGCGGAAGTTTCCTTTTTGCTTGCGCAGTGGCTCCCGAATGCCGCGAAACGTGCCAAACAGTTAAACTTGGTTTCTCATCCCGCTAAGTTCACGCATCCCGGCGCAAAAACATCTTCCGTGATTGCACAAACGCCACAAGAAAATGACGGCTTTTTGCGTTTTGGTAATGTTAAAGACATTGAGGAGGATGTATTTGGCAATGCCGCTGCGATTGATGTATATAAGTTTTTATCACTAAAGCTTATAGATGGAAAAAGCGTTTTACAGCATATTGAACAAGCGTCAGAACTTATTCAAAGCCAATTTTCTATACCGACACTTGATTTTGAACAATTGCGAGAGCTGTTCTTGCTTATCAAACAAGATGGTCATCCTGAACCATTAACAAGTGGACAGGTAAAGCAAGTTTACTTCCCTGTTGCGGATGAAACCAACGGTTATCATTTGCTTTCCATATTGAATTCATCCGGCATGATGTTTGCCCTTAAAGACCGAATTAATCAGGTACGTTTTTCTGACGAAACGAAGCAGGCGCGTGAAGACCGTAAAAATAAGGCGTATAACCCAAATGGGCTTTATGAAATCTATGACCTGACGGCCATAGGCTTTGGTGGCACGAAGCCACAAAATATCAGCGTGTTAAATAGTTCAAATGGCGGTGTAGCTTTTCTGTTGAAATCTATGCCACCAGAATTGGAAGTGCGCAAAGTTCGCTTACCCAAAAATGACTTTTTTAAACAAACGCTATGGGCTAAAGACTATGGCTGGATTTTTTCTCGCCTAAATTATTTGCTAAATGAAGATTGGCGTAACAACATGGAGATTCGCCAAAAACGCGACCAAATTTTTCAAGAGGCGGTTTATCAAGCGGCTGAAACACTTTGGCAGGTTCGCGCCCAAAATGAAGGTTGGTCACAATCCGATACCTATAGCAGCTTGCCTGCTTGGCAAAAAATCTGGCTAGATAATGCGCGTCAAGCTGAGCGTGAAGTCGATTATGCCTATATTGATCAAGCTATTTCCGCGTTTACAAGCTGGTTTATTACCGTCTTTGAAGAATATTTAAAGAAAAACGCCATTGTATTTAATGATGTCGATATACAGCACTTTATCAATGTTGCTGACTTATTTGATGTTCAGTCCAATCTACAAATTAAGGAGGCCTTTCGATGAGCGACGTAAAAAACCTGCTTTTGATTCCTTACATTAAAATTCATAACGCAAATGCGTTATCCAGTAACTTTACAATCGGTTTTCCTGCGATGACCGCTTGGCTGGGTGGCGTACACTTTTTACAAAGGACGCTGGCCGATACCGAGTTTTCAGACATCAAATTTACATCCGTTGCGGTAGCTTGCCACACCATCAAGTTACATACCCACAAAGCTGAAAACGGCTTTATTAGCTCTATTATTGGTACAGGTAACCCATTGGATAAAGATGGCAGTCGCCCTTCTTTTATTGAAGAAGCGCGTTGTGACTTAACCGTATCATTGGTTATTGAACTCAAGAACTGGGGACTGCATGATTCGGATAAGTTTTTAGATCTAGTCAATCATCGTATCAGGGGCAAAATGAAATTAGCCAGTGGCGATATTCTCTCTGCAAGAGCGGGCAGAATTTATCAGGTCAATTCAACCGAAAGCTTTGCCAAAGTGCGTAATGCGTTGATGCCAAGTTACTGTTTAATTGAGCGGCGTGATTTGATGATTAACGCAATGGAACATGGGGATGACGCTTTAACCGCGTTGTTAGACAGTCAACTATCTCACCGTGCCTGCGAGCAAGATGAGCAAGGCAATGTCACTTGGCATCCTCCCAAGAGAAAATACCCCGGCTGGATTGTTCCGATTGCAACGGGTTACCAAGGGCTTACTGAGCTAGGAAAAGCTCAACATCAACGTGATGCAAATACCCCTCATCGATTTGCTGAAAGTGTTTTAACTCTCGGTGAATTCAAAATGCCAATTCGATTTAACCATTGGGATGAAATGGCTTGGCACTATCATTCTGATACACAAAATAATCTTTACCTTTGTCAACAAAACCAACTTAACTAGGAGAATACTCATGTCTAAAAAACTAACCGCATCTGTTCTTGCATTCGAAAAGAAATTGGTACCATCCGATGCTTTTATGTACGGTACAAATTGGGATAACAAAGATGTTGAAAAAACACCACTCGCATTACAAGAGAAATCAGTACGTGGCACGATTTCGAATCGCTTAAAAAAGGCTTTACAATCAGATCCTGCAAAATTGGATGCCGAAGTAGAAAAAGCAAACCTACAACGTGTAGACAGTTGTGCGCTAGCGCCAGATCAAGATACGCTCGGCTTAAGCTTTACATTAAAAGTGCTAAGTGGCGTTGAACAGCCCTCAGCCTGCAATAGTGAGGAATTTCTTAGTAGCTATCAACAGGCCGCCAAAAACTATATTGAAACCTTTGCTTTTACTGAGTTAGCGAAACGCTATGCGACCAACTTAGCGAATGGACGTTTCTTATGGCGTAACCGTGTGGGTGCTGAGCAAATAGAGGTACAGGTGAAACTGCTTAACAAAGACTCAAATGAAAGCTGGACATTCAATGCCTTAAATCTAAGTACGCGTGACTTTGATCACGGTGATCCGCAAGTCGCAGAACTTGCGGATAAAATTGCACAAGCTTTGAGTGGACAAACGGATTTTATATTATTGCAAATCAATGCATTTGCTCAAGTTGGACAGGCGCAAGATGTTTATCCAAGTGAAGAGCTTGTATTGGATAAAAGTAATGCAAAAGGTCAAAAAAGCAAAATTCTTTATGCAGTAAATGGTCAAGCCGCAATGCATTCGCAAAAGATTGGCAACGCAATTCGTGCGATAGATACTTGGTATCCAGGTTTTGAAGAAGTGAATACCGGCGCAATTGCGATTGAGCCATATGGCGCTGTAACTAATTTAGGAAAAGCCTATCGCACCCCCAAGGCTAAAGCCGATTTTTACACACTGTTTGATCGTTTTGCCAATGGTGAAGAATTAGACCGCGAAGAAGATCAGCATTATGTTATGGCGGTACTGGTGCGTGGGGGAGTCTTTGGCGAAAGTGGGAAGGAGTAACGATGAAATACTATCAAGAAATTACCCTCCTGCCATCACCGGAGGTGTCTATTAACTTTTTATGGCAAAAGCTTTATCAACCCTTGCACCTACTCATGGTTGAAACGAAAACTCAGCCAGCGACAGAATGGTTACGTATTTCCTTTCCAGAGTATACACAAAGGTTTTTAGGCAAAAAAATGCGTGTTTTTTCTGAAGGTGAGGCTGTATTGCAAAAGCTGGATTTGAAGAAAAAATTTCATAATTATGATGACTATCTACACATTACCCAAATTCGGCAGGTTCCCGAAAATGTTAATGGCGTGATAATCTTCAAAAGATACCAACCTAAGCAAAATAGCCAAAGCCATGCAACGCGTTTGGCGAAACGTCACGGCTTGTCGGTGGATGAAGCATTTGGGCTACTCAATGCCAAACCAGCGCAACCCTTGCCCTTTATTAACCTGAAAAGCCTTAGTTCAAAACAGGACTATCGCTTGAGGATTCAAAAACAATCTATAGACTCAAGCCAGCAGCAAGAAGTAATATTCAATGCCTACGGCTTAAATAATCCGGTGCCGGATTTTTAGATTTAACCCAAATTTTTAAGCGTTCTTTAAAAGCTTGGAAAAACATATACTTACGATGCAAAAGTTTTTTTGCGTAAAAAAGCTAAAAGTAGCGTAAGTTATTGAAAACAAACTTTCCTAATTGGAAAGTTTCTAGTTCGCTGCCGCACAGGCAGCTCAGAAAATTGCGCGCAAAGATTGAGCGCTCACCGTACTGTTCGCTGCCGCACAGGCAGCTCAGAAAGCCGAGGGCGTGCCGTGTTTATAGTGAGTAAAGTTCGCTGCCGCACAGGCAGCTCAGAAAAGTAAGGAAACCGAAACAATGGAAAATCAAAAGTTCGCTGCCGCACAGGCAGCTCAGAAAAGCAGATTTGGGCAGAGGTGGCCGAACTGTATGTTCGCTGCCGCACAGGCAGCTCAGAAATTATCTTGATCAACGTGAGATAAGCAACGGTTGTTCGCTGCCGCACAGGCAGCTCAGAAAAGCGGAAAAACCGCCAGCGAATGATAATATGCGTTCGCTGCCGCACAGGCAGCTCAGAAATCCAAGAGCCTATAATCGTATAGTCAGTTAACGTTCGCTGCCGCACAGGCAGCTCAGAAAATCGGATTTCCATTTTAGGTCATAAAGCGAATGTTCGCTGCCGCACAGGCAGCTCAGAAATTTACGAGCAATTAATGCGGGTACAGACACGCGTTCGCTGCCGCACAGGCAGCTCAGAAACAAAGCATTAGCTTATTAGCGAAAGCCGGCACTGTTCGCTGCCGCACAGGCAGCTCAGAAAATCAAATTCGACCATCGGCAATCCGATCAACTGTTCGCTGCCGCACAGGCAGCTCAGAAAAACTAAAATAATAAGCCCTGCGTCGCCTTAATGTTCGCTGCCGCACAGGCAGCTCAGAAAAAGAGTACACGCTGGCAGAGTTAAGCGCGTTAGTTCGCTGCCGCACAGGCAGCTCAGAAATGCGCGGCTTCGCCTTGCTCAAAGCCAAAGCTGTTCGCTGCCGCACAGGCAGCTCAGAAATCGTACTCGATACGCCTAGCGTATGGCATATTGTTCGCTGCCGCACAGGCAGCTCAGAAAAAGTGGTTGGTTCACCATCTTCAAGTCCTGCGGTTCGCTGCCGCACAGGCAGCTCAGAAAGTGCCACTGCTTTGATAATGGGCTAGCTGCCTGTTCGCTGCCGCACAGGCAGCTCAGAAACATAGTTTATCAACGTACTCCCCGTGGTCAGGGTTCGCTGCCGCACAGGCAGCTCAGAAAATCTTGCAAACGTGCATCAACGTACAATTCCCGTTCGCTGCCGCACAGGCAGCTCAGAAACTGAACCCCTTGCGTCACCATCGCCTGAGCGTTAGTTCGCTGCCGCACAGGCAGCTCAGAAAATGTTGAAGCCGCTCAAAATGTTTGAGGCAATGTTCGCTGCCGCACAGGCAGCTCAGAAATTGCGGAATGTGCCGTCCAGTTCGCCCAATTCGTTCGCTGCCGCACAGGCAGCTCAGAAATGCTGATCAGGTTAAAGCGGTTAGGGCAATCTGTTCGCTGCCGCACAGGCAGCTCAGAAATGAAAATTGAGATCGTAAAACTTGAAACTAAGGTTCGCTGCCGCACAGGCAGCTCAGAAATAAAAAACTTGGGTCTTGGTACTGTGCATTTAGTTCGCTGCCGCACAGGCAGCTCAGAAATCGTCATAATCCGCTGAAATAAAACCCTTGAGGTTCGCTGCCGCACAGGCAGCTCAGAAACACCATCAAAACCTCGGACGCGATACCGGATAGTTCGCTGCCGCACAGGCAGCTCAGAAATGGCGCAAATTCCCGCTTGCGTCGGTGGTTTTGTTCGCTGCCGCACAGGCAGCTCAGAAAGTCACGGATTTGGGTTAATAGATCGGTTTGATGTTCGCTGCCGCACAGGCAGCTCAGAAAATCATTTGAGCCGATCCGCTGACTGATTGGCCGTTCGCTGCCGCACAGGCAGCTCAGAAATGTGCGTCAATCCATTTTTGAGCGATTTGCGCGTTCGCTGCCGCACAGGCAGCTCAGAAATGCCACTGGCGTGGTTAATGTGGGCGCTGGCGGTTCGCTGCCGCACAGGCAGCTCAGAAAAATAAGAAATCAGGGCGAATGTTCAAAAACGCGTTCGCTGCCGCACAGGCAGCTCAGAAAGTATTGATGCCGAGCGTTTGGGCAAGTATATCGTTCGCTGCCGCACAGGCAGCTCAGAAAAAGGGCAGCCGGGCGGCAAACGATAACGCGCCGTTCGCTGCCGCACAGGCAGCTCAGAAAAAAAGGTCGAAAACCTTGAGGAATCCATAAGCGTTCGCTGCCGCACAGGCAGCTCAGAAAAAGTCGCCCAGGCACAAAAACTCATTTTAGATGTTCGCTGCCGCACAGGCAGCTCAGAAATTGATAAACAGGTGCTTATCTTGGTCTTTCACTGTTCGCTGCCGCACAGGCAGCTCAGAAATGGTTAATTGAGCATTTTAAGCGGCTGGATAAGTTCGCTGCCGCACAGGCAGCTCAGAAAACGGATTATTCCAAAGGCGAAAAAGTCGTAGAGTTCGCTGCCGCACAGGCAGCTCAGAAAATCAACTTTAACCGCACCTGATCCATTGGCTAGTTCGCTGCCGCACAGGCAGCTCAGAAAATGTATTCAGGCGTGTTGTTTACAGCGTTACGTGTTCGCTGCCGCACAGGCAGCTCAGAAAGCAGAGTTATACAGTTTAGCTTTACTAGATAAGTTCGCTGCCGCACAGGCAGCTCAGAAAATACGGCAATACGTTTGGAATCGGCATGATACGTTCGCTGCCGCACAGGCAGCTCAGAAAAGTTGAAGATACTGAGCGCGATATTTTGCCCCGTTCGCTGCCGCACAGGCAGCTCAGAAAATTTTTCCAGCGATTTTGAAAACCCGTTCGGGGTTCGCTGCCGCACAGGCAGCTCAGAAATAACAGCATGAGCAACTGCAACGCCACGCAATGTTCGCTGCCGCACAGGCAGCTCAGAAAATCGCTGGCCTGGGCGTTTTGGCTCGGCCGGAGTTCGCTGCCGCACAGGCAGCTCAGAAATGATACTCACCCGCTTTTTTCTCGGCCTTGCTGTTCGCTGCCGCACAGGCAGCTCAGAAAAGCAAGGGCGGGTTTTTTGAGTGGGAGGACGGGTTCGCTGCCGCACAGGCAGCTCAGAAAACTCTACTCTGTCAAATATATCTGCTGTGAAAGTTCGCTGCCGCACAGGCAGCTCAGAAATACACGCGGATAGCGTTTTAATCCTACAATACGTTCGCTGCCGCACAGGCAGCTCAGAAATTGGACTCGTGTCAATAACTGTAACCAGTCAAGTTCGCTGCCGCACAGGCAGCTCAGAAAAACCGACCAGCTAATTTACCCAGTGATTAGTTGTTCGCTGCCGCACAGGCAGCTCAGAAAATGCTAGGCCGTGGTTTGAGAGATCGCCGAGAGTTCGCTGCCGCACAGGCAGCTCAGAAAAGTGGAAAACAATACGAGCGCCTATGTTGATCGTTCGCTGCCGCACAGGCAGCTCAGAAATTTTAGCACACGGTTTAACCCATCGCCTGATTGTTCGCTGCCGCACAGGCAGCTCAGAAAAGCACGAAAACGGCCAAGGGATTGATGAAAAGGTTCGCTGCCGCACAGGCAGCTCAGAAAAGCACGAAAACGGCCAAGGGATTGATGAAAAGGTTCGCTGCCGCACAGGCAGCTCAGAAACTAACCTGCGCGTCATTGGGCTAAGTGCTACAGTTCGCTGCCGCACAGGCAGCTCAGAAAAATCTATCAAGGTTTGCACCGTGACTTTCATAAGTTCGCTGCCGCACAGGCAGCTCAGAAAAACAAAATGCGGCCCGGCTCTGCCGACGCACTGTTCGCTGCCGCACAGGCAGCTCAGAAATTGAAAGCCGTTCAAACCGATTTCCACCACATGTTCGCTGCCGCACAGGCAGCTCAGAAATGGTCAACGTGAGGCAAGGCAACCGCCCCCAGGTTCGCTGCCGCACAGGCAGCTCAGAAAACGTTCGGGCACGGGCTAACTTACCTGACCGAGTTCGCTGCCGCACAGGCAGCTCAGAAAACAGAAAAACGCTATCCATCTGATGAAGCTCAGTTCGCTGCCGCACAGGCAGCTCAGAAAAAAAACGTCTTCTCCCTTGGCTGAAAAGTCTTGTTCGCTGCCGCACAGGCAGCTCAGAAATGATAAAAAACCTAAACTGCGTATCATCTAGCGTTCGCTGCCGCACAGGCAGCTCAGAAAAGGAGGCGGCCGCTAACGTCGCCAAAATGAAAGTTCGCTGCCGCACAGGCAGCTCAGAAAAGAGGACGCGCGCAACATAACGGGGGTTTAATGTTCGCTGCCGCACAGGCAGCTCAGAAATTGTGTGGACGGCTGCAAGAGATAGCGAATTTGTTCGCTGCCGCACAGGCAGCTCAGAAAATCAGCAGGCTCAGTTATGGTAGGTGGCTTTCGTTCGCTGCCGCACAGGCAGCTCAGAAAATCTCTGTGAACAGCCTCATTGATATCACCTAGTTCGCTGCCGCACAGGCAGCTCAGAAAAATGCTTAAGCCATGGGTATGAGCGCCCGCTGGTTCGCTGCCGCACAGGCAGCTTAGAAGATCAGCTACAACTTTTGTTTCACCCGTGCTGGGTTCACTGCCGCACAGGCTACTCGAGTATCGGATATTCCAAAATATATTTAAGATTTATCGTCTTGTTAAAATCTTAGATACGCAAGATGGTTTTGAATAACGTATAGTGCTCTTAAAAGGAAATTAAGTATGAAAATGATGTCACTGGACGAGTTAAAAAAGGAAGCGTTTAAAAATCCTCATTTTAAAAAAGAATATGATGCGCTAGAGGATGAATTTCAGTTTATTGCGACCTTATTAACTATGCGCCAAAAAGCAGGTTTAACGCAGGATCTGCTTGCTGAAAAAATGGGTACAACTACACGCAGCATAATTCGCCTAGAGTCTGGTTCCGGTAATCCCGGTTGGAAAACCTTGCAAAAATATGCGCATGCCTGCGGCTTTAAAATTCAGCTGCAATATACACATTAAGATCTTTTAGACGACTATTCGCTAACCTCAGTGCTCTTTAAAATACGGAACTTTAGCGATGATAAAAAATAGTGCATTTATTCACCGTAATGAGTTTTAGCACGAATGATTAAGACGATGCAGCGACCATCTTCTATTCGATAGATAATCCGATCTTGAAAGCTAAGTCGGACGTAATAATAGCTTTTTAAGTCGCCAATCAGCGGTTTGCCGGTTTCTGGCGAGATTGAGATTTTGTTGCGCAGAATATCTTTGAGCTTGGCTTTCAGCTTTGGGGTGAGTTTGGAGATGTCTTTTTGTGCCTGTTTAGTGAATTCGATTTGATAACGCTGACAACTCACAAAGGCTCTCCAAATACCTCTTCAAAACTTGCGACCTCACCCGCATCTGCTTCAAGAACAGATTGGCTAAAGGCTTGCTTAAAGCCGGGTTGCGATAACAGGTGCAAGGTTTCTTGCAGGCTTTCATAATCATCAGCCGACATGATGATGGCATTGCCCGATTTATGTTGAACCTGAATAATCTCGTGCTGCTGATTGGCTTGTTTAATGATTTCAAAAAACGATTTTCTGGCTTCTGTCGCTGTTATGGTGGTCATGATTATCTACCTTGGTTACGTACTTAATAGTGTACCACTTTTTCATTGATGGTAAGAATTTTAGGGTGAATGGTTGCAAGTGATGAGCTGAGTCCTCAAATCCTAGCAATAATCTCACCTTCAAAATCCGCCTAGGTTGGCTTGCAGATGCCGGCTTAGGCGTTGTTGGTCAGCAAGATATCATCTAACGATAAGCCTTCTTTTTGCCAGTTAATGACGGTGAGGATTTGCTGCAGATGCGTGTGGGTGTAATAGGCGGATAAACTAGAAAAACGATGGAGTTGCTAGAGTCACTTGTTTTTGTAGTGCAAATATATACAGTGTATATACAAATTTATTATCGAGGGGATTCGCCATGAGTGTTGCAATAGATACCAAACAAAAGTGGGGTAATGGTCTTGGGTTAAGGGTGTCTGGTTTAATGCGTTCAGTTGTCGCCGCGAGCCTAGTGCAGACGCTGTCTTGGAAAGAACGAAAAGTAACGTTTATTACGAAAGCTGAAGCGGGGGTTTTAAATTCTGTGTTACAGCGATTGCTTCCGCTTATGGGTGCTGCAGACTTCTGCTCGCGATAATCTATGACGCAAGCGTCAAATCCTGCTTAAACTCCGCCATAAATGTCATCAACCGCGCCAGGATGTTATCCACACCGCCGGCGATATTGGATTCAACATTCAGTGCTAACACGGGATCATGCAGCGATAGCCTGAGCAAAAACCAGCCTTGTTCATCGTCGGCTTGGCAGGCTACGCGAATACCTTCGTAATTATTGGGTACTTGCCGCCAGCCAGGTTGTTTTGCCACATAGTGAGTCAAGGCATCCAGCACCTGTTGGCCATAGTGTTGGAAGTCGGGCTGCAAAATATGAAAGCGGCGTTCTTGTTCTTCAACCGGTTCTTGCAGAGTGGCAATCAGGCTGGTTAACGACAGATTTAGTAGTTTTGCTTTGGCCAGCTCAATAAGTAAAAGCGTGACCAAGTAGGCGCCGTCATCTAAAAAGTAGTTGTCTTTTAGCGCGGCATGACCGGAGGTTTCTATGGCTAAGGGCGTTAATACACCTTGGTTATTTAACCGGATCGCTTCGTTGATGACGTTTTTATAGCCACGTTTAAAGCGATGATGCTTGCCTTGCAGCTGGTGTTCAATAAAATCAGTTAAGCCGTCAGAGGTGACAGAATCGGTAACAATCGTTGCACCCGGTGCGTCTTTAAGTAGGATGGCGGCCATCAGCGCAATTAAACGATTGCGGTTAATGGCCTGTCCGTGTTCATCGACGGCAGCACTGCGATCTACATCAGTATCAAAAATCAGGCCTAGGTCAGCCTGGTGATGCACTACGGCAGCACAAATTGATTGCATCGCTTGAGCATCTTCGGGGTTGGGCACATGATTGGGAAAATGACCATCAGGCGCTAAAAATTGGCTGCCTTGGGTATCTGCGCCAAGCGGCTGCAAAACCTTATCGACAAAAAAGCCGCCGGCACCATTGCCGGCATCAACAATAATCTTTAGGCCTTTGAGTGGCTGATGATAGTCACTAGGGTGGTTAATGGCTTGGCGCACCTTGTTCACTAAATCGGCGGCATAGATAGACATGTAATCGAGGGTGTTGACTGGCTGTTCGCAGGCCTGGTGGGGCGATTGCGCCGCGAGCCTAAGTAGTTGATGAATATCTGGCTTGTCTAAGCCCCCTGCGTCGGTAAAGAATTTAAAGCCATTGCGATTAAAGGGCAGGTGGCTCGCGGTGATCATCACTGAGCCATCAAACACGTCCTGATCGAGTGCAGGTTTAACCGTGGCCATAAACATCGCGGGGGTTGAAGCCAAGCCAAAGTCGGTTACCGCAACGCCCGTAGCCATTAATCCCTCGGCTAAGCCCTGTGCTAAATCCGGTCCCGATAAACGACTATCACGGCCAATGGCGACCTTGAGTTCAGCAGCAGGCTTGTTGAGTTTGGCCGATAGCCACTGCGCAAAGGCTTGGCCAATCGAGTTGGCATGGGAGGCGGTTAAATTAACCGGTTGATCGGCGATGCCGAGGAGCGCCACGCCTCGAATGTCTGAACCATTTTGTAATTGCACCCATGACGCCTGTTCCATAGACCACCTCGTTTAAATGATTAACGCTGTTTAGAGTATAACGCGGGGTGTGACGGTTGAATTAGGTTTTCGGCGGGATTAATTTTTCCAAAGAGTAGATTAAGGCTTTAAAATAACGAACATTATGTTGGGAGGGTTGCCATGGCATCGTTATTAGATCAAATGAAAAAAGCAGGGCTGGTGAATGAGCACAAAGCCAAGCAAGCTAAAAAAGAAAAATATCAACAAACTAAAAAACAGCAGCAAGGCATGTCAAGCAGCGAAAAAACGCCAGCTGAATTGGCCGCTGAGGCCGCAGCGCAAAAAGCTGACAAGGATCGCCAGTTAAATTTAGCGCGCCAGCAACAGCAGGCAGCAAAAGCCAAGCAGGCCGAACTGAAACAGATTTTGTCCGTGCATGGTCTAAGCCACTATAGCGGCGAGCAAAGGTTTAATTTTGTGGACGGCACCCAGGTAAAAACCTTGGCGGTGAATACGAAAACCCATGCAGGCCTGGTGGCCGGGGCGATTCGTATTGTGCGTTGGGAGGGGCGCTATGTTTTAGTGGCCGCTGAGCAAGTGGATAAAATTAACCAGCGCGATGACCAGGTGTTGATACCGCTTGCGAACGAGGCAACAGCCGATGATGGCTTGTCGGATGAAGACCGTGAATATTATGCTAAGTTTGCCATTCCAGATGATTTGGTTTGGTAAATGATTTAAGACAATTTAAAAAAGATAAAAAAATAAAAATACCCACTATGAGGATACTTAGTGAACCACTCAACTGATCATAAAACGCTTAGGTTGCTACAAAACATTATTGATCATGCACCGGTTAGATTATTTTGGAAGGATCGGAGCGGACGCTATTTAGGTGCTAATAAACTCTTTTTAGCCGACGCTCAGATGACAGCGGATCACTTACTGGGCAAAACAGATTTTGATTTACCTTGGAGCAAGCAAAAGCAACAAGAATATTTTGATGAGGATAAAAAGTTGATTGAGCAAGGCGGAAAACTGCTTGCTCGAGAGGATCATGATCTAAATAGTGAGGGTGAATTACGAGTATGGTTAACCTCTAAAGTGGCGTTGCGAGATGATGAAGGTTGTGTAATAGGGATGCTTGGCAGCTATGAAGATATTACAACCTTTAGAATGATGGAAACCCAGTTAGAAAAACAAACCGCCCTATTAACTCATCAACGCTATCACGATAGTCTGACCCAGCTGGCCAATAGAGTATTGCTACAGGATCGCATGCAGCACGCTATTGAAAAATGTCGCCTACACCAACAGCACTTTTCGGTCTATTTTATTGATTTGGATATGTTTAAAAAGATTAATGACTCGCTGGGTCATGAGTTAGGGGATCGGGTGATTTGTGAGATTTCACGAAGACTAAGCTTGTTAATCCGTGGCGAGGATACCTTGGCGCGGCTAGGGGGTGACGAATTTGTCATTTTATATGAGTCCTTTGACCAACTGCACGAAATTAGTCTCTTGGCACAAAAAATTAACGAGGTGATTGCACGTCCTATTAAACTGGCTGAGCATGAGTTTTATTTGTCAGCGAGTATCGGTATTAGCCTCTATCCTGAAAATGGCAATACAGTCGACAATTTATTACGATGTGCGGATGCGGCCATGTTCCGTGCAAAGGATTTGGGCCGGAATCAATTTCAATTTTACACCGAAGACCTAACCCATAAAGCGGTTGAGCACATTGCAGTGCAAGCAGGCCTAAGGCAAGCGCTTAAACGTAACGAGTTTGAAGTTTATTATCAGCCTCAGGTCGATGCATACTACGACACAATTATTGGTGTAGAAGCGCTAGTGCGTTGGCTACATCCTCAGCAAGGCTTACTATCGCCAAACCACTTTATTCCTATTGCTGAAGAAGCAGGCATTATGTGGGAGATTGATCGCTGGGTGATCGATCATGCTACCATGCAGTTTAAACAATGGCTGGATGCAGGTTTAAATCCAGGCAAATTGTCGTTAAATTTAAGTGTTAAACAACTACAACAAGCTGATTTTATTGAATGGTTGCAGATTTGTTTAGATAAAAATGCCTGTAAGCCAGAGTGGTTGGAGTTTGAGTTAACTGAAACTGAATTGATGACAAACTTTGAGCTTATGATTTCGCGACTGCTGACTTTGGAGGAAATGGGTATCAGTTTAGCGATTGATGATTTTGGCACAGGTTATTCCTCGCTCGCTTATTTAAAGCGTTTACCGATCAAAAAAATTAAAATTGATAAGTCCTTTATTAATGATTTGCCCTTGGATGAGGATGATGCGGTGATTACCCGAACGATTATTGCCATGGCTGATCAGTTGGGTTTGAAAGTCTTGGCCGAGGGCGTTGAAACACCGGCACAAAGAGCGTTTTTACTTAAAGAACAGTGTTCAACAATTCAAGGCTATCTGTATAGTCAACCTGTCGATTCAGAGCGACTGGTTGAATTGCTGATAAAAGGATTTTAAAACCTTTTATAATAGTGTCAGTCGGGTGCTATGTGGTTGCCCGTCATTTTTAATTGAGAATTTTATGAAAAAAACCTTTGCTTTAACCCACGAAAAAATTGCTCCAGCCCGACTTGTAGATGCCATTAAACATGAGGTTCGTAAGTATTTAAAACGCGAACGCGCAAAAGCTTTGCCATCAGGCGTGGATTTTTGGGACTTTGCTTGTAAATTGGGTGCCGATGCGGCAACGAGCAAAAGCCTTCACCTAGCCGAATTAAATGGCGCGCTAGATCAAGCTGAAAAAGATCAGTGGCCGCAATGCTACATAGAAATTGTGGCGAAACCTGGCCATCGCAACCCTAAATCTTAAGGTTTGATAATGCTATTTCGCTCATCCGTTCGGTTTATTGCACTAATCATGTTAATTGGTTTAGGTTTTGTATCGCTTAATAGTCAAGCAAGCACGAGTGTGCCCACTCTGTCGATTGAATTTCATGAAGCGAGTCAAGCCTATGCACTGGGCGATTATGTGACAGCTTATAAGATGTTTTTGCCTATGGCTGAGCAAGGTAATGTATTTGCTCAATTTGCATTAGGTCAGATATACCGCTTTGGGCAGGGGCGTGAAATTAATTTTGCACCATCTTTGTATTGGTACCAGCAGGCGGCTAAGCAAGAGTACGGGGTGGCACAAAGCCACCTAGGTGAAATGTATCTGCAGGGGTTGGGTACGGAGCCTGACAAAGTGCAAGCGGCTTATTGGTTTAACCGGGCTTGTGAAAATCGCTGTTCAGAAGGCTGTAAAAACCTGGCAGCTCTAAGTAACGAGTGATCGTTTATGGTCGTATCGCTGCTAGTTCTTTAGTAACGCGTTGATTTCTTGTTCAAGCGCGGCGCGATCAACGAGTTGGTCAAACCAGTCGTCAAATGCATTAGGGTGCATCAGCCCTAATAGCACACCCAATATCATGCCTCGATGTGCGTTATCACCGCCTAAATTGGCGTTGGCTAGCAGGCCTGCTATAGGGTCCTGTGCGTATTTATGCGCTAAATACAGCACACTTGGCCAAGAATCACTGATATAACAAGCCGATGAAAACACTTGGCCGACCACCTCGCGATCCGTTAGGTTTTTATCAAGCAGTTTTGGCATGTTGAATCCGCTGTTTTTCGCGGTGTGCTCTAGCTGCAGACGCGCGTCGTCTGGGTTAGCGGTGTGCCAAAGCGCGACTATTAAGCTGACGTACTGGTCACATACTTTTGCCAAGGATGCATCAGGATGGGTTAAATAAAGATGCTGTTTAGCCTGTTGTTGAATGCTAGCCAAGTCTGCGCCGTGTAAATGGGCGGCAAAAACCAGTGGGGCGAGGGTAACCAGCCCGCCAACCGATGCGGTATCGTGGGTCACCGCTGCACATTTTTCTGGTGGGATGCCTTGGATGTAGTTGGCAAAAAACCCACGATGATAGGATTCGGCATAGGTGTCAGGGTGTTGAGCGGGATCGGCGGTCATAAACGCAATATAGTCGGCTAAAAATGTCTGCGGATTATAGTGGCCTTGCTGACGTGCAAGGTTACGCATCAGCAAACGTGCGCAATGCGCGTTGAGGGTATTGTCACCGGCTTGCATGCCCTGATGGTAGTGTTGAAAGTGTTGATCCCAAAATGCCCGTTTTCCTTTTAAAATCACCTCGCCAATAATGTGGGGTTGCGGCTGTTTGTGTGCGTTTTTGCATCCGCCCGCTGCAGTGGAATGCAATGACATGATCGATGATGGATGGTGTTTCGGCGCGGCTTCAAATTGGGTAATGCCGCCGTTAAACGCCTGCTCGATATCATATACCCGATAAAACCAATGAGCAGGCATGGCGAGACTATCACCAATAAACATAGCTTGCAGCGCACTGCGGGCTTGGGCGTGTTCGAGGTTGGGGTGTGTCATGGTGGCTCCATTAGTGACGGTTAAGTTGTTTGGCTGAGCGCGTTTGGTCGATTAAGCGACATAAATGGGCAAGGCCATCAATTAGTCGTGCCGTCGGGCGCTGGTATAGATCGGCATTTAACATAAAAATTTGGTTGGTTTGCTGAGCGGTTAACAAGGGTATGGCTTGCCAGCTGGTTAACCAGGCCTGCTGCACCTCGCCCATGCCACCGAGTAATATCAAATCTGGGTTGGCGTTAATCACCGCTTCACGACTCACATGGGGCGCGAGGGCCGTTTGGTCAGCAAAAATATTGATTCCACCACACAGTGCCATCGCCTGACCAATAAATTGTTCGTCATTGACGGTAATCAGTGGTTGGTTCCATACTTGGTAAAACACCTTGACGGGGCTTTTATCTTGATACTGCGCGCGTAAATAGCTGAGTTGTTGGCGTAAGCGTTCGGCTTCTGCGTGCGCTGTGTCAGTTTGGTTGGTCAGTCTACCGATTTCTTCAATTAAATTTGGAATGTCATCGAGTTGTTGGGTATCGCGCACCAATACACGAAAGCCCATGTTTTGTAAGCGGGCAATGTCTTGCGGTTTATTACTGGCGCGCCAGGCAAGAATTAGATCAGGCTGAAGTTCGATAATTCGCTCAAGATTAAGATTATCAAAGTGACCTATTTGGCTAATTTGAGTAGCCTCAGCAGGGTAGTTTGAATAACTCACCACACCTACCAGTTTATCGCCGGCCCCGGCGGAAAACACCAACTCGGTTAGACTGGGCGCAAGTGAAATAATCCGCTCTACGGGTTGTGCCAATCCGGGCATAGACAGCAGCGATAGCAGGCCTGCTATTAGGTAATAGGTCATTTTACGATACACATTCATTACAGATCGATGCCTTTTTGCGCTTGAATACCGCTTTTATAGGCATGTTTCTCGTCTTTGATTTCAGATACCGTATCCGCAAGTTCACGCAGTTCGGCAATCGCTGAGCGCCCGGTGACCACTACATGCTGCATCTCGGGTTTTTGGCTTAGGCCATTCAGCACCTCATCCTTATCGAGATAGTCGTAGCTGAGTAGGTAGGTCAGTTCATCTAACACAACCAGATCATAACTTGAATCGGTCAGCATCTTCATGGCTACCTGCCAGCCATTTTTTGACGTGGCGATGTCCTGTTCGCGGTTCTGCGTATCCCAGGTAAATCCATCGCCCAATACATGCCATTCACAATTTGGGAACTGACTAAAAAACGCTTCTTCACCGGTGTCGGTGCGGCTTTTAATAAATTGACAGACCCCGACCTTCATGCCGTGACCTAACGCACGCGCCACCATGCCAAATGCTGAAGTCGATTTGCCTTTGCCATTGCCGGTAATCACCAGCAGCAGGCCTTTTTTCTGGTCGGCACGCGCAATAGCGGCATCAATTTGCGCCTTTTTGCGCGCCATACGGATTTTATGAAATTCGGATTTTTGCGAGTCTGTATGCATGTTTCTATCACCTTTAAAAATAAGCGTACAGTGTACAAAAAGTTCAACAAGGCTGTTGATTAAAATGGGTAGATTCTAGGGGCAAGCGAGACAAAATCTTGGCCTGTGGCATAATGCCTTAGATGATTTAATAGGGTTGAGCATGAATCTGTTGCATTGTTTTAAGCATTGGCGGATTAGGCGTATTTTGAGGCGTTATCCGGTTAATCGGTTGATTTGGCGTCGGCTTATGCGTGAGGATGTGTTATTTAGCGGATTAAGTTCGGTGCAAAAAGCTTATTTGCGTGAACTGACCACGCTGTTTATTCAGCAGAAACGTTTCCATGCGGCACAGGGGTTAGAACTCACCGAGGTCATGCAGATCAAAATCACAGCTCATGCTTGTTTATTGATTCTGGAATTGGGTTTGGATTACTACCAAGGCTGGCGGGATATTATTGTTTATCCCGAGGCGTTTTGGGTTGAACGCGATGAAACGGATGAGAATGGCATCGTGTCGCATCAGCAGCGTGTGTTAGGCGGTGAAGCTTGGTTAAGTGGGCCGGTGGTGTTGGCTTGGCAGGATTTTGATAGGGAAACCCATCAGTTTGCAGCCGGACGTAATCTAGTTTTGCACGAATTTGCACATAAGTTGGATATGTTAAATGGCGCGGCAAATGGTAAGCCACCTTTGCATTCGTCTATGGATCATCACGCTTGGACGCTGGCGTTTAGCCAAGCGTTTGAACAATTGCGCCATCAGCTCGAACAGGGGCAAACATCGACTTTGAATCCTTATGCCGCTAGTGAACCGGCTGAGTTTTTTGCGGTTAGCACGGAATATTTTTTTACCGCTCCTGATCATCTCGCGCATCACTTTCCCCGTGTTTATCAGCAGTTGAGTCTGTTTTATCGTCAAGACCCACTAACTTGATTGGGTTGAACAAAATTGGGTTTGTTGACGGAGTCGAGATAGAGTTGTTCAACTTGCATGCGCGCCCAAGGCGTTTTTCTTAAAAATTTAAGACTGGACTTGATCGAGGGGTCTTTGTTAAAGCAGTTGATGCGAATTAGATTGCCCAAGCCAATCCAGCCATAGTAGTCAACGAGTGCGACCAGCATTTTCTCAAGCGTCACGCCATGCAGTGGGTTGTTAGCTTGGCTGTTCATCTGGATACTTCTTGAAGTTGAGTCCAGTGACATTCGCAGTCACCGCTATCGGTTGCAATATAGGCCGAATCGTCGGTTAGGCTGATCGAAAAATCCATCGTGCGGCTAACTCGTTTGGCCAGCGCCTGAATTTCATCCCAGTTGAACCGAATAATATCCACCTTGAGGCTTTGTAGCTTGGTTTGGTTTTGTGACCACCAAACGTCTGATTTGGAATTGAAACTGTAGATTTTGGTGGTGCGAGCCAAGCGGCTGGCTTTTTTTATGCGCTCGAGGCTAGGTTCACCCACATCAACCCAAAGTATCAGTTGGTCATCCAATGTTTTAGCCCAAAGGTCCGGCTCCTCAACGGCGCTTAAGCCTTTAGTAAATTCTAGTTTGTTGTTGGGATCGGTATCGACATTTAAACAGTATGCCAGTACACGCATCATCATGCGCTCCAAGTTTTCAGAGGGGTGTTGCGCCAGTGTTAAGTTAAGGGTTTGATATAAATGACGGTTCATATCCGACAGCGCAATACTAAATTTGTATATGGTTGGTTTTAACGCCACGTTATGATCCTGTTTTATTTTAAATGCTGATTAGTATAGCAAGCTTTTGTCGCAAGACCGCTTATTGCTTTGATGGGCGGAATGTTGAATTTTTAGGCTTAACGATTACCAACCAGATGGCATTTTTTGCAATAATGCAGCTCAAAGCCATCTGCTGTGAGTTCAAACTGGCCTTTTGCTATTGCGCTACGCCATTTGGCTGTTTGTTCAAAACCGCCCAGAGGGAAGAGGTGGCAACCTGTAATCTTCGCCTCAGGCGTTTTTAATGTGTAATCTGCTAAATCACGAATGAGCTTATTGGGTGCCTGGAGTGATAAGAGTTTATGAATGTTTTTGGCTTGTTTGAGCAGCAGGTTTTTCGATGCGCCAATACCGCAGGCCTGTGCATGACCTATCAAAGATCTAAGCGAGGCGATGCCTGGAATGCCGACATGAACCGCTAACGGATTGCCTTCTTCTCGAATGCGTTCAATCCAGTCAATAATGGGTTGTGCTTCAAACACAAATTGGGTGACCATGTACATATCAATCTCGCTCACTTCGGAAAATTGAATTTTCCGTTGCTTATGCGCCTTTAAGCTAGCCGGTGCAATATCGGGACAGCCCTCAGGGTGGGCTGCGATACCGATGGATTGAATACCGTATTTTTCAAACAGGCCGGTTTCTAACATTGAAATAGTATCTGAAAATGCGCCCGCTGGCTGTTTATCAGCGCCGGCTAGTGCCAAGATTTGAGTGACACCACATTCTTCTGTTGCAGTCGCAAGTTGGAGTTCAAGCTGCGCTCGGTTTTTAAAGCGTCTGGCAGTAAAGTGAGGCACAGGGATCATGCCTTCGTTTGCAAGTCGTTTACAGGTGTGAAGGGTGTCGGCAAAATCCATACCAGGCAAGGCGGTGACATAAACGGGCGTGTTTGGTTGCAAAAAATCGGCAACATTTGCAACGCTGAGTGCGCCCTTGGGGGTGACTTCGATAGAACTATGTTTGATTAAGTGGGTAATGGTGGGTTTCATTTTAATGTTTGAATATTTGAATGTTTTCCGAGCCTAAGCGATAAAGTGTTGTTCATCTAAACCAGCGGTTATAAATGCGTGCTTTGCCAATGACAGCATCATGGGTGGGCCACATAAGTAAACACGGTGGGCGGTTAAATCTGGGTAATCATCTACAACCTTTTCGTGTACCGCGCCGGTTTCGCCTTGCCAATCCGCATCAGGTTCAGAAACCACGGCGCTGTATAGGATGTTTTGGTGCTGGTGTGCCAGTCCAAGCATTTAGAAACAGAACTCTTTAAGCGGAAAACCCACCCATTAGCGTTTACCCCTGCCGGGCGCTTATCGTTAGACAGCGCGGACAATTTTGCCGCAGATGCAGCAACTTGAACGGCAGTTAGACATGTTAATCCAAGGCGAGACAGGGCGTTTGTGGATTGGTATTGATTGCCATACCTGTTTTGAATGGATCTTGCCGTTGTTGAAGCCTTATCTGGAGGAATGGCCGAGTGTTGATTTCGATATCGTACCCAGTTTTCAAGCGCCGCCTTTACAAAAGTTGCAGCAACAGCAGGTAGATTTTGTGGTGACGTCTGACCCTGAAAAAATAGAGGGCATAGACTACACCGCGCTATTTAGTTACGAGCTGGTTGCGGTTTTGCCACCCAATAGTGAATTGGCAAAAAAAGACTATTTGTTGCCGGAAGATTTTAGTGACCAGACCTTGATTACCTATCCGGTGCCGGAACAGAAATTGGACGTGTTTAAACAATTTTTAAGGCCAGCCGGCATTGAACCCCAAGCGGTCACCTATTCGGAATTAACGCTTATGATGTTGCAAAGAGTGGCCGCATGCAGAGGGATTTGTGTGCTGCCGCAATGGTTGCTTGATAATCAGGTTGATTTCCAACACCTGCCGCACCGCACCTTAGGTAAAAAAGGCCTATGGACTAAACTCTATGCCGCCACGCCGCAAGTGCTGACGCAACAGCCCTATATTCAAGAATTCATTCAGTTAATAGCCAATGAGATGGATGTTTAATTCTTCGGCTTGCTCGATTTTTAGCACTTAAGAATGAATCGTTTTAGCCAATACACTTTCAACCCATTTATTCATGCTTTGACCACTTTGTTGCGCCGATTTCAAGGCAGCGGCGTGAATTTTTGGCGAAATACGCAGCATTAATTTGCCACTGGCAGGCTTCTCAGGCACTTGTTCAAGTTGTTCACAGGCTGCTAAATAATCATCAATGGATTGATGAAACACTTGTTCAAATCCGTCAACTGATTCGGCATGAAAACTGATAATGTCGTCAATGTTAAGCACGCGCCCGACAATAATTTTATCGTCCGGATCAAACTCCATGCTTGCACTGTATCCTTTATAAGTCATGATGTTTTTCATGGCTTGACTCCTAATTTTAGTAAAAACTCGCGTACTAATTTAACGCGATATTTAAGCGCTTCCTTTTGTGGGTGCGGGCGATGAAAGTAAGCGCGTTTGCCATCCTTTTCAAAGGTCACTGATGAACCGGAACCTTCAATCACTTGGCACCCTAATGCAACGAGCAAGCTTTCAATTTTTGACCACTCAATATTGCCGTTGACGGGGTCGTTAAAAAGAGTAGCGAGGGTTTTTTGATGTTTGTTATTCATGTTATTATGATAGCACTTTTATATTTATGTGCAATCATGCTTTGCTTGCTTAAATAAATCATGTCGTTGTGTTATTAATGGCCTGGCAGATAACCAGGCCTGGTAAACTCAGAAAGGGTCGCTAAAGCGTTAAAGTGCTGCACGAATCCCGATGAAAAACTGGGTTCCACCGTTGCCATAGACTTGTGAGGGTCTAGGGTTGGTGGCAGGAAAATCAACTACGTTGATAACATAGTCCTCATCCAGTAAATTAACCACTTTACCATGTAGGCTTAGATGGGAATTAATCTGGTATTGAGCATTAAGGTCCACGACGAAATACTCACCAATTTGCGCACCTTCTCGATTATTGGCTGAAAACTGTTGTCCCATATAGCGAGTTTCAACGCCAAGTCTAATATTTTGTAAACCATGATAAGTGAGCTCTAAATAACCTGTATGGTCAGGACGATAGGCAAGTGTATGATTTTGCTGGTTTTTGGCTTCTAACCAAGTTAGATTTAGCGCCACATCGGTGTACAATGACGATAAGGTGTGGAGGTATTCAAACTCGATGCCTTGTTCACGCGTTTTGCCATCGGTGTTTACAAAAAAATTGTTTGGGAAAAACCCCTGCCCAGCAATAAGATCCTCTGTTTCTCGCTCAAAATAGGTCATGCTTGCACCATATAATCCGAGTGTCATTTCATAGCCCACCACCGACTCTGGTTTTAACTTATTGGGATTGGCCGGTGTAGTGGCCTGAAAAATGGAGGGTGGGTTATATCCGGTTGCATAGTTAGCTGAAACGAAAATTTGATCATTGAAATAGTTCTTGATGCCGAGGCGACCCGTTATGGCATCTTTGAATTCATCGTAGCGATCAAATCGAATCGCTTGATCAGTGTATAAGTGATCATTGAAGGCAATAAGATTCGATAATCCGATACCATTATTGGTATAACTTGATTGCGGATTGAAATTCGTTTTTCCTTCAAATGTGGTTTGATGCGCTGATATAGCTACTTTATTGGCTTGATTATAGGTGTAGTCTGCTGAACCGGTTAGCTTAGTCACACTCCCTTCGGTTATAAAACCGCTTGAAAACTCGCGTTCAATGCTATTTTCTTTTGCACTGAGTGAGAGGCCTAAGCCATTGTTGTTAAAACGATAGGTCAGCATTTTTTGGGTGTCGTTGTAGGTATTAAAACTGGTTTTGTCGTTAGGGTTGGTTGGAAATCCTCCATCAAACTGATTGGTTGAATCGGATTGGCTAATGAATGTTTCTATACGGTGATGAGAAGAGGGATTAAAGCCCACTGTGAAGGCGCGAGATTGCTGAGTAAAACCATCACGCTCAAATTTTAGGCCATTTTCTTTGAAGGGTTTTACCGCTGAAAAACCATCGGTTTCGCGTTGCTGCAAACTTAATGAGAAATCAATCTGCTCATTGCCAGCGGCTAAATAAGTATTTAATTGATGACTACCATGAGTGCCGAGTTCAAAAAACACTTCGGCGGCTTGTTCACCGGTGCGGGTAATGATATTAATGACCCCTGCGGAGGCATTCGCCCCCCATATACCGGATTGTGGGCCTTTGAGTACTTCAATACGTTCAACATTACTTAATCTCAAATTGGCGATATCTGCACCAAAACCAGTCGTGTCGGTCATCTCGATGCCGTTAACTAAAACAAGAATATGGCGATCTGCAGACGACACCCCACGCATGAAAATTGAGGTTGATTGTCCTATACCGCCATTGTGACGAATAAACACGCCCGGTACACGGCTAAGGGCTTCGGCGAAGGTTTGATATTGACCCTGTTCAATCTCCTCCCGCGTAATAACGTGCATATTAGCGGTTACGGAGCGCTGGGTTTGTTCGGTGTTATTCGCCGTGACTACTATTTGTGACAGTCGATTTTCAGCCGCCACCAGGCCTGGTGATAGCGCAAGAGCAACAATAAGGGGGTTTAGGGTCAGGTTTTTGGGTTTGTGTAACATGGATATGTCCTTCAATTCATTTAGTATGAACGAAGGCAAAACGGACTTAACCCAAAGCCATGCAACAACGCGCAGGATGCTTTAGGTGTTTCGAGTTTTAACGCGAAATTTTTACAAGTTCCCGTATTGCCCACCGCAATAGGTTAGTTTGAAGCAAGCTTCAAGACCTAAGGCCGGTATCCGGGCTGAGGAGCAGTTTCCTTTCCCTTCCCAATTCAGTGGCTTGCACCTGGCTGAATCAGTGGGTTATTAAAGGTCTTCTCCATCACCGTTGCGGGGGCAGCGTTCGATTTGAGGCTGGTTAGCCTCGTACGACTCTTCCCGTTTAACGCAGTATCTAAACCGCGCACCTTTAGGTTGTGCAAATTATAGAGGGTTAAAGGATTTATTCAATCTTTGTTTTCAGGCGATTGGGCGTGTTTATCGGCCATTTTTTTCGCGAGTTTATTGGCAAGTTGATAAGAAAACCAAAATGCGGGGGTGATAATCATAAAGGTGAACAGGGCCGTGAGTCCCGACTCCATCAAACCATTGTCTTGCCACAGCATCACTAAACCGACGGCTAAACTGAGTAGTGCGCTGTTGCGAAGGGCGCGTTTGAGCGGATTGAATAACATGATGTAAGCCTTTGTTGGATGGGTTTAAGGTTAGTTGATTAATTGCATTAAGCAGGCCTGGTAGGCAAGCTCGTCAGGCGCTTGTTGGTTTTTTTGGCTTTGCCACAGGGCTTCGGCCAAGCATTCCATCATCGCGTGTTCCGCCTCTAACACACTGCCTAGTTTTAAGCTTAACACCCGGTGAACCTGCGCGATACCGGCAGGGCGGTCGGTGGCGACTTGTTCACGAATGCCCAAGTGCATTCCCATGTGCAAAAACGGATTGGTTTCGCCCATTTCGGGCAGGTATTCGTTTTTGATATGTTGGCGGTTTTCGAGCATTTTATGGTATTCCGGGTGTTGCTCAATCACCAATGCGATTTGCTGCTCCAACGCATCGAGCGGTTGATTAGCGCGCGCTTTTTGCCAAATATCGGCATAGTGTTGGCGCAGTTTGTCACGTTCTGAAGTGTACATACGTTCTGTTACTCTTTTATGAAAAGGGTGTTGAATTGCATCACCAGACCTGGTTATTCAACATAACCTTCTTTGTCTTTAAATTCACACAGGTCAAAAATGACGCAACTGCCGCAGCGGGGTTTGCGCGCCATACAGGTGTAGCGGCCGTGCAGAATCAGCAAATGGTGTGCATCCATCAAATGTTCTTTGGGGGTGAATTTTAACAGCTTCTTTTCGACTTCAAGCACATCCTTGCCCGGTGCAATTTTGGTGCGATTGGACACGCGGAAAATATGGGTATCGACCGCCATCGCAATTTGGCCAAACGCGGTATTGAGCACCACATTGGCGGTTTTGCGACCGACGCCGGGTAGGGCTTCGAGGGCTTCACGGGTTTGCGGCACTTGGCTGTTATGCAATTCGATCAGCATCTTGCAGGCTTTGATAATGTTCTCGGCTTTGGAGTTAAACAAACCAATGGTTTTGATATAGCTTTTTAACCCGTCCACACCGAGGGCATAAATGGCTTCCGGCGTATTCGCCACCCGAAAGAGTTTGGCCGTGGCAATATTGACGCCTTTATCCGTTGCCTGCGCTGACAAAATCACCGCAATCAACAGTTCAAATGGATTGCTGTAATTCAACTCGGTTTCCGGCTCAGGAATCGCTTCGGCAAGTCGATCAAAAATCTGTTGGCGCTTGAGTTTGTTCATAATCTAGAGTGTCTTTACAACTGGCTGGGTTTCACTTCAACCGGGATAGTTGTAAGGGCGGTTTTTTTGACTTTTTGGTCAACTAGGTTTTTAAGGGCAATCAGTAGACCAAGGGCAATAAAGGCACCGGGTGGCAGAATGGCTAGCATCACTGGGTTGTAACTGTCGGGCAAATGTAAAGTCCAGTTTTGCGCCACATCGCCAAACAATAACCAGGCCTGGTCAAACAGAGTACCATTACCAATCAGCTCACGTAATGCGCCTAACACCATCAGCACCAACGTAAAGCCTATGCCAATAAACAGGGCATCAACAATCGATTTATCAACGGGGTTTTTGGAGGCAAAGGCTTCAGCACGTGCCAGAATCGCGCAGTTGGTTACAATTAAGGGAATAAAGATCCCCAAAATACCATGTAGAGTATAAAAGTAGGCGTGCATCAGCATGTCAATGACCGTCACGGCACAGGCAATAATAGCGATAAATACTGGGATACGAATCTCTGAAGGGACATGATCACGAATCAGCGAGACCAAAATATTGGAGGTGAGCAGGACCGCCATCGTGGCGAGTCCTAACCCGAGTCCATTAACGGTGTTATTGGTCACAGCCAGTAACGGACATAACCCCAGTAGGGCGACTAGGGCCTGGTTATTATTCCACAGGCCTTTTTGGGCAATATCTTGATAGTCTTGCCATTTTTGTTGCCATGCACTAGTCATAGAGGCGTGTTCCTTGATGATTAACATAGTCAAGCGTGTTTTTAACCGCTTTTATCACTGCGCGTGGCGTGATGGTTGCACCGGTAAATTGTTCAAACTCGCCGCGATCGCGTTTGACGGCCCAGGTGTGGGCATTGGTTTCAGTGAGTTGACGACCATCAAAACTTAAAATCCAATCGTCTTTCCGCAGTTCAATTTTATCGCCAAGCCCGGGGGTTTCACGATGATTTAACACCCGTACCCCGGCAATACGACCATCTGCAAATACACCGACCAATATACGGATGTTACCACTATAGCCATCGGGTGCAATCGTCTCAATTACCAGGCCTGCTGGCTCACCATTAAGACGTGCCCGATAAATGGGCATCGGCTGTGTTGTGCCGAGTGCGTCAGGGGCACTGACCCAAGTCATATCTTCAATTAAATTGTTGTCGTAATAGTGAGTAGGCATCACTTGATTAAGTGTGTTAAGCATGACTTGGCGTTCAACTGCAGCGATTTTGGGTTGGGTAAAACTATTAACAGCCACTAAAATGCTGATGCTGACGACGACAAACAAGCCTAGCAGGCCTGCTGCTCGTAACATGGTAGATGGAAGGGGCGAAGGTGTCATCGGCTGTGTCCTACTACTCTGGGTTGCGTATAACGGTCAATTAAGGGTACAGCGATGTTCATTAACAAAATAGCAAAGGCTATCCCGTCTGGGAAGCTGCCCCAGTTACGAATGACATAGACCAACACGCCAATACCCGCGGCATAGATTAAGCGACCATAGGGCGTAGTGCTAGAGCTGACTGGGTCGGTGATGATAAAAAAAGCGGCCAGCATGGTACCACCAGCGAGTAAGTGGAAACTCACTGGGGCGTAGACGTCAGGGTTTAGGCTGTGAAAAAACCAAGCCGTAATAATCAGTGCGCCTAAAAAACCGACTGGGTATTGCCAGCGAATTGTGCGGGTGAAGAGTAAGTAGAGTCCACCCACAAAAAAGGCAATATTGACCCATGCCCAGGCATTGAGGCCAAACCAACCGCCGCCAATCAGTGGGGTCATCATGACATTAATGGCAGACGCGCCTTCATGTAAACTTGAACGCATTAAACTCAGTGGGGTCGCGCCGGTGTAAATATCGGGCTCTTGGCTGATACCAAATAAAATCAGTTGGAAGGTGTCCCAAAATGAACGGTGCAAACCGGTTAGCTCAGTCGGTAAGGTCCATTGCGTCATTTGTGCGGGAAAGGAGAGTAGCAAAAAGGCATAACCTAGCATCGCGGGGTTAAAGGGGTTATAGCCTAAGCCGCCATATAAATGCTTGCCGAAAATTAACGCAAATGCACTGCCCGTTACCACAACCCACCAAGGCGATTCAGGAGGAATACAAAACACTAAGCCTGTGACGGTAATCAGCGCGCTGAAATCCGTCATATTTGGCAGCAGTGGTCGTCCGCGCAGCTTGAGCATGACATATTCCACTAGCAGCGCGGTGGCCACGGCTAAAAACCATTGAATGACTATGCCGTACCCAAACAGTAATAGGTGAACGACCAAGGCCGGCAAAGCGGCCAGTTGTACTTGGAGCATCACTTTTTGGACTGAGCTGTTATTGTGCGCAAAGGGTGAACTGGTATAAATATTATGCATCGGATGATTCCTGTTGCGCTTTTTTAGCAGCGGCACGGGCTTTAGCGGCTGCCATCGCAGCCTTGCGTTTTTCTTCAGCTGAAGGCGCGGCTGGTTCGGATTTTACGTCTGTGGAATCCGCTTTTTTAGAGGATGCGGCAGCGGCGGCTTGGCGTGCTCGGGCGGCCTGCATGGCTTTTTCTCGCGCTGATAGCTTGGGTGCGGATGTTTGTTCAGGTAACGGAGCGCCTGGATTAGAATTGTTTGTTGCAGTTTGCGTCTCTTTGTCGGCCGGTTTCGGTGTTTCAGCCGCTTGGGCTTTAACCGCGGCTTTTTTAGCCGCTAATTTAGCTTCCCGTTCAGCCTTGTCACGCTCTATGCGAGCCAGGCGCGCTTCATGTCGTTGTTTAGCTTGTTCAGCCAGCGCGGCTTGTGCTGTTTGTTCACGAATTTCAGCCTTAGCATTCCGATAATACTGCACTAGGGGAATATGGCTGGGGCAGACGTAAGCACAGCAGCCACACTCGATACAGTCAAAGAGTTTGTAATCGTTGACCTTGTCAAACTCCTGCGCCTTGGCATGCCAATAAAGTTGTTGCGGTAGCAGGTTGATTGGGCAGACCTCGGCACATTCGCCACAGCGAATGCACGCCATGGCCTGATGAGTCGGTTCAGGCGGGTTGGCGAGAATGCAGTTAGTGGTTTTTATGACCGGCACATGATTGTTGACTAAGCGCACGCCCATCATTGGACCGCCCATAATAAGTGGGTAGTTGATGGGGGACGAGGGCTTGGCCAGCATCGCGAGTTCATCAAAGGGGGTGCCTATCATCGTCTCAATGTTAAAAGGTTCTGTTAGCCCGTGCCCAGATACGGTGACAAACCGCGATACTGAGGGTAGGTCTAAGTCAATGGCATGGTGAATCGCCCGCAAGGTAGCGACGTTCATCATCACTAGGCCAATATCGATCGCATGTTTGTTGTGGGGGATTTCTAGACCGAGTAGTTCTTGAATCAGCTGTTTTTGACCGCCCATCGGGTAAACGGTCGCGACTTCAATCAATTGAATATTAACGCCAGGGTAAGCCACTTGAGCGGCTAGGGCTTGGCGCACGGCTTTAATCGCATTGGGTTTATTGCTTTCAATCGCAAAAATGATAGTGGGAATCTCGAAAGCTTTGGCCAGTGCCTGTGCACCAGCGAGTATTTCAGCCGGATGGGTTTGCATGAGCATATCATCACAGGTGATAAAAGGTTCGCATTCGGCGCCATTGATAATAAGGTGTTTAACCAGGCCTGGTTGATTGGGTAATTTGGCATAACTTGGAAAGCCCGCGCCGCCCATACCCACCACGCCGGCATTTAAGATGATATTTTTAAAATTAGCAATAGGGTCCTGAGTGGTATGAATAGACAGGTGTGGTTGCTTGAGCGGGGTGGGATGAGCCTCATCCAAGCCATCAGGTTCAATCACAATGGCCATTTCTGCCAGACCCGAAGCATGGGGTAAAGGTTGTGGCGCTATAGCGACTACTTTTCCTGAAGTGGGCGCGTGTAACGGCACACTGCGTGGCGCGAGCGCTGCTGCGATAACCTGATATTTTAGTACACGCTCTCCAACCTCAACACAGGCGGTAGCCGGCTCGCCCATATGTTGTTGCAAAGGCAGGATCAGTTTTTTGGGCATATAGCCTTGGCGTAGTGGTTGCCTAAGTGCAAGGTCTTTATGATAGTCTGGGAAAATGCCACCGTGAAACTTGTAAAGCCAGTGTTTAGCTGTGGGAACAAATTGACTTAGTTTGGCAATTAATTGGTGCGTGACATCGCTCATCTTGGCGAGATGGGTAATCATGACGTCATCCCCTTGATCTCGACCGGAATGCGGGCCACGGCATTGGGTTGAGGCCATTTCCAATTTTTACTGCTGACTTCTTCAGTGACCATGCTGATGCAATCGACTGGGCAGACTGGAATACAAAGCTCACAGCCGGTGCATTCTTTAGCAATGACCGTATGCATCATTTTGGTCGCGCCGAGTATCGCATCCACCGGGCAGGCTTTAATACACAAGACACAGCCGATACATAGATTTTCATCAATTAAAGCGACCATCGGTGGCTTAGGTTCCGTAGCCTCGGCTGCCATCGGCTTAGGGTCTTTTTTTAAAATCTCGGCGATTTCAAGCATAGTGGGTTCGCCACCTGGAATGCACAGATTGACTTCTGCTTCACCCTTCGCGAGTGCCTCGGCATAGGGTTTACAACCCGGGTAGCCACACTGACCACACTGAGTTTGCGGTAGCTTTTGATCAATCATATCGGCAAGTGGATCACCTTCTACCTTAAAGCGCACCGCCGCATAGCCCAGTAATAAGCCAAAAGCGACCGCTAGCGCTAAAAATAGAAGGATACCTAACCACGCACTCATGGCAGCATCCCTCCAAAGCCCATAAAGGCTAAGGACATTAAGCCAGCGGTAATTAACGCAATGGGGGCGCCTTTGAAGGGGGTGGGAACATCACCGGCATCAATGCGTTCACGTAATGAGGCAAAAAGTACCATCACTAGAGTGAACCCTATGGCTGCGCCCATACCAAAGACCGCCGATTGCAAAAAGTTATGATCTTCACCAATATTAAGTAGCGCGACACCGAGGACCGCGCAATTAGTAGTAATGAGCGGTAAATATATGCCAAGCACTTGATAAAGTACCGGACTGGTTTTGTGGATCGCCATTTCTGTAAAGCCGACCACGGTTGCAATCGCTAAAATAAACCCAATGGTACGTAGGTATTCAAGCTCGAAAGGTACGAGCAGGTAAGTATAGAGCAGGTAGCTCAATACGGATGATAGCGTGAGAACAAAGGTGGTGGCGAGCCCCATGCCTAATGCCGCATCGGTTTTTTTGGACACACCCATAAACGGGCACAGGCCAAGAAACTTGACCAGTACGAAGTTATTGACCAATACCGTGCTGATTAGAATAATGGCATATTCGGTCATGGTGTTCTCAGTGATTAAAGTTTACTTTTATTTAACGCGCATGCCGGGTTGTGCGCCTTCATCCGGGTTAAGAATGAACAGGTCTTTGCCTCCCGGGCCTGCGGCTAATACCATGCCTTCTGATAGGCCAAAGCGCATTTTACGCGGTGCAAGGTTCGCCACCATAACGGTCAGCTTGCCGATTAAATCCTCGGGTTCGTAGGCGGATTTAATGCCTGCAAATACCTGGCGTTCGCCCAAGCCAATATCCAGCGTCAGTTTCAGTAGCTTGTTCGCTTCCGGTACGGCTTCGGCATTGACAATCTTGGCGATACGCAAATCAATTTTAGCAAAGTCGTCAATACTGATTTCCGCTGCAATCGGGTCGAATACGGATTCGGTTGTCGCTGGTTTTTCAGCGGCGGGCGCTGCGGCTTGTAGGGTTTGTTTGGAGTCGTCTAACATTTTTTCTACCTGTGTCATTTCAAGTCGAGTCAGTAATGGCTGATAGGGCGCAATCTCATGGCCGAATAAAGGCGAACTCGCTGATGCCCAAGTCCATTCAGGTTCATTAAAAAATTCACGCGCTTTGCGGGTGGTTTCAGGCAATACCGGTGCGAGGTAAATCATTAGCACGCGGAATAGGTTTAAGCCCAAGCTGACCGATTCGTGCAATTCAGCGTCCTTGCCTTCTTGTTTGGCCAGCACCCAAGGGGCGGTCTCGGCAATATATTCATTGGCCTTATCGGCCAGCGCCATAATTTCACGCATCGCTTGACCATATTCGCGTTTTTCATAAAGTTCGGCAATCGAATCACCCTGATCGGCAAATTCTTGAAACAGGGCTTGTGCCTCGGGTGACCAGGCCTGGTTGAGCTGGCCGTCAAAACGCTTGGTGACAAAACCGGCACAACGGCTGGCGATATTGACCACTTTGCCAATCAGGTCTGAATTAACCCGCTGAACAAAGTCGTCCAGATTTAAGTCAAGGTCGTCAATTCGACTGTTGAGTTTGGTGGCAAAGTAATATCGCAAATATTCCGGGTTAAGGTGTTTTAAATAGGTGCTGGCCATAATAAAAGTGCCACGCGACTTGGACATTTTCGCGCCATCTACCGTCAAGAAACCATGCGCGAAGATCGCTGAAGGCGTTCTAAAGCCGGCACCAGCCAACATGGCTGGGAAGAATAGCGCGTGGAAATAGACGATGTCTTTGCCGATAAAATGATATAACTCAGCATCTGAATCCTTCGCCCAGTAGTCATCAAAGTTAATGCCGTGTTGATCGCAATATTTCTTAAACGACGCCAAATACCCAATCGGTGCATCCAACCATACATAGAAGAATTTATTATCTTCACCGGGTATTTCAAAGCCAAAATAAGGCGCATCGCGGCTGATATCCCATTTTTGCAAACCGGATTCAAACCACTCGCTTAACTTGTTGGCAATCTGGGTTTGCAAATGGCCGCCTTGCGTCCAGTCCTTGAGCATGGGTTCAAAGTGACCTAGCTCAAAGAATAAGTGTTCGCTGTCTTTTTCAATCGGTGTCGCGCCGGACACCACCGATTTGGGATTTTTTAGTTCGGTCGGGCTATAGGTTGCACCGCAGACTTCACAGTTGTCACCGTATTGATCTTCTGCACCACATTTCGGACAAGTGCCTTTGATAAAACGGTCCGGTAAAAACATTTGTTTTTCAGGGTCAAACGCCTGTTTAATGGTTTTGCGGCTAATGTGGTTATTGGCTTTTAACTGATTGTAAATGTAACTGGCATAAAAACGGTTTTCTTCGGAATGAGTGGAATGATATTGATCAAATGCAATATTAAATCCGGCAAAATCCCGCTGATGTTCCTCAGAAATGCGTGCAATCAGTTGTTCCGGTGTAATGCCTTCTGATTGTGCACGTAACATAATCGGTGTGCCATGCGCATCATCGGCACAGACATAAATACAATTGTGGCCGCGTTGTTTTTGGAAACGCGACCAAATATCGGTTTGAATGTATTCCACTAAATGACCCAGGTGAATCGGGCCATTGGCATAGGGAAGCGCACTGGTAATTAAAATTTTTCTGACCTGAGTCATTACACGATCCGTTTTATTAAATTTTAAAACCCCAAATTATAAAGGGTTTTAGCAGGGTTTGCTGACTTAGCTGTTTTGCACCACGATATTTGGGAAGGCATGGCTATAATTTTTGCGTTGCTGTGCTAGCTGTGCGCCTAGTTTGTGTGCAATCGTAATGTAGCGTTGGGCTAATTCGCTTGTGGGGTCATGAGCCACGGTTGGGCAACCCGCATCAGCTTGGAGACGAATATCAATATTAAGTGGCAGTTGACCTAGCACATCAATGTTATAGTCTTGAGCGAGTTTGAGGCCACCGGCATCGCCAAAAATGGCCTCTTCATGACCACATTGACTGCAAATATGGGTACTCATGTTTTCAACGAGACCAAGCACCGGAATGTTGACCTTTTCAAACATTTTAATGGCTTTTTTAGCATCAATAAGTGCAAGATCTTGCGGCGTGGTGACAATCACCGCGCCCGTTACCGGAATTTGTTGCGCCAGCGTCAATTGTACATCTCCCGTGCCAGGTGGCAGGTCAATAATGAGAAAATCCAGTGCTTGCCAGCGTGTCTCTTTGAGTAGTTGCGTGAGGGTTTGGGTGACAATTGGGCCTCGCCAAATCATCGGCGTATCTTCTTCGATTAAGCACCCAATTGACATAGCTTGTAATCCATAGGACTCCATCGGCTCCATACTCTTGCCATCAGTGGTTTGTGGTTTTCCTGATAACTTTAGTAGTGTCGGTATGCTTGGGCCATAAATATCGGCATCCAAAATGCCTACACTGGCGCCTTGGTTTTGCAAGGCCAGGGCGAGGTTCACACTCGTCGTTGACTTGCCGACACCGCCTTTACCCGAGGCAACGGCAATAATGTTTTTAATGCCAGGTAGTGCGGCGACACTTGGCTGGGTTTGATAGGCTTGAATACGGGTGATAGGCTGAATACTGAGTTGAGTCACCTCTGGAATCTTGGCTACCGCCTGTTCAATCGCTTGATTAAGTTGTGCGTGTAGTTGCTTGGCAGCAAAAGGCCAAATAAGATCAAACGATAAACGACCTTTTTCAAAGTGGATATTTTCGATCGCTTTGGTTTTGATAAGGGTTTGTTCAAATAGCGGAAACAGGAGTTGACCCACGTGTTGTTCAAACAGGGTTTGTTGGGTCTCATTAAGAGTTTTAGCGGCGTCTGAGCCAAATAATTTGCTGATTAATCCCATGGAAAGCCTCTTATTAAACGCCTACAAATAATTCCTGACTAATTTTATCAGGAATTATCTAGCTTACCAAATTTGATTATGATTTAAGGGAGTTTAGTCGATTAACCGAGCAGGTCAAGTTGTCGTTCGTCAGGTTGATCCTGATTAATCCGACTCGCTGTTGGACCGGTTTGATTGCGATATTTCGCATCAGCGCGTTTATTGTAAGGTGTGGTGCTAGGACTTGATAAAGTTTCAAAATTGATGGCACAGATATCCATGCCAGGTCTAAGGGCTAAAGGCAGCTTGCCACTGTTAAATATTTCGAGCACAATCTGGCCTTGCCAGCCTGGATCGATGCGATGTGCGGTGACATGCACCATCAGTCCAAGTCGCGCTAAGCTTGAGCGGCCATCTAGCCAGCCTACCAGGTCATCTGGAATGGTAATAGATTCATAGGTCGAGGCAAGTGCAAGCTCACCTGGATGAAGAAAAAAGGCTTGATCAGCTTCGATGACAATTTCATTGCCCATAATTTTATCGAGTAGTGTTTGCACTTCTTCACGAGGACCGCTTAGGTCAATAAAGGGTGCCGTGTGATCATTGAAGACGCGGAATCGATTGTCTAGGCGTAAATCTACACTTATTCCTTTAATTTTGTTAGCCGCAGGGGCGGGTTCAATACCAATGCGTCCTTGTTTGAGCGCGCTAATAATATCTCGATCGGAAAGTTTCATGTGAGCTAGATCCAGTTAAAAGGTCGGAGGTGATTTTAGGCTAAGGATAACGCTGCGACCGCTATCATGTTGGGTCAATTCAATACGACCAGGAAAAAAAGCAAAGTCATCGAGTAACCAAATTTTGACCTGAACTTCTTCGGACGCCCATTCATAGTAACGTGCTGCCAAATTGCTGCGGAATTGCGTGTGGACTTGTGTTGTTTGATTGGCACTGACAAAGCTCACGGGTGTTTGACGTTTATCTTCTTGCAGCAGTAGCGGAGGATTGTGTTGACCAGCGCGTAGGCTTTGACGCAGCGCATAAATAATCGCAATCATGTCAAACGCTTGTTCGCTAGCTGGCCAGCTCAGGTTGCGGTCAGGATTGACAATTTCATTTGCTTCGCTATCCCAAAAAAAACGGGTAATTTGAGGTGTGGTATTGCCGCGATAGCGTTGTAAGGTTTTTTGATAGCTTAACCAGCGTAATTGGTTGTTATCATCGAGGCCTAGTTCAATTCGTTCATGGGTTTGTTCATTGGCTAAGCGTCGTGCCCATCGATCTGGAATCGCACTGGTTTCTAAAAGGCAACTTTGAGCTTCGCAACTTAAAGACTGTGAGGCGGTGCCTACATTAATTCCCATTACACGTACGGTGAATTCAGCATTAAAGTCCGGCTTTAATGTTGATTGAGCAACCACAGCTTGAATCGAGCCAGTTAGGATGAGCATGATCATGCCAATAAGTAAAACAGGGCGTTTAGAACGAAAAAATAGAGACATTGTTGAACTCCTAGTCCGTGGATTTAGCGCGATACAAATTTTCGAGACTAAGTGGCGCTTGAATTTCATCACCTAAAAAGGTTACTTGATGATGGGCTAGGTTGTAGTGAATTTTTTTAGTAGCGATAGCTAATACAACAGCTGGTAATAGTTGATGTTCGAGTTCATGAATGCGTTGAGCCAAGGTTTCGGCGCTATCCTGTGATTTGATTTCTAATTGAGCTTGCGCAATAACAGGGCCTCCATCCACTTCAGCATTGACATAATGTATGCTAATGCCATGGATAGCGTCCCTAGCATCTAATGCACGTTGATGCGTGTTTAAACCCGGGTATTTTGGCAAAAGCGAAGGGTGGATGTTAATGAGTTTATGTTGCCATTTCTCTGTGAACCCTGCGGATAAAATGCGCATAAAGCCAGCCATGACAATTAAATCGGGCTGCAAGGTTTCTAGTTGCTGGTTGAGCTGTTGATCATAGCTTTCGCGTGTTTGGCCTGCGGCGGCACAAATTGTAAAATATGGGATGTTTGCTTGACGGGCGCGTTCAAGCGCATAGGCTTGTGGGCGATTACAGATAACCGCCTTAATTCTGTACTGATCGGGGTGAGCCTTAGCCGCATCGATAAGTGCTTGCAGATTAGACCCAAACCCTGATACTAAAACAACGATTTCAAACGCCATGAAAACTTAGTGAAGTTCTACATGGGGTTGTGCGGTTTCTGAATGAACCATTTCGCCAATCAACCAGGCCTGCTCACCCAGTGCTTTCAACTTTGCTAATGCGGCATCTGCTTGATCAGCCGCAACAACTACTACCATTCCGATGCCACAGTTGAAGGTGCGATGCATTTCAATTTTATCGACATTGCCTTGCTCTTGTAACCAATCAAATACGGCAGGGCGTTGCCAGGCCTGACTGTCAATTTTGGCACAGGTGTGGTCGGGCATCACGCGGGGTAGGTTTTCAATTAGACCACCGCCGGTAATGTGGGATAGGGCATGAACCTCTACCGTCTTGAATAATTCCAATAATGATTTGACATAGATTTTAGTCGGTGCCATTAGCGCGTCGATGAGTTTTTGGCCATTCAACTCTTCGTTTAAATTGGCGCCACTGACCTCAATAATTTTGCGAATCAACGAATAACCGTTAGAGTGCGGGCCTGAAGAGGCGATACCAATCAGTTTGTCGCCGGCCTGAACTTTAGAACCATCAATGAGTTGATCTTTCTCAACGATGCCCACACAGAATCCAGCAAGATCATAGTCACCGACCGGATACATGCCAGGCATTTCAGCGGTTTCGCCGCCAATAAGCGCGCAGCCAGCTTGTTGGCAGCCTTCACCTATGCCATTAATGACATCTTTCGCAACATGAATATCAAGTTTGCCTGTTGCATAATAATCTAAGAAAAATAGAGGTTCAGCACCTTGAACGATAAGGTCATTAACGCACATCGCAACCAAGTCTATGCCTACTTGGTCGTGTTTTTCAGAATCAATGGCTAAACGCAGCTTTGTGCCTACGCCGTCTGTACCTGAGACAAGGACCGGATTTTTGTATTTATGAATAGGAAGTTCAAATAGTGCCCCAAAACCACCTAGTGAGGCCATAACCTCGGGACGAGCGGTGGCTTTGGCAATAGGTTTGATCGCTTGAACAAGGGCGTCGCCTGCATCAATATCAACGCCGGCGTCTTTATAACTGAGTGATGGTTTAGTAGACATAATATAGATTAAGAAACTTTTAATTGATGGAAGATTACGGCAGAATCATGTAAATCAGCCGCACGCTTTTATTTAAAAACATTATTATATTGTAACTAAAATTTTTGAGAGACGTATGAGAAGTTTTCGCAACTACGCTTTACTGGTTAGCTTGCTACCTGCTTTATTGCTGATGATGTTGACCCCAGTAAAGGCTGAGGATAGTTTTTTTAGTGTTGATATTGAGATAGCGAGTTTTGATCAATCGCAACTTGACCGCTATTTTGCTGAGGCGATGGCTGCGCTGTTGGTTAGGGTATCGGGTAATCCTGATATTACAGCCTTGCCTGCAACTCAGTCTTTTAGTTCACAAGCGCGCAAGTGGGTGCAAAACTACCAGCTGGTTAATCGCCAAATTGATGGGGTTGTGGTCGGTCAAAATGTACGTGTTGAATTTAATACTTCAAAACTTGTTCCTGCGCTCCAACAAGCCAATGTAGCCATCTGGCCGGAGTCACAGCGCCCAAGACTACTTATTGTGGGTGATTGGCTGCAGCGAGGCTTGTCAGCGCAAATTTCGAACGAGGGGTTTATCTTTCGCCCCGACCTTGATTTTCGGCATTATTTAGATCTAATCGGATTGCCACAAGTCTATCTAGCACATAATGAACAGTACCATTCACATGGCATAAGCCCTTTGCCTCAAATTTTTTCTGAGCAAAATTTAGTGAGCTTACAGCAAGCTAGTGATGAGGGTGTGACCCATGTTGTGGTTGTGTCGGCACAGGTCGTGGGAGATGTCGTACAGGTAAGAAGCCAATATTATGACCTTGCTGGCAATAAGTTACGTTGGGAACAGGTCCTATTGGGTGAAAATTTTAATCAATTGGTGTTGGAAACGTTTGACCGCATTTTGCTGGAGGAGTCTACTCAGTACTTCGCAAAATCGAATATCTCTGCAACGCTCTGGTTAGAAATTGATCATTTACCCGATGCAGCTGCTATAAATCACATTGAGCGACGATTGTCGGCTAATAGTCTCGTTTTTGATCAGATTAGATTGGTGCAAATTGAGGGAAGAGCTGCGCACTTTAACATTCACTATCGTGGTGATTTAAAGACTGTCCTGGCAAATGTGGAGGCAGTATTACCTGTTCGAATGGTATTTGATGACCGCGCGGTAGGGCATGTGCGTTATCACTATCAGTATTCAAATTAAACTTGCGAAACTAAACCTTAATGTTAATTCAGCTTCCACTTAAAATTAATCTGCCAGATACGGCCTGCTTTGAATCCTATGTTGCACCTGATGCATCCGTTGCATTAACGCTCAGTCAATTGCAAGCAGCTGATTCTGGCGGATTGAGTAAAGGTGTTTATTTTTATGGTGGGGATGGAGTAGGTAAAACACATCTGCTGCAAGCGGCCTGTCGTGCTGTGTCAATAAAGGGCGGACGAAGCGTTTATTTTCCTCTTAAAGAAAAACAGCTCCCATTAATCCCTGATGTATTGAAGGGATTGGAGGTGATGGATTTAATTTGCTTAGATGACGTTGACCAGGTGATTGATCAAGGTGCTTGGCAAGCAGCTTTGCAAGACTTACTTTTTAAGTCTGCAGCACTCGGCCATCCGCTTTTGTTATCGGGGACTTTGCCAATGGCACTTTGGCCTATGTCAGTGCCAGAGCTTAGAGATGCAATGTTTTCTTTACTACCTGTTAAGTTGACACCGCTCCAGGAGAGTGATGATTTGGTATTAGCATTACAACGCCATGCGATGATTAAGGGTTTTGAATTGCCCAAAGATGTGGCAAATTTTTTAATAAAGCGTTTTTCAACTAACTTAGAAGAGTTATTAGCGGTGTTGCAAATGCTTGAGCAGGCCACGTTGGCCGAGCAGCGGAGATTAACGCTACCTTTTACAAAATTAGTTTTAGCACGTTAACCAGGGAGAATGCCGTGAAATTAGGTTTAAAGAGTTTGTTATTATCAGTTAGAAATATTCTGCTAGCAGGCCTGCTGGCGATGAGTAGTCATGCGATGGCAGAACCCATGGATGTTGAGTTTGTCGACATGGAGGGTAACACTGTTATGTTGTCAGATTTTAGAGGTCAGTGGGTCGTGGTCAATCTTTGGGCAACTTGGTGTCCGCCATGTATTAAAGAAATGCCCGATTTGACCCTGTTCCATGAAAAGCACAAGGATTCGAAAGCAATTGTTTTAGGGGTAAATTATGAAAATATCCCCATAGAAAGAATCAATACGTTTACTGAAGAATTAATGATAACGTTCCCTGTTGTAAGGTTTAAAGAGATAGATTTAAACGCAAATCACACCCCTTTCGGTCCATTGCGTGGGTTGCCTAGCACCTATATGGTCGCCCCAAGTGGCCATATTGTTGCTGGGCGTGCAGGCCTGGTAGATGGTGAGCTGTTGGAAAACTTTATTGCTGAATTTGAGCGCCGTAATCCTTAGGAGAAATCCAATGCCTACTAAACTGATTGTTGCTGTGCTATTGATGTTTGCTTTGAGTGTCTCGGTGAAGGCCAACGAGTTTTTTGATCATAGTTTTGGTAATTTTCAAGAGGAGTTGGAACTCGCTCGTGAAGAGGGTAAAAAGGGTGTTTTTATTTTCTTTGAGATGGATGACTGTCCATTTTGTCATCGCATGAAGGAAACTATCTTGCAAGAGCCTGAAGTTATTGCCTATTTTCATGAACATTTTAAAGTCTATCGCTTTGATATTGAGGGGTCTAATCCAGTGACCCATTTTGATGGGCGTGAGTTTGATACTGAAAAAGAGATGGCAGAGCGCCAATATCGGGTTCGTGCGACACCCGTCATGATTATTTTTGATTTGGATGGTGAACCTATCGCACGATTTACGGGCCCTACTCGAACCAAAGAAGAGTTTCTATTGTTTGGTCGCTTTGTTGTAGAAGGCCACTATCAAGAGATGAACTTTAATCGTTTTAGACGTCAAGCAGACGCGTCATAGGGCGTAACATGAATACTAAATTCTTATGGCCATTGCTCGGTTTTTCACTTGCATTGCCGGTTCAGGCTGCAACTGACCCTTTACCTAATCCATTTACGCTAGATGATGCGTTAAATTGGTCGCTCACCGCTGATCCGCATTTTTTGCGTCAACAAGCGATTCAGCAGATCAATCGTGCTGAACAAGATGCCACTTCAGCAGAGCAAGGTATAAGCCTGGGGTTTGTGGGTCGTTTAGGCCAGCGCGAGTTTATGGATGAACGACAAGACTATAACTTAGCGGCCTTGCAGTTTTCGGCGCCTTTATATGATTTTGGCCGGACGCAAAGTGTGTTAGCTGCGCTGGCTATTGAATCTGAAGCGCATGAACAGTTGCTGCACTACCAAACACTGCAATATCGATTAACCTTAATGCAACGCGTATTTGATGTCTTATTAGCCGATCTAAATTACCGTGTAAAGAACGAAGCCATGGCCATTGCGTTTGTTACGCTTGATAAGGTTGAAGAAGACTTTGCATTAGAACGTGTGTCAGAACTTAAATTAACTGAATCGCAGCGTGAATATCAAACCGCGTTTTTGGCGCGACAGCAGGCGCAATTGATGATGCGTCAATCCAGATTGCGTTTAGGCAATGCACTTGGCCTGGGTGCCACCATTGTCCCAAGGGTAGAGGTGCCGAGTGAGATTCAGTTACCGCTAACGCTTGATACTTTAGACGTTTATCAACAGCGATTAGAACAACAGAATCCATTACTAGTTGCATTGGATAAGCAGTATTCTGCCCAGCAGCAACGTGTTGATGTCGCGCGTTCGGGTTTAAAGCCGACTATCCGCGCTGATGCTAAAGTAGGCCAGTTATCCAGTTATCCACGAACGCGAGAGGGTCGCTGGGAGGCCGGGATAACCTTTGAGTTGCCTTTGTATGATAGTGGCTTAACGCGAGCTAAGGTTGATAAGGCGATATCGAAGGTTACGATTGCGCAAGCTGAGCGTGACTATCAAGCGCAGCTATTACGTGATCAACTCACGCAGTTGTATTTTGAGTTGAGTTTATTGGGCGTTGAGGGGCAATTGCTGACGGCAAAACAAAACTTTGCTAGCGTTAATTTTGATGTAGCACGTGCGATGTATGAAAATGAGTTGCAAGCAGATTTTGGTCATTCGTTGGTAGAAATATCTCAATCCGACTATGACGAGCTAGCTTTCCGTTTTCGCAAAGTGCTCCTGTGGGCGCAGTTAAACCTGTTACTGGGTGCTGAAGATTTGTTAAATTTTGATCAGATGATTAAGGAGTCAGCAAATGACTAAGTTTGCCGATGTATGTCAGCGTGTCGTTGCGATAGCTTTTTTATTCGGTGCGAGCGCATTCGCATTAGCAGTTCATGCACAAACTTTGGTGGTGGGTTCACTGGTATCGGGCCAAGTGATGCAGATTTTACACCCAGAGGGCAGCCAGGTTAAGCAGGGTGATTTGATATTGGTCATTGATGATCGTGAATATCAAGCACGTTTACGTATGTTGGAAGCAGAGCGTGATCGCGCGGCGGCACTCTTTACTGATGCCGAAATTGAAATGGCCAATATTGAAGATTTGTTTGATCGAACGGTTATTGCCAAGCGTCCTTATCAACAAGCGCAACGCGATTTTGCGGTTGCAAAAGCCAATTTGGCTATAGCTGAAGCTAAATTGGCCGCACACCAGGCCTGGTTAAGTTATTATCATGTTCGTGCGCCCCAACAGGGTAGAATAAAACAACTCACTGTGAGCGCTGGTTCGACTGTATTTAAAGAAAACCAGCCATTATTTGAATTGGAGATAGGTGTTGAATAAGCTGCATTATTGGCGATTAGCCGTGCATTTAATTTTTAAAACTCAGCATTTTGGGGTGAATAATCAATGGTGGTCACGCCATCCTTCGGCAATTGGGTGGAGTTGGTCACAACGTATAGTGGGTATCTTAACCATTATGCCCATAGTTAGAAACTATCAGTCGCTCAAGGTAAGAAGTCGAATTGGTTGGATGCCCGATGCGGAAGCAACGGGTTTGTTTGGTAAGGATCCCCACTTTAAATAAACCGGTTATAAAAGTGGGGTAATTGAGCAAATAAAAGGGTGAGCTTATTTGTTTAACTGAGCCATTAAGAACGACATAAATTCAGCCTCAGCAATGTTTTGTGGCTCAGTGTCGCGTCGATGCTTGTATTCAATCTGTTGTTGATCTAATCCACGCTCACCAATAACAATACGATGTGGGATACCAATCAGCTCCATGTCATTGAACATGACGCCTGGACGTTCATTACGATCATCAAGCAACACACTTACGCCTTGTTTTTGCAAGCTGTCATAAAGTTGTTCTACTGCCTTGGCAACGCGTGGGGACTTGTGCATTTGCATGGGTACAATACAAACTTGGAAGGGCGCGATAGCGTCTGGCCAAATAATGCCTTTGTCATCATGGTTTTGTTCAATCGCTGCGGCAATGACGCGGGTCACCCCAATGCCGTAACAACCCATTTCTAAAATCTGAGCGCGACTATGTTCATTTAATACATTGGCATTGAGTGCTTTGGAATACTTATCACCTAATTGAAAAATATGCCCGACCTCAATCCCTCGTTTGATTTGAATTTCACCTTTGCCATCTGGGCTTGGGTCCCCTTCAACGACATTCCGGATATCGGTCACCAGGCCTGGTTGTACATCTCGATTCCAATTTACGCCCGTTAAATGGAAGCCGGTTTTATTTGCACCACATACAAAATCGGCACAATGAGCGGCTGCACGATCAACTAACATGGGAATGGTTAAACCCACCGGGCCAATTGAACCCGCATCACAACCGCACACCTGTTTGATTTGTTCCGCAGAAGCAAAAGTCATAGGGCTTGCGACTAGCGGATGTTTTTCGACTTTAATGTCGTTCACTTCGTGATCACCACGTAAAACCAAGGCAATGACGGGATTATCTTCATTGGCACCCAGCACCAGTAAGGTTTTAAGGGTTTGATTAGCTTGGACGGATAAAAATTGGCACACGTCTTCAATGCTGTGGATGTTTGGTGTGGCGACCTCTGTTAAGGCTTGAGAGGGTAATGGGCGTGGGCCAGTAGGTGCAAGCGCTTCAGCCAGTTCAATGTTGGCTGCAAAATCGCTCGCGGTTGAAAACGCAATCGCATCTTCGCCAGAATCAGCCAAAACGTGAAACTCATGTGAGCCATCGCCACCAATCGATCCCGTGTCGGCTTGAACGGCACGATAATCGAGCCCAATTCGTTCAAAGATACGATGATAGGTGTCATACATGACTTGATAGGTTTGTTCTAAGCATTCACGATTTAAATGGAATGAGTAGGCGTCCTTCATAATAAATTCACGAGAGCGCATCACACCAAAACGAGGTCTAATTTCATCACGAAATTTTGTTTGAATTTGGTAATAATTTGCCGGCAACTGTTTGTAGCTGCGAATTTCTTTGCGCACCATATCAGTGATGACTTCTTCATGAGTTGGACCCAGGCAAAAGTCGCGTTGGTGTCTATCCTTTATGCGCAGTAACTCCGGTCCATATTGTTGCCAGCGTCCTGATTCTTCCCAAAGTTCAGCAGGTTGAACAACTGGCATTAATACTTCTTGTGCGCCTGCGCGATTCATTTCTTCACGAATGATCTGTTCGATGTTGCGTAATACGCGAACACCTAATGGCAGCCAAGTATAAAGACCACCGGCTAGGCGGCGGATCATGCCTGAGCGAATCATTAATTGATGGCTGATGACTTCAGCATCAGCGGGGGTTTCACGGGTCGTGGCTAATAATAATTGGGATGTTTTCATGATTGTATGCTGTGCAAATTAAAAAGCTGATTTTAGCATAGTGATTATGGTTAACACGCAGCTTATTCATAGTTTGCGTTTATGTGGCAGTCGTTTTGGGTAAAATGGCCATCATCAATGAAAAACTTAAAAAGGAAATAATCGTGTCTAATGGAGAAGCGCTGGCAGATAAGCTTTTTTTAGCCTCGGGATCGCCGAGGCGCTTAGCCATGCTAAAACAACTTGGTTTGTCGGCTAAAGTCGTGGACGCACCGATTGAGGAAGTGGCGCTGCCTCATGAATCCCCGCGATCATTTGTGATGCGTATGGCAATTGAAAAAGCCTTTGCCGGTTATAACAAATTGGCAGGACATGATATTTGGGTGGTTGCTGGAGATACCCTTGTTGAGCTTGAGGGTGTGGTGTTGGGTAAACCAAGAAATCAACACCAAGCTAGTGAGTTTTTAACTAAATTGTCTGGAAAAACACATCGGGTGCTTTCAGCTGTTGCTGTTATTCATCAGGGCGAGACATTTGCCAGCTTAAATGAAACAGCGGTCACCTTTGCCAGTCTAACCGATCAGCAATTGGCAGACTATTTGGCTTCCAATGAGTGGGAGGGTAAAGCCGGTGCCTATGCTATTCAGGGTCTTGGTGCCCAGTTTATAAGCCATATTAATGGTAGTTATTCAGGTGTAATGGGATTGCCGTTATTTGAGACAAGCGAATTATTGGTTCGTGCTGGCTACCTAATATATAACTTTAGCTCTATAAAATAAGATGACAATCCATGAACGATGAACAGAAGGTTTTAGTCAATATTACGCCCAATGAAACACGTGTAGCCTGGGTGGAGAATGGTGTGCTGCAAGAGATATGGGTTGAGCGGAATAAAAAACGTGGTCTGGTAGGTAATATTTATCTTGGCCGCATTGACCGTGTGTTGCCGGGAATGCAAGCTGCGTTTGTTGATATTGGACTATCGAGGGCAGCCTTTTTACACGCATCTGATGTCACTCAAGCGCTAGTGAATGAGCGAAGTCCTGAAGATCCTGAAGACATTGGTCGATTGCTCTATGAGGGGCAGCGAGTCTTGGTGCAAGTTGTAAAAGATCCTCTAGGCACGAAAGGCGCAAGGGTCACGATGCAAGTATCGATTGCATCGCGTTTACTTGTCTATATGCCTGATGAGCAAAATGTCGGTGTTTCACAAAAAATTGATTCAGCCGTTGAGCGCGAGAGATTGCGTGAAATTATCAAGCTGATTCCTGAGTCTAAAGCTACACCAGGTGGCTTTATTGTGCGAACAGTTGCAGAGGGCGCTGATTTCCATGAGTTGCGAGCTGATGTCATGTTTTTACAAAAGCTTTGGGAGCAGGCCAGCCAAAAAGCGACTGAATCCAAAAAACCACGACTTGTTTATGAGGATTTGCCGCTTTACCTCAGAATATTACGAGATGTTCCCAATGAGGGGATAGAAAAAATTAGAGTGGATTCGGCTGAGACTTTTGTAAAAATGAAAAACTTTGCCAAGATGTACTCACTTGAGGTCACGGATAAAATTGGTCACTATAAAGGTGATAGACCTATATTTGATCTCTATAACATTGAGGACGAAATTCAAACGGCATTGGAAAAAAAAGTGATGCTTAAGTCGGGTGGTTATCTCATCATTGATCAAACTGAAGCGATGACTACAATAGATGTTAATACTGGCGGGTTTGTCGGTCATAAAAATCTAGAGGAAACTATCTATCGCACTAACCTTGAGGCAACGCAAGCTATTGCTAGACAGGTCAGATTACGGAATTTGGGTGGCATCATTATTCTAGATTTAATTGATATGGAAGAAGATGAACATAAGAACCATGTGTATGAGAGTTTACAAAAAGCGCTAACGCGTGATCGTGTCAAAACGTCAATTAGCGAAATATCGCGATTAGGCTTGATTGAAATGACACGGAAACGTACCCGCGAATCCCTAGAGCGGACATTATGCGAGCCCTGCCCTATGTGCCATGGACGTGGAGTAGTTAAAACTGCTGAAACAGTAGGTTATGAGATATTCAGGGAGATAACCCGTATGGATAAATCTTTTAATGCAGAGCGCTACCGTGTTATTGCTGCAGAAAGTGTGGTTGCTAGAATTTTAGATGAAGAATCAGATGGTGTAGCTGCGCTTGAAGGATTTCTTGGTAAAACGATTAAATTTCAAGCCGAAAGTAGCTACCCACCCGAATATTTCGATGTAGTAATGATGTAAATGTGGATAAGTCTGTGGGTAACATGGGTAAAAGTTGTTTGTTATGATTAAAATGAAAAATTATTAAAAAAACCGTAAAAAAGAGTTGCAAGGAAGCGGGGAGTCTGTAGAATACGCCTCACTTCGAAGCAATGCGCTAAGAGGTGAAGAAACAAGCGGATTGAGTGAAAATATTTTGAAAATAAATGTTGACACTGAAGCGCGGCCCTGGTTATAATAGCGGGCTTCCAAACGACGAAATGTTGAGTTGGTAGAGATTAAAAAGTTCTTTAAAAATCAGGTAATTCAGAGATAATTTATGTGGAAGTGCTTGAATGAGTGTTTTGCATAAATTAGCTCGAAACGACAATGTAAGTATAGGTAGAGGAAACTCTTCCATGTTTCTTTGTCAATTCCGAGTGTTATAAAAATGTTCAAGATTAAACTGAAGAGTTTGATCCTGGCTCAGAATGAACGCTGGCGGCAGGCCTAACACATGCAAGTCGGACGGTAACAGGGGAGCTTGCTCTCGCTGACGAGTGGCGGACGGGTGAGTAATGCATGGGAATCTGCCCTTTGGTTGGGGATACCGTATGGAAACGTACGTTAATACCGAATGAGATCTACGGATGAAAGGTGGCCTCTACTTGTAAGCTATCGCCAAGGGATGAGCCCATGTTAGATTAGCTAGTTGGTGAGGTAATGGCTCACCAAGGCGACGATCTATAGCTGGTTTGAGAGGATGATCAGCCACACTGGGACTGAGACACGGCCCAGACTCCTACGGGAGGCAGCAGTGGGGAATATTGGACAATGGGGGCAACCCTGATCCAGCCATGCCGCGTGTGTGAAGAAGGCCCGAGGGTTGTAAAGCACTTTTAGTGAGGAGGAAAGGTTAGTAGTTAATACCTGCTAGCTGTGACGTTACTCACAGAAAAAGCACCGGCTAACTCTGTGCCAGCAGCCGCGGTAATACAGAGGGTGCAAGCGTTATTCGGAATTACTGGGCGTAAAGCGCGCGTAGGCGGATTGTTAAGTCAGTTGTGAAAGCCCTGGGCTCAACCTAGGAATGGCGATTGAAACTGGCAGTCTAGAGTTTAGTAGAGGGAAGGGGAATTTCTGGAGTAGCAGTGAAATGCGTAGATATCAGAAGGAACATCAGTGGCGAAGGCGCCTTCCTGGACTAAAACTGACGCTGAGGTGCGAAAGCGTGGGGAGCAAACGGGATTAGATACCCCGGTAGTCCACGCCCTAAACGATGTCAACTAGCTGTTGGTCTTATTAAAAAGATTAGTAGCGCAGCTAACGCGATAAGTTGACCGCCTGGGGAGTACGGTCGCAAGATTAAAACTCAAAGGAATTGACGGGGGCCCGCACAAGCGGTGGAGCATGTGGTTTAATTCGATGCAACGCGAAGAACCTTACCATCCCTTGACATCCACAGAACTTTCTAGAGATAGATTGGTGCCTTCGGGAACTGTGAGACAGGTGCTGCATGGCTGTCGTCAGCTCGTGTCGTGAGATGTTGGGTTAAGTCCCGCAACGAGCGCAACCCTTATCATTAGTTGCTACCATTTAGTTGAGAACTCTAATGAGACTGCCGGTGATAAACCGGAGGAAGGCGGGGACGACGTCAAGTCATCATGGCCCTTATGGGATGGGCTACACACGTGCTACAATGGTCGGTACAAACAGTTGCGAAGCCGCGAGGTGGTGCTAATCTGAAAAAACCGATCGTAGTCCGGATTGGAGTCTGCAACTCGACTCCATGAAGTCGGAATCGCTAGTAATCGCAAATCAGAATGTTGCGGTGAATACGTTCCCGGGCCTTGTACACACCGCCCGTCACACCATGGGAGTGGGTTGCACCAGAAGTAGCTAGTCTAACCTTCGGGAGGACGGTTACCACGGTGTGATTCATGACTGGGGTGAAGTCGTAACAAGGTAGCCCTATCGGAAGGTGGGGCTGGATCACCTCCTTTAAGACAAAGCAAGCACGAGTTTAGGCGCTTTCACATAAATTGTCTCTGAATTACAAAAGAACGACCTGGGTGCGCTCAGGTTAGCAAAGGACCTGGGTCTGTAGCTCAGTTGGTTAGAGCGCACCCCTGATAAGGGTGAGGTCGGTGGTTCGAATCCACCCAGACCCACCAAATGGGGTTATAGCTCAGCTGGGAGAGCGCCTGCCTTGCACGCAGGAGGTCGGCGGTTCGATCCCGCCTAACTCCACCAATAAACACCGCTCATGGCGTTTTGGTTAATGAAAATTAGCTGAGAAAATATGAGCGGTTTTTATTGTCAGAAATGAAGTGTAATGATATGATTCCGCTTCTAGACGATAAGTCGAAGTTCTTTAAAAATTAGGAAAAGATCTCTTCAAAAGAGAAGGTTAATAGACGTTGATGAGACGTGATTAACCCGGTGAGTGTGACCTCCAATCATGCTCACCAAACTTAGGTAACATGTATCTTGATGAGTAATCTCAAGCGAACATGTCAGCGAAGAATCTTAATTGCGTTGTGCACTTAAAAGTGGTGTTTTGATTGAATGTTTAGAGATAGATGTTCAACACAAAAGGTCAAGACGAACTGAAAGCGTTTAGAGATAAGCGTGTTGTAGGTTGCTTTTGAGTTGTATAGTTAAGTGATTAAGCGTACACGGTGGATGCCTAGGCGGTAGAAGGCGATGAAAGACGTGATAGCCTGCGAAAAGCTCCGGTGAGGTGGCAAATAACCTTTGACCCGGAGATGTCTGAATGGGAAAACCCATCCTTTCGAGGATATCCCTTTATGGGAGGCTAACCCGGGGAACTGAAACATCTAAGTACCCGGAGGAAAAGAAATCAACCGAGATTCCCTAAGTAGCGGCGAGCGAACGGGGACCAGCCCTTAAGCAAGGACTAAGTTAGCAGAACGCTCTGGAAAGTGCGACGATACAAGGTGATAGTCCTGTATGCGAAAGCTTTATTCTTGTGAAAACGAGTAGGACGGGACACGTGAAATCCTGTCTGAATATGGGGGGACCACCCTCCAAGGCTAAATACTCTCTACCGACCGATAGTGAACCAGTACCGTGAGGGAAAGGCGAAAAGAACCCCAGGAGGGGAGTGAAATAGAACCTGAAACCGTGTACGTACAAGCAGTGGGAGCAGACTTGTTCTGTGACTGCGTACCTTTTGTATAATGGGTCAGCGACTTACTGTGTGTTGCAAGGTTAACTGAATAAGGGAGCCGTAGGGAAACCGAGTCTTAAATGGGCGATAGTAGCATGCAGTAGACCCGAAACCGGGCGATCTATCCATGGCCAGGATGAAGGTTGAGTAACATCAACTGGAGGTCCGAACCCACTAATGTTGAAAAATTAGGGGATGAGCTGTGGATCGGAGTGAAAGGCTAATCAAGCTCGGAGATAGCTGGTTCTCCCCGAAAACTATTTAGGTAGTGCCTCATGTCTCACTGTTGGGGGTAGAGCACTGTTATGGTCTAGCGGGCCGTCAAGGCTTAGCAGCCCATTGCAAACTCCGAATACCAACAAGTGCAATCATGGGAGACAGACAGCGGGTGCTAACGTCCGTTGTCAAGAGGGAAACAACCCAGACCGCCAATTAAGGTCCCTAAACACTGCTCAGTGGGAAAGGATGTGGGAAGGCTTAGACAGTCAGGAGGTTGGCTTAGAAGCAGCCATCCTTTAAAGAAAGCGTAATAGCTCACTGATCGAGTCGGCCTGCGCCGAAGATTTAACGGGGCTAAGTAGTGTACCGAAATTGCGGATGCCGTAAGGCATGGTAGGGGAGCGTCGTGTAAGTCTGTGAAGGTGTGCTGTCAGGCATGCTGGAGATATCACGAGTGCGTATGCTGACATAAGTAGCGATAAAGGGAGTGAAAAGCTCCCTCGCCGAAAGCCCAAGGTTTCCTACGCAACGCTAATCGACGTAGGGTTAGTCGGCTCCTAAGGCGAGGCCGAAAGGCGTAGTCGATGGGAAACAGGTTAATATTCCTGTACTTTTTATAACTGCGATGGAGGGACGGAGAAGGCTAGGCCAGCAAGGCGATGGTTGTCCTTGTTTAAGGCGGTAGGCAGAAGACTTAGGCAAATCCGGGTCTTTAATGCCGAGAACTGATGACGAGTCCATTAGGACGAAGTGGTTGATGCCCTGCTTCCAAGAAAATCTTCTAAGCTTCAGGTTATAAAAAACCGTACCCCAAACCAACACAGGTGGGCAGGATGAGAATTCCAAGGCGCTTGAGAGAACTCGGGTGAAGGAACTAGGCAAAATAACACCGTAACTTCGGGAGAAGGTGTGCCCTTGAAGGTGAAGGCCTTGCGCTGTAAGCTTTTGAGGGTTGCAGAGACCAGGTGGCTGCGACTGTTTATTAAAAACACAGCACTGTGCAAAATCGAAAGATGACGTATACGGTGTGACGCCTGCCCGGTGCCGGAAGGTTAATTGATGGGGTTAGCGCAAGCGAAGCTCTTGATCGAAGCCCCGGTAAACGGCGGCCGTAACTATAACGGTCCTAAGGTAGCGAAATTCCTTGTCGGGTAAGTTCCGACCTGCACGAATGGCGTAACGATGGCCACACTGTCTCCACCCGAGACTCAGCGAAATTGAAATCGCGGTCAAGATGCCGTGTACCCGCGGCTAGACGGAAAGACCCCGTGAACCTTTACTATAGCTTTGCACTGGACTTTGATACTATCTGTGTAGGATAGGTGGGAGGCTTTGAAGCAGGGACGCCAGTTCTTGTGGAGCCATCCTTGAAATACCACCCTGATCGTATTGAGGTTCTAACCTCGGCCAGTGAATCCTGGCCAGGGACAGTGTATGGTGGGTAGTTTGACTGGGGCGGTCTCCTCCTAAAGAGTAACGGAGGAGCGCGAAGGTACCCTCAGCACGGTCGGACATCGTGCAATGAGCGCAAGAGTAAAAGGGTGCTTGACTGCGAGACAGACACGTCGAGCAGGTGCGAAAGCAGGTTCTAGTGATCCGGTGGTTCTGTGTGGAAGGGCCATCGCTCAACGGATAAAAGGTACTCCGGGGATAACAGGCTGATACCGCCCAAGAGTTCATATCGACGGCGGTGTTTGGCACCTCGATGTCGGCTCATCACATCCTGGGGCTGAAGTCGGTCCCAAGGGTATGGCTGTTCGCCATTTAAAGTGGTACGCGAGCTGGGTTTAGAACGTCGTGAGACAGTTCGGTCCCTATCTGCCGTGGGCGTTGGAGAATTGAGGGGGGCTGCTCCTAGTACGAGAGGACCGGAGTGGACGAACCGCTGGTGTTCCAGTTGTCATGCCAATGGCACTGCTGGGTAGCTACGTTCGGAAAAGATAACCGCTGAAAGCATCTAAGCGGGAAACTTGCCCCAAGATGAGTTCTCCCTAGACTTTAAGTCTTCTAAAGAGCCGTTCAAGACCAGGACGTTGATAGGCAAGGTGTGGAAGCGCAGTAATGTGTGAAGCTAACTTGTACTAATTACTCGTGAGGCTTAACTATACAACTCAAAAGTGACTTAACTGGCATGTGAGCTTGAGATAATCAAGGCATGTTACCGAATTGAAGAGATCAATTCCTAAGCAAAGAATTTTAGTAAAGGCCTATGGCGTTTACAAAACCGAATTGCTTGGCGACCATAGCGGAATGGAACCACCTGATCCCTTCTCGAACTCAGAAGTGAAACGTTCCAGCGCCAATGGTAGTGTGGGGTCTCCCCATGCGAGAGTAGGTCATCGCCAAGCTCCACATCCTAAACCCCTCATATGAGGGGTTTTTTTTGCCTTTTTTTCACTCCGGTTTTAGTATTTAATCATGTCATTAATTAGGATAGTGAATTATTTTTGGATGCTGCAGACTGGGCAGTTTTGATCTTTTTTTAGATTGAATTGTCTGATTTGCATACTAAGTCCATCGATGATGGTGAGCTTGCTGTTGAGTGTGGGTAGATCTAGTAGACACTTAATGGCCTCTAGAGCTTGTATAGAGCCAATAATGCCAAGCAGTGGTGCAACTACGCCATTTTGTGAGCAGGTCTCGTTAATGCTGTCGCTACTGGACTTTTTTGGAAAGAGGCATTGATAACAAGCAAGACCTTCTTTTCTGAAGTCATAGGTGCTAATTTGTCCTTCCCATCTTATCGCTGCACCTGAAACCAATGGTGTGTTGTGTTTATAGCAAAGTTGATTCAATTGGTAGCGACTAGCAAAATTATCGGTGCAATCGAGAATTAAGTCGTGATTGATGATGATTTGAGCAAGTTCATCATCGTTAAGCCTGTGTGTTATTGTGTTAATCAGAATGTCTTTGTTGAGTAATTCGATGCTTTGTTTGGCAGATGTGGCTTTATTTAATCCTATTCTTTGTTCATTATGAATGAGTTGGCGCTGGAGGTTTGATAATTCAACTTGGTCAAAATCAACCAACGTCAGTTCACCAATTCCGGCTGAAGCCAGATAGAGTGCAACGGGAGAGCCAAGCCCACCTAGTCCAATAATGCCCACTCGTTTTTTGACAAGGGTTAATTGACCTTCGTAGCCGATTTCGTCAAGTAGAATATGTCGTCCATAGCGTTCAAGTTGTTTATCGCTTAGTTCTTCGATCATTTGAATTCCATTATCGTTGACCGATTGTTACCCGGTCTAGGTTGGCATAGTCTTTAATAGTTGATATGGATCTGTAGCCATGAGCATCTAATAGTGCGTTTATTTGATCGCCCTGGGTATAACCATGCTCAAGCAATAGCCAGCCATCTTTTTTTAATCTGCTTTGACATTGTTTTATTATTGTCGTTATGGCTTTGAGTCCATCATGACCTGAGGCCAGGGCTCTAGGAGGTTCAAATCTCAAGTCTCCCTGGTTGAGATGCTGATCATTCTCTTCAATGTAGGGAGGGTTGCTCACAACAATATCAAATTGTTGGGTAGATTTAAATGGCTGTAACCAATCACTTTGAATAAAGCTAATTGATGCTTGATGTTCAGATGCATTGTGCTTAGCAATAGCTAGGGTCGCAAAATGCAAGTCAGTTGCCAGTATCTCAATATTTTCGGTTTCAGTTGCTAATGCAATAGCTATTGCCCCTGTTCCTGTGCCAAGGTCAATTAGGCGTTGCGTCTGAGGGGTGATTTTTTTGAGTGTTTCATTAACTAGTGTTTCTGTATCTGGACGGGGTATTAAGGTATCGGGTGTTGTTTTGAGTTTTAATCCCCAGAATTCACGATACCCAAGAATGTAGGCAATAGGTTTTCCCATTACACGTTGATTGACTGCGTCAGTATAGGCTTGCTTTATTGGCTCGGGAAGTGTTGATTCAGGCCTGGCAATCAGATGTGCACGGTTGACATGAAGAAGTTCAGTCAGTAGGTATTCGGCTTCAAATTTAGCTTCATAGCTTGAAAGGTTGTTTGTTCTCGCCAGTCTATTTTGTGCCCAGTTAAGGGCGCAGGATATAGACATTTCGGTCGTAGGTTTATCTAGCATTTTAATCTTGATTACTAAGCTCAGCTAATTGTTCTGCTTGATACTCATGATTTAATGGATCGATTACCTGGGCTAAGCCGCCATTCATAACATCGTCAAGTTTATAAAGTGTTAGGTTGATGCGGTGATCGGTGACACGACCTTGGGGGTAGTTATAGGTTCTAATACGCTCAGAGCGGTCGCCTGATCCAACGAGAGATTTACGTGTTTGTGCAATTTCTTGATTATGTGCTTGGCGTTTTGCATCCATAATCCTTGCTGCCAAAAGAGACATGGCTCTAGCACGATTTTTATGTTGGGAACGTTCATCCTGACATTCAACGATTGTACCAGTAGGGATATGGGTAATACGAATGGCTGAATCTGTTTTGTTAACATGCTGGCCACCAGCACCCGATGCACGAAAGGTATCCACTTTTAAATCTGCCGGATTGAGTTCAACTTGTTCAACATCAGCTGCTTCAGGCATAATGGCTACTGTCGCTGCTGAGGTATGAACTCGACCTTGAGTTTCTGTAGCGGGAACGCGTTGAACACGATGAGCACCTGATTCAAATTTAAGTTTTGAATAAGCACCATCGCCAATTATACGGGCAATAATTTCTTTGTAACCACCATGTTCGCCATCACTTGTATTAATAATTTCAATCTGCCAGCGCTGTGTTTCAGCATAGCGTGCATACATTTTAAACAAGTCACCTGCAAAAATAGCGGCTTCATCTCCCCCCGTACCTGCACGGATTTCTAAGAAAATATTGGCATCATCATTAGGATCACGTGGCAAGAGCATTTTCTGTAGGGCAATTTCGAGTGTCTCGAGTTGTTGTTCAAGCGCTGGGTATTCTTCCTGTGCCATCTCTTTTAGGTCACGGTCGCCAGAGGCGATCATGTCACGCGCTTCTTGTAAGTCAGCTTCGGCACTTAGGTAGGCTTTATAGCTGCTGACAACTGGTTCAAGTTGCGCATGTTCTTTAGAAAGGTTGCGAAATTCAGTTTGATTATTAACCACTTGTGGATCTGATAGCAGCGCACCGACTTCTTCGAGTCGCTCTACAAGGGCCTGGAGTTTGCGTTGGATTGAATCTTTCATTTTATAGGGTACTTATTTGAGTTTAATCTGTTGATTTATCAACACGTGCCTCATCTATTAACAGTCTTTCAGCATAGTCGATAATATCTTGATCACCCATTTCGCCTGCTTTGTGCAGTTGATAACTAGGCTGATGGGTGAGTTTATTAGTTAATTGATGTGCAAACTTATGCAGCACTTTTTCAGGATTATGGCCCAAATCGAGTTCGTGTAATGCCTGATTAAGCAGTTTGTTTTTAAAAGCATCAGCCTGCATGCGATAGCTACGAATCAGTGGGTTTACACAGCGAATAGCCTGTTGTTGACACATAAACCGTTCGGCATGTAGTTGAATAATATCTTCAGCTTCAGCCGCAGCATCTTTTCTGGAGCGCTTATTCTGCTCAATAATATCGGTTAAGTCATCAACGGTGTAAAGGTACACGTCGTCAAATTGATTGACGCGACTATCTATGTCACGTGGGACAGCGATATCAACCATAAACATTGGGCGGTTACGGCGTTTTTTCAGTGCTTTTGCAATGCTGTCATAGCTAACTAGGGTTGATGGGCTACCCGTTGAAGCAATAATAATGTCAGCTTCATGTAAATGACCATCAAGCTCATTAAGCTCGATGGCATAACCATTTAAACTTTCAGCAAGGGTGTGCGCTTTACTAAAGGTTCGGTTTGCAATCACAATGCGTCGAACATTCGACTCATGTAAGTGCCTTGCTACCAGTTCAATGGTTTCGCCAGCACCAACAAGTAGTGCGGTTTGTTGTGACAGTTCACCAAAAAATTGTTTCGCTAGAGATACCGCGGCAAAGGCCACTGAAACAGGACTATTGCCGATGGCGGTGTCTGTTCTGACTTGTTTGGTGGCACGAAAAACCGCTTGGAACAGGTTGCCAAGGGTGTGATGAATGCTTGAAGACTTGTGGGCGAGATTGTAGGCATCTTTGAGTTGACCAAAAATTTGTGGCTCACCTAACACCAATGAGTTAAGTCCACTTGCGACCCGCATAATATGCTGTACAGCCGCTAGGTCTCGGTGTAGATACAGGAAAGGGGAGAGTTGGTTTGATTGCAAGGCAAAAAACTCATGCAACCAATTCACCACTGGCTCTGCTGCCGGATGTTCAACTGTAAAGTAAATTTCAGTGCGATTACAGGTAGATAAAATAACACTTTCAGCAACTAAGCCGCGTTGTTTTAACTCTTGCAAGGCGTTAAAGACCTTATCGGCCGAAAATGAGACCTTTTCTCGAATCTCTACGGGTGCCGTTTCATGGTTCACGCCTAATGCAAATAGGTTCATGCAGTGTGCTATTCATTTTAAATAAAACCGTGATTTTAGCCGATTTTTGAAATTTTCTCAAAATAAACCCATGGCTTTATCATGCAAATCTATGCTGGCGATACTTCCTTATTCGATAGGGCTTTACAAGCTATGTGCTAAAAAAGGGCTTATCAAGCGAGGCGGATGAAGGTGGCTTGAGAAGTTGCAATTATCGCTTTTTTTGTGTTAGGGTAGAAAAGTAACTAAAAATCAACATTTAGACTCTAACCCTAACTCACTTAATAAAGGAGGCGTTTTTTTCCGGTCCACATCTGAATTAGTTCGATGTGTCGTTAAAACGTAAATGTTTATGAACATTACGATTAGACCTACCACTCTAAGCGACGGACAAGCCATTACTAAGCTAGTCAAAGCTTCCGGTACGCTTGATGTCAATTCTGATTATCTATATTTTCTACTTGCAGAGCACTTTTCTCAAACCTGCGCTATTGCGGTTGACGATCAAGGCCAAGCACTGGGTTTTGTTACGGCATATCGTCTACCCGAACAGCCTACCACCTTGTTTATTTGGCAAATTGCCGTTGCTGAGCGCGCGCGCGGCCATGGTTTGGCAAAGCAGATGTTAAAACATTTTACTAAGCAGGCCTGGTTTTCAACTGTAAATCAAGTAGTGTGCACTATATCCCCCAATAATATCGCTTCGAATGCGTTATTCAAAAGCTTTGCGAGCGAACTAGGCGGACAAGTTCGGATAAAACCTTTTCTTGCATCGACACACCTAGGCAAGTCTCATGACGATGAGCCTTATGTGATGATTGATCTACCTACTTAAATCACATCGCTAAACCCATGTGGGTTAGTAAAAGCTAAACAATTTTTAATTTTAATAAAGAGAACAACTATGGATATTTCATTATTTGAACAGCATGAGTCAAACGTACGCGGCTATATTCGCTCATTTCCGGCTATTTTTGATACGGCTACTAGTGCCACTATTGTAGATATAGAGGGTAAGCGTTATATCGACTTTTTTGGTGGAGCGGGCTCTTTAAATTATGGTCATAACCATCCGCTTATCAATCAAGCGCTGATTAACTACATCCAGCGTAATGGTATTACCAATGCGCTTGATAAAGCGACCGTCGCTAAGCACGATTTTATCTCTGCTTTCCAGTCGATTATTTTAGCCCCTCGACATATGGACTATAAGATCCAATTTGTTGGCCCAACTGGTGCAAATGGGGTTGAAACTGCACTGAAGCTCGCCCGTAAAATGAAGCAGCGCTCTAATGTGATCGCCTTCACCAATGCATACCATGGGCATAGTTTGGGGGCGCTTGCTGTAACAGGCAACGAGTTTTATCACGATGACTATTACGGCGTGCCGCGCAATGTGAACAAGATGCCATACGATAATTATTTTGACCATGACATGGATAGTGTCGATATGTTGCGTCATTATTTGGCTGATGGCAGTTCCGGTTATGATTTGCCTGCAGCAGTGATTGTCGAGTCCATTCAAGGAGAAGGCGGTATTAATGTTGCCAGTGTAGCGTGGTTACAAAAACTGTCTGAGCTTTGCAAAGAAATGGATATTCTACTTATTATGGATGAGATTCAAGTGGGTAACGGTCGTACGGGAGATTTCTTCTCGTTTGAACGCGCGAATATCCAACCTGACATCATTACGCTATCTAAGTCGGTGGGTACGGGTATGCCGATGTCGATCGTGTTAATGAAGCCGGATGTTGATGTGTGGTCGCCTGGTGAGCATACCGGTACATTCCGAGGCAATAGTTATGCGTTTGTCGCAGGTTCAGCGGCTTTAGAGCTATGGCGCAATGATGATTTTAGTCGTTCGATTCGTGCGAAAGGTGAGCAAGTTGAGCAGGCGTTTAGACGTCTCCAGGCAAGATATCCAGGATGGATTTCGGATGTGCGCGGTTTGGGCATGATTTGGGGATTGGAGTCGCTTGTTGAGGGATTCTGTAACGAGGTGTCTAAACAAGCATTCGAGCGCGGTTTAATGATGGAAACGGCTGGAGCAAGTGATCAGGTCTTGAAGTTTCTAGGCCCGCTGGTGATCAGTGAAACAGAACTCGAGGAAGGTTTTGAGATTCTGGATGATGCTATGGCTGCCGCAGTTGAACAATATCAGCAAGCGGGTAAAGCGCCTTTAAGTGCATAAACAGATAGAGATGAGGAGTAATGTTGTGATATTCAGACGTTTGAACGAAGTTATAGGTACAGAGCGTGATGTAAAGGCCGACAATGGTAATTGGGTGAGTAGACGGCTGCTGTTAGCGAAAGATGGTATGGGTTTTTCGATGCATGACACAACTATATTTGCTGGCACTAAAACCTATATTCATTATGCCAACCATTTAGAAGCGGTTTATTGTGTTGCCGGTAAAGGTGAAATTGAAGACCTTGAAACGGGTGTAACCACGCAGTTAGAGGACGGTGTACTTTATGCCTTAAATGGTCATGAACGTCACTATCTTAGCGCTTCTGAAGACATGAGAATGATTTGTGTGTTTAATCCCCCGATAACAGGCCGTGAAGTGCATGACGAAAATGGAGTATATCCGTTGTTGCAGGCCTAAATCAATTAACCCTATGTAGTAGAAAGCCCTTATTAGGGCTTTCTACTAGCTTTTTTTCAAATTGTATTCATAGGTTAAGAACTGTTTTAAAATGTCAGGCTGCACGGGTTTGTGCATAACCGTGATATTTGCAGGCAATTTTTCTCGATCAATTTCTTCAGGCTTATAAGCTGTTAGAACAATAATAGTTGAGTTTTTGGTGGTTTCAAAATTTCGCATCGCTTGAACCATGCTGTATCCATCCATTTGTGGCATATTAAGGTCCGAAAAGATAATTTCAGGTTTGTAGCGCCCCGCATTGATTAAGCCTTCGTAACCATCATTTGCGGTTAAGACTTTCATTGGAAAACCGATGGCGTTTGCAATTGATTTAATTAAATCAATCGAAATCTTGTCATCATCAACCACTAACACTTTTAGTACACCATCATCCTCATTAGCCCGTTCACGACCATTTTTCATAATGTATTCATCAACGGAGCTCCGGAGGAGGCGACGGTGTCCACCGGGTGTTTTCCAGATTTGTAACACGCCTTCGTCAGCAAGTCGCTTAATGACGGTCTTTGACACGCCAATCAGCTCACAAGCTTCTGTTGTTGTTACATATTTTGAGTTTTTGGTTGCCATGGATAATATACCTCGATTATTCGAATTTATAATGTAAAATTCATTTTAAACATATATTACCATGTAAATGTAAATTGGGGTTTAAAAATAATCAATATTGAGCGATTTTTGACTAGGTGAAGTGTTTTAATATGAGTAGTTAGTTTTTAACATATAAGCTAATTTTTTATGTATCAGAGGTGTCTATGTTAAGTGCTATTTTGGTCGAAAATATTAAGTGTGGCGGTTGCGCAAATCAGATTACAAAGAAGTTAATGAGCTTGCCAGGCGTCGAGCAAGTTGATATTGATGTTGAGCAGGGTATGGTGAGTTTGGAAGTAAAAGATGAATCGATCATCGTATTAGTTAAGAGCCAGCTTGCTTCATTAGGTTATCCGGAAACGGGAACTATTGAAGGGGTTGCGGCTGCAGGTGCGAAAGCCAGGTCGTTTGTAAGTTGCGCAATTGGCAAAATGACAAGGGAGTAGACTAGGTGACTCAGCAAACAATCAACTATGAAGGTATTGAGCAGCAAAGTGTCGCCTACTTTACTGAAAAAGCCTATCTTGATTATGCCATGTATGTCATCTTGGACCGGGCGTTACCCAGTATATGTGATGGTTTGAAACCTGTTCAACGTCGTATTATTTATGCTATGTCCGAATTAGGACTTAAATCAACAGCAAAATATAAAAAATCCGCCAGGACGGTGGGTGATGTGTTGGGTAAATTTCATCCACATGGTGATAGTGCATGTTATGAAGCAATGGTGCTCATGGCGCAGGACTTTTCATTTCGCTATCCTCTGGTGGACGGGCAGGGTAACTGGGGTTCAATTGACGATCCTAAGTCATTCGCGGCTATGCGTTACACCGAGTCAAAACTTTCTGCTTTTTCGGACCTGTTATTGAGCGAGTTAGGACAAGGAACGGTAGATTGGGTAGCAAATTTTGATGGTACGCTCGATGAACCGCTCGTTCTTCCAGCACGAGTTCCGCATATTTTATTAAATGGCACCTCGGGCATCGCGGTGGGTATGGCAACAGATATTCCGCCTCATAACCTTCATGAATTAGTGGCTGGGTGCATCGCATTACTCGACAATGCTGATCTACCTGATGAAGATTTATTTAAGCTGATACCGGGTCCCGATTACCCTAACGCGGCTCACATCATTACCCCCGCTGAAGATATTGCGCAGATTTATTTGCAAGGACAGGGTTCGTTACGTCAGCGGGCTAATTATCTTGTTGAAGATGAGGTAAATTTAGTCATTGATGCGCTACCATTTCAGGTTTCAGGTGCAAAGGTATTAGAGCAGATCGCGAATCAGATGCGTGCCAAAAAACTGCCTATGATTGTTGATTTGCGCGATGAGTCAGATCATGAATCCCCGACTCGATTGGTTGTTGAGCTGCGTTCGAAGCGTGTGGATGTTGAAGGTTTGTTTTTGCATTTGTGCGCCACTACAGACTTAGAAAGGTCCTATCGTGTCAATTTAAATGTGATCGGATTGAATGGTCGTCCCCAAGTTAAAACGCTTCGTGGCATGTTGACAGAGTGGTTGGCTTATCGCACAACAACTTTGCGTCGCCGTCTTCAATTTCGATTAGATAAAATCTTAGCGCGTTTACATATTCTTGATGGCTTGTTAATAGCATTTTTAAATATTGATGAAGTGATTGCGATTATTCGTGAATATGATCAACCTAAAACAGAGCTGATGACAAGGTTTAGTTTAACTGATCTCCAAGCTGAAGCCATCCTTGAGTTGAAGTTGCGTCATTTGGCTAAGTTAGAAGAGATTAAGATTACCGGAGAGCAAGCCGAGTTAGCCGCTGAGCGTGATCAATTACAAGGGGTCTTAGCGAGTGATAAGCGGCTTAAGTCTTTATTGAAAAAAGAGTTACAAGCGGATGCTAGGCAGCATGGTGATGAACGGCGTTCGCCATTGCGCGCGGCCACGATTGCAACAGCGCTTAGCGAACAGGATTTGCTGCCTTCTGAGTCGCTTACCCTGGTGCTATCTGTTAATGGCTGGATACGCGCTGCAAAAGGTTATGACATCGAGGGCGAAAGCCTAGCTTATAAGTCTGGTGATGCTTTTTTAATGCAATGTCATGCCAATTCGCGTCAAAGCGTGGTGTTTTTTGATTCAACAGGGCGTGCCTATGCGGCGGCTTGCCACACCTTACCTTCTGCCAGAAGTCATGGCGAGCCGTTAAGTGGGCGTTTTAGTTTGCCTGCGAATGCTAGGATAGTGGCCATGGTGGTCGCCGAATCGAGTGACGAAATCTTTCTTGCAGCATCGAATGGTTATGGATTCGTGGTGCCGTTTGAGCAACTGCTGTCTAAAACAAAGTCTGGTAAGTTGATTTTTAACCTTGCTGAAAAGGATGCGCTTGTTGCGGCAGTTAAAGTTTGCGAAGGCGGACGTGTTGCAGTGGTCTCGGATGAACCAAGGCTGCTGGTGTTTGATGAGGATGCACTGCCAAGATTAAATAAAGGTAAAGGTAATAAGTTGATACAGTTAGCTAAAGATCAAAGCTTGGTTGCAGCTACGATATTTGAACAAGGCAGCAAGTTGTCTTTAATGACTAAGGATTATAGTAAGACGTTTGGTTCAAGTCAGCTAGAAGAGGCGTATAGTAAGCGCGCAGGTAGAGGCCTCAGTCTGCCACGTACTTTGAAAGAAGTGGCTGTGATTAAAGTGCTGACTTGATTGAATGAAATGTCTTGGCTTAAGTTTAGTGTTTAGAACCAACAAGTTGTACTACGCTGCTTTGGCCGCTATGACCGATACCCTCGTTGATTAATCGGACAATTTGTTGCTGTTCTTGCCAGGCTATTTGTTTGAAGTCGTTATTTAGGTCGTCAAGTCTGTAAAGTAGGTTAAGGTCTTTTGGGCCGCCGGTTCCAAAGTTAAGTTGTTCGGGTGTGTAAGCTTCGAGTAAAAAAATGCCACCTTTAACCAGGCCTGCCTCAACGCCTTGGTGAACCTGTTGACGCAGCTTATTGGGCAGGTGGCAAAAAATGCTCACAACGACATCCCAGGTTTCCTGACCAAAGTCAAACTCTTTTAGGTCGGCTAGTTCATAGTCAATTTCTAGGTTTTTGGATTTTGCTAAGGCAAGGGCTTTATCTCGTGCAACGCTTGAGCTATCAATCGCTTTCACTTTGTGACCTAGCGAGGCTAGAAATGCAGCGTTGCGTCCTTCGCCTTCAGCAATACACAGAATTTTTTTTGGTGATGGCCAGTTTGCAGCTTGGGCTCGTAAAAAATCATTTGGCTCGGTGCCATAAAAGTAGTCTGGTCCTTGATATTTTTCATTCCAATCCATTAAAGATTGCTCCTTTTTAAAGCTAATTGAGTGGGTATTTGATCAAAGTCTAGTCAATGCCTAAAATTTTATGAGTTTGTAAGCTTAGGCGCCACTGTGGATGTGTTAGGCAATATGTAACAGCTCGCTGAATGTTGCTGCTGGCATTTTCGCCGTCCATTGGTTGTAAGTAACAATATTTGAATTGGTCCATATGCGCAATTTGATCTGGCATGAGTTGAGGTTGTGGGAACACGAGTTTTAACTCATCTCCCTTGGTGAGAAGCCAGGGTGCATTGGCTTTTGGGCTCACACAAACCCAGTCAATGCCTTTTGGGGGGTATTTGGTGCCGTTGGTTTCAAGTGCTATTTCAAATTTAAAGTCATGAAAAGCATCAACAAGTGTTTGATCGACTTGTAAAAGGGGTTCACCGCCGGTTAGAACTACAAATGGATCAGTTGCAGAAGAACTGGGCCACAATGTTAGTAGATGTTCTACAAGGCTGGCAGCGCTTTCAAATCGGCCGCCATTTTGACCATCTGTACCTATGAAATCGGTGTCACAAAATTGGCACACAGCTTGGGCGCGGTCTGATTCTCGGCCAGTCCATAAATTGCATTGGGTGAATCGGCAAAATATAGCCGGTCTCCCGGTGTGAAAACCCTCGCCCTGTAAAGTGTAAAATGCTTCTTTAATCTGATAACTCATGGTGTCAACCTAGGTATTAAGGCTTTGGATTATATTTTAATCTTTTGCTGAAATCACAAAATGTTATAATAAATAGTTAATTTTTAGCTGTATTCAACGCGGCGTTAGATCGCAAAAGTCAAGATGAGTAGGAAAGGTCATGTCTGCAAAAACGCTTTATGATAAGTTGTGGGACGAACATGTTGTCCGTCAAGAAGAGGATGGTACTGCATTAATTTATATTGATCGTCAATTGTTGCATGAGGTCACCTCTCCGCAAGCCTTTGAGGGTTTGCGTATTGCAGGGCGCACTCCTTGGCGCATCAGTGCGAATCTAGCCACCGCGGATCATAACGTCCCAACCACTCCTGTTGAAGGGGGCGCAGAAGGTATTGTTGATCCTATTTCCCGCATTCAAGTGCAAACATTGCATCGTAATACGCAAGAGTTTGGCATTACTGAGTTTGGTATGGGGCACATCCGTCAAGGTATTGTGCATGTGGTTGGACCAGAAAACGGTGCCACCCTGCCTGGTATGACGATTGTTTGTGGCGATTCTCACACTTCAACACATGGTGCATTAGGTGCATTGGCACATGGTATTGGTACCTCTGAAGTAGAGCATGTCTTAGCAACTCAGTGTCTGATTCAAAAGAAAAACAAAAATATGTTGATCCGTGTTGATGGTCAGTTGCAACCTGGCGTTGGGCCAAAAGATGTGGTATTAGCTATTATCGGTGAAATTGGTACCGCTGGTGGCACGGGTTATACCATTGAGTTTGGTGGCCAAGTATTCCGTGACATGTCAATTGAAGGGCGTATGAGCGTTTGCAACATGTCGATTGAAGCCGGCGCGCGAGCAGGCCTGGTAGCTGTTGACGAAAAAACGATTGAATACGTGAAAGGTCGTCCGTTTGCGCCTACGGGGGCGCAATGGGAAGCGGCGGTTGCGCACTGGCAAACATTGCATTCAGATGAAGGTGCGCATTTCGATAAGACTGTGGTCCTTGAAGGTTCGACTATTCAGCCACAAGTTTCATGGGGTACCTCGCCAGAAATGGTTGTGGGTGTGAATGATAAAGTACCTGATCCTGCGTTGGAAGCTGATCCAGTCAAAGCAAATAGTATTCGTCGTGCGCTTGATTACATGGGTCTGAAGGCTAATATGGCTATTAAAGATATCCAGCTGGATTATGTTTTCATTGGCTCTTGTACCAATTCCCGAATTGAAGACCTGCGTGCTGCCGCAAATGTGGTGAAAGGTAAAAAAGTAGCGGCAAGTATTGAGCAAGCGTTGGTTGTGCCAGGGTCAGGCCTGGTTAAGCAACAAGCTGAGCAGGAAGGGCTGGATAAGGTTTTTATCGAAGCTGGGTTTGAATGGCGAAATCCTGGTTGCTCAATGTGCTTAGCGATGAACGCGGATCGTTTGCCGGCTCAAAAACATTGCGCATCAACCTCTAACCGTAACTTCGAAGGTCGGCAAGGTGCCGGTGGGCGAACCCACCTGGTCAGCCCTAGCATGGCAGCAGCGGCGGCTATTGCGGGTCGTTTTGTTGATATTCGAGAAATGGTCTAGGAGAAGTAGTGATGAGTTTAACCCAGTTTACCCAATTAAAAGCTATCGTAGCGCCCTTAGATCGTGCCAACGTTGATACAGATGCGATTATCCCTAAGCAGTTTTTAAAGTCGATCAAACGAAGTGGATTTGGTCCTAATCTATTTGATGAATGGCGTTATTTGGATGTGGGGCAACCTGAGCAAGACTGTTCCGCGCGTCCGCTCAATCCGGAGTTTGTATTAAATCAACCACGCTATAAAGGTGCAAAAATTTTACTGGCGAGAGAAAACTTCGGTTGTGGCTCGAGTCGTGAACATGCACCTTGGGCGTTAAAAGACTATGGTTTTGATGTCATTATTGCTCCCAGCTTTGCTGACATTTTCTTTAATAATAGTTTTAAAAATGGCATCCTGCCGATTACCTTAGGTGATGAGTTAGTTGAACACTTATTTAATGAGGTGTCGGAGCAGGAGGGTTACATGCTAGAAGTTGATTTGGCGAGTCAAACCATTACGACGCCAAGCGGTCAACAGATTTCATTTGAGGTAGATAGCTTTCGCAAGCATTGCTTATTAAACGGCCTTGATGATATTGGATTGACCCTAGTCCATCGCGATGATATTGCAGCCTATGAAGCTAAGCGTCAGCAACAAGCTCCGTGGCTATTTGTAACGCCCAATTTATCTTAATTTATAATTTTAGAGGTTTATATGACAAAGCAGGTTTTATTGTTGCCAGGTGATGGAATCGGTCCTGAAATCGTCGCACAAGCAGTTAAGGTGCTTGATGTACTAAATACCAAGTACAACCTTGATATCAATATGACTGAAGGGCTGGTTGGTGGTGCTGCTTATGATGTGCATGGTCACCCTCTACCTGATGAGACTTTAAAAGCGGCTTTGGCAGCAGATGCCATCTTATTAGGTGCAGTGGGGGGGTATCAGTGGGAGTCCCTTGATATCTCAGTGCGTCCAGAAAAAGGCTTGCTTGGTATTCGTTCAAATTTAAAGCTGTTTGCGAACTTACGTCCGGCGATGCTATACCCACAACTCGCCAATGCTTCTACGCTGAAACCTGAGGTGGTCAGCGGGCTAGATATTCTAATTGTGCGTGAACTGACCGGGGGTATTTACTTTGGTCAGCCACGAGGCATTCGCACGCTAGAAAACGGTGAGCGTCAGGGGTATAACACTTATGTGTATTCTGAGACAGAAATTAAGCGTATAGGTCATGTTGCCTTCCAAGCTGCAATGAAGCGCAATAAGAAGGTCTGTTCAGTAGATAAAGCGAATGTTTTAGAAGTGACCGAGCTGTGGCGTGAAGTGATGACTGATCTTGCGAAGGAGTATCCTGAGGTTCAATTAAGCCACATGTACGTTGATAATGCAGCCATGCAGTTAGTGCGTAATCCAAAGCAGTTTGACGTCATTGTAACCGGTAATATGTTTGGTGATATTTTATCAGATGAAGCTTCGATGCTAACCGGTTCGATTGGTATGTTACCCTCTGCTTCATTAGATGCACATAACAAAGGGATGTATGAACCAAGCCATGGTTCGGCGCCTGATATTGCTGGCCAAAATCTTGCTAACCCTTTAGCAACGATCTTATCGGCGGCCATGATGCTGCGTTACAGTCTTGGGCGAGAAGATTTGGCAGTTAAAGTTGAGCAAGCTGTGAGTGCAGTGTTGGATCAAGGCTTGCGAACGGGTGACATTTTCTCGGAAGGGATGACGCGTGTATCAACCTCGCAAATGGGTGATGCTGTGGTTGCACAACTTTAAGTCTGATTTATGAAAAACCGGATCAGCATTACTATTTCAGATATTAGGGGAGCTAAACACTACTCTATATCTGCATTTCTGAAAAAGTTTGTATTGCTGATTTTTGTTTTAGGTTTAACGCTTGCAGTGGTCGTGATGATGAGCTTTATATGGACCTATGATCAATACGAGCAATTAAAGTATAGACAATATCAGTCAGAGTCAGCATTTTTAGCTAGGATTGAACAGTATCAAGTTCAGCGTGATCGTATTATTGCAGAAAAAAATTATGTATTAGATCAGCTTGATGCTACTGAACGACAAGTCGTGTTTTTAGATGAAACCTTGCGAAGTTTAGAGGATTTAGTGGGTACACAATCTGAGCAAGATGTTTTTGATATTGAAGAACGTGTTAAGTTGCTTCAGCTCAGTGCATTAGAAAAGCAGTTTTTGTTGCAAGCTTTACCTACAGGTCGTCCAGTAGCCGATTTTCAAGGTGTTTCGAGCGGGTATGGTTGGCGAAGTCATCCTGTAAGAGGAACGCGTGAGTTCCACTCTGGTATCGATTATCGAGGCAACCGAGGTGATGGGGTGATTGCAACTGCAGATGGCATTGTTGAGTTTGCTGGATATAGCAAAGGTAGTGGCTATGGTAATTTAATTATTTTGAGTCATGCTTTTGGTTTTAGAACTTACTATGCGCATCTAGACTCTATGCAAGTTCGACCAGGACAGTATGTGCGTAGTGGCGAATTAATAGGTGGCATTGGTAATACAGGTGTATCGACAGGCCCGCATTTGCATTATGAAGTTACATTTATACAAAGAAAACTCGATCCAGCGCCATTTGTGCGGTGGAATTTAGAAAATTATGAAGATATTTTTGAGCAAGTTGAGGGAGTACCATGGGGATCTTTAGTTCAAGCCGTTCATCAACAGGTTCAAAAAATGGAAAGACTATTATCGCAGAAGGGGTCAGAGTCTGCGGTGAACTAGTTGAATTGACGGGGCCGCTGTTGATTGATGGGTTGGTTGAGGGGCAGATTCATAGTCAAAATGACGTTATCATCGGTGTCTCTGGTAGTGTAACTGGACAGATTAATGCCCAAAAGGTCTATATCAGTGGTGTATTAAAAGGTTCCGTGAACGCAAAGGAAGTTGAGATACTAAGTCAAGGTCAGTTATATGGTGATTTATTGAGTGGCGACTTAATTATTGAGAAAGGCGGGCGTTTCTATGGCAACAGCCATGGTGTGGATCATCTTGAAGCTAACCAAGAGCCTATGTTGCTCGGTAGTGGCCCCAAACCAGAATTAATTGATGAAAAGGATTCAAAATGAAAAAATATGATATTGCTGTCGTGGGTGCGACTGGTGCTGTTGGTGAAACTATTTTAAAAGTTTTAGAAGAGCGAAATTTCCCAGTGGGTGAGCTTTATTTATTGGCTAGTGCACGATCGGCCGGTAAGCGAATTGAATTCAAGGGTCAATGGCATGTTGTTGAAGACTTGGAAACATTTGATTTTAGTAAAGTTCAGATAGGCTTATTTTCACCCGGAGCAAGTATTTCAGCAGTTTATGCGCCAAAAGCCGCGGCTGCTGGTTGTGTTGTGGTTGATAACACCTCGCAGTTTCGCTACGACGATGATGTTCCGCTTGTGGTACCTGAGGTCAACCCGGATGCCGTTGCGGGCTATAAAACACGAGGCATTATTGCCAACCCAAACTGTTCAACTATTCAAATGCTTGTCGCCTTGAAACCGATTTATGATGCAGTGGGCATCAAACGTATTAATGTTGCAACCTATCAAGCGGTTTCTGGTACAGGTAAAGAGGCAATCGAAGAATTGGCCACTCAAACAGCTAATTTGCTTAACCTAAAGCCCATTACGCCTGAAGTCTATCCAAAACAAATTGCGTTTAATTGTATTCCACAAATTGACGTGTTTATGGATAACGGTTATACCAAAGAAGAAATGAAAATGGTTTGGGAAACGAAGAAAATTTTAGGTGATGATTCAGTGCTGTTGAATCCAACTGCTGTTCGTGTTCCTGTGTTTTATGGTCATAGTGAAGCGGTGCACATTGAGACAAAGGCCAAAATAACGGCTGCACAAGTTCGTGATTTGTTGAGCAAAACTGAGGGTGTGGTTGTTATTGATGAGCGCAAAGATGGCGGGTATCCAACGGCTGTATCTGATGCGGCTGACACCAACCCTGTGTATGTTGGGCGTATTCGTGAAGATATTTCTTGTGAAAATGGCATCAACCTTTGGGTAGTGGCAGATAATGTCCGTAAGGGTGCTGCGACTAATACCGTTCAGATTGCTGAATTATTGATTGCGCACTACCTGTAATGTTGCGATGGGCTTTGGGCGTTGAGTATGTCGGTACTGCTTATTGTGGATGGCAGCGTCAAGCGCATTGTGATTCAGTTCAAGGTCGGCTTGAACAAGCACTGAGTTACATTGCTCAGTCTTCGATTGAGGTGCATTGTGCAGGCCGAACAGATGCCGGTGTTCACGGTTTTGGACAGGTGGTACATTTTGATACTGACAAATCCCGTCCCACATCGGCATGGGTTCAAGGAGTCAATACGCAACTTCCGCGAGATATCCGTGTGGTATGGGCCCACCAAGTGGATCAGGGTTTTCATGCTCGTTTTAGTGCACAGGCGCGCCAGTATCGTTATGTTATTTATAATCGCCAGCAGCCCAGTGCATTATTACACGGCCGAGTCCATTGGGAGCGTCACAGATTAGATGAGCATATGATGCATTGTGCTGGTCAGGCTTTATTGGGTGAGCAAGATTTTAGTTCCTTTCGAGCTGCACAGTGCCAAGCACAACATGGTCGACGTGAGTTACAACTCTTGAATGTAAGTCGTTATGGTGATTTTGTTCACCTAGATATCAAAGCGAACGCTTTTGTTCATCACATGGTTAGAAATATTGCGGGCACCCTAATGCAGATTGGGCGAGGTGAAAAACCGGCTGATTGGGCGGGTGAGTTGTTGGCCATGCAAGATCGCACGCTTGCTTATGCTACCGCACCGGCTGAAGGTCTTTATTTTGTTAAAGCATTTTATGCTGAATCTTTTTCTTTGCCGCAATTACCGGTTAATGAGGTGTTATGGTAAATCAACGTACAAGAGTTAAGTTTTGCGGTATTACGCGTGCTGAGGATGCTTTGTTTGCTGCAAAGCTTGGCGTTGATGCAATAGGCTTGGTTTTTTATTCACCCAGTCCTAGAGCGGTGACCATAGACCAGGCTAAAAAGGTAATGGCTGGTTTGCCTGCATTTGTCACCACGACTGCACTGTTTGTAAATCCTGATGCAAATGATGTTGAAGACGTTATCACTCAATTACCTGTTGACTTGTTGCAGTTTCATGGTGAAGAGTCAGGTGATTTTTGTCGTCAGTTTAACCGCCCTTATATTAAAGCGTTAGCTATGCACCAACAGATGGATTGGGATGCATTGAATAGCGAGTATGACGACGCACGTGGGTGGTTACTAGATACCTATAAACCCGGTGTTCCAGGGGGTACCGGTGAAACATTTAACTGGGATTGGTTGCCAGACAGCAAACAAGTGAGCCAGCCGATCATTTTGGCGGGCGGTTTAGATGCAGGTAATGTTAAAAAAGCTTGTCAGCAAACTGGCGTCTATGGTGTCGATGTCAGTGGCGGTATTGAGGTGAGTAAAGGTGTAAAATCAGCCGAAAAAATGCAACAATTTATCAAACAAATAATCGTTTAGGAGTGGTAGGTGAGCAAGTTGAGTGAACAGAAAGTTGATTTTTCACAGTATCCAGATAGCCATGGTCATTTTGGTCCCTATGGTGGAATTTTTGCGCCGGAAACTCTAATGGCGCCACTGGAGGCTTTGCGTGATCAATATGCAGCGGTTAAAGATGACCCAGTATTTAAAGCTGAGCTTTTAAATGATTATCAAAACTACATAGGTAGACCAACACCACTTTATCATGCCAAACGTTGGTCTGAACATTTGGGTGGCGCGCAAATTTATTTAAAGCGAGAAGATCTAAACCACACCGGTGCACATAAAATCAACAACACTATTGGACAGGCGTTATTAGCTAAGCGTCTTGGTAAAACACGTATTATTGCCGAAACAGGTGCGGGGCAGCATGGTGTTGCGAGTGCCACTGTTGCAGCCAGGCTGGGGTTAGAATGTGTGGTCTATATGGGTGCTGATGACGTTGTTCGCCAAGCGCCTAATGTGGCACGCATGAAAATGTTAGGTGCAACAGTTGTCCCGGTTGAATCTGGTACGCGTACGTTAAAAGATGCGCTTAATGAAGCGATGCGTGATTGGGTGACCAATGTTGATAATACCTTTTACATTATTGGTACCGTAGCCGGCCCTCATCCCTATCCTATGATGGTCAGAGATTTTCAAGCGATTATTGGTCAAGAAGCACGTCAACAAATGCTTGATCAAGAAGGGGTATTGCCTGACATTGTTATGGCTTGTGTCGGCGGTGGTTCTAATGCCATGGGGCTGTTTCATGCTTTTTTAGCTGACGAATCGGTACGTATTATTGGTGTTGAAGCAGGCGGTGATGGTCTTGAAACGGGGCGTCATGCTGCACCACTTTGCAAAGGGACACCTGGTGTGCTTCATGGTAACCGTACCTACTTAATGCAGGATGAAGCAGGGCAGATTATGGGTACGCATTCGATTTCTGCAGGTCTTGATTACCCAGGTGTGGGGCCAGAGTTGGCTTGGTTAAAAGATATTGGTCGAGCTGAATTTGTGGCCGCCACAGACGATGAAGCGATGGCAGGTTGGCGTGATGTCACTAGAATGGAAGGGATCATCTCGGCATTGGAAACGAGTCATGCATTAGCTTACGCGATGAAATTGGCGCCGACTTTGCCCAAAACGCAACGCATTATTATTAATTTATCTGGCCGCGGTGATAAGGATATGAATACTATTGCCAAACTTGAAGGTTTTGAATTTTAAAGGATTGTTTGTGAATCGAATTGAAGCACGCTTTGCGTCTCTGCAAGCACAACAAAAAACAGCGCTTATTCCGTATTTGACAGCAGGTGATCCTCATCCTGACATGACGGTTACACTTATGCATCACTTGGTGGCTCAGGGCGCTGACTTATTGGAATTAGGTGTCCCATTTTCTGATCCTTTGGCCGATGGTCCGACGATTCAAAAAGCTGTCGAAAGAGCGTTGGCGCATCGTGTTTCTTTGCGTAATGTGTTGGCGATGGTGGCCAAGTTTCGTGAACAAGACCAACAAACGCCTGTGCTTTTAATGGGCTATTTAAATCCAATTGAAGCGATGGGTGAAGAAGAGTTTGCTAAATCGGCTGTTGCAGCGGGTTTAGATGGCGTGTTAACCGTTGATATGCCACCAGAGGAAAGTGTTGGATATCATCAAACCCTTGCATCTCATGGTTTAGCATGTATTTTCTTGGTATCACCCACTACGCCTGCATCAAGGCTAGGTGCGATTGCTCAACAGGGTAAAGGTTTTGTCTATTATGTTTCGCTGAAGGGTGTGACCGGTGTGGGGCAGGCTGATGTGGGCGATGTGGCCAGTCATGTTAATGCACTCAAAGAGGTGATTGACTTACCGGTCGGAATCGGTTTTGGCGTGCGAGATGGCCAAGCGGCTTACAAAATGGCACAACATGGCGAGGGTGTTATTATAGGTTCAGCGTTGGTGAGCCTTATTGAGCAACACCAACATGCCGACATCGCAACTATTATGGCGGCACTTACACCCAAGATGGTCGAGTTTCGCTCGGCTATTGATGCTGCCGATAAGGGAGAGGCGCTATGAGTTGGTTTGAAAAAATTCTACCTAGTATCAAGCAGGTTACTGAGCGAAAAAAATCAGTACCTGAAGGGCTATGGGTCAAATGTCCCAAGTGCGAAAGTGTGCTATATCGCAGCGAAGTCGAGCGTAATCAACAAGTTTGTCCAAAGTGTGACCATCATATGCGGGTTTCCGGTCGTAAACGCTTGACCTATTTTTTTGATGAGAATAGCCCAATCACTGAGATAGGTGGCCAGATTGGTCCGGTAGATGCGCTTAAGTTTAAGGATCAAAAAAAATATAAAGATCGCTATGTTCAGGCGCAAAAAACCACCGGAGAGAAAGATGCGTTAATTGTTCAGGTTGGACAGATTGATGGGCTAGAAGTGGTAGCGGCCTCGTTTGAGTTTCAGTTTATGGGCGGCTCAATGGGTTCTGTCGTGGGGCACAAGTTTGTTCTGGCCGTTGAGGAAGCGATTACGCGTCGTGCGCCCCTGGTTTGTTTTTCTGCCAGTGGGGGTGCCCGTATGCAAGAAGCCTTATTCTCCTTGATGCAAATGGCTAAAACCAGTGCTGCATTGGGTAAGCTGCGTGAAGAAAGGTTGCCTTATTTCTCTGTATTAACGGATCCAACCATGGGTGGGGTGTCGGCCAGTTTTGCGATGCTGGGTGATATCAATATTGGTGAACCTAAAGCATTAATCGGCTTTGCAGGTCCTCGCGTGATTGAACAAACGGTTCGTGAGACCTTGCCAGAGGGGTTTCAGCGCAGTGAGTTTTTATTGGAGCATGGTGCCATAGATCAAATTGTGCATCGCCACAAATTGGCTAAAACAATTGCATCTCAAGCTAGAATGCTTCTTGATCGTTAAGTTATGATGGCGCTTACAGCTACCCCTGCTTTACCTAACTCTCAATCCTCCTTAGCGGATTGGTTGGATTATTTGATGCAGCTGCACACTAAAGCTATCGATATGGGGTTAGCCCGTGTTGGTCAAGTTGCGCATAATCTAGATATCGTTCAAATTAAACCTGGGATGCAGCGTGTAGTAGTGGCTGGAACCAATGGTAAAGGTTCCAGTGTAGCTATGTTAAGTGCGATTATGCAGGCGGCTGGATATCATGTTGGCTGCTACACCTCACCTCATTTGGTCCGTTTCAATGAGCGAGCGCAAATCAATGGTCAGTCATTGAGCGACCAAGACTGGATTGCCGCATTTATCGCTGTTGAAGAGGCGCGTGGCAATATTTCACTTAGCTTTTTTGAATTTACTACCCTTGCGGCTATTTGGTTTTTTCAACAGCAGCCACTTGATTTAGTGATACTGGAAGTAGGTTTAGGTGGGCGTTTAGACGCGGTTAATGCGGTAGAAAATTCGAGTTGCATCATCACGGCGATTGATTTAGATCATCAGGAGTATCTGGGCAATAATCGCGAAGATATTGGTTATGAAAAGGCCGGGGTAATGCGACCTGGTCGGTTGTGTGTGTGTTCTGATTCGATGCCGCCGAAGCGTTTGCTCGACCATGCTAACAATCTACAGGTTTCGTTAAAATGTTTAGGCAAAGACTTTACCTACCAGCAAGGGGCTGGGGTCTGGTGTTTTAAATATAACGACCAGCCTGAAGAGCTATCTTTGCCTATGCCGGCCCTTTTGGGTGATTTTCAACTACAGAATGCAGCTGGCGTATTAGCATGGTTGGCTAATCAGTCTGATTTTGCAGTAAGCAGGCCTGCTATTGAAGTAGGTTTACAAGCCGTTCGTCACCCAGGCCGTCTGCAGTCTTTGCAAGTGCAACACCAGACCTGGTTGTTGGATGTTGCCCATAACCCGCAATCGGCCGAGCAGCTTGCATTGTGGGTTGGGCAACAAAATTCTGTACACCAATCAAAACCTATTGCTATTTTCGCTGCCTTGGCAGATAAAGATGTCAAAGGCATGATGGCTAGAATGGCACCTCATATAGATCAATGGATTTTGTTAGATTTGCGACCACAGCCTCGCGCGCTGGACCCCAAGATTATGCAGCAATTTCTTGACGAAGTGACATCGACTGATAAAACTTCCTTATCACCTATAGGCCAGGTAGTCCAGAATGCTTCGGCAGCGGTTGATGCTGCAAAGTTTTCTGGGTCAGCGCGTGTTTTGGTGTTTGGATCCTTTATTACCGTAGGCGCGATTTTGACGGAGCTTGAACAGGATGGATAAGCTAACTAAAAATCGTTTAACCGGTGCGGTGATATGGCTTGGAGCACTGATTTGGCTGGTGCCGCAATGGTATGCCAACCCAGTAGATTATCCTAAACTGGTATTTTCGGGCACGAAAGCGGCTGTTGATAATCTTGATGACATAGATTTTGATCGTTTGGTGAGTAAGCCATTGGCATCCGAAATCGCTGTTCAGTCAGAACCTTCAACAGCAGTAGAAAGTTCGACTGCAGCAACGCCAAGACCGCAAGTAAGCCGCCCAGCTAATACGTCTGGGTCTGCTTCAGCACAATTGGCTGAGCCTGTTGTTGCTGAAATTACTCAACCTGGTTTTTATGTACGCTTAATCAGTTATCAAAATCCAGACAGTGCATTGAGGTTAGAGCAACGACTTAAACCTCACTATCCTGTTTCGATCGGCAGCTTTACGACATCGTCAGGTCGTTTTTATACGGTGAGAGTGGGTCCTTATGATACGCGTGCACAAGCAGAGCGGGTTAAGGCGATTTTAGATGTCGAGCTGCGTGTAGAATCTATCATTCTCGATCGAACAAATCAGTAAGGCAGCGCGAGTATAATCAGGTAAAATGCTTGCCATAATTTTAACCTTCAAGCAAGTGAGCAGGACAAATGTGTGGAGTAGTCGGAATAGTGTCAGCCATGGGTGCGCCCGTAAACCAAGAGATTTACGATGCGCTAACAATCTTGCAGCACCGTGGTCAAGATGCCGCCGGGATTGTAACCCACCAAGGTGGACGATTTTACCAGCGTAAAGAAAACGGTTTAGTTAAAGATGTGTTCCGTACGCGCCATATGCGTGATCTGCATGGTAGCACTGGTTTGGGGCATGTTCGATACCCAACGGCGGGTTCTTCATCTAGTTCAGAAGCACAGCCCTTTTATGTGAACTCACCTTATGGCATTGTATTGGGCCACAATGGGAACTTGACTAACACCGAGCAGCTTAGTCAAGAGATCTATCAGCAAGATCTGCGTCATTTAAACACCAACTCTGACTCAGAGGTTTTGCTGAATGTGTTTGCCCATGAGTTGATGAATCAAAAAAAGCTATTTGTCGATCAAAAGGATATTTTTAACGCCGTTCGTAGTGTGCACAGGCGGGTTAGAGGGGGGTATGCTGCAATCGGTATTGTATCAGGTGTTGGCTTGTTTGCTTTCCGTGACCCCTATGCGCTTCGGCCGTTAATAGTTGGTAAGCGTGTTAATGCAGCCGGTTCTACTGATTACATGATTGCCTCAGAGAGTGTTGCGCTTGATGGACTTGGCTTTACTCGTTATCGTGACGTGGCGCCAGGCGAAGCCGTGGTTGTTACCCCGGAAGGACAAATCTTCTTTGAACAATGTCATGACAATCCAGTTTATTCGCCGTGTATTTTTGAATTCGTTTATTTTGCGCGTCCTGATTCAATGATTGACGATATTTCAGTTTATAAATCCCGTTTGCGCATGGGCGAAAAGCTTGCAGAGAAGATTCAGCGTGAATGGCAAGGGCATGATATTGACGTTGTCATGCCCATCCCTGATACCAGTCGAACGTCAGCTCTACAACTGGCTGCAATGTTAAATGTACCTTACCGCGAAGGGTTTATTAAAAACCGCTACATTGGTCGTACCTTCATCATGCCTGGTCAGACCCAACGTAAAAAATCAGTGCGTCAAAAACTAAACGCGATTGACCTTGAGTTTGAAGGCAAGAATGTATTGCTGGTAGATGACTCAATTGTTCGTGGCACCACATCGGGTGAAATTGTTCAAATGGCACGTGATGCTGGCGCTAAAAATGTGTATTTTGCTTCGGCAGCGCCTGCGGTACGTTATCCTTATGTCTATGGTATTGATATGCCTTCGGCGTCTGAATTGGTAGCCAATAATCGGACTACTGAAGAAGTCGCTGCTTTTATTGGTGCAGACAAGTTGATCTACCAGGATTTAGATGATCTTGTTGAAGCCGTAGGGGCGGGCAGTGAATTAATTTCATCCTTTGATACGTCATGCTTTAGCGGTGTCTATGTAACCGGTGATATTACCCCTGAGTACTTAGCATCAATTGATAAAAGCCGTAATGACGATGCTAAAACGCAGCAAAAAACACCCACACCTGAAGCAATAGGCTTACATAATCAAGGAAGTTAAATGGAAAACTGGTCTTTAGATACACTGGCGATTCGCATGGGCTATGAGCGAACCCATGAACAAGAGAACTCAGAGGCCATTTTTCCAACTTCAAGCTTTGTTTATCGTAGTGCTCAAGAAGCAGCGCAGCGATTTAGTGGTGAAGCACCCGGTAATGTGTATTCGCGCTTTACTAACCCAACTGTGCGTACCTTCGAAAACAAATTAGCGGTTTTAGAAGGGGGTGAGGCCTGTGTCGCGACAGCATCGGGGATGTCAGCTATTTTGGCCTGTTGTATGGGGTTGTTGAAAGCGGGCGATCATTTGCTCTCATCCAGTAGTATTTTTGGTACCACCAAAGTGTTGTTTACGAAGTACTTGGCTAATTTTGGTATTGAGGTCTCGTTTGTTGCACAAACGGATCAGCAGGCCTGGTCGGCTGCGATTCAGCCTAACACCAAAATGCTATTTTTAGAAACACCATCCAATCCGTTGACCGAAGTGGCTGATATTGGCTTTTTAGCAGGCCTGGCTAAGCAACACCAAGCTTTACTGGTCGTTGATAATTGTTTTTGCACCCCCATATTACAACGGCCAATTGCATTAGGCGCAGATATTGTTATTCATTCGGCTACTAAGTTTTTAGATGGTCAAGGTCGATGTTTGGGTGGTGCGGTGGTTGGAAGCCATGAAGCTGTGGGTGAGGCTGTGCGGGGAGTCATTCGCACGGCGGGCCCAAGTATGAGTCCTTTTAATGCTTGGGTATTCTTAAAAGGCTTAGAAACACTTTCTCTTAGAATGAAAGCCCATAGCGCAGCGGCGCAGTCTTTGGCGGAATGGTTAAGTGAACACCCCGCAGTAGAGCAGGTTTTCTATCCTGGCTTGACTTCTCATCCGCAGCATGAGCTAGCAATGCGTCAACAATCTGGTGGCGGTGGGCTGCTAAGTTTTAGGGTTAAGGGTGATCAAGCGGCGGCTTGGTCAGTGATAGATGCAACACAATTTTTATCTATAACCGCTAATTTAGGTGACGTTAAAACGAGCATTACTCATCCAGCGACTACAACCCATTGTCGTGTTGAGCCCGCTCAGCGGATAGCAACGGGTATTACTGATAACTTGGTGCGTATTTCGGTGGGACTAGAAGACCTTGAGGATATCAAGGCCGATCTATCGCGCGGTCTGGACGCACTGCTAGCAAAATAACTCTGCGATAGCCTAACGAGGCAGCGAGATTTTTGGCTCTTTAGGGTTGGTGCGGTACAAGATAAATGTTTTACCAATCGCACCCACTAATTGGGCCTTGCTAGCGGTTAATATTTCATCATTCATCGCACGCCTAGCATCTCGGTCATCATGCGCGATTTTGATTTTAATGAGCTCATGGTGACTTAATGCATTATTAAGTTCTTTGAGCAGGTTGTCAGTGATGCCTTGCGCGCCAACTAAAATAACGGGGTTGAGATGATGTCCAAGCCCTTTTAAATATTTAAGTTGTGTTTTAGTTAGTGTTGTCATAGTTTACCTTTCATAAAAATTGTCGCTATCTTATAGCAAATTACCCTAAAAATCTTAACCTAAATCGATATTGTAAATAGGAATTTCATGGCTAGATCAAAATCAAGTTCACGTTGGTTACAAGAGCACTTTGATGACCCTTATGTGTTGCAAGCACAAAAAGAGGGCTGGCGTTCTCGTGCTATTTACAAGCTGAAAGAAATAAATGAAAAAGATCAGCTGCTCAAGCCTGGTATGTTGGTCTTGGATTTGGGCGCGGCACCAGGCGGATGGTCACAATATGCGGCTCAGAACGTAAGTCCCGCTGGTAAAGTGTTAGCCTTAGATATTTTGCCGGTTGAACCCTATGCAGGCGTCTCATTTTTACAAGGCGACTTTACCGATGAAACGATCTTTGAACAATTGCTGGCTTCGATTAATGAGCGACCTGTTGATTTGGTGATGTCAGATATGGCGCCTAATTTTAGTGGTAATAAGGCCATTGATATCCCACGAGCCATGTATTTGGTCGAGCTTACGTTAGATTTAGCGGAACGCGTATTGAAACCCGGCGGTAATGTCCTTATGAAAGTATTTCAAGGTGAGGGTTATGAACAATTACTGGCACAAATGCGCCAAGACTATGCAAAAGTTATCACGCGTAAGCCACAAGCATCACGTGCTCGTAGTAGTGAAATCTATTTGTTAGGGCTTAAAAAACGCTAATTGCGCTAAGTTTACATCCTTTAGTTTTTGCGGGGTGTCGTGGCTCATGCTATTATTGAGCCTATAGAAGTTTCTGATAGCCTAATGTTTGGCACTTAAGGAAGTTGTAAATGAAAAACGATATGTTAAAAAACATTCTGATTTGGGCAGCGGTTGCGTTGGTATTAATGTCGGTGTTCAACCATTTTGGTGGTAACACGCAAAATACCAACACACGTCTTGATTATTCTCAATTTATTGATCAGGTTCGCGAAGGACAGATTAGCCGCGTTAACATTGAGGGCCCAACGATCCGTGGTGTCTACAACAATGGTGAAGCTTTCACTACTTATAATCCCGGTGACCCTGGTTTAATGGGGGATTTGCTACAGAATCGTGTCACAGTGAGCTCGCAACCACCTGAAAAACAAAGTTTGTTATTACAGATTTTTATTTCATGGTTCCCGATGTTGCTGCTTATTGCGTTGTGGATTTTCTTCATGCGCTCAATGGGCGGTGGCTTGGGTGGTAAAGGTGGTCCGATGTCGTTCGGTAAGAGTAAGGCTCGAATGCTGTCAGAAGACCAGGTCAAGGTTAATTTCAATGATGTAGCGGGTGCTGATGAGGCTAAAGAAGAAGTGGCTGAATTAGTTGACTTCTTACGTGACCCCACAAAATATCAGAATTTAGGTGGTCAAATACCCCGTGGTGTGTTGATGGTGGGGCCGCCCGGTACAGGTAAAACATTGCTAGCCAAAGCGATTGCCGGCGAAGCCAAAGTGCCTTTCTTCACTATTTCTGGTTCAGATTTCGTAGAAATGTTTGTCGGTGTCGGTGCCTCGCGCGTACGCGACATGTTTGAACAAGCGAAGGCGCACGCACCATGTATCATCTTTATCGATGAGATTGACGCGGTAGGGCGCAGCCGTGGCGTTGGTATGGGTGGCGGTAATGATGAACGTGAGCAAACCCTAAACCAGATGCTGGTAGAAATGGACGGCTTTGAGGGGCACGAAGGTATTATTGTTATTGCTGCAACTAACCGTCCTGACGTACTGGATCCTGCATTGCTACGTCCAGGTCGTTTTGACCGTCAAGTGACCGTAGGGTTACCAGATGTGCGTGGTCGTGAGCAGATTCTTAAGGTTCACATGCGCAAAGTGCCTGTGGCAGAAGATGTTAAGCCAGCTTTGATTGCACGTGGTACACCAGGCTTTTCAGGCGCAGACTTAGCTAACCTCGTTAACGAAGCTGCGCTATTTGCTGCACGTTTAGGCGATCGAATGGTGACGCAAGGACACTTTGAGAAAGCAAAAGATAAAATTCTGATGGGTGTTGAGCGTCGTTCAATGGTGATGAGTGAGGCTGAGAAACGTTTGACCGCTTACCATGAAGCGGGTCACGCCATTATTGGTTATCTCGTTCCCGAGCATGATCCGGTTTACAAAGTGTCTATTATTCCAAGGGGGCGTGCTTTAGGTGTCACAATGTATCTGCCTGAAGAAGATTCCTGGAGTTATTCAAAGCGTAAATTGGAAAGTCAGCTTTCGAGCCTTTACGGTGGTCGTATTGCTGAGGAAATTATTTTTGGTAGTGATGCGGTCACGACCGGTGCGTCTAATGATATTGAGCGGGCGACCAAGTTAGCACGCAGCATGGTGATGAAGTGGGGTTTGTCTGATAAGTTGGGTCCGTTGCTTTATGAAGAAGAAGAGCAGCATGGCTTCTTGGGTAGTTCTAGTCGCACTACCTCTGTGTCAGATGAAACAGCTAAGTTAATTGATGCTGAAGTTCGTCGTGTTATCGATGAAAATTATAAGCGCTCAGAGCGCATTCTTACTGAGCACAGAGATAAGCTTGACATCATGGCTGAAGCATTAATGCAATATGAAACGATTGATGCTCAGCAAATTAAAAATATTATGGAAGGGCGTGATCCCGGTAAACCTGCTGATTGGACTGAGTCAGATTTAGCTACTCCCTCTAATGATTCGAAAGAGGGTGATGACTCGGTTGAAGCGAAGTTAGATGATACGTTTGATACTTCAGCTGATCAGGATCCAAGTGCAGAGGGTCATCCTAAGCACTCTTAACTCAATCTTATTAAGCTAGATAGGATAAAATAGCCCTCCTCATGGAGGGTTTTTTCGTTTAAGAGAAGTGATATGTCATTGATTAAAGCACTCAACTCATCTCCCCCGATGTTAATGGCCATTTTAAATCTAACGCCTGATTCGTTTAGTGATGGTGGCAAGTTGCTACAGCAGGAGCAGCTGAAGCGACAGTTGGAATTATGTGCACAGCAGCAGGTCGATATTCTAGATATAGGGGGTGAATCGACCAGGCCTGGTGCCCACTCGGTAGGCTTGGATGAAGAATTATCTCGTGTTATGCCGGCCATAGAGCTCGCGCAACGTTACACCGATTGCTATATTTCTGTTGATACCTATAAGCCCGAAGTGATGCGTCAGGCCTTGTCACAAGGTGTTGATATGATTAATGATGTGAATGCCTTGCAAGCAGAGGGTGCGATAGCCGTGTTAAGTGAGTACCCTGAGGCGGCCATCTGTCTTATGCATAAACAAGGTGACATTGCTACCATGCAGCAATCGCCTTCTTACAATGATGTTGTCAGCGAGGTGATGCGTTTTTTAACAGAGCGTGTTCAGGCATGTCGTCAAGAAGGTATTTTGCCAGAGCGTATCTGCTTAGATCCAGGGTTTGGTTTTGGTAAAACACTTGATCATAATACGCAACTGTTTAGGCAGATTAAAAGCTTCCATTCATTGGGACACCCATTGCTGGTGGGGGTGTCCCGTAAATCCATGCTAGGTGCGTTGTTGAATGATTTGCCAGTTAATGAGCGCATGTTACCTAGCGTGGTTGCTGCGGTGATTGCCTTGTCGCAAGGTGCGCAGATTATAAGGGTTCATGATGTTGTAGAAACTAGGCAGGCCTGGCAACTAGTTGCTAGCTTAACGCCATGGTTAGAGCAAAAAGGTAAGTTATGAAAAAACGATATTTTGGTACGGATGGTATAAGAAGTCGCGTGGGGCAGGGTTTGATGACGCCTGATCAAGTATTAAGATTGGGTTGGGCGACAGGCCAAGTTTTAAAGCAGCGCGGCGCTACAAAGGTGTTGATTGGTAAAGACACGCGTATATCAGGTTATATGTTTGAATCAGCCCTTGAGGCGGGATTAATCTATGCAGGCATTGATGTGTTACTACTTGGTCCGATGCCAACGCCGGCTATTGCGTATTTGACGCGCACTTTTCGAGCTGATTTAGGGATTGTAATCAGTGCTTCACATAATCCACACTATGATAACGGTATCAAGTTTTTCGATGCACAGGGTCTTAAGGTGTCGGATGAATTGGAGTTGGCCATTGAGGCGGCCTTTGATCAATCAATGACCCATCCACAACAAGCTGATCACCTGGCTGCGCTGGGTAAGGCACAGCGGGTTAATGATGCACCAGGTCGTTATATTGAGTTTTGTAAAAGCACCTTTGATGGTCAAGCCTCACTGGAGGGGCTGCACCTTGTCGTAGATTGTGCGCATGGTGCAACCTATCACATCGCCCCCGCTGTTTTTGAAGAGTTGGGTGCTAAGGTTACGCGTATGGGTGTGGAGCCCAATGGTTTAAACATTAACCAAGGTTGTGGGGCAACGCACCTTGATGCGTTAATAGCCAAGGTGCAAGCTTTGCACGCAGATATAGGTATTGCCCTTGATGGTGATGGTGACCGTTTAATGCTGGTGACCGATAAGGGTCGCATAGTCGATGGCGATGATATCCTTTATATTCTAGCGCGTTACAAATATCCTGATGAGCGTGCCGTAGTGGGCACATTGATGACGAACTTAGGTATTGAACAGGCCTTAGCGGCAATAGGTAAAAAATTGTATCGTGCGGCCGTGGGTGATCGTTATGTAATGGCTAAATTAAAAGATCAATCACTTCTGGTTGGGGCAGAGGGTTCGGGGCACATTCTATGCCTAGACAAAGCATCGACCGGTGATGGTATTATCGCTGCGCTACAGTTTCTTAGTGTGTATCGTGAACAAGGTGGTTGGCAAACAATTTTACAGGGCCTTACCAAGTTTCCAATGCGGATGATTAATGTAAAAGTAGCCAGTCATTATGATCCTGAGACCTATCCGCCATTGCTTCAAGCTATTGCAGACTTTGAAAAAAATCATCAGGCAGAAGCGCGTTTACTTATCCGAGCATCGGGAACTGAGCCGTTAGTGCGAGTTATGGTAGAAGGGAAAGATGCTAAATTAGTTGATGAACAGGCTAAATTGCTCGCTAAATGGGTTGAAAAGGGTTTTTCATAAGTTGTCAAGATTGTAATTTAACAATAAAGCCAGTAATATTATGCGACCTTTAAATTGGAGATGGATGCGTGAGAATCCCATTTGTTGCAGGAAATTGGAAAATGCATGGCTCCAAAGCTATGATTCAAGACCACTTGGGGCAATTTACACAACAAGCTAGTGCATTAAACAATGTGAAGATAGCAGTTTGTCCGCCAAGTTTGTATATAAGTGATGTACAATCGAAACTCGCTGGCAGCTTGATAGCAGTTGGCGTTCAAAACGTATGTGAGCAAGCTGGCTATGGTGCTTTTACGGGTGAGGTTTCAGTCGATATGCTAGCTGACTTTTCGATTCCTTATGCCATCGTAGGTCATTCAGAACGTAGAGCAATTTACGGTGAGACGGATGCACAAGTTGCTGATAAAGTAGCTGCGTTACTAGCATCAAACATAACCCCCATTCTTTGTGTGGGTGAAACGTTAGATGAACGCGAGGCTGATCAAACTGAGCAGGTCGTTGCAATACAGTTAAATGCCGTTATTAAAAAGGTCGGTGCAGCCGCTTTCGCAAATATTGTAATTGCCTATGAGCCTGTATGGGCTATTGGCACAGGTAAAACAGCAACACCTGATCAAGCTCAAGCCGTTCATGCGTTTATTCGTAACCTGTTAGCTCAGCACGATCAAAAAATAGCAGAGAGCGTCATTATTCAATATGGTGGGAGCGTTAAGCCAGATAATGCAGCAACATTGTTTGCTCAGCCTGATATTGATGGTGGCTTAATTGGTGGCGCATCTCTTGATCCAATAGATTTTTTAGCAATATGTAAGGCGGCAGCGCAATCATGTTTGAAATAGTTCTTGCAGTCCACATTGTCCTTGCATTTGGATTGATCGTTTTAGTGTTGTTACAGCACGGAAAAGGCGCAGACGCCGGTGCGAACTTTGGTGGTTCATCTCAGTCTGTGTTTGGTAGTCGTGGTAGTGCTACATTCTTATCCAGAATGACAGCACTACTAGCTACATTGTTTTTTATTACCAGTTTGTCACTTGCTTACATTGCAAGTAAACAAGCGAAAGGTTATCAAAGTGTGGTAACCGAACAATCTGTTCCTGCTGACCGGCCTGCAAACCGTGGCCCAGTGGTTCCAGACTAAATCTTAAATACACGCCGATGTGGTGAAATTGGTAGACACGCTATCTTGAGGGGGTAGTGGCGCAAGCTGTGCCGGTTCGAGTCCGGCCATCGGCACCATTTTTCAGGCTTACGCCTTTCATGTAAACTAGAAGAGGTGAAAAACCTATGCTAGAAAATTATTTGCCTATTTTGGTGTTTGCCGTAATAGGGATTCTTTTTGGGATTGGCCCACTAGTGATGAGTTTTGTGTTAGCGCCGAATAAGCCAGATGCAGAAAAGAACTCGCCCTATGAGTGTGGGTTTGAAGCCTTTGAAGATTCGCGCATGAAGTTTGATGTGCGTTTTTATCTAGTTGCCATTCTATTTATAATATTCGACCTTGAAATCGCTTTCTTGTTCCCTTGGGCCGTTGTGCTTGATGACATCGGCTTATTTGGCTTGCTCTCTATGGGTGTGTTTTTAACCCTATTGGTAGTGGGCTTTATTTATGAATGGAGAAAGGGAGCCTTAGAATGGGAATAGAAGGCGTATTAAAAGAAGGTGTTGTAACAACATCAGCAGACAAACTTATTAACTGGGCTAGAACAGGATCGCTCTGGCCGATGACCTTTGGTCTTGCCTGTTGTGCGGTTGAAATGATGCATGCTGGTGCTTCACGTTATGACCTTGATCGTTTCGGCATTATTTTCCGACCCAGTCCACGTCAATCTGACGTTATGATTGTGGCTGGTACACTTGTCAATAAAATGGCACCTGCTCTAAGAAAAGTATATGACCAAATGGCCGAGCCGCGCTGGGTTATCTCAATGGGTTCTTGTGCCAATGGTGGTGGCTACTATCATTATTCTTATTCTGTTGTAAGAGGTTGTGATCGCATTGTGCCGGTTGATGTTTACGTACCAGGCTGTCCACCCACTGCAGAAGCTTTGTTGTACGGTATTTTGCAATTGCAAAAGAAAATCCGTAAGACTAATACGATTGCTCGCTAGCAATTCAAGTACTCATCTTAGGTAAGCTTATGAAACAATCTGTTCACGATTTGCAAACACGTATTGAACAAACTTTGTCGGGTCAATACGAGCAACTTAACCATGAGTTTGACGAGTTAACACTTACTGTAGCTCCAGAAAATCTTCACGAAACGATGCTGCGTTTACGTGATGAGCTTGGGTTTGAAATGTTGATGGACTTGTGTGGTGTTGACTATTTGTCCTTTGGACAAACAAATTGGGAGTCAGATCAAGCTGTCAATACAGGATTCAGTCGTGGTGTGTTTGACTTCGAGCCGATTCACGAACCTGATGGTTTAGACGCACCTAATCGTTTCTGTGTTGTATATCATTTGCTATCTATCAACCAAAACCTGCGTTTACGTGTCAAATCCTACTCGCCTAATTCCGCTCAACCTATGTTTGATTCGGTAAGTGATATATGGAATGTTGCCAATTGGTTTGAGCGTGAAGCATTTGATTTATTTGGCATTATTTTTGTAGGTCACCCAGATTTGCGTCGTATTTTGACCGATTATGGCTTTGTAGGACACCCACTGCGCAAGGACTTCCCGTTGGTTGGGCATGTTGAAATGCGTTATGACAGTGAGAAGGGCCGTGTTGTTTATGAGCCGGTTTCAATAGAAAATCGCGTTAACGTACCTCGTGTTATTCGCCATTAACGGTAAGGGACTCTATCATGCCTGAAATTAAAAACTATACCCTGAATTTTGGCCCCCAGCATCCTTCAGCTCATGGTGTACTTCGTTTGGTTCTTGAGCTGGATGGTGAAACAATTGTACGTTCTGATCCTCATATTGGTTTATTGCATCGCGGTACCGAAAAGCTTGCTGAATATAAACCTTATAATCAATCTATCGGATACATGGATCGCCTAGATTATGTCTCTATGATGGCGAATGAACATGGTTATGTCCTTGCAATTGAGAAGTTGTTGGGCGTGGAGGTGCCGGAGCGCGCACAGTATATTCGTGTTATGTTTGATGAGATTACCCGCATTCTGAATCATTTGATGTGGTTAGGTGCTCACGCCCTCGATATCGGTGCAATGACTGTCTTTTTATATGCCTTCCGTGAGCGCGAAGATTTGATGGATTGCTATGAAGCCGTTTCTGGCGCCCGTATGCATGCGACTTATTATCGCCCAGGTGGTGTATATCGCGATTTACCAGAGACGATGGCCAAATATTCTGAATCACCTTGGCACAAAGGCAAGGATTTAGCTAAGCTTAATGAAACGCGCGAAGGTAGTTTACTGGATTTTATTGAAGCCTTTACTGAACGTTTTCCGGGCTATGTTGATGAGTACGAGACATTATTAACAGATAACCGTATTTGGAAGCAGCGTACAGTAGATATTGGTATTGTTTCACCAGAGCGAGCTTTGCAGCTAGGTTTTTCTGGTCCGATGTTAAGAGGCTCGGGCATTGCTTGGGATTTGCGTAAAAAACAACCCTACGAAGTATATGACCGATTAGATTTTGATATTCCAGTGGGTAAAACGGGTGATAGCTATGACCGTTACCTGGTGCGCGTTGCTGAAATGCGCGAATCAAACAAAATTATCAAACAATGTGTGCAATGGCTTAAAGCTAATCCAGGTCCAGTTATTGCCGACAATCATAAAGTTACACCTCCCTCACGCGTTGACGCTAAATCCAATATGGAAGCCTTAATTCATCACTTTAAGCTGTTCACGGAAGGTTTTATTACCCCTCCTGGCGAAGTTTATAGTGCTGTAGAGCATCCTAAGGGTGAGTTTGGCGTTTATTTGGTATCTGATGGTGCAAATAAACCCTATCGCTTAAAAATTCGTGCACCGGGCTTCCCGCATCTTGCGGCACTCGATGAGATGGCGAAAGGCCACATGATTGCCGATGTTGTAACTATCATTGGTACCCAAGACATTGTATTTGGAGAGATTGATCGATGAGCCAAACTCAAGCAGTAGCAGATAATGTGATTCAAGGTGAAGTTAAGACGCGTATTGACCGTTGGCTAGCCCGTTATCCAAATGATCAGAAACAGTCCGCAGTGATTGCAGCTTTGCGCATTGTGCAAGAAACGCAGGGTGGACATCTTACTAAGGATTTAATGGATCAAGTAGCTGACTATCTTGAGATGACACCTATCTCAGTTTATGAAGTCGCTACATTTTATTCGAACTTTGAGCATAAGCCAGTAGGGCGTCACAAAATTTGTTTGTGTACTAACATCTCTTGTATGCTTCGTGGCTCGGATGAGTTACTCGGTTATTTAGAGAAGAAATTAAATGTGAAGGTTGGTGAGGTTACGCCAGACGGTAAATTCTCGATAAAAAAAGTAGAATGCTTAGGCGCTTGTGGTGGCGCGCCAATGATGCAAATCGGCAAAGTATTTTACGAGGATTTAACTGAATCGCGTGTTGACGAAATCCTGGACAATTTGGAGTAAGTGATGAGTATCGAGCTAAACCAATGTTGTTACAGAAATAATCATTTAGAGCGTTCTTGGGATATTGATGTATACATCTCTCAAGGCGGCTATGAAGTTTGGAAGCGTGTGCTTGCTGGCGAGCTAACGCCTCAAGAAATTATTGATGAAGTGAAGACGTCTAATTTGCGCGGCCGCGGTGGTGCGGGTTTTCCTACCGGATTAAAATGGAGTTTCATGAACCGTCACGCACCTGGTCCTAAGTATTTGTTGTGTAACTCCGACGAAAGTGAGCCGGGTACCTTTAAAGACCGTGACATTATGCGCTATAACCCGCATCAGTTAATCGAAGGTATGATGATTGCTGGCTATGTTATTGGTGCGCATGCAGGTTATAACTATATCCGTGGCGAATTCTGGGAGCCTTATAAACGTTTTACTGGTGCAGTAGAGCAAGCACGTGAAGCAGGCCTGCTTGGCGAAAATATTCTAGGTTCAGGTCACAGTTTTGATCTTCATGCACATTTAGGTGCAGGTGCCTATATTTGCGGTGAAGAAACAGCCTTAATTGAATCTATCGAAGGTAAAAAAGGTCAGCCTCGTTTTAAGCCTCCCTTCCCAGCAAGTTATGGTTTGTATGGCAAGCCCACCACAATAAACAATACTGAAACCCTTGCATCCATTCCAATGATTTTGGCGAAAGGCGGCGAATGGTTCCGTGACATTGGTGTGGCCAATGCGGGTGGTACTAAATTGTTTTCAATGTCTGGTCATATTAACAAACCGGGTAACTATGAAATTCCGATGGGTACGCCGTTTAAAGACTTATTAGCTGAAGCTGGTGGGATGTGGAAAGGTCGCCAACTGAAAGCGGTTATTCCAGGGGGTTCATCTACGGCGGTGTTACCAGCTGAAAATGCTTTAGCGATGACAATGGATTATGACTCTATAGCCAAGGCCGGCTCGTTTCTCGGTGCCGGTTCGGTCATTATTATGGATGATCAAACTGATATGGTTAAAGCACTCGAGCGTTTAACCTGGTTCTACTATGATGAATCTTGTGGTCAATGTACACCCTGTCGTGAGGGTACAGGTTGGATGTATCGCATGGTTCATCGTATTGTTCAGGGCAAAGGTCGTCCAGAAGATATTGAGACACTAAAAGATGTATCTGGCAAGATTATGGGGCGGGTTATTTGTGGTTTGGGTGATGCAGCAGCCATTCCTGTGGCGAGCTTTTTGAAGCATTATGAACATGAATTCCGTCATTATATAGATCACGGCTGCAGTATTTACGACCGCGCGTAATTAGGGTCAGACTCATAAATAGGTTAAAACTATGATTAAAATTGAAATCAACGGTCAAATTGTCAATGCGCGCGAAGGTGATATGCTCATCGATGTGGCAGATGGCGCGAAAATTTCGATTCCCCGTTTTTGTTATCATAAAAAACTGTCTATCGCAGCAAACTGTCGGATGTGCTTGGTTGAAGTTGAAGGCGCACCTAAAGCAGTGCCAGCTTGTGCTACACCGGTTACCGATGGTATGAAGGTCAATACCAAATCACCTAAAGCCGTTGCGGCTCAAAAAGCGGTGATGGAGTTTTTGTTGATCAATCATCCACTAGACTGCCCTATTTGTGATCAGGGTGGTGAGTGTGAGTTGCAAGACGTGGCAATGGATTATGGCGATGATGTATCACGTTATTCTGAAGGAAAGCGTATTGTAGGGGATCGTAACGTTGGTTCATTAATTCAAACTGATATGACACGGTGCATTCACTGTACCCGTTGTGTACGCTTTGGACAGGAAATTGCAGGCCTTAAAGAGTTGGGTGCGACGGGTCGTTCCGAGTGGATGGAGATTGGTACCTATATTGAAAAGTCCATTTCATCTGAACTCTCTGGCAACATGATCGATCTTTGCCCTGTTGGTGCTCTAACCTCTAAACCTTACCGCTATAAAGCACGTTCCTGGGAAATGAAATCCTCTGCGTCTATTGCTCCTCATGACTCCATCGGCTCAAATATTTATGTTCATACGCGCAATGGTGAAGTGATGCGTGTGGTACCTAAAGAAAATGAAGCGGTTAATGAAACCTGGATTTCGGATCGTGATCGTTTTTCTTATGAAGCTTTGGCTCATCAAGACCGTTTACCTCAGCCTATGGTTAAAGAGCAGGGTGAATGGCAGGCACTAGAATGGGAAGGCGCACTTGAAAAGGCTGAACAAATCTTATCTAAGTATAAAAACCAGTCGGCTGAAGTTGTGGTCATGGTTTCGCCCAATGCAACGCTAGAAGAGCTTTATTTAACGCGAAAATTATTTACTCACTTGGGTATGACTCAGATTGAGTATCGTTTAAATCAGCAAGATTTTCGTGCTGATAAAGCTGGGCTTAATCAGGGGTTGGGTAGAACTTTTGCCAGTATCGAACAGCTTGATGCGGCGTTATTAGTGGGGTGTTACCTTCGTAAAGAGTTACCCTTATTAAACAATCGTTTAAGAAAAGCACAGTTGGCGGGGGCAAAGATCAGCAGTTTGGCTACTGATGCACTCGATCAAAATATCTTGGTTAAGCCAGATATGGTTAACCAATCACTTTTCAATGGGTTAGCAGGCCTGGTTAAAGTCGCTTGTGAGCTTAAAGGTCAAGCTGTACCAAGTGAAATAGCTGATGTCGCTGTTACCGCTGATGCCAAACAAACAGTTGAACAATTAATCGCGGCTAAAGATGGGTTAGTGATCCTAGGTCAGATGGCTCAGTCTGATAAAGATTATGCTATTTTGTTAAAGCTCGCTAGTTTGCTAGCGCAATTAACCGAAACGAAAGTAGCTGATTTAGCCATGTTTGCTAATACACAAGGTGCGCATCAAATCCTCGGTGATTTGCAAATGGCACAGGCTTATAGTTTAGCGCAGCGTTTAGCGAACAAAAAGTTGGTTATTACTTTAGGTGTTGAGCCTGAAGCAGATGCCATTGATGCTAACGCAGCTTTGGCTTTACTAAAAAACGCTGAAGATTGGATTCATATTAATGCCTTTAGCAGTCAAGTGGCGAACGAGCATGCTTCTCTGCAATTGCCTATGGCTATTTTTGCTGAAAACTGTGGCAGCTATATTAACCTACAGGGTGATTTACAGAGTTTCAAAATTGTTGCCAATGCGTCAGGTGAAGCAAAACCGCTCTGGAAAATACTTCGCGTGTTAGGAAATCTATGTCATGTTGATGGTTTTGATTACGTTTCAAGCCAAGAAGTATTAGATGAGTTAACCAGTCAACTTCGTCCACTCGCTATTGTGGACTATAACCAACTGACACTGGTTAAACCTGAAAATACTATGAACTTAACCCAAGCCTATATGGGTTGTTATGCGATTGATAGCTTGGTGCGTCGTGCTCCGGCGTTGCAAGCAACACCGGATGCGCAAGCAGCGGTTCGTACAATCTAATTAAAGGACACCTACATGTTTAATGCGCTTCAAAATTGGCTAAGTCTTTTTTTGTATGATTGGCTGGCCATCTTAATTACACTTGTTATTCAAGTGATGGTGGTCATTGTGCCCATTATGATTGCAGTTGCATTTCTTACCCTTGCTGAACGTAAGGTTATTGGGTTTATGCAAGTCCGAATGGGACCCAATCGTGTAGGCCCCTATGGTATTTTGCAACCCTTTGCTGACGCGTTGAAGCTCATCATGAAAGAGTTTATCCGTCCGCATCAATCTAACCTGTATCTATTTATAATAGCACCGGTATTAGCTTTAGCACCGGTTGTAGCCGCTTGGGCCGTTATTCCGTTTGATGAAGGTGTCGTAGTTTCGGATATCAACGTTGGTGTCATGTATGTACTAGCTGTAAGCTCGATTGTCGTTTATGGTGTCATTATTGCAGGGTGGGCCTCTAACTCTAAGTATGCCTTTTTGGGTGCTTTGCGTGCTTCAGCACAAAAGGTATCTTATGAAATTGCCATGGGCTTCGCACTTGTTACGGTTCTCATGGTAGCTGGCACCATGAATCTAACCGAAATCGTGCATGGCCAGCAGGGTGGTTTTTGGAACTGGTATTGGATTCCATTGTTGCCAATGTTGGCGGTGTATTTTATTTCTGGTCTAGCCGAAACTAACCGCACGCCATTCGATGTCGTAGAAGGTGAAGCTGAAATTGTGGCGGGCTTCCATGTTGAATATTCTTCCATGGGCTTTGGCGTATTCATGTTGGCTGAGTACGCCATGATGGTGTTGATCTCGTTTATGACTGCTATTATGTTTTTAGGGGGGTGGTATTCACCTTTCGAAGGTATTTGGTTGTTAGACCCGCTTACTGCTTGGATTCCAGGTTTTGTATGGTTGTTCCTTAAAGTTGCCTTCTTGTTATTCTGTTTCTTGTGGTTCCGCGCAACCTTCCCACGTTATCGTTATGATCAACTGATGCGTTTGGGTTGGAAGGTCCTTATTCCATTAACGATTGTCTGGGTATTTGTAGTGGCTATCATGCACTATTTCAGCATCGGTCCATGGTTCAATTAATTGGGGGTTACCATGATTGCATTCCTAAAACATCAAGTTAAAACCTTCGGGTTAACGGAACTATTTAAAGGCTTAGCCTTGACTGGTAAGTATTTCTTTAAAAAGAAGATAACGGTTCGCTACCCAGAAGAAAAAACCCCACTGTCACCGCGTTTCCGTGGTCACCATGCTTTGCGCCGTTATGCGAATGGTGAAGAGCGCTGCATTGCTTGTAAGTTGTGTGAGGCGGTTTGCCCTGCGAACGCGATTACCATTGAAGCTGAACAGCGGGACGATGGTACACGTAGAACGACACGTTATGATATTGATATGTTCAAATGTATCTACTGTGGGTTTTGTGAAGAAGCCTGTCCAGTGGATGCAATTGTTGAAACACGTGTTTTTGAATACGATTTTCAAGAGCGCGGCGAAAATGTGATGACCAAAGACAAGCTACTCGCTTTTGGTGATAAATACGAAGCACAGATTGCAGCAGATCGCCAAGCTGATGCGAAGTACCGTTAAGCAGGCCTGGTGAGGAATAGGAAACCTATAATATGACATTTGAACAGTTGATTTTTTATGTACTAGCCGGTATCGCCGTGTTAGCGTCGATTATGATGATTTCAGTCAATAACCCGGTTAAGGCGGCGTTATGGCTGGTGCTCGCATTTATTGCGACGGCAGGGGTGTGGATTATGATGCAGGCTGAGTTCCTCGGTATTGTACTTATCCTAGTCTATGCGGGCGCGGTTATGGTGTTATTCCTCTTCGTCGTAATGATGCTAGATATCAACCTGGTTCAGCTTAAAGAAGGTTTTACCCGTTATCTGCCCATTGGTGTTTTAGCTGCGGTGGCGATTTTTGCGATGATGTATATGGTGCTTGGACCTCATCAGTTCGGTTTAGACAAAACAGGTGAACCTGTTCGCTTCGCGGCTGATTACAGCAATACTGAAGCCCTCGGTTTACAACTTTATACCGTTCATGCCTATGCGTTTATTCTAGCGGCGGTGCTCCTGTTAGTGGGTATTGTAGCGGCGATTGCATTAACTATTCGTCGTCGTCCACCGCATGAAGTGAAATATCAGAATATTGATAAACAAGTTCGTGTTAACCCAAAAGAGCGTTTTGAAATGGTGAAGATGAGCGCTGTCAAAGAAAAACCTGTTACACAAAAACAAGAAGGGGATGAATAAAGATGGTCGCATTGTCCGATTATTTGGTGTTTAGTGCCATTTTATTTACGCTAAGTCTAGCAGGTATTTTCTTAAACCGGAAAAACGTCATCATTTTGTTGATGGCCATCGAGTTAATGTTGCTCGCCGTCAATACTAACTTGATTGCCTTCTCTTATTTCTTGAATGATATTTCAGGTCAAATATTTGTATTTTTTATCCTAACAGTCGCGGCTGCTGAAGCGGCAATTGGTCTGGCCATTATCGTCTTAGTGTTTCGTAATCGAAACAGTATCAATGTCGATGATCTAGGTTCATTGAAGGGGTAAGGAATGGAACAACATTTACATTTAATTTTAACGATTATCCTACTAGCGCCTTTGTTTGGTGCTGCAGTAGCAGGCCTGCTTGGTCGCCAAGTGGGTCGAGTAGGGGCGCAAAGTGTAACCATTGGCTCTGTTGCTGTGTCGACAGTACTGTCTGCTTATGTATTCTATTTGTACCTATTCCAAGGTGCTGACCCCTACAATGCGTCACTTTATACTTGGATGGTTAGTGATGGTATTCGCTTCGAGATTGGTTTCTTAATCGATAAGCTTAGTGCAACGATGATGTTGGTGGTCACCTTCGTGTCTTTAATGGTGCACATCTACACTATTGGCTATATGGATCATGATGAGGATTATGATCACGATAATCCTTATTACCAGCGCTTCTTTAGTTATTTATCTTTATTTACCTTTTCAATGTTGTCATTGGTCATGGCTAACAACTTCTTGCAGTTATTCTTTGGCTGGGAAGCAGTAGGCTTAGTGTCGTATCTATTGATTGGCTTCTATATGAAGCGTGAATCAGCGATTGTGGCTAACTTGAAAGCCTTCTTAGTTAACCGGGTGGGTGATTTTGGTTTCATTCTTGGCATTGCGATGGTATTTGTTTATTTCAATACAATGGACTACCAAGAGTTCTTTGATCGTTTAGCTGAGCATGAACACACCATGGTCCAGTTCATCCCAGGTGTTGAGTGGTCTGTTATTACTGTGATGGTCATTCTGCTGTTTATTGGAGCGATGGGTAAATCTGCGCAGATGCCATTGCACGTATGGCTACCCGAATCAATGGAAGGCCCTACACCCATTTCAGCTTTGATTCATGCGGCCACCATGGTTACTGCCGGTATCTTCATGGTCGCTCGTTTATCGCCAGCTTATGAAATGTCAGAAGCAGCGTTGCAATTTATTTTGATTGTCGGTGCGTTAACCGCCTTTATGATGGGCTTGCTAGGTATCATTCAAAACGACATTAAGCGTGTCGTTGCCTATTCAACCCTGTCACAACTTGGCTATATGACGGCTGCTTTGGGTGCATCGGCCTATGCGGCATCTATGTTCCATGTACTGACTCATGCCTTCTTTAAAGCCTTGTTGTTCCTAGCCGCCGGCTCGGTCATTATTGCGATGCATCACATTCAAGATATTCGTCAAATGGGCGGCTTGCGTAAACACATGCCTATTACCTATGTGGCATTGCTAATTGGTTCGCTAGCCTTGATTGGCTTCCCAGGTTTTGCTGGATTCTTTTCAAAAGACTCCATCCTACTAGCAGTGGGTGAGAGTAATCTGGCGGGTTCTAGTTTTGCTTATGCGTTACTGTTAATGGGTGTGTTCGTTACGGCCTTCTACAGCTTTAGAATGTTCTTCCTTGTCTTCCACGGCCAAGAAAGTGACTATGTACGCACGCATAAAATTCATGAATCGCCTAAGGTGGTGACGATTCCATTAATCATGTTAGCGATTCCGTCGGTATTACTCGGTTTGTTGATGGTTGAGTCGGTCCTAAATGGTAGCTATTTCTCAGACTCTATTTTTGTTCTGGCTCAAAACGATGTGTTAGCACGCGTACATGACCAGTACTTTGATTCTGTGGTGGGCTTTATCCTTCATGGCTTTATGTCAGTACCCGTTTGGTTGGCGTTTGCGGGTGTGGCTCTAGCTTGGTTCTTCTATCTGAAGCGTCCTGATATACCAGCAAAAATTGCTGCGAGCCTGCCACGTGCTAAAAGTGTGCTTGAAAATGCATACGGGTTTGATCGCTTTAATGATGTTGTATTTACTAAAGGTTCGATTAAGCTTGGCCAGTTCTGCTGGAAGTCAATCGATACTAAGGTTATCGACTCGGGCATGGTTAATGGTACGGTTAAGCAAATTGCCAACCTAGCCAGCATGTCCCGTGAATCTCAAACCGGTTATATGTATCACTATGCTTTTGTGATGATCTTCGGCCTATTAGGTCTATTGATCTGGGCACTTTGGTAAGAATAAGAATAAGAAAAGGAAAACGTATTCATGTCTTTAGGCTACCCAATTCTTAGCACGCTGATTTGGCTTCCGATCATAGCGGGACTTATAGTCCTGTTTGCAGGACGGAATAGTCCAAACTTTGCCAAGTGGTTTTCACTTGCTGCAGCTGTGCTCACTTTTATCTTATCCTTGCCGCTTTATTTTGCGTTCGACATGACTACTGCAGAGATGCAGTTTGTTGAGCGCATGGATTGGATTCCGCAATACAACATACAATACTTTTTGGGTGTGGATGGTTTGTCAATGCCCTTGGTCTTGTTAACCACTTTTACCCAGATTCTTGTTATTGCCTCTGCTTGGACGGTTATTAAGGATCGCGTAGAGCAATACATGGGTGCGTTTATGATTATGCAAGGCATCATGATTGGTGTCTTTACTGCACTTGATTCAATTTTGTTTTATGTGTTCTGGGAAGCGCTATTAATTCCGATGTTTATTGTTATCGGTAAGTGGGGCGGGCCACGTCGTGTATATGCGACTATGAAGTTCTTTCTCTATACCTTCTTGGGTTCAGTCTTCATGTTCATTGCGTTTCTCTACATGTACTTCCAAATCGGTAGCTTCTCGATTCTTGATTTCCATGCGATGCCATTGGGTATCACCGCGCAAATCTTGATCTTCTTGGCATTTTTGGTTGCTTTTGCAGTTAAGATTCCAATGTTCCCAGTGCATACCTGGTTACCAGATGCGCACGTGGAGGCTCCAACAGCGGGTTCAGTAGTGCTAGCTGCAATTATGCTCAAAATGGGTGGGTACGGCTTTGTTCGCTTCAGTCTACCTATTACGCCGGATGCGTCAGCGACATTAGATTGGTTAATTATCTTATTGTCCTTGATAGCAATTGTGTACATCGGCTTTATTGCGCTTATTCAAAGTGACATGAAAAAGCTTGTGGCTTATTCATCGATTGCGCACATGGGCTTTGTCACCCTGGGTATGTTCTTAGTTTATTCAATTGTTGCCAAAACCGGCGATACTCAAGGGGCAGCCTTGGGTATGGAAGGGGCCATGGTACAAATGATTTCGCATGGTTTCATCTCTGGCGCGATGTTTTTGGCAATTGGCGTTCTATACGATCGACTGCATACGCGAGATATCAGTGCCTATGGTGGGGTAGTCAATACCATGCCATGGTTCGGATTCTTTGCAGTACTCTTTGCAATGGCCAATGCCGGTTTGCCGGGTACATCTGGTTTCGTAGGTGAGTTTATGGTTATTCTAAGTGCCTTCAAAGCGAATGTTTGGTATGGCATTTTGGCGGCAACGACTTTGATTGTGGGCGCAGCCTATACACTCTGGATGATTAAGCGCGTTGTGTTCGGTAAGGTAGCCAATGACAATGTTGCGCAGTTGCAGGACCTTAACCGTCGCGAGTTTGCCATTATGGCGATCCTGGCTTTTGTTATTGTGTTGTTGGGTGTGTGGCCGAACCCATTGCTCGAAGTCATGCATGCCTCAGTGGATAATCTACTGATCCAAGCAACCACTAGTAAGCTTTAATTAAACAGAACACTAAGATTAGGTAACGTCACTATGCATTTTGAAATTCCAGCATTTAGTCCCGCCATCCCTGAAATGGTGCTTCTGGCATTGGCCTCATTTATTTTGATTGCTGATACCGTGTGGTCCAAAAAACATCCGAATGCAACTTATTGGGCATCCCAGATTGCATTAGTTATTGTGGGTGTGCTTATTTTATTGAGCTTCACGACTGAAACACAGGTCACATTTAACGATAGCTTTATTCGCGATGCCTTTGGTGATGTGTTGAAATTGTTTATCGTCATTGTATCCATTGGTGTGTTTTTGTTTTCTCGTGACTACATGCGCATGAATAACTTTTATAAAGGTGAGTTTTTTACCCTGGGTTTATTCGCGATTTTAGGCATGTTCGTGATGGTGTCGTCTTACAACTTCATCACGCTTTTTGTAGGTTTAGAAATCATGTCGTTAGCGATGTATGCCATGATTGCTATGCAGCGTGACTCATCGGCCGCAACGGAAGCCGCGCTAAAGTATTTCGTGTTAGGTGCAATGGCAACGGGTTTGTTGCTCTATGGTTTATCCATGATCTACGGTGCAACAGGAACTTTAACTATTCCTGATGTGAAGGATGTGATTGCATCAGGTGAAGCTAATGCAACCGTGTTAGCCTTTGGTGTCGTATTTATTGTTATTGGTCTTGGCTTTAAGTTAGGTGCAGTTCCGTTTCATATGTGGGTGCCTGACGTTTACCAGGGCTCACCTACTGCGGTCACACTGTTTATTGCCTCAGCACCTAAGATTGCTGCTTTTGCTATAGTGTATCGCTTGCTAGTAGACGGATTACCAGGCCTGGTTGTCGATTGGCAGCAGTTATTGATTATTTTGTCTGTGTTATCAATGGTTATAGGTACGTTGATTGCGTTGATGCAAACCAACTTTAAACGCTTACTGGCTTATTCTGGTATTTCGCATATTGGCTTTTTACTTATGGGCTTTATTGCGGCCACTCCAGAAGGCTACTCAGCGGCTATGTTCTATGTTCTGGTGTATGCGATTAGCAGTGTGGCAGCGTTTGGTTTGATTATTGCTCTGGCCCGCACCGGCAACCAGTTTGAAGAAATTGTCGACTTTAAAGGATTGAATCAGCGTAATCCTTGGTTAGCAGCTATGATGTTGATTGTTATGTTCTCAATGGCAGGGATTCCACCTTTTATTGGTTTCTATGCGAAATTGGTGGTGCTTGAGGAAGTTATTTCTGCTGGCTTCTTATGGCTTGCGTTAGTCGGTGTGGTATCCGCTGTTATTGGTGCATTCTATTACCTAAAAGTCGTTAAAGTCATGTATTTTGATTCGAACGAGGACTCTAGTCCACTACCCGTGGCTGCTCGAGATGTAGCAGTTGGGGTAAGCGCCTATTCGGTTTCACTTTTATTGTTAGGTTTAATGCCTGCACTCTTAATGGGCGTGGCTTACAATAGCTTATTAGGCTAAGATGTATAGTAGAGTGAATAAAGGCGCCGAAGGCGCCTTTTTATTGGCAATAACGCTAAATTAGTAAGGGGCAGTTGCATGAGTTTAGAGCAGTCGGTATGGATTTTATTGTTTTTAGCCATTGTGATGGCCAATCTACCTTTTTTGTTTACCCAGCGCTTGTTTCTGTTGATTCCGCTTAAGCAGGAAAAAACCATACCCATCTATATTGTTGAATGGTTCGTGTTGTTTTTTGTGATGGGTGGCTTCGCATATATGATTGAATTTACCGCCATGGGCAATATCGCACCGCAGGAATGGGAGTTTTATGTCGTTAACCTGTTTTTGTTCATGATCTTTGCGTTCCCTGGTTTTATTTACCGTTTTAACTTCAAGATGTATCTGGACAAGCATCAAAAAGCAGCTCGTAAGCAAGCAGAGGGCCAATCTTAAATAAAAACGCAAATAGGGGTTGCAATATCTGCTTCATCCCCTATAATACGCACATCAATTAACGCGGGGTGGAGCAGTCTGGTAGCTCGTTGGGCTCATAACCCAAAGGTCGTAGGTTCAAATCCTGCCCCCGCTACCAATTTTCGATATTAATGTTGTGAAAGAGGTTGAAAATCAACTATCACGGCATTAAAATCAAACCATGCAGAAATGCAGTTCCCTAAGTTTTAGTTAACTTAGACTATCTGGAAACCCCAAGATTCCTGTCTTTCAAAAAAAGGTCTTGGGGTTTTTTATTTCTGTAAATTGGTTAATTAAGAATTGTCTAATTTGACAATCATTGTGCAATAGTAAATTATCCTAGTTTTTTTGTCTAGCCACAAATTTCGCTTCTCGCTGCTTTGCGGCCTATTCATTTCATAAATATTTCTTATGCTACCTATACCCACTGATGCAAAAATTTATGATCATAGTGTGCATAGCGTTTGACCATGTTAATATTTTGCCAGCCACCCAGTTCTTGGAGAACGTGTAGCGGGGTGCCTTTCTGCACATGCCACGTAGCCCAGGTATGACGTAGATCATGCCACCTAAAATCCTCTATGTTCACTTGCTGTAGTGCCTTCCTAAACGCTCGTCCATTGGCTCGTCTAACAGGTTTGTCCTTGTAGGTGAACACGCGTGTGGTATGTTTGCCTCGCTCTTTTATAAGGATTGACATGGCTTTCTCTGATAGGGGAACAGCAAACGATTTTTCACCCTTTAAAACATCATCCCCTTCAATGAAAATAACCCTGTTATGTAAATCTATCTGTCGCCATTCCAATAGGGTTACGTTAGATTCACGTAAACCAGTTTCAAGGGTAAATTGCATCATGGCGGCAAGATGATCTGGCAATACACTTACTAATCGACTGGCCTCTATCTTGGTGAGCCACCTAACCCTCAATCTTGGCTCTTTGAGTAACTTAATATGGGGTACATCACACAACACATCCCATTCAATGGCAGCGCGTCTTAACAAGGCTCTAATCTTCTGTAACGCTCGATTAATAGTTGTATTCGACACGCCATCGGCTTTTCTGCCTTCTATCAGGCGATTAATGTCTTGCCGGGTGATCTGATCGAGATACATCCCTTTGAAGTAGGGGGAGATCACCTTAAATAAATGAAGTTCACCGACTTCATCTTTGTTATTTGATTCAGACACAAACTTTTGAACGGCATCATCAAATAACATTCGGGGTTTATTGGCTCCTACAAGTTTTGCTAATTGAGAGGTTAAAAGGTCATTTACGTCATCATTAATAACTTGATTCATTTGTGCGGATTCCTATTATTTTATTTGTCATAAAGTGGAACCGCATTTTTAACTATAACGTATGAAATTTCAGTAAATTTATGTAGAAAAAATCACTCAACAATCTTCATATTTGTATTTCTTTCATCAAGCGTTAATCCTAGCTTTTCGCATGGCTTGGGGATTAATATGCCCTTTATTGAGCTTATATCTTTTGTTCGGCCTGTCTTTGACAAGATTTCATAGGTGAACATGTTTTCCCCTTTTGGGGTTTTCAGATTAATTTTTCGACTGGATTTTGTAACTGAACGCTGGGCTTGCGACCAACCCACACCGGTTTCAGTCTGAAATGTTCTAAAAATCTGAGGAGAAACTAAAAATAAACCTTCATTAACAAAGTGAGCCGGGCCACCCGCTATATTTAGCGGAATGGCACCTGTTTTAAGTCCTGCTTTAAGCCAACCGATAAACTGAGCGCCCGGATCCTCTAGGTCTGCAAAAGTAATTTGAGTATCTAAAACCTCATCATTGTATTTGTTGATGAAGTTTTTAGGCCCTTCGGTTATCTGATTTTTAACTTCATCAATTACGCTCTTGCGGTTGTTATGGTCAGCTTCTAGCCTTGATTGATCAGACTTAGGCTTGTTGTGTGAAACGCCACCAATATTATTTTTATCGTCGATTTCATCGTCTATCATCGCTGGCGACCAGTCATCCGTATCATCACCATCATCATTAAGATCGATACCTGCCAATTCATCAAAATTATTTTCAACTTGATTGGGTTCACCCACCAGCCCCATTACTTCGTCTAATTCTGCCAAATCAGCCAAATCCTCAATCAACGGCTCCGCTAAGCTTTCTGTAATAGTGCTATCCGGTGTAACTTGTTTTGGTTGTGCGGGTTGAGTTTGAACTGGCTTTTCTGGCAATACTTGATGATTCTGATCAGTCTTTGGATCACTAACGGTTTTCTGATTCTCACTGGAGGGCACTCCAGCTTGGGCAGGGCTGTTATTATCAGGGGCTTTAGTTGCTTGTATAACGTCGCCATCATCGTTAATCTGAACTACGCTAATGGTGTCATTAATGGCGGGGCGTTTTTCTGGCCAGGCCTTCATTACATGAATCTTTAAAACACTAAAATCTTGTTGCCAACTGCCTACATTAACCCGTACTCTGAAAGTTGCTTTATCACCATTTGATTCAACGATTTTAGATTGTTGTAACTCACCCATAAGCGTATTGTTTGAAGCCGGTACGGAGAGGCCTTGATCGCGCATTTTCTCTTTTACTTTATCCAACATGGGTTTTACGGTGAAATAAACATAGTCACCATCTACATAACCCATAGCGCCTTGTTTATTAATTCCGATGGCATTTTCTTCAAGTAGCTGCTGTAGCGATTTAAGTAACCGCTCAGGTAAGCTTAGGGCCTGCACAGGTCGCTTAATCGCATCATTCACATTGCCACCAAGGTTAGCGATTACACTGGCCTGATCAGCTTTTTGAACAATCTCAGCAATGATGGAGGCCTCGGTATAATTTGCAGTCAAATAGTTCACCAGTGCATACCAGGCCTCATCATCAGTCATAACCCAGTTAATGTGATCTTGGTTAAATATTTTATACAGCGCAAATGAGGCTAGTTTTTCATGAAACTTGTGTCGGCGACCGGCGTTGTAAACAACACGATACAGGGGGGGAGGCGGGGCGCTTGAAAGTAAATGCCAAACATCCCCTTGTTCACCATGAAATTCAACATCTGAAATTAGTTTACCGGCGTCGTGCAATAAAGCACTGACAAAGACAACAAACGTCCAAATGTCTTTACGATGTTCAATTTCTTCCGGTGGCACACCCGTTGGCAATATTTGGCCCCGTCGAAGTCTCAGTGCATTAACAACGACTTCTAAGGTATGTTCAAGCATTCCGCCATGGTCTGCATGATGATGTGATTCACTGGCCGGTGCCAGCTGCATAAAATTAATATAGGTTTTGAGAGGTGTAAGGTAGAGATAGTCAAAATGCTTGTCAGGGATGCCAGTTAAGACCTTAATTTCATCCAACTGATCATTGTACGAATGCAATAACCGCTCGACCGGCAGACGCTTTAAATAGCGACCATGATGTACCCCATTACTTTTAAGGAGTTTGGCGTCGTTATGCTTTAGCTTATTGATCAGGAAATTTAGCATATTTAGGCTTGCAAGCAATTGATCCAGTTATAAATATCATCAAAACTCTTGGCTGACTCATAATCAACATAAGCGGATATAGCAGAATGGGTGGATACAAACTCTTTGAAGCTCACTTTCATTGGATCCCACCTATCTTTTGTGTGCTTGTCGTAAACGACTACAGCAAAACAGCCTGACTCAAGTAAACGATGAGCGATTAAGGCTCTTACATCCCCTTGACCAATAAGATCTTCGCTGATTTTTATCGCTAATTCGTCAAAATTAAATTCGTCGCCAATACACGCCTGAGACCCCTCATAACGCTCCTTAAGCTGGTCAGTAATCAATAAAACAATAGATTCATTGATAGCTATTTTGCGCCCGGCCATATTTTGATAATCATTTTTCAGCGTTGACCATTCTTGATCAGTTGCCTGAGCAATGACTTTGAGTTCAAACGGTTTAATCGTAATGCGTTTTTTGTTAGCTAGGGTTTCAATACGTCTTAGAGCCGTATTGAGCTGATCATTACAAAGTTGCGAAATGACCGCATCAAAAAGCTTTAAACCATCGTCAATGTCCGATACAGACTGGTAATAAATTGTTGGCCCAAATTCATAGATTCCATCCAAAAACTTAATTACGCGATGGGTGGAAAAAGAAACCTGGACTAAATTGTGTGACATACCTTATCCCTAAGTGGTTCAAAATGACTTCGGGCAATTGTCGCAAAAGTGAAGGGGAGGGTGGGTAAAACAAAAAATAAAAAAGTTATTTTGAAATTTAAGGTAGGGAAAGCACCTCTTACGAGGTGCATTAATTGATTAGCGACGCGTTGGCCTATCAGCAAGTGAGCATGTCATCTCGCCGCGAAAAAAGTGACTTGATGAAACGGATTGACTAATCCCGCCTCTATCAAGCTGATGTGCTGTTGCCGCAATGCGAACACAATAACTGGGTAAGTTAGTTGTACCGCAAGCTTGAACATTCACACCATCAAATGTCGCCGTGCCAAAGCTGCTGTGATTGCCAGAGTAAAGATCAAATTCAACGCTTTCAGCACGACCAATATCGAAACCAAAAGGTTCAGCCTTACGCCATTTACCACCGATTCTAGCCTCGCCATTCAATGTGCATTGAACACGCTGGCCGTATGAATCCGCCGTTGAGCCAGTTAATGACTCGGGCATAACGGGGGTTGGTGCTGATTGCTGTCTTTGAAGTTCAGCATTGTATTGTGCATCAAGTTGAGCTTGACGCTCATAAGCGTATAACTTCATTTCATCTGACATAGCCGCCCAGTCATCATCTGATATATTAAGCGGTTTTTTTGATGTGGCCATGCAGCTAGATACGGATACCGCAAGCATGACTGCTGTAATCATTTTGATAGTTTTCATTTAGATTCCTTGGGTGAATTGTGACAAGTTTAACGATGAATCGAATCAATTAGTAGCCCAAACTTAGTGCTTTTGATAGGTGATTGCCAATTAAGTACACCTGTTCATCGGTATAACCGAGGTATTTGATTGAACAAACTTCAGTAAACTTGCCGTCATTGGATAGGTGGAGCAATGAAATAACCATACCCTCAGAGTTACCCTTCCTTACTAAAAAATGAAGGTTATAAGCAAACTTTTCGGGTAATACAGTGGTTTTAGGATCTGCTCGCCAATCAAGAATGCTACGATCCCAACTTAGCCACTCATACTCCAAGCCATTAAAGAGACAGCTTGTTAACTGCTCGCCAATTAATCTTGAAGTGTTGAAGTTGTTAATTTCGTGTGAAACAGATAATACAGCATGAACCTGGTCTTCAATTTCTTGAATCGTTGCATAGCGATCAAGCATCATGAATCCTGGTTTAGCTGGATTTTCTTTATAGAACACAGTTTGAATTTTCATAGGTGTATCTCCTGACAAAAAAGGGGATACACCAACCCCTATGAGGATGATGTATCCCCATGGGGTTAAAAATAGAATTGTAAGCATGACTGCACGATCCAGGGGATCGTTACCGGCTAACGCAGTCGAGGGCCGGTGATGGGTGCTTGCAATGCAAGCCTAAGTTCCACAACGTGGATCCTTACATCAAATGATTTTAATACTAAATCGCTTAATGTAAAGACCCACACCGAAGTGTGGGTTGTGATTAAGATTTAACCTCTAAAACCAATTAGGTTGTTAGCATTTTCGATTGTTAAAACATAGTTAGATCGAAATGAATCCAAAGCGTCTTCATCACTAATATCAATCTCACTTGCAGCACTTGATGCGGAGGTTAACCAGCCTTTTAGCCTACCAAACTCAACATTCAGTTTTGCAGCGAACTTTGATGACAGTCGAAGATGTAAGTTACCATTCTTAAACGCTCTTACTTCCAAAAGGTCATTCCAAATCCCCTGAGCATCCCTATATCTGATGGCATTTTTATTACCTGCATTCCAAAAAAAGCTTTTATGGTTTTCAAAGACCACAAAACCTAAGTTAGATGCAATGGTGCATAAGTCATCAATTAGGTTGGCTGCCCCTTGAGATAAGCCATTAAACCTTTCTTGTCCATAGCGAGAAGAGTCATTGCAAATCCCTCCAACTCGCTCTAACACGATCCTATAGTCTAGTTTAAAGTGCGTTAAGTCATCAGGCTTGCGATTATAACGCCAATCAAAATCTGCAAAGACACGTTGATTGGATTTATACGGAACAATGTTTGCCTTTTCAATCATCCTCTCATAAGTATCAACTAACTGAGAATCAAAATACTTATTAGCGTTCTTGAAGACCCAAGACAAAACCGCATAAATATTACCGTGATTAAAATCAACACTTGTATTACAAGTCAGTGTATCCAAAACCACTTTACGACTATCATGTGTAAGCTTGGATGTAATTTTGTCAAGCTTATCGAAAAGTTCACGCCAGTAGCGATCCTTCATCGACTCAATGCGTTGCTTTAGCGCCTCTTTGATTGATTCAATATTTACATCAAGCGTTCTCAAAATATCAGCATCAAGCTCACTGACGCTTTTATAATTTTGAAAAAGATGACTCATTTCTGATTCATACAAAGAAACTAGAACTTGAACCAGGTCATCACCTTTCACCAATTGATCTTTGATTTTAGATGACATGCTATCCCGCTCAGCTTGCTTTCGCTCATATTCAGCAATCTTACTTTTCGGCGCACTCAGGCCCGAAAATGATTCATTGAACCAAACATTAAACGGATCTGTTTCCATATCCATTGACCCATAATAATCATGACCCAATGAAATATAAATCACATCAACTTTAGCCCGAGCCTTGCGGTCTTCAGCATTATGGTAGTCAAAGCTACCAAGTATTTCATAACCCAACTTGCCCTTTTTAGTCGAGAAAGGTTTACGAATACCAAGCGCTTCATGAATTGATTGATCAAAAACCCATCTTTTAGGTAAAACCATAAAGAGGTGAGAAGCTCTTGCCTCCTTAATAATCTTAACTGCCCATTCAGAAAACTGGCTATAGGGTGGGTTAGAAAATATAACATTAACTTTTTTGTCGATTAAAGTTTGCTCATAAAAATCACAACCTACCAAAAACACATCTTCAGGAAGTGCGTCAATCAGTGGCTTAGACTTTTCGATGGCATACTTTTTAGCTGGTATAACCTTGTTATATCCATCAACTGAGGGATCCATACTACCTAAATCAGTTAATCGTGATAAAACCTTACCATTACCAGCGCCAATATCTAAAAGTGAATAGCGTTTCTCTTTAAGTTGCTTCAGCTTCAGATAAACGGCGTCGATCTGTTCATTCGTGGTTGGGTACCACTCATAATCCTCGTTAAAAAGCTTAACTTGCTCTAGTAAACTTGACATAGCATATCTCCTAATTTGAAAAACAAAAAAGGGGATACACCGAACCCCATGAGGATGATGTATCCCCATGGGGTTAAAATTGAATTGTAAGCAGTGACTGCACGATCCAAGGGATCGTTACCGGCTAACGCAGTCGAGGGCCGGTGATGGGTGCTTGCAATGCAAGCCTAAGTTCCACAACGTGGATCCTTACAACAAACGATTTTAATACCAAATCGCTTAATGTAAAGACCCACACCGAAGTGTGGGTTGTGGGTTTGAAGGCCTTAGTACATTATTTAACGCACTTTCTATCTGATTCATTATTAATGAATTTGTGTGGGTGAACCGGGTCTGGTTCAGAAAAAACTCGAACCCCTCTATGCTTAAACCGATCAAAAGCTTCTTTAATCTCATAGTAGTGGGTCATTCCAATCGGTCGCCCCGGCCAGGCTAGTCCTTCTTCGATCAACTCCATGTTTATATCTACTCCGTTTAAATAAACAACTCCCCTCGTTTCGGGATAGTAGGGCGGGTATTCCCTAACAGTTATACGCTTACCATCTATTCTATTTTTAAGGTATTCTTTAGCCTCTTTACCATACGCTTGATTACAAATATCAGGATAGTTATATGCGGGTGTCATGATATTCATTAAATGCAGCTCATAAGTTCTGACCTCACCTCTAACACGGATTAGGTCGCCTCTTATGACTTCAAGTACATCAACTTCCGATGTAGATGGGCCGTATCTGTTAGTAACTTCCCCTCCAAATGGCAGCTTTTGGGCGGCAACCAACTGTGAAGTAACAAGAAGCGGTACGATTAGAACTAAAAATCTAAATTTCATATTTATCTCCGTCGTTAAAAAGTCAAACCAGCCGGTTAAGCGGCTTGCGGTATGTGGCCCAGTGCCAGAGATCGGCTTCAGGGTCGGGTTCAATGTTTTGCAGCAACTGCACACTAGCACGCTCTTCTTTAGATGTCGGCAAATCCATAGCACGGCAATCACGCATAATAGTTGGCATATTTGAATCGATTAATTTAGCAATTTCAGAGCATGTTTTACCCTCATGCCATAGAGCTTTAACTTTCTCTCTGCGAATTGCTTGAATCATCAGCTTTTCGGACTTTTTCATTGCGTGAATCACTTTTTTTAGAGCACGATTAAGATGCCGTCGATTCTATCAGGCAGGGGATGACAAGCCAGAATTACAAGGTTAGAAAAAGTTTTTTTAAAATTTATGCGCCATGTCACTGGATTTAGTAAATTTGCATTGTCCCTATTATGAAACCACCATCACTTCACTAAGTCGAGTGGTATAGCGAGGTGAACACACCGCCCGGCGCATGGCCCATTGCTCTTTTTGCTTTAATATTTGTAAAACAAACTGCAAGGGCTTATTTTCAAGCTACAAAATTAGTTTGTAGTATTGGACATGAATAGAAGTGTTTAAATATTTATTCGATTTCTTAGAAAATTCATACTCAAAGCTAGGCCTGATTAATAGCTTGTTGAAGAATCTCTTTGATCTGAGCATTCTTAAATTGCGTTTCAAATCGAACCTCAAAACCTTGTTTTAATGAGCTGAAGAGTTCTTGAGCGTGCTTGATTTTTTGCTTCTCATCATCAAATAGGGCACGCTTTTCTTTGTCCTTGGTTTCAATAATGAGGTTAAGTTGCTTCTGACCACTCTCGTACTCAACTACATAAGCAAAGTCTGGCGAATAGGTACCGCCTCCAGCAACCGGTATGCGTATTGAGTTGCGTGGTATTTTGGTAAATACAGTAACTCCTGTAATCGACTTCTTAATGTTTTCCTGCTCAAGGGGCGCATCATAGAAAACTTCTTCAAAGAGGTATTGATCCGCAGGTTTTGATTCATCACAATGCACCCCCAAGTTATGAGCTGGGATGTTAGTCCGGGGCTTTCCATTTTCGTATGTAAAAACAGTAGGGTGGACTTTATTTGATACTTGTTGGTACCCAATATGGAACTTTGAAAAAGCATTATCCAGTAAGTATTTATGAAACTGCGCCTTTATTGTTCGGATAGTCTGATGACTCAAATAATCATTGATATTTAATCTATCTTTGACCGCGACAAATGCCTTGTGCAACGTTATCATGTTGACGCCAAGCAGTACGGCAAGCTCTTCAATAAACTGTCTGTAATGCAGTGTTACGATTGGCAGAATCTCATTATCAAGATCATCCTCTTCTTTTAAAGAAGCAAGCCCGTTGTCAAAGATCAATCGTTTGGTTTGTGACACACTACCGCGTGGCTTAAAGGACTCTTTATAGTCTATTAAGTAGGATTCAAAAATGGCCTGAAAATCCGATTCGCTATTAATTTTATATTCTAAGATTACGCGCTGATTAATTGCCTCCCATAACTTTTGGAGTTCGGTGTACTTACCAACACGAAGAGTTGCACTGGACTTGGTTTTCCCTTCAACGCGAACCTTGCCTTTTTTCAAGCCTCCAGCCGCTTCAAAGGCGCTTGGAAACTCAGCTTTGATAATGTCTAAACCGCCTTCCTTGAAGTTTCCTGAAAAATCAATTGCGCCAGCTTCACCCAATGTATTGCGAATGGTATCCACGGATTGTTCGGGATACTTTGCAATAATACTTTGCACAACTGTATCGGTGAGCTTGGTGAGTTTTTCAACCGGTGTTTGTCCTGATTTTTGATTGATTTCATTGACTAGCTGTTCTGCAAAGTCACGCTCTGAGAAATCCACGTAGTAGTACAGATCGAAAGCTTCATTTTTAACTCGGCTCATATACTCGTTTACTGGCAATCGTAATCCACGTCCAACCTCTTGTAGCTTCGATGTTTGTGAGCCACTAGAGCGTAATTTGCAAATCTGGAATACATTCGGGTTATCCCAGCCTTCACGCAGTGTCCATTTAGAGAAAATGAATCTTCTTTTGTTATCAAGGCTCAGAAGTGATTCTTTATCATGCAAGATCTCTGAGACTTCTTTTTCAATGGCTTCGTCTGTCTCGCTATTGTCTTGTGCAAAATAACCACCGTGACAAACCGACAGGTCTTGTATAGAGTCTTCCAGATATGTGCGATAAAAGGATGTTAAGCCATCTTCTTTGAGTATGTTTTCAATTTGCTGTTTGAGCAGGGCTTCAAATTTAGCTTTGAGATCACCGGTGATTTCGTGATTACCCCGGTACCCCTCAATGTCATCAATGAAAAACAGGGTTAGAGGCTTAATTTTTACATCACGAGAAAGTAGTGATTTTTCGATTTCAAAGTGACGCTTAACTGCTTTGGCAATCATTTTGTCTTGAATGGTTGATGAATAAGAGTAGGGGCTAATTTTTTGGTTGTTTTTAAGCTCCAATCCATTTGAAAGCAGCACCTTTTGAGTGTTAAGTTTCTCAATGTAGATACCATCCATTTCAGGATGGATTATTGAAAGGCTTTCTCCCTCAATCAACTTGAAAACCATCTTTTTAGTTCCGTTAAAATACTCAAATTTGGCCTCAGGGAACTCCTTGTTACTTGTTTGCCCCTTGTCCTTTCCAGACTTAATTTCTACTTCACGGATGGCTTTTGCGCCGTATGAGAGTAGCTTGATGTGCTCATCCGAACCGCCATCAAACATTTCAATGTCTGCAACAACACCTTTTACAAGATCTTGATTAAATGCATCAACCGCTGATAATTCATGGATAAGGTTTTCGTAACGATCATCAAAAGTAGCCCCAAAGCGCAAGGTGTATTGAGAACCAAACTTTAGGATGTTTTGCCAAGTTGCATTCTCTTGCTTAAATTTATGGGGTTCGTCGATAATTGTAATTGGATTGACAGATGCAATCGCATCAAAGAGATTATCGTAAGTGTCATTAATGCGAGTGTCGAACTTCTTGCTAAGGGTGTCCGAGTTAATCATTCCAGCATTAATAACCATGATGTGGATGGTATTATCCAGTGCAGGATTAGGGTGTTTTTTCGCTTCAACAAAGTCTATGATAGACTGAGGCATATAAGCTTTTTTGCTTCTGCTTCCGTTTTGACTCTCAACAACATGGATCTTTAGCTGTTTACCGTTGTAGCTTTCCATAAAGTGTCTTTTAGTGGCTTCTGAGCGAAGAAAACTTACGGTACCAGCTTTAATGGAGAGCGTGGGTACAACGACAATGAATTTGGTCATGCCAAAGGCTTTGTTGAGTTCAAATATAGCCTTGGTATAGGTATAAGTTTTACCCGTACCGGTTTCCATTGAAATATCGAGTACACGGCTCTTTTTGTTGATTACAGGGATAGAGTTTGGCTTGGTAATTTGATTTGTTTTCTGAATTTGTACCACGGTCATGCCAAATTCAACATCGCTATTGAAAGATGCGGATGGATTGCTTAACATGGTCATTGCAGGTTGAGGATTATTTTCAACCTTGGCCACTTTGCTAAAAACAGCCATGATTGATTGGACTGCATCAGTTTGATGAGCAAGGTCTTTTTCAAAGTTAAAACCGGTCATCTTAGTACCTCACCAAAACACTAACGGTTTTCTCTTTGCGATTTTGGTATTGGCGAACCGCCTCATTAATTTCTAACTGGTTTTTGCTGTCAAAGTTGTAACCAAATAAAACCACTTTCTCAACGTCGAAGTTTTTATCATCTCCATCCGTTTCATCTAACCTGGATAGAAACGCCTTTAAGGATTCGGTTCTAAAACCTTGGTGCATTAAATACAAAACTCTGTCGTGACGGTAGGCTATGTAGCCGGCTAAATCGGTTTCAATAAGTCGTTGAGTAAGGGGAATGCCATCATAAACTTTCCAGGTGCTTAGAAGGTGCTCAAGTTGATCGTCTGATAGCGCTGAGCCGTCGAACAGTTCACCCTGTTCTCCTTCAAGGGTTTCTATATTATCTAAATAACCCTCAAAAACCGGCAAGGTTTCAAAAATTTGAAAACCTAAATCCCCGTTGTAATCTGGATTTTCAGCACGAATTTTTTCAGCGGCTTTTTTAATACGTGCTTTGGTAATCTCAAAAATTGTATTAAACCCAGCTTTATGAGCATCTTTCTTGGAATCAGTTTTTTCATCAATTTGAATAATAATAAACTTACGGCTTCCGTTGTCTTCTGAATTTAAAGCTAAATTAGAATGAGCTGTGGTTCCCGAACCACCAAAAAAATCTAAAACTATATCGCCATGATCTGTAGCAAAAGAGATTAGTCTTTTTAATAACTCAACTGGTTTTGGATTTGTGAAAATTGTTTTAACATCAGGGAACAAATCTCTTAGCTCGGTAGCACCAACCCTTCCATCAAGAACAAATATACTTGAAAGTTTGTCTTTGAAATCCTTTGCGTATACTTTCAATTCAATAATTTTATTATGATCTTTACCAAATAAAACTCGGTCATTATCAAGAAGTTCTTTCATTGTTGATTCGGGGAACCGGTATCCCATCAAGGGTTCTTTACACGGCTTGCCTGTATCAGGGTGGATAACATCATAGCGATAACCATCTTTCCCTGGGTTATGTACACTTTGGCTTCCTGTGTAAACGCCTTCTTCATCAATATATTTGTACCTATCTAATTCACCAAGTTGAAATTTGTTTTCACGAAACCATTTTGTGTATGCCTTTTGAAGCTTATCTTGATCTTTATATTTCTTATTAAACTCATCACCAATTTGAATTAACAAATCTTTCACGTCAGAGAGAAACGATTTCCACACAGGTTTTACAGAGTCTTTAGATTTTGCATAAACAACAATATATTCATGTTCAGTTGCGATATTTGTTGGATTGTTATCCGTAACATTTTTCCAGCAAATCAGTCCTAAATAGTTTGCCTCACCAAACACTTCATCACAAATAACTCTTAACTGGGCTTGCTCATTGTTATCAATAGAAATAAAGATAACGCCATCATCTTTTAGAAGCTCACGGGCAATGTAAAGGCGAGGGTACATGAAAGTTAGCCATGCGCTATGGCTATTGGCCTTGCTCTGAGTAAACTCAAGAATACGTTTGGCTTCATTCTGCTCAATACCAGCCAGCTCTGCTAGTTGATCAGGTGTAAACTTACGGTCATCCTGATAAACAAAACCATCTGAACCAGTGTTGTAAGGTGGGTCGATGTAAATCATCTTAATGCATTCAGAATAAGCCCCTTTAAGGTGTTTCAACACCTCAAGGTTGTCACCTTTAATCAGCAGGTTTTCGCTATCCTGGTTTTCAGGTTTTTGGTTATGTTCTTTGTCTTCCGCCAGCAAGGTAAGTGGATTTTCATTTGCCAATAGGCGTGCATAAGATTTACCAAGCCAGCTCAGACCATAAGATTCCTTTGAAAAAGCTGTGCCACTACTGCTAATAATTTCATTCAGTTTTTCAGCAATAAAGTTGCCTTCCTTGTCAAAACATTGCGGAAAATGTTTTTTCAGCGTTGCAACTTGTTGGCTATTGATTGTGGTTTCAGAGTTGTCGGCAAGAATTTCAGGCTTAATTTGGTTCATAGGGTTTCTTTTTTATGGCAAGTGGATAGCTTAAATTGTCTTTAAAAGATAGTTTTTCACGATGATCTTCAAATGGTTATTCAAACAGCTAGGCATGAGCACCTTGAGCAACATGGTGTATTTTAGAGCACAATCAATTCGATTTCACATTAAAGCGCAACATTGCATAATTGAGAAAATAATTCCGGTATAAATTATTGAGTGTTAACGACTCTTATCCACAAGGAAAGACCTTGAGCTCATGGGCTTGGTGGTGTTTTCTTAATACTACATGTAGGGTGTTGGTGTGGATAAGTGTTGATATATTGTGTTTGCTTCTATTGGGTATTATGAGTATATTTGAACTCAGTCCGATAAATCTACGGTGTAAAAATGAGTACCAATTTAGATATTAAACCATTCCAGATTTTGTCACTAAGCGGAGGCGGTGTAAAAGGGCTTTACTCTGCAAAAGTTTTAGCAGAGATAGAAAAGCATAAGCAGACAAAAATAACTGAACATTTTGACCTTATTTGCGGTACATCTATCGGTGGAATCTTGGCCTTGGCTCTTGCTTATGGTAAGAGTCCGTCGGATTTATCCGATCTTCTTGAGAAGAATGCGCAAAAAATCTTCCCAAAGATACGGTGTAAAAATTTTTGGCGATTTTTTGGCCCTCTTTATTCCCAGGCTCCGCTAAGAGGTGTGTTGACAGATATTTTTGGTGATGGAAAGATTAAGGATCTCAAAACACCGGTTTTAATCCCAACCGTCAATGCTTCTACGGGCCAGCCCAAGTTGTTTAAAAACAAATACCATTCAGACTACACATTTGACCAAGATGTGAGCCTTGTAGATGTTGCACTTGCAACAAGCGCTGCTCCAACATACTTTCCAATTCATTCCTTCGACTCAAAGAAGTTCATTGATGGTGGGCTGGTGGCAAACTCTCCAGCGTTACTTGGGCTGCACGAAGCTGTTAATAAGCTTGGTATTGATAAATCAAACATTAGAATTCTTTCCGTGGGAACTATGAGCTCTCGCTTCACCCTGCGATCAGGATTGAACAATAATTCGGGTTACGGGAAGGGGTGGAGTTTTGGTAAAAAACTTTTTGATTTAACGATTTCTGCAAACGAGCAAATGCACAGCTTTATGGTTCAGCACGCCCTTGAGAATGGGAAGCTAGGCTCTAAAACACACTATTTAAGCATTGATGCGGCTCCAACTATGCAGCAAGGCTTGGATTTAGATTTGGACAATTCATCAAAGGCCTCTCTTGAGACATTAAAAGCCAATGCTACCCAATCTGCTTCAGATGTTTCTGGTAGTGAATTGTTAGCAACAATGTTGTCACACCAAGCCGATCGCTCAATTTTAATCAACTAGGGGGTAAACACATGATTTTAAAATATTCAGTAGATAAGCTGCTCTACCAGAGACAGTCTAGTGATTGTTTTTGGGCAAATCTTCAGCCAGATGAAAATGCATTAACTCAAATGAATGAGATTAAGATGCTGGTTCGAAAAACTATCCGTAATGCATTTAGAACTTTCCAAGAGAAGGCCGAAGAAAAAGGCCTTAGCGCACTAACTGAAGAATATGGCATTTCTTTAGAAAGTCTTGCTGCCACTGGCAATGTTGATGACGCGATTAATGCATTAAAAAAAGTGAAGCCTAAGTTTTGTTCTCAAGGCTCTAGCGTATATAAAACACTCAACAAGCCAGCTCATACACCACCGCAACAAATGGATGTCGATGATGGTACTTATTTACCGATGACAATCATTGAAGAAACGGGACCAATTATAGCCAAAGAAGCTTTTTTCAAAATTGTTGACTCAGCCTTGCAGCAGTTATGTCAAGAGAATAGAGATTGGAAATTTATCAACAATAAACCAACGTGCGCGCGAATTATTGTTAGCACAGATATGCATATTGACGTTCCTCTTTATGCTATTCCAGAAGGGGAGTATGCCACTCTTACGGAGGTGTACGATAGTTCATCTTACAGCCTTGAGGCGCTTGCTACAAAGGAACAGGAGGTTATATTAGACCCTGATCAAGTTTATCTAGCAATGAGAAATGAAGAGCACTGGAAGCAGTCTGATCCAAGGGAAATCTCTGAATGGTTTAAGAGTGAAGTTAAATTACATGGTGAGGGATTGCGAAGAGTTTGTCGTTACTTAAAAGCATGGCGTGACCACACATGGGAAGATGGGGGAGGACCCAGCTCTATTTCACTAATGGCTTGTGCAGTAAATACTTACAATGACCCTCAGAATAGCAGTGGATTTGCAGGTGATTCAGAAGCGTTATTGGCGGTAGTTACTGCTTTGCCAACACAATTGAACGAAGGGGTTTATTTAATGACCAAAAACGAAATGCTTTACCCTAGGGAAAGTGATCAAAAAAACCATTCCGAAATTGTTAGCCAGGCTGAAAAATTAAAAACCAACATTCGCCGGTCTTTGTTGTCCGCTGAGAGCCAAGAAGAGTGTGTGTCGGGTTTCATGGCAATCTTTGGTTCACGCTTTCCCTATGATACTGAAAGCGTTGAAAGCATTGCCAACCAAGTTAGAGGCACATCTGCAATGGCGCAACCCTCACCCGAAACTGAGATGAAGCCAAATTTTTCGGCGGGCTAATGGACGACTTTAAGTATCGAATTATCCATAAGGCACTTTGTGATAACGGCTATAGACGAGTGGGGGTTATCCTAGGGACTCCAAAAGTAAGTTATCAAGCAGGGATAATTCATGCTGGAAAAGAATTCAAAATTGAAATCCAAGTTGATTTCGAAACTGTTTGTGAGTTTATAAAGCTTCCTGATGTTTTCATACTCGAACTTCCGGAAGGTGTTCCAAAAAGAATGCCGCACATAGAAGCCAATCAGCGGCTATGCTATCTGGACAAGGATGCTTATTATCTAGATCCATTTAAGCCACAAGAGTCATTAAATCTACTGCTAAAACAAATAAATCAAGTGTTAAAAGAAATTGCAACATTGGAACCTTCAGAGGTAGCTCATGAGCATGCGTTTGAGTTTACAGCTTATTGGGGGGCTTCAGATCGAGTATTCCTGGCTTCACTTGATGAGCAGGGCTTGGTTTATAAATATAAGCGTTTGAATTTTCATAAAAATCAAACCGTAACGGAATGGGTTTACCTTTCAAGAGACGACCTTCCGTTTAAAAGTTCATGGTTGAGCTCAGTACCAGGTCTTAGCGAACAAAGCTCAAAGCCAACAAATGGCGTGTTTGTTAAGAGCGAGAAAGACCCTCTTATCGAAAAAGGCATTAAATGGCCCCCTCAAGATTTTAAAGAGTTTTTTACTTGGTTTCGACGTACAGATTCGAATGCCGCCAAAACCCTTCTGGATTTGGTCAAAAAGACTTTTAAGCAAAGAATGTTATTTGTCTTTGTACAGTTCAATGGTGAACACACTATTGGATTTACGTTGTCTAAGACAGATTATGGCAACTTAGCAATAACACCGTCTATACACCAGGATAAATCAGATAGGTTTTTGAAAGCGCTATATTCTAAAAGAATGATTGAGCCAATCCTTCGATTGGTTTGTGAGAATGCTAGCCAAGAGTTCGTGCTAAAGCGTAACAATCAATTTACTCTAAAAGGCAAAAAAATTATCCTTATAGGTTGCGGCACTATAGGCGGGTATCTTGCACATTCACTTGTTCAGAACGGTGCTGGTTATGGGCAAGGAAAATTAACTTTATATGATCCAGATGAATACTCGTCGGCAAACATTGGTAGGCATATTCTTGGCGGCAATTACCTTAGACAGATGAAATCTTATGCAATGAAAGAGTTTCTTTTAAGGGATTACTATAGTTATGGCTTCAATATTCATGCAAAAGAACAGTTTGACCATAACGACATTTATTCAACCAGCGGCTACGACTTGATTATTGATGCAACTGGCGATCGTCAGTTTTCGACACTTTTAAGCAAAAGCTGGCACCAGGCAAAGGGTAGGTCGCCTTTACTCATTCATGGGTGGATCGATGCTGCTGGCGGTGCGGCAAGAGCACTTCTGGATGATGATAAAAAAGCATGTTTTTACTGTGTCACAAGCGGAACCGAAGAGGGTGGTGAGCGATTCAAGCTTTTCAAAAAAGGGGCAGAACCAAGCGTAATCAGGAAAAGTTGCGCAGGCTCAAGTTACTTTGAGTTTTCTTCAAACGCGTCAATGACAGCCGCAGCTTTAATATTGGATAAGGCCATTAAAGGTTTGCATAAAACCAAACAGTACAGGTTTAATCACGTTACTCTTTCTGACGATATTCATCATACAAAAAACCAAGACCCAGAACGTTTAAAAAGGTGTCCCTGTTGTCAGACTTGATTTTTTTGTTCAATAAAAACTCATATTTATTAATACCTAAAAAGTTAATGGATTCACTAGAACAGTACCGGCAAGAACCTTCGAGCGCAACTGAGAAAGGTGGTGTATTAATTGGCCTCTATCGCACCCCTCATATTGAGGTTACTCAATTTACTACCCCAAAGCCTGAAGACATATGCAAGCGAAACTCCTTTACCAGATACTCGAAAAGCCATATTGAAACGGTAATGCACTCATGGCAAAACTCAAACAGCACAGAAACATATTTGGGGGAGTGGCACACTCACCCGGAGAAAGATGCTTATCCATCATCTTTTGATCTGAACGAATGGCGCAAAAACCTTCCAAGAGATAGAACGAAAGTTTTAATCATAATTGGGCAAAATAACAATTGGTACGGTGTGTGGGATGAGGGAGTTATTAAAAGCCTGAATCCTATATTTGCAAGCTGAAAGTATTGAAAATCAAGCAAGAACTGTGACGAGTTGGGAGTCTTTTGGTTTTTTTAATCCACCTCTAATTGAACGGAAATACCTTCTTGTGGAATATTTTCGAAATGACACATATTTTTAAACGCAATTGTGCTTTACCCCTTAGCTTTTACAAGCCCTTACGGATAGGGCCTATCCCCTAGGCCCCCCATCCCTTGAACCCCATCCCTTTTAAATTTCCCTTCGTCAACTTCCTTTTACGACCGCCCTCGGTCGTGCTTTGACCCTTATCCATTACAAGCCCTTAAACCAAAAAATAGTTTTTGTTTTTCGGATTTCTGAAACAGGTTCAATCCATTGATTTAATGGAGTTCTTTTAAACCGGGATAGGGAATTAGAAATGCTCAAAATTATGTATGTATATTGCAATCAGCTTGATCACGAAGTTGAGGTGTCTCACCTGAATGGTAGCTTCACGGACTTTGAAGACTTTAAGCTGAGGGGGCATGCTTTTATTGGTGGATTGTTTTTTAATGACATCTTAGAATTTAGTCTTAAAAACCTATCAGCAGAAGCTTTCAAAACAGTTGAGTATGTTATGGATGGTGCAGTGATAGCCACTCAGAAGGAGTGCCAACTTTCAGCAGACTACGTTCTTGTTCAAGAAGGTACGGTCGCACTTGTATCATTCAGGCTTGATGTTGCAACGGACTCCCAAAAAGATATTGATGATTCAATCGATTATATGATTTCCCCACCTAATTGGAGGTCATCGGTAAATCTTGAAAAGCGGGTACATGTCACAAAACACAATTTACCAATGTTCATTTAATCCACAAATTCTGTGGATTAAATTCGCTTTCAGTAATGAACCAAGCGCCTAGCGCCTTAAGTTTCGGTGCATTCTTACATGAGTGCTTAAAATTTAGGCAGTCAATATTTGTTTGATTAAGTTGTTAAAATTATTGGCGTGTCGATCACTTTCTTGGTATTATTAAGTGGCAGATGTAGCCGACGTATTAAAAGTACGACATCCCATTACCAAATTTCAAAATTTGGTCTGGCATAGCCGGTAAAGATGTTCGGAATACTCAAAACTAAGTTTTGAGCGAAACCCGCCCAAGCGGGTTTTGTTATTTATAACCCCTTGGTTTAGGCGGTTTTTTGTTTAATCTCACATTTTTAAGAATTGCTTCAAAATTGACCTTCATCTTTTTTGGGTCTTCTAGATTGTCATTAAGATAGGCACTGCTTATGTGCATCCTTAACTTTTTCTTTTCCGTAAACACATTGAATGCAATCTTGTATTGATGCTTTTCACCAGACTTGGTTTGGTATGTGAAAACGGCATAGTTGTCATATCCAGCATAACCAATTATGCAATCCTCACGCTGGTGGAGTTCTTCAATGATTTTACGCATGTTCTTCGAGTAATTGTACCTTTCAAAATTAAATGGTCTGGATTCCTTTGGGGCGTGATACAACAGGCCTTGACGCTCATCATCTGTGTAGTGATCATAATCTTTTGCAAAACAATGAAAACTGTAGGTCACTATTACTTTGTAATGTCTCTGCGGATCATCTAAGTCAAACTTATACTCTACAAAGTGCGCATCCAAGTGATCCAAATGATATACCTCACCATTGTATTGAAAAGGTTTCCACTCCTTAACTTCTGAAATTTGTCCAATACCTTTGGTCAATATTATTCCCCATTCGATTTTAACAATGAAAGCTCTCTAAACAGAGTTGCCCTTGATACATTAAGCTGTTTGGCAATTTCTTGAACATTAAGCTTATTATTTGGCTTGTCAAGCAAAGCCTTTGCCATTTCAACCTGAAGCCTAGTAAGTTTTTTTTTACGACCACCAAGGCGGCCTCTTGATCTAGCTGCTTTTAATCCAGCCATTGTGCGCTCTTTAATAATGTTACGTTCAAACTCAGCAAGCGCACCGAAAATATGAAACATCAGTTTTCCGGCAGGGGTGGTTGTGTCAATATGATCTGTGATAGACCTAAACCCAACTTGTTTTGACTCAAGTTCATTAATAAGGTTTATCAAATCCTTTAGCGACCGGCTAAGGCGATCTAGTTTCCAAACAACTAATTCATCACCAGGCCTGATTGCTTTGAGCAGATTCATTAATTCTGGTCGATCAGATTTAGAGCCTGATCCAGTCTCTTGATAAATGATTTCGCAACCGGCTAAGTTGAGCGCATCCAATTGAAGACTTAAATCTTGATGTAGTGTTGAAACTCGCGCATAGCCAATTTTCATATTTGAACCTCGAATCTAGTCTCAAAACTCTTTAATAATTTTATTTTTGATACTTTGATTATGATATTGTGTTTTGAGATAGTAAACAATGGATTTCACCGATGTTGTGGCAGATATGAAACCCTGTCTCAAAAACAAGCGTTTTTGAGACAGGGTGTTTAAAACAAACATTTAAAAAGGTTTATGAGAAGAAGGAGGGTGGCCATTGCTGGCCACCACTTACTCACTATGTCACATGCTACTTGTTATGAAGCAACAGGTGCGTATAATAGTAAAGCAAGGATTATGAAGCAAAGTGCTGTTTTGCTCATAAGACCTCCATGAATGCGGCATCGAAAGGTGCCGTTTCCTATTTTGGCTCTATGCCAACTTTTGGCTGACAGCCCAGCCTAAAACCCAAACCCTGTCATCCCCATTCCAGCGATAACCTAGCTGCTTAACAACACCAACTTTAAACTTAAAATCTGCATTGTTAGCGCCTTTGACGGTAACAGTATTGGCCATAGCCTCCGATTGCCGCCATTTATTGGTTTTGGGTATCTGAATCATGCCTATCGATTTTAAGAAATCGATTTGCTGATCCGTGATTTCATCAAAGCTGATAATAAAAGCACCTGATGGTTTTTTAGTTTCAGATTTGAGTGAAAAACTGTATTGATTTTGGTTTTTGTAGCTGACTGATTTTGAGTTTTGGGTGAGCAATGCACCAAAAAACTCAATTATTGTCTCAACTACACATACTAATAGTTGAACCAAGCGTTCTGATTTGGATTGTAATGAATGTCTCATGATCAATATCCTCTTTTAAAAAAAGGGGATATACCGAACCCCACAGGGATGATGTATCCCCATGGGGTTAAAATTGAATTGTAAGCAGTGACTGCACGATCCAAGGGATCGTTACCGGCTAAAGCAGTCGAGGGCCGGTGATGGGTGCTTGCAATGCAAGCCTAAGCTCCACAACGTGGATATTTCCTAAAATTATACCAGACAAAACTATCCTCTTTGAAATGACACCTTTACTCTAGGTTACGTTAGATTGATTAGTTTTAATTGAAGCATAAGTTAAATAGGATTATTATAATATTGACCCAAAGTAGAAGTTATTCCATCAAACTGACTAATAGGCAAGTGACCATGAAAATACTAATCTTGTTAACCAAAATACTGGCCATTTTTATAGCGGGCCTGGTAGCTATTTGGTTCTTTTATGATTACCTGTTGTTTGCCATTTTTTCAGTGATCGCAATTTTATATGTGATGTTTCAAGGGGAAGGTCGTTCTAGCTCGAAAAGCTACCAACGCAATATTGAAAACGAAGAGCTTGAGTTGAACAGTTTTCCAGCATTACCTGACTATAACAATTACGATAACTACATGAAATGGGAAAACTCCCAACGTCAAGATTAATAAATTGGACGCATTTTCTGCAATCGCCACCCCAGCATCGATCCTGACAGTTTCAAAAACACAGGTGCGTTCCTTAAGTCATTGTAAAAGTCATTTTGATCTCGAAAACAAGATGCCCCAATACATCAAGCCATTTAAATTAACCGGGCTAAATACCGGTTAATTTAAATTCTTTTTCCTGCAACTGTCTTACCAGCAACATTAGATTCACCAAATTGTGCAACACTTCTAGCACCAGCCACTGCCAAATACGCAACAAACACGCCCGGTATTACCAGATAAGAAAATACCATAACAATCTCAAAAATAGCATGACCCAATAAGCTTCCTCCTGCTCCTGGCAACAGACCAGGTGAGGGTACATCAGAAATAGATGAGACGCCATAAATGTAAGGGATAAGCTTTGCTTTTATGGTATCGAGTATGTGCCACAGTATCTCAAAAGAATAAACAGTCATCACATAGACAGTTGTTTTGAGTGCAACAGAAATATTCATCCCGCCTATTAGGATCACAATCATTGATCCAAAAATAACGACCAACTTTAAAAGCGCATGTGTAATTTCTAAAAATGGTGGTAATGCCATATAAAGAATTTTTGAGAACATGTAGCCTAAAGAAGCCGAGCCTGTAAATAATTCTGTGTAAACGCTCGTTGGGTTAAACATATGCTTGCAAGCGTTCTTCATGCAGAATCATAAACTGGTTCATTGCTGCATTCCAGTCACGAATTGGCATCGTCCATTTCTTTGAGGCTGATTCAATCGCCAGAAAGATGATTTTAAAGGCCGAATTGTCATGACTGAATAGTTTGCGATTTTTAATCGCCTTGCGAATCACTGAGTTCAAGGATTCAATGGCATTGGTGGTGTAAATCACCTTACGAATCGCCTGCGAGTATTGGAATACCGTGGCGATATTGTCCCAATGATTGCGCCAGGAACGGCTGATACTGGGGAATTTGGCATCCCATTTCGTCTCGAACTGCTCCAGCGCCAATAGAGCCTCTTCCTCTGTAACGGATTGGTAAATCTGCTTGAGGTCAGTGGCTACCGCCTTGCGCTCTTTGTAGCCGACGTATTTGAGTGAATTGCGCACCATGTGAACAATACACAGTTGCACATCGGTTTTAGGGTACACAGCACTAATCGCTTCGGGAAAACCGGTTAAACCGTCGACCGAGGCGATAAGAATGTCTTTCACGCCACGGGCGTGAATGTCATTCAATACGCTTAACCAGAACTTGGAAGATTCGGTTTCTGACAGCCATAGCCCTAAGCATTCTTTTTGACCAGAGAGGTTGATGCCGAGTGCGACGTACATGGTTTTTCTGACGATCTGCTTGTCTTGACGGACTTTGATCACAATGCCGTCGAGATAGAGCACCGGATAAACCTCATCGAGCGGACGGGAACGCCAAAGGGTGACCTTTTCCATCACCGCTTCGGTGACTTTTGAGATGAGTGTGGGCGAAACCTCCGCGCCATACATCTCTTGAAAGGTCGCGACGATATCACGGGTGGTCATGCCTTTGGCATAGAGGGCGAGAATTTGGTCATCCATGCTGGTCAAGCGCGTCTGACCCTTTTTCACCATAACGGGCTCAAAGGTGCTTTCGCGGTCTCGCGGTACGCTAATATCAACCTCACCATGGTCGCCCTTGAGGGTTTTGGTGGAATAGCCATTACGACTGTTAGCACCCTCGGATGGCTGATGTTTGGCATAGCCTAGGTGAGCTTCCATCTCAGCGCCGAGAGCCGCTTCTACGGTCATTTTGAGCAGTGCGGCGGAAAGTTGAGATAAGTCGGCTTGGGTTTTAACGTCTTTGGCCAGCTCAGCAGCCATGGCTTTAAGTTTTTCTTGATCGAATTGGCTCATAGTATTTTTCCTTTTTGGGGGATTTTAAACTATGAGCGTTTACACAATTTAATTTACAGGCTCAAGAAGCCAGACCTCCAGCAGCGGTTAATCCAACTAAATCAAGCGCCTTATCTACTGTAGATCTATCAGCATCTGTAGCTCTAGTTCGTGTGGTTAGCCTACCCTCATAAGTATTTATGAGCGCACGATGAACAACAGCATCCCTGTATCGTGAGTCGTTAAATCGATCCCTAGCAGATAAACTTAAGTCGTTAAAAACATTAACTCTATCAACGGCACCTTGTCCAAAATCTGAGTTCACAAAAAGCTGATCTCTTAACCCCATATGATCGCTAGGTATTCTGCTTGCTGAAAAACCTAAATCACCGGCGGGGTAAACTGAATCACCACGACCGACCCACCATACATAACAACTAGGGAGGATTGTTTGCGTAGTAGTGCTGCCATCAGGAAGAGTGATATTTTGGATTAAGTCAAATCTGGGTGTAACTCTTGATGCAAACTCATACGGCATATTGTGTTCAGTGTGAGCCATATCAAACATACAATCTGATTCTGAGCAGTATTGATATAAACCTTTACCAAGCAAGTAGTGTTGATTACCTATGTATGATAGGTCAAGATGTGATCTACTTGTGTCTGAATTGAAAACCCATCCACCTTTAGCAGCCTTTTCACCAACAGGTATGTAGCAATGATTTATAAATGCTTCAAGCTCTGTTTTTAAATGATCAGCAACTTTCGCTGTAACAAAGCCCCTCATCAAATTAAGATTATCTGCATCTAACTGATCCAGACTGGCAATATCCTTGTAAGCATTCACAATAGCTTTTGAAATGTGAGTTATGAAATACCAAGCGGGTGGTACGGGAATTGAGCTATTTGTATCAACAACAAACTCTTCGTCGTCAGCATCTTGAATACCGGCTTGTTTCATTTGAAGTTGATGAGTCCACTGACCTGGATTAATAGATGTCGCTTGCATTGGTACAATAAATAAAGCGGCAACCACCACCATCATAATCACATCGCTTGAGGTTCTTCTGGACTCTGCAAGAGAAGCAGCCATCGCATTTTGAGACCGGCGGGTTTCTTGATGATTGTTATAAATCATTACAAAAAATGGTATTGCCAATACACCGATTGATGCAATGAGACCCAGGTAATAATTGTAATGACTCCATGCAAGTGCAGTCATTCCAATTTCAACCATACTATCGCTATACATATACTGACCCCAAGATTAGTTAACTTGGAAGAGCAAAAACCAAACTAATAGGATGATGGAAATAAACATCAATCCAACAGTTTTGGCTGCTTCCGCTAGGCTTGTTTTTCCTTCAACCAAAAGGCCAAAGGTAGAGTTTGTTACAAACATAAACCGAATTGAGAGATATGCAATGACACCACCATGGAGTGCATATTTGTAAGCGTTTGGGTTTCCAGCCAATTCAATAAAGTAATCCATTTGTCACCTATCGATTATCTACTGGAGAGCCGGAAGCACGAGGTTCGCGGTAAATTCGATCAATCAGTTCAGATACCATTTCGCGTTGAATCCTAAATTCCAGCATAGCCATATCGATTTCGCGTTCAAGTAATGAAACACTTTCTTCAATTTCATCTTTCATCGGCGATTTGTAAATGTTACCTTCAGTTAATGAGGTCACTAAGATCCGACGGGCCACCAGTGCCTTGTCAATTTCACGAGTAACAGAATATTGTGAGGTTAGGGCATCTATCAGCTGATCCCGAGTAGGCGAGCTGCCAACTAATTCAATAAGATCAGCGGTTAGAGTAATGCCAGATATTTCATAGTTATTATTGAAAACCCTAACTTTAGCTTGACGCTGTGCGGCGCTGCGGGTCGAAACTAAATCAAGTAACGCGTTATTAAAATCACCTTTGTCTTGCTGTGCTACAGCAATTAACCCAACACCTGGTACATTGTTTTGATTGGTGCCATCCACTAGGTGAATGGTTCGTTCACCAATGACTCGAACTAACCAGTTGTGCAAATCAATAGGAGTTGGAAAGTAGTGGGTTAGCTTTGAGTCGGTAACACTTGTGCCTGATGCAACAGAAGTAACGTCATTTCGGCCTATTGCAAGGTTATACCCTGTCACCGAGCCAATACTATTTACTTCAATAGCATCCTGATTTCGGCCACCCATACGCTGAATGCCCCGACCCGGGTTAGGCAAATAAACACCGTGTTCAGATCCTCGCTCGTGCACATCATCCATTGTTCTTTTGGCATTAGATGTACCCGTGTTTCTAAGCATCGTAAAGCCAGAGAACTCTTCCCACTTTTTAAATGGATTGCCTCCCTGTGCAATTTGGCGCTCCATTTCTTGGCACGTTAATGCAGATACTCTAAATTGCTCTTCAAAGCCTACGATATGGTGCTGCATTAATTGATAAAGTCCAGGGTTTACACGCTGTAGAAGTAGCATTGGGGCGGCCTGCACAGCCGCTGTCGCGCTTTGTTGCACAACATTAAGCGCACCACGCAACTCATCACCTAGATTATTAAAGCTATCGGTTAACGATGCTACAGGATCAAATTTGCCACACGAGTACCCTAGGCCAATATTCGCTTGTGCTCTGATTCTCACAGTTGCTGTAACCGGTGGTTGTGAGCGGGGTAGCCCGGTACCCACCTGATAATAGAACCGCGAGTAACGTCGAGCAGTCAGCGCATCAGTGACGCCATCCCCAACACCTGAAGTTGTTGCACTCTCATATCGTTGTGGCACCTCACCTACAATCGGTAAGATCACATTGTTAGCATAACTCGTTGATGTCAGACCTAGGATTGCGAAAGCAATTAATGACCGTCTCATAGTAAAACCCATACCTTATTAGTTGAACCTATTACATCAAACTCAATCAGCAAATTCTGAAATCCAAAAAAACAAAAAATTTATTTGTAATTCAGCGTGATAATGCTTCATCAGCGATACTCAGGATCTTTGCAAGATCAGCACTGCCATAAATGATGAAGGCATCATTTACAATTGCTGCGGGTACCCGATCTATGCCTAATCTGTATGCGTTTAAATCTTGCTCAAAAGAGGCGGTCAATTTGCTTTGTGTTTTGGGATCACTGAGCAAATCAAGCGCAATACGCTCAGCCTCTTGTTCATTAGCCGGTAAGTTTCTATTAATCTGCTGAACGATTTTTGCGTAGTCATCTAAGTAGATGATATTTATTTCAATTTCATTCGCTAAGGCTTTATTGCTAACAACTAGGGGTTCTTTTAAGAAGAACGTCACCTTTTCAACAGTTTGAGCGATAACCAGGCCTGGTTGAATCGCTAATAACAATATTATCCAACGCAACATACTCACCCCATCTTGCGCCTTGCGCGCATTGTCTCAGCGATTAACTCAGCCGCTTCTAATTCTGAAATCCCATGCTCATCCATCAGTTTTTTCCGAGCCACTTTTTCATCACCCTCCGTCTGAGCAAGTGCCATGGCAATAGCAGGCGGCACATTTCTGAACAATGCCATTTGTGTATCGGACATGACCGCTCCCTCGGTGTACTTACCTGGCTCTTTACGAGCAGCTAATAAAAGGGCCTTTTGATCGGGGCTTAACTGCCTAAACCTTGAGATCTGATCCACCTCTTCACGAGAGGTCGCCATGGTGAGCCACCATTCCATGTTCGTTAGCATCTTTGCAGATACATCTTTAAAGTCAGCTAAGTTCTGCGTGGCCAGCCAGAACCACAGATTGAGCTTACGAGCCATCTTGGTCATATTGGTTACAACTGGCGCAATCATAGGGTTAGTGGTAGTTAAATGGCCTTCATCGGCCAAAACGATAATGGGGCGGCCACTGTACTGATTGGCCTCCGCAATACCAATAACATGATTCAACATTGAAATCACACTGACACCGAGCATGTCTGAATATTGATCTGATACCATCATACCCACGTCAAAAATTGTGACATCGGCATCGGGCCAGGCCTCGCCAGGGCGGTTGAAAAAATCACCTCGCACACCGGAGCAAAACTGCTGCAAGTTATCACTAAACTGGCGCAATCTTGCGCGTCGAGCCGGTTCATATTCTGCTTCATTCTTAGACATTTCTAAAAAAGCTGCTGCAATATCTTCAGGTAGGGTATAGCCGCGTTCACGCGTATTTTTACCCGCTATAAGAATGGCCATCATGATGTCATAACGCTCATGGCGTTTGAGTTCTTCAAGTTCCTTCTCTTCGCCGCCGGTGATCATGGTGACAGCCGCAATGACCATTTCACCTAATTGATCGCGCTGGTCGTCTTCGATTGAGTCATCATGTATTTTGTTTTGAGGTTGCTCTTCACCCTCAGGTACTGACGGTTCATCTTGTTTATCATGTAAAAAGTCATACTTATCGGCATCTGATTCAGTGAAAATCTGGTCGATTTCACGCAATGTAGAGGCTTCAGCAAAGGGGTTTAGGGATACCGGGTTATTGGGTGATACCGTAACTTGATTCACGGATACATCATAGTTTTGTAAATATTGACCTAACAGATAAAAGGATTTCCCTTTCTCAATAATGAATAATTTTGCATCATAGAAAGCAACATATTGAGCGATCAGGAAATTCAGCATGGCTGACTTACCTGATCCAGTTGGCCCAAGGATCAATGAAAAGGCATTCTTCTTACGATCCCTTAAGGGATCAACAGAATAGGGTTCACCGCCACGGTTAAAAAACATAAAACCGGGATTGCCGGTGCCACGCGAGCGGCCATACAGCGGAATGAGTTTGGCCAGATGGCTTGCAAACCATTTTCGTGACCGGCGAATGGAGGGCCTTCTATCGTGTGCCGGATCAAATCCAAATGGAAGCGCTCGCACAAATGAGTCTTGGGCAAGTAAATCCACATCGGGGTTTATTGTCTTTAGTCCGGTTGCATCAATTGTTGCACAAACCTTGCGTACCTTGCGTTTGAGTGCTTTTGGATCATTATCACGAACATAAATGCCCATAAAGCTTTTGATAATGGAGTTACCCCGCGCAATCTGATCACGAGCAACTCTAATCTGTTCACGCAAAATCATGGAGCGGTCATCGTCGCCTATGGTGCCAGAGCGCAAGCGGTCTAACTCGGCTTCAATGGCTTCTTCAGTATTGAAGATGATAGTTTGTGACCAAACACAACCCGGCGGCATTTTATCCCAGAGTGCATAGCGTCTTTCGCCATGCGCAATTTCGGCTGAAAGGTGGCCAACCTTGATGGATTTAACAGCCAAGGGCTGATCGATACCGATAAAGCGCATGGGTTTACCATCAAAATACCAATTACCATCTTCATCACTGAAAGGTCGCTTGCCATTTAATGCAATACGGGCAATGTCATCACTTGTATCATCCATCATGGCCAGAGTACGTTGCATGGCAATTTCATCATCGCTTAGTTGATCATTTGCAAAGGATTTTATTAACTCACGATAAGCTTTGTTTGACTCACAGGCAGGGTAAAAGAAGCGATTTAACCATGTCGTTAAATCAGATACGGGCAGTCTATCAACCTTGATACCGGCGGCTGAAAATCGGTTCTCTAGCTGCTCAACAACGCCTTCAATGGTTTCGCCGGTGTCTTTTTTAGGCACCCAGCGCCAGAGGTATAAACGTACTGATCGAAAACGCGCAAACCATGGGCCGCCTGCTACTTCATGATCGATAAACAAGCCTCGGCCATTATTATCATCAGCCACATCATCAAGATGTTCTTTAAGCACTTCGACCCAGTGTTTTGTAAATGGTTTATCCTTCGCTCTTGCTGAGGGGTAGCTTTCGACTTTGTTTTTGAAGGCACTTAAATCTGTTGTATCCTCCATGGTTATTTGAAGCAACCATGGGCTTTGTGCATCACGCGGAATCGAGTCTTTAATGACGCCCACAACCTTATCTAGCAACTCCTGCATAAACTCTTCTGATCGCGCATCGGCTTCGATAGGCGTAACATCAAATACAGCCCCGACGCTATTTAGGTCAGACATCAATACTTCATTACCCATATCGACACGAGGGTTAACCAAGTCGGTAAAGCTTGGCATAGACTCTAGGTTGGCAATATCCGGCGTTGTGCCTATAGGTGCCAGCCATTGCTTGATAGTCAAAGGTAATTTGTTGGCACCGCTCCAGTGATAATATGTGCCTTTTTCAGTAGGCACAGGATCATCTATCACCTCACCATCTTTGCCGCCCAATCCCATGATTTTATCAATCCATTGCATTACCACTCTCCTTGTAAATGAGTAGGTGCCTCCCCTGGCAAGGCGTAGTGAGGCTGATCAAACAGTGGAAAAGCTGTCGAATAGCCGGGTACCGGCACACCAGACCGTGCAATATAAGGGTACACATACATCACCAATGTAGGATTAGGCAGCCTTGGAAATAACACATCTAGCTCATTCATCGCATCACGGGTGTAATGACTGTAGTTGTAATCAAACAAGGTACGGCCTGGTACTTGGTAAGTCGAAGTGCTTGGCATCGTTGTCTCTGGTGACAAGGGTGCAGCGCGCATCAACTCGCTTGTACTTGGGCCTTCGTTTTGCAGGGTATTAAGCGGAGCATTTGTTGAACAACCCACGCTCAATGCACTCAAAACGCTAATCCATATAACCGTTTTCACTTGCTTTTTCATACCGTACCATCCGTCCTTCTTGGTTATAGTCAAGGTGTATTGCCTCAGAAATTAAAATGTCCACGCGTTGATTAGCGGGTACATAAATCACATCAAAAAACTGCCCCATACGATCAACAAACCATTTTTTGACTTCAGATGCACCGCCAGACAGGGCACTAAACCCAGCTGCTCTGAGTGGATCACCTGTCACTGAACTGGTTACACCACCGGCACTGTTAAGTACATTTGTTGTCTCGGCGGCGGCGTAGGCATTCGCTAATCCCTCAAGAGCACCTAAAGCTGATAGTTGGGTAATGGCTTGAGGCGCATTGGTTATTAAGGTGCCTGGAATACAAGGGTTGCCATTGCGATCTGTGATGTAGCCCAGTCCTTCGTTTTGGTTTTTTGAACGCTGAGTTACAATGCGACCATCCCGAAAAATAAACGTCGCCACATCAATCCGACCTGTTACGCAAGAAAGGTTGAGATCACCGATTGCTGTACCTTCAACAATGGTTCTTTCAAGGCCCGGAAGGGTATGATTGTTGGGCATAATGATGTTGGCACCGGTGCTTACTCTAAAGCGCCATGGATCTGTCAGCTGACCTTGTACTGGTATCTTGCCGACTAAGGCAGTAACACTCCGAGAATCCGCAATGACCGAGCCGTGGGGAATAGTAAATCTTGGATCAATGTTGGTTCGTTGATTACCCGTCAAATCCCTTTCGACCCTTGCCACAGTAGGATTAACTTGATTAACCACGTTTGAGGCTAATAGGTTTACGCCGGTTCCTGATGTTTCAGCTGCTTGTGGATTTGCAATACGTCGCCCTCTAGCATCCACATCTATTCCTGCATCCATTGGAGCCAGCCAGACAATACCATTTGCATCGGCTGCTGATGCAGGTGCTCTCTGAGCATTAGTCGAACCACCTACAAAGTTATTTTGCAGATCCCGGATTACTGGTGGCAGGCTATCACCGATTGTAGAGGGTACTGAGCGATCAGCTAACGCCGCTGGTGGTGTGATTAAACCATCGCCCTCATTCGGCTGGCGAGCGAGACTGTCCGGTGTTGGAAATTGACTCATACTTGGTGGCGATTGAGTTGGTTTTGGTTCACTTTTAAGCTTGGCTATCAAGTTTTTTTGTTCGGTATTTTGCTGCCGAAGTGCATTGATGGTTTCTTGCAACTCATTCATGGTTTGATTAATGTTTTGCACATCAGCCATCACCTTGATCAGATCTTCGCGGGGTGCATCACGATCTACAGGGGCATTGGATACCAAAGGGGGCGAACCAGCCGGTTTTCCATCTACCGTTCTAATATCACCACTCTTGTTTACCGCTGAAAAAACAAACCAACCGGCGACAACTAATAACGAAACAGCCAGAAAGGGCAGTAGTCGATTACGAGGCTTGACCATATCAATAAATCCCCACTAATTTTTCAAAGGGTTCGGTATGGATGATGACAAGAATTGTGGTGGCCTTGTCACCCTGTTCATGACTTAACAAGCGTCCGTGCATGGATGTGGCCGCTTTAAGGGCACCGGGTGTAACAGTGCGAATTAAACGTGGATCAATTTCGATAGGTTGATTGGATATGTTTTCAACTTCGAGTGCGGTGACGTAATGATGTGTTGCTTGCCAGCCAGCGACGGGTGTAACGCGAAGTGAGCGACAGGCTGTAGAGTGGTTAGTACATCTAAAAAAATTCATCATCGGTGTTCTGTTTAACCCCAGCTCACCTATCGCGTAGTTGCTATTAACAAGTCGCTCTGGTGCATAAAGGGCTTGCATGGCATAGCGTGTTAATGCAGGGTAGCTTTCGACAAATCGTTTCCGCTCAGGTTGTGTTGCATCCGTCATGCTAGATGTTTCTGCACGATGAATAATGACTCTGCCTGGCAGCGTATCGACACCTTCCGTAACAGAGCGAACATTAATGATGTAATTAGTTCCTGATTGACCACGTACAATCAAGCGCACATGATCTTGTATGTCATTAGCAAGCGTTAAAAAAAGCTGATTATCGACATAAGTTAATCCATCAAAAAGCGCCATGGCTTGTGCAGGAAGGCCTACTTGTATCTTTTCAGGGAACTCTATTGCACGTTCTTGCCCAGCCTGTAATAAAACATCAATTGGCTGATTGTTAAAAACGATTCTCTCAGGACTCGTTGCATGAGCCGCTGCTGAAAATCCAAGCATGATGAATAAAAAGAGTGTCTTCATTTTTTATCTACCTGTATGGTGGTGATCTCATTAACAGCTTCATAGTCAAGTTTGAGACCCCAAGGGTTAAACTCAGTGTTGTCCGGCTCATAAATAACAATAATCGGCACACGCACATTAATATCTCGAAGCAGAAAGGGCGCTTGATTATTACCTCGGGTAGTTCTCTGATAGTCCTTAATATTGACATCTAACCAAACTTGCCAGCGACCTGGACTGAGCACTTGAACACAATCGCGGTGATAGAAGCCACAATGGTTCTCAGCTGTATAACCGCCCATTGGTGCAACGACGCGTTGGCGGCCTTGCAATTCATTACGTTTTAAACGTTCTTGATAGTCGCTGTATTTTTGCGTGATATATCGCCGTGTCATAAGTGCGCTATAGCGCCCCAAGTTGTCGCTGTACTCTTCTTGAGCATTGCTATTCCATGTATGCACCAGTTGATTGATAGTGCCTGCAAACGCATAGACTTCCCATGGATTGATTTCACCCGCTGTAACTTGAGCGCCGTAGCGTAAATCAGGTGGCAAGCTCAGCCTTTGTGCCGGAGGTGTTTGTGCTTGCACTAACACGATAATTAGTAGTACAACAACGAGTATGCTCACACCAATTAAGCCAAAGCGGAGAGTATTGATATGCGAACTCGCATCTTTCATACGATTTTTAAACATAGCCTAAACCTAGAATTATTTGTTTTGAGTGAAGGGTTTACGATTAATCGAAAAGTGGCGAGCACCGTAAATAAACTTGGGTTTCAGCCCACTAGCTTTTTGACTTAACTTGATAGAGATCCATTGCAGTACATAACCTTGTGGCTTATCCCTTTTTATTGTGAGCAGAGATACCGAACCCATCCATACCCCTAACCCCAAGGAAATCAGGGTAATAACAATGGCGGGTATCAAGGCGTATGAAGGTACAAAAATCAGGCCTATGATTAGGCCTGTTACAAAACCCGATCCACCGAAAAACTTCACCAGCATGAGCAGTTCGTCCATTGTTGCGCCTTTTATGACGCGTGGATCTCGGTCGAGTACAGCGGCCACTAGATCAGTTTCAGGTAGATGAGCCATTGTTATGCACCTCTTAAGCTGCCGCCATAGTTGTACATGATCATGCCCATGACAACGACCACGGCCACTACGATGATCCCTACAATTGCAGTAGTCATAAAGTTACCCATCTTGTAGCTTTTGGACTCATTATCATCTTGTAATTTTTGAAATCCTGTCCACAGCGCAAAGGTGTAACCTAGAGCCGCACCAGCCATAGCGATAGCTGAGAGGATCTGAATAACCCAACCCATGATGCTGGTCAGCATGTTATCCATACCATCACTTTCATCAACAATGCTGCCAACATTAATGCCTGGTGCAGCGGGTACGCTACTGGCCATAACAGGGTCAGCAACCATTGCCATACCAATAGCTAATCCAAACACACCTACACCTAATAGCTGTTCTTTAGACGCTGTTAACTTGGTTATCATTTTTTTCATAGTCTTTATCTCTCGTAAGTTGACAAAAATTAACGGCGATAATCGCCAATAAGGGGTTCAATAACACGCGGCTGACTAGATGGGTCATTCAAATGGTTTCTGATACCGGAAGACATTTTTCCCAGATCGTGTCTGAGCCAGTCATATCGAAACTTGATTCGCTGATCAGGGTTTTGCTGCGCTTGTGCAGCCCTAATCAACGATTCAGTTTGTTCAATATGAGCAAGCACATCTAATAAAGCGCGTCGCTCTGCTGCCTGGCTACTAAAAGCCGGTTCGTAACTAACAGATATAGGCATTACAAAATCTTGCGATAACTCAATTACCTCTGGAGCTTCAACTACCGCAACGCCCTGACTAGGTTGTGCTGATGTAACTTTGTACCAGTATTCACTATCTGAATCGTCGATTCGTGTTTGTGCCGTCTGACATCCTGAGAGTATCGAAATGGCTGATGCCATCAATATCACTTTCTTCATAAACTTGTTATCCCATTCATAATCAAAAAGTTCGTGATTGATTATGACAAATGAACTAACAAAGACTCGATTTCTAAAAATCAAAAAAAATTTTTTGTAATTTAGTGAGTGAAATTTAAAAAGACTGGCTAGTTAAGGGAGTAAAAACAGGCGTGTTACTCATTTGAGTATGGTCGTTCATAGCGTAATAGGCAGGTGTTGAAAAACACTAAGATCGTTTTTGCGGATTTTTGGAGCAGGTCAAAAAATCCGCAAAAAACTATTAAAGATATTTTTTGAAATAGGTTGCAGCTAACCAGACCGTGTACCCAAACGGCAACGCAAACACTAGAACAAAAATAGAGGGGTGAATACTCCAGGGTGCGGATATGTAGAGCATGACTGGCAAATAAAGAAATAATGAAATCCACTTGCGAGCATGATGATAGACAAAAGAGGTCTCACGACCGCCGCCCCAAGTACGCAGATCTCGCTCAACTAGGCCATCTACAAGTGCAAAAAGACCAAACAAAAACAAGGCTGGCAGCGATAACAGGATGACCGCCAGGCGCACAGCGGTTAGCTCAATGATGTAAATCATGGCCAAGCCATAATCATAAAAAACGGATCCTTGAAACTTTAAAACCAGCCACTCTAAACCGGTAAACTTCACCAAATAAAAATAGGCGTACTCAGTAAAGAGCGTTACAACGGATAGCGGTGTAATCATGGCAGCTTTAAAATCACTACTGACCCATGATATTTCCCGATCAAGCATCATCTTGGCATGTTCTGATCCTGGTAAAGTCCACCAGTTAAAAAACATGCCCACCCATTCAAAAATAATGGATAAGAATAGGGCACCAATGATGGCTCCAATCATGCCAAAAAACAGTCCTACAATTGCTCCAAAAAAGGATACTTTTTCCTGTTGTGCGGCCATCGGTTAATCCCCTGAATCACTTGAACTTGTGCCAGCAATATCGTTATCGCCACCACCAAAACGGCGCTCAAGGTTTTGCTGCTCATTGGCTTGTACTTGATCATCAAGCCATAAGTTATCGCGCTGCATTAAACCAGAACCTGTTTTATATTTTGCCTTCATTTGAGTAAGCGCCATCGACCACTCCGTTGTAATGTTCGGATCATCTTCTTTTTCCGGCATAGGCACTCGAAGCTTGTAGAGTTGACCGCCCTCAATTAACGCGAAAGCCTGGCCTTTGGGCAGTTTGATAACATCATGCACACCGATCATGGCAACTTCGCGTGTTGATAAACGATCTTCGTTCTTAGAAGTAAAATCTACCCCGGAGCCTGGGTCAGATGAATCACCGACACCAGATACTTGCATCAATTCGTTAATCTTGACCATGGGTAACTGATTAGTGAGCACTTCAGCTGTCATAGGCTCTTTAACGCGCATCATAATGAGGTTGTTAAAGTTACCTTGAATTTGGCCAGACTTGGCTTTAGAACCAATTCGCGCTTCAATGTCCGAGACCGTTTGAGTGTAGGCGGTTACTTGATAGCCCGAGCCACCGGCCTTGTTGATCATCGGAATAAACTGATCACCTACCAACTCGTTAAATTCATCGGCATGAATAGCCACCTTGCGTTGGCCGGTAGCTATGTCATTTGGTAAGCCAAAGCCTATACCGTGCTTATAAACAAAGCCTGATACCGACGTAAGATCGGCAAACATAGAAGCCCCCACCGCTGAGGCAACGGTCGAATCGGATAGCGCATCCAAGCCCACATAAACAACGGCGTTTTGACGAATAACCGACATCCAATCGAAAATCGGGCGCTTATCTTGAATATCCTCATAATCCGGCGCAATCAATTCAGCCACGCGACCGGTTGTAAGCTTTTCAAGTAAGGGGCCAAGTGAGGATACGATTTTGTCAAAGTAGGTACGGTCATACTTAAAGGCAGACAACAAGCCATCGAGTACCGGATCATAAAAATCAATTTGCTCAACCAACTTAAGCAAAGCAATTCCTTCAGGGTTTCGGTCTTTTAGAGCGAAGGGCAGGGTTTTAGGATCAAGATTGCCCATAATTTGCTTATAAACATTTGCCCAACCATCCGGCCCTTTTAGGGTCAGAATTTTCTTCCCATAAGCCAACAATAAAGGCTCAATGTTGTTGATGTAACGGCGAATTGATTGATAGTGCGGTTTATTGCCCAGGGCAACATCGGCCTGGATAATAATGTTGGCAAATCGCCAACCGAACTCTTTAAAAGCAGCTGAGTTGCCTTCGGAGGGTAGCGCATCAGTTAAGCGACCGGCAGGTTCTGTGATCTTTGAAAAGGTGCCAATACCGTTATAGCGAGCAGAGATTTCAGGAAAACCTAAATGGAAAGCAAAAAATGGGCGCTTGGCACGTTCTGCTTCCATTTTGCAACGCATTAACAGATCCGCGTCGCCCTTGGGATCCATGACGACGACCACATCACCCCGGCGAATATCTTGGGTAATTAAGATTTCGGCTAAACGTGTTTTACCAACTCGTGTGGCGCCCAATACCAGTATGTGACCAACCCGCTCTCCAATCGGTAAACGTATTGGATCCTCGCCTTCTGGCATCCCGACGGCATGAATCGCCGGATTGCCGCCAACCGGTGGCAGGGGTGCGACCGGATTCCAACGACTAGATGAAGACAGAATTGAAATAACAAATGCTAAAGCGCGTAAACGATCTAACTTAAATTCAATTTGTCTTGCCAGGCGGTAGAAGACATTGGGAGTTATAAATCGTTTGTTTACCGGATCGGTCGTATCAAGCAGTCGCTGGGTATGGGTTTGCGTCCATTTAAAGCCTAATCCCAAAAACAAAAACCGGTTAGACACCGGTATTTGACGTGGGCGTAACCCATAGTAGGGCAGCCTCACAAGATGACGATGATATGACCAAACAGCATAACCCTGTCTAAATCGACGCAAACCAAATAGAAATAATACCCCTGCGGAGGCATAGGCCACGCTATCGGTCATCATAATAACTGTAGGCATGGTGACTGCAATTAAAGCAAGCGTCCAAGCGGTTAAAGCTGCATAAAACTCAACCGGTGGCCTTAGTAATGCTTCGACGGGGTAGTGATTTTTAAAGATCATTGCACCACCCAGCCGTTATAGATCAAAGCAGGGTAGTGCTTTATTTCGAGTTCATCAATCAACGTACTGGCTGATGCAGGTTGAATGTACACGCCCGATGCACTCTGGATAATGTTCTTTAACCCGTCCATATCTTGAGCATGAGCAATTAAACAGACGGCTCCGTATTCTATAAGCTTAGCCGCATTTTGACGCAACCAGGCCTGGCTAAATCCATCGTCACCTACAATGCACACCGGCACATCAACACGAGCAGCCATAACACTCTCATACTGAGCAAATGGCCCGGGCTGGGCATGAGTGTTAATGGGTAATTGGTTTTGCACCATCGTGTAATAATCGACCGGCGTTACACGGTTGACCCCGGCCTGGTCTATTTGAGTGAAAACCTCGCGCACATCTAGTTTTGTGAATTTGTGTAAATGGGAAAACATGGATGTAACCGGGTAAGTTGGGCCAACTTCTGCAATTACGGGCAATTGTGCATGGGCGGCATTAAAACCAAAGCCTAGAGCGAAGCACGAGACAATAACGGATTTGTTGATTACTTTAAGCATAATGACCGGACTCCTGTATTTGATACATGATATGACGGTGGGGATTTGAAAGCAGTTCAAACTCACTAGACGGTATAACGCACTCAAATACACATCGATCATTTGCATCGTTAACTTCGATTAATAAATTCTCGATCCATCTTTGCCGAAGTAAACAGTAATAGACTTCAACAAAAAAACGCTCACTATTAAGCTCTCGATCAAAAGGATCTGCACTTAATCCGATTTGCTTAGCGACCTTATCAAGTGATGCCTTGTAGTGGCTCTTAGCGACCAAAGATAAGGTTATTAAATCTGCTGAAACTTCAAATCTACTCATAGTGTCTTAACCTCCGTATAACGCTATTAGCATAGGTGTGAGCTTTATCCTTACACCAATCCAGTTGCCAGTTTGGGCAGTGATAGCGCCCAATAGCTTCAAATGTGCCGTGCTTTGAGAAATCTAGGAGAATGTCGGAGGCTACGCGAATATTAGTGAGTGGATCGAGTGCTGACCAAAGATCGTTATTAAAACGGTCGGCATGATAAAACCAATTAACTTGCATCAATCCAACATCAACCTTAAACCCATCATTAACAGCCTGCTTGATAGCGAAGTAAGCCTCTTCTCTCGAACTATAGTAATACCCACGTCCATTGAAATTAGCCGTCCATGGGTGAGGTATTAGCGTGCCAGGCGGGGCCGATTCTTGTAATGCGATTAACCATAGTATCGAGGCATTTACTTGCTTCTCTTGTGCGACCTGATCAAATAATGATGACCAGGCTTGTTTTGGCAAAAACGCTAGAGTGACACATAGAGTTAATACTTTAAATATCGAGATCGTGGGCTTCATAGTTACCACCATTTCGACTTATGAAAGCGGTTGGGAGTGGGATCTGATAACGATCAATGTAGTCCGGGTTAGCGGCTAAGCGAATACGTCCATCAACAACAAATTGAGGTGGTATGGTACTTGTCGCAAAGCTTTGGATTAAATTGTCATCGAGCGAGTTAAAGAACACATCTAATTTGATACCGTATTTTTCAACCTGCATGATGGCTTTACGAATCGCAACATCACAGGCTAAGCACGGCTCAACAACATTCACAAAAACGGCCACAGTATCATTCTCAGTGAAGTCAATATTACGTGCTTTATTTAAGAGATTGACATCAATCATAGGCGTATTTTTGTAAAATTCGCGCTGTACCGCTGAGACTGTTCGTTGAAAAACAAGGCTGCCAGCTACATACTGATCCATACGCTGAACATACCGCAAGGCATAACGCTGACGCTCTGTTTCGGAGCGTGCATAAATCCCCAATAATTCTAGTGGAGTAGGTTCCACCTGATATTGCCCAAGTGCTTGTGCAATGGGCTTGAGCAACTTATAACGCTCCCACTCTTCATCGGTTAGATCCCAATACTCTTGTAAAATGGCATCCAGGCTCAACCCTGTAGGACTCGACTGATGATCTTGTGTTGAGTTAATAAAAACTGATTGATCTTGTGTGCTTGTGCTTGCAGATACACTACCCAGAGGTAAAATCAGGGCGGCACAGGTTATTAGGTAGGGAAGGCGCATATTACCCTCCTATTTCCGCAGTAATACGCTCATTGCTCAGTAATGAACGCCAGACAATTGAGTGGCTGTTAAGTGCTTCAATTTGCCAATTTGCCACGGTATCACCCACATAAAACATCCTAATAGCTGCTCTATCATTAACAAGCACCGCCTGGCGTCCTTGCCATATTGCTGATGATAATGTTTTGGGAGGTGAGGGCTGTACAACTCGGGTTTGCTCAGATGTTTTAGCTGATCTAGCTGTATCTGATACTTTTTGATCAAGACTTTGTACAAGCTTTTTGATGTCATCAAGTTCGGCGACGACTAATTGAGATTGCTCAGATTGTGAATTGATAACACCCTCTAAGCTATCAACTCGTTGATTGACTTGATTAATCTGCCTGTTAAGTTGTTCGGATAGATTATTGACTTGATTTAAAGCATCAAGCAGGTCATTTACTTGACTATTAAGCTGATCAAATTCATCCACTGGAGCGATTTCAGATACAAATTCAGTGGCATTGGTAATGTCAATATCTTGCTTGGGCACAACACCAGCAGCAGGTAATAATGATTTTTGATCATCACTAATGACACTTGAGTTTAGTGCGTCAATCACTTCAGCCGGTGTTGCTGCTTGATTTAATCCCAGTTGATCACTCACGGACTTATAAAGCATATAGCCACCTACGCCCACAGCAATAAAAATAATACCAATGAACGCAAAAGCGACCTTGGAGTTACTATTCTTAGCGGTTTCAGTTGGGTTAAGATGATTTGCAGGCGCTTCAGTTTCACCTGGCAGTGGTGGCAGTGATTGAAGGGTAGTTGTGTTTGGGTCTTGCATAACGATTCCTCATGAGTGTTATTCATGAGGAATGATTACATAACTTTTTTACTAGACAGCTATTCTAAAAAACAAGAAAAATTTTTTAGAATTAGTAGGGCAGACCCTGCCTCTCTGTTTCAAGTTCTACTATCTTGGCATCTGTTTGTCTTATTTCACCAGGGATAGCGTTAAGCCGGGATTCGGCATGGCTAATTTGCTGATTAATATTTGCCAATTGGCCATTTAATCTTGATCGATTTGTTTGAAGGTTATTGATAAATCCAACAAGACTGTTTCGTTGCTGATTGAGTTCTTCAAGCTCAGCTTCATCGTCAGTGTTGCTTATTTGTTCATCTAAGTCACTCAATTGCCTGTTAGCGTTGTTAATTCTTCTCGTTAAGTCTGCAATCTCATTTTGTAATTGAGTCTGTTGAGATTGAAGACCAGGCAGATTATTGTAGTGTTGGGTGTACTCGGCATGTAAAGCATCCCTTTTTTGGTTATTAACGATAATCTGCGTTTCAAGATATTCAATTCTTTCATGTAATTCACCACGCTCTCGCTCCATATCATCTATAGAATCATCATACTTTTGATCGGTTGATGAGGCTGAACCAGCTGACACCAAGCCGACGGCACCTACAGCAGCAGAGCCTGCCACGACTTGTGACCCGACACCAGAGCCAGTAGAGCCATCCCCCGAACCACTTGATCCACCAGAATCATCCCCCGAACCACCTGACCCTCCCGAGCCAAAAGTTAAACAAACCCTTGGTATTGAAATAGTTGTTAAATGCCTGCCACCACTGGGCCAGCAGCAAGCATATTTTTGCCAATAGTTATAAGCATATTGTTGTCTTTCGGATTGACGATTATTGTTATAACGCATCACGTCAGTAATACCAGTATTAAACCATTGATTATCGGCACCAAATGCACGGCAAATATTATCTTTGCGTGGTGAAACCATCTGCCATCTTGCTGTTTTTTCATTTGATCCAACAGGTTGATTCACATTACCATGATTGGGCGCAATGTTAGCGTCTGATCCTGGGTTTGCACTGCCAATTTGATTCCTAAAATTGATGCCTACATTCTCTGCAAAACTATCTTGGGATCCCGGGTTAAAAGGATTAAAGCTACCGCCGCCGGATCGGGGCGATACGTACAAGTGGCCGCCGCCGCCAGCTAAAACAATATCGACGGCTCTTTGTGCAACCACAGCTGATGCTTTAATGTCATTACCTTGCGCTGTAAAGCCCTGTCTGGGTTGTACAGCACCCCAAGTATTACCAAATGGGTTTGTTGGAGTCATAGAGCCAATTTCGCGTCGTCCGGGCGTCCAAGCATCAAGTGTGAAAATATCGGATATACCGGTTCTCCAAGCAAACGCATCAAAGGCGGAAGAATAGTAGGGTGTAAAGGGCCTAACGCGGGTAGGGCATGTATATTCACTCATGGCATCTGACATGATCAATACTGGGTTGCCAATAACATTGGCTTCTTTGAAGTTGGTGATTTTATCTCTGTTTGTATCTGGTACGGCGAGAGAACCTGCACCGGTACTACCAGGATTTCGTGATGATAAAACGGCTGAAATTATAGATGATTGAGCTGATAACGCCTCGTTCTCAACAGCCTCCATAGCCATTCTAAACTCGTTATAGGGATTCTCTGAAGGCCGATTTTGCACAGTAACTAAAAAATCTGGCCAATAGTGCTCAACTCTAGGCGTGGTTACTATTGTGCATGATGGTGGAAAAGCTGAGGAACGCAAAAACACACAAATACCGACAAAGCAATATTCTACACACTGATCGGTAAGCCAAGCTTCAAAGAGGGTATCAGTCGAAAATGTATTTGATTTTGCAGGACTTGTTACTAATATTGAAAATAATGCAACACAGGCTTTTTGCTTCAACTTTTTCATGATCACAGGCCTTATTTATTACAACCAAGAACCTCAATTTCAACAACACGCTGCTGGGCATAAGGTAAATCATGTTTTTCATCAACATGCCCCATGCCTTTAACAGATAGGATCTGAGGTTTTAGCCCCATGTCTTCAATTTGATTGGCAACTGACAACGCTCTTTGAAGAGAAATGGTCATTTTTGCTTCATCTGAACCAATAGGATCAGAAAACCCTCGGATATTGATTTTGGCATCTGGATTAAGTCTCAAATCAGACACCAAGGCGTCTATCAAAGTTTTATGCCTTGGTTGCAGTGCTACGGAATTTGTGTCGAAATGAAGTGGTATAAACGATTTAACTTGGTTGGCAAAACAGCCGGTAGATTCTACGCCATCTAAAAAATGGCGGTATTCATCGCGTAACTCAAAACTAATTGTCCTAAGCACGGGATTAATATTTATCATCCATTGCTCACCGGCCAATACCTCTAATGCTTGAATTAACTGCATAGGCCCGATCTGACGATGTACCGCCGGAACCGGCTGATTAAAAAGTTGGTGGATATTGGGATCTTGCTCGCTTGATAAGCGGTAGCCGGATTCAGATAACAAAACCGTATAGGCATCACCAATACGATTAATTTCTCTAGGCAGGGTTAGATGGATAACGCTACTAAGCAGGTTAGTTTGGTAGGGTGCAGGGCCGGGTGTCGCAGATGTGTAACGACCAATCCGTTCATCCGCAAATACAAGTGAGGCATTGGATGCAATCAGGGCGGCAAGTAATGCAGTTTTAATTTTCATGGCATAAATCCGTAAGGTAATTAATCTCACTTTGCATAATGCCATTATTTAAAAGATAGACATCAAATCTAAAAAATCAAAATATTTTTTTAGATTTTTGCCCGGCGCACCATAAAAAAACCGGCTAAAAAGCCGGTTTAAGATTAAGCAACAGATTCAAACAAAGCCGGTTGATGTTCATCGACCAGTTTGTTGACATAACGCACCGCTCGCGCTGCATCCTGTGCTGCTTTAAATATTGCTTTGGGATCATTTTTTAAAACCTTGATCCAGTCAGCGATGTAATGAATGTGATCTTCGCGCACTTCACGCTCCAAGCCCATTTCAGCCATCTTGAATGATGCTGATAATTCAGCCACCAATTCTTCAAAAGCGTATTTAGAAGAGCCAAAACGATCAAAGTTCACAATTCCCTCACGGGCATTACGAGACTGATGCCCCGTCCAATGCCCGATTTCGTGAAAAATTGTTGAGTAGTAGCCTAATTCAGACTTAAACTTTTCACGCTGAGGCATGACTACCTGATCCAGCCCCGGCGCATAATGCGCCGAAACTCCTTTATGTATCAGTTTGAGAGGATCTGTAGAAGACTGCAACATCCTTACAAACTCTTCAGCCTCTTGGATAGGCTCAAATCCATCCCCTAGACCATGTGCCAATGTTTGATTCACTGGCTCATACATTTCATCGGGTAGATCACTAATTTGCTCCACATTAAAATAGGGCGCAAAGCGATATGACCAAATAATTGGTTCACCGGCTTCCATAGCTTCATGAAGCTGATTGCCTTCAGGCGAAATCAATTTCTTTTTGCCATCAACCAAAACCTCAAGAAAAGGTCGAAGCCAGAACACTAGCGTTGACTTTGACCCTTTATCGATCTTGCCGCCAAGTTCATTCGCTTGTTTCATGGTTAACCATTTATTGGTTTCAAAGCCATGCTCAACCATGCTCATAGAGCAAAGAAGTTGAGAAATACCCACTAAACGACGACCGGTTTTAGCATTGATTGCCACGGATTTCATGCGAACCCATGGCAACTCAAAAGAGCCATCAACACCCGCTTCAAGCGCAGCAACAATTTGATCAGTAACTTTTTGAAAAACTTTATCCATAGACATGATGTATCTCCTAATTTGAAAAACAAAAAAAGGGGATACAGCGAACCCCACAGGGATGATGTATCCCCATGGGGTTAAAAATAGAATTGTAAGCATGACTGCACGATCCAGGGGATCGTTACCGGCTAACGCAGTCGAGGGCCGGTAATGGGTGCTTGCAATGCAAGCCTAAGTTCCACAACGTGGATCCTTACATCAAATGATTTTAATACTAAATCGCTTAATGTAAAGACCCACACCGAAGTGTGGGTTGTGGGTTAGTTAGGACAGCAAGATGTTTCGCCAGACATAAACGCCACCCAATGCGCTGCTTTTGCTAGTGAGCTAAAACGGGCATGGACTTTCTCATTTACAAGAACTTCGTGAGTTAGTCCGTGTGCAAACTCACTTACTTCCTGAATGTGGAATTTTGGCTGCTGGTAGTTTTTGTGTTGCCACAAAACCTTACCGGTTGTCACGTCTTGCAACTTAACAATGCAATGATCCAGCAGGGCGGGGCCGCCGCATTCATCATCAGCTACAAGAATAGGCACTTTTAACAAGCCACCAGAGCGACTTACACGCCCCACCGTGTCATATTCCTCCAGCCAATCTCGACCGGATTCATAGTCACCATAAAAAATGCGTATTTTTTCTTCAGACTTGCGATAGCCCTCAAGAATACTCTGCACTTTCTTTGGTGTTCTGTATTTATAGAAAGTGGTTTTCAGTCCACCCTTCTCTCGCAGCACCTTCATTGTTGCTTGGTATTCAGAATACTGCTCAATGGTTCCAATCTCTGAATCCAATGGAGCATTGAGACCAAGCTTTTTTTTGACTTGAATCAGGTCTTCATAAACATTCGTAAAACCTTGACAGGTTACGCCATAGTCGTTTTTGATTACAAACAGTTTTTGCTCGTTATTGATTGTGATATTCATTGGTGTATCTCCTAATTTTTGAAAGAAAAAAGGGGATACACCGAACCCCACAGGGATGTTGTATCCCCACAGGGTAAAATTAATTAGCTATTGAAATTTAACGCCATCCACTAGACCAACCTGCCTAGCTTGATGAAGCAATACTTCACTAACCTTGCGAAGTTTAAGCTCCTGAACCAAGCGCTGCATGTTGGTTTTAGGATCATAAGGCAGTTCAATTGATTCAAGCTCTACAGTGCCATTAATCAATCCAACGTGCATGATGGGTTCTGACTTATAAAATTTGGCTACAAATAGATGCTTTTGAAATCTCCATTGAAGCCTTATACCCAGATCATCAGCACAAATTTGATTTGCGATGGCTTTTGAAACAAAGTTTTCTACTTGGTTAATGGTAACTAGCATGGTGTCTCTCCTGATTTTAAACAAAAAAAGGGGATACACCGAACCCCACAGGGATGATGTATCCCCATGGGGTTAAAAATAGAATTGTAAGCATGACTGCACGATCCAAGGGATCGTTACCGGCTAACGCAGTCGAGGGCCAGTAAAGGGTGCTTGCAATGCAAGCCTAAGTTCCACAACGTGGATCCTTACATCAAATGATTTTAATACCAAATCGCTTAATGTAAAGACCCACACCGAAGTGTGGGTTGTGGTCATATTTCGCCTGCTTGGGCCATTGAGTGCCATAGCCCATGATGGCCGACAATAATGTGATCGAGCAGTTTTACTTCAATAAGCTCCATCGCATCTTTGACAATCCGCGTCATGTTAATGTCACTTTTTGATGGATTAGCTTTGCCTGATGGGTGGTTATGCGCTATCACAATTGCAGCCGCATTTAACTCCAAGGCCTTTTTAGCGATCTCCCGTGGGTGAACGCTTGCTTGATTTATAGTTCCTGAAAACAGTCTTTGAACATCAATCATGATGTGCTGTTGATTCAAAAAAAGAACTTCAAAATGCTCTCTTTCTTCTCCCACTAACCTAGTTTTAAATAACTCAGCGGATAACTCCGGCGAGTTAAACACTTCATCACTAGCATTTGATGCCATAAGCGCATAGATTGCCTCAGCTTCTTTTAAGATGGCTTTTTGCTGGCTAGATAATTTAAACATGGCATATCTCCTGATTTGAAAAATAAAAAAGGGGATACACCGAACCCCACAGGGATGATGTATCCCCATGGGGTAAAAAATTGAATTGTAAGCATGACTGCACGATCCGAGGGATCGTTACCGGCTAACGCAGTCGAGGGCCGGTGATGGGTGCTTGCAATGCAAGCCTAAGTTCCACAACGTGGATCCTTACATCAAATGATTGTAATACCAAATCGCTTAATGTAAAGACCCATACATAAGTATGGGTTGTGGTTTTACTCGTTTAACAACAAGGTTGCTCGCCGCGCTCGAAATCGTAGAGTGAACTTGAAAATCCATCTATATTTCTGACATAGACTGTAAAAAACTCTGCATCCATTGGATCTTCGACGGATTCAATAAAATCAGAGCCATCAACAACTATTTTCACGCAACCACCAGTGTAAATCTCACCGATTTTATTAACCGGCTTAGTGATTTTTCTATGAAGGTTATTGATTATTTCGTCATGAGAAAATTGACGGCGAACAGCATAAGTACCCATGTCGTCACCGTCATCATCCCAAACATATTCAAATATTTCTCCAAGCTTTAAATCAGATTGAATAGCAGCCACATCTTGACCAATCAGGCCATGAAGTGCGTGATTGACAAGTCTTTGACGCTCATCATCACCATCTATAAAATCCAAGTTATTTAAAGTCACACCATCAATCATGTAAACAGTATCCATGAAAGGATTTCCTGCAAATGTCTCAGACCAAAAATGTACGATTCCGGTGAATTTTTGGTCTGCAATTAAACCCACTGCATGTCTATGCAAAAGATGGGGCTTGTTAGAATTAAAAGCAATTTCGTTGAGTATGAAATTATCAGTTTTCATGGCATATCTCCAAATTTTAAAAATAAAAAAGGGGATACACCGACCCATAGGGATAATGTATCCCCGTGGGTAAGGTTTGAATGACTGACCTTGCAGGTGAATTTAAAAACCTACTAAGGATTCATCCTCAGCGGCAGACTCTAAACCACTGCAAAATTGAAAGGTTATTACCAACCCTGGTAATAGTGAAGAAGTGCATCTTCTACACTAACATCAAACATATCGGCTTTTTTTTCCATCTCGCTTAAAAGCTCTATTGCTTCATCCCCTTGGAAGAAATAGGAGTGCTCCTCATTCATTCTTGAGACAATTGAGACGTAGGGTAGGATGTTATTTATCTCAACAACAACACCATCACACCGTTCTGCTTGACCAGATTTTAAAATATCCGCTTTAAAAGACAATTTATCCATTTGTGTATCTCCGATTTTAAAACAAAAAAGGGGATACACGGATCCCATGGGGATGATGTATCCCCATGGGCTTGTTAATTTGATTAATTACACATCGAAGACAAGTAGTCTTCGATTGTAGAGGCGTTACCGGACATGAGCACATTGCCGCACTCATCTTCAACCTCGAAGTGCTGTTCACCATCACCCCAATAACCGTAATCGATTTTAATCGGATGAAGCCATAGATCTTTAAGACCATATTGCTCCATTGAAACCGGTTGGGTAGCTGATTTAAAAACTAATTCAAAACTTGACATGGCATATCTCCAAATTAATAAAAAAGGGATACACCGCCCCATAGGGAAAGTGCATCCCTAGAAGGGTTAATTAAATGAATTGTAATCATGACTGCACGACCTATGGGATCGTTACCGGCTAACGCAGTCGAGGGCCGGTGATGGGTGCTTGCAATGCAAGCCTTTTGTGCTCAGTTGAGCCACAAAACCTAAATAACTTACCGCGTGACCCTGGTAAAAGGGTCACGAAGAAAATCATTTAAAAGCATTTTTTGCGAATCATCATCCCTAAATCATCGCTATCATTGAGAAAATTATGTCGAGGCGCTTATGCACTAAGGGGCAGCCAGGCAACAGATAGACTGCATATCTGTGTAGAGGCCAAAGGCCTTATTTAAGCAAGTCAGCTTAAATAAGGCCTCTATGCAACACACAGCCTGCATAAACGCTAAATAGGGGTGGAGAGCAAGCTCTCCTAGCAATATCCAACTGGATGTGAAGAGAAAGTGCAGTTCCAATGTATCTTTCTCAGAAGTGACACCACCCAAAAAAAGGGCTGAAGCTTGCAGGTGTCGTGACGCTTCAAGGGTGCCAGCAATGCTGGCCTTTTGCGCTCAACGAGCAACAAAACCGGTTAAAAACGCTATTACTTTGTATTTTACACAAAAAACACAAATCAATAATGTTCTGACCCAAAAATAAAAAGGGGCGACCGATTGGCCGCCACTTGTGAAATGTACTATCCTTTTTTTTCTAGGCTATACTCAAAAACAATGTTCTCAAATGAACATTCTCCGCGACAAATAGTGATTGCAAGCAGTTTGGCACGGTGTTCATCTAAACCATATTGATTAATAAAAAGCATCATGGTGTTGTGTTTACAGGTGTTATACGTGCTTCGCCACTGCCCACCAATGCGTCGATCATATAAATCGACAAGCTTGCCAATTAAGGGGCCTGCCAACTCCACGACCGCTAAATTACGTTTGCACAAGTGATTGGTAATCCAGCGGCGATTAAACTCTGACTCGGTGAGCCATTTTTTAGTCGGTTTTAAACCACGCACAAGTTCACCATTAACTTCAACCAGCGTGTCCATATCACATTCTAACAACCGGTAAGAGTGCGAGCCATCATCGTTTAATTTTGCTTCAAAATAAGCCTCTTTATGACCACCTTGAAGTAAATCAATTGGCTCCCATACGGGTAAATAGGTTTTTTTATTCATAACACACCTCAAAATAAAAAAGGGGTGCCAACCCACCAGGGGTAACACCCCTGATGGGAAAAAAAGAAAATCAAACCGTGATCCAATCTTCAGCGCCATCGGCATCATTACCACCAACTGCCAAAAGTATCTGATCCTTAGATACAGCATAAGTACCGGGTCGCCACTCATAAGGGAAGGGCGGTTCATCAATAGTCCAGCCAGTGACTCGACCTTCAAAGATCAGTACCTCACCATATATGCGCTCACCTTGTTGTTCAAACCAGTGCTCAACATAATGCTTAGCTATACTGTTTAACTCTTTTACAAGTAATTCACGATAGTCCATAAACAACCTCCATTCATATAAAAAAAGGAACCGAAGTTCCTTTTTTGTGATTAAGCCGCTAAAACCCATGAAGCTAATTCACGATTCCAACGGTATCCATTAGCTTTCAGTTCATCTTTTTTTGCCATAAAGTTTGGATCATTTTTATCCAACTTCACAACATCCAAAAACTCGCCTTCAAAGTTTGCCGGTGCAACAACAGGTTGTTGAGCCGGAGCCTGCTGCCGAACCTGAGCAACTGGCGCTGGTTGTGTGACTGGAGCCACTGTTCGCGCTCTAGGAGCTTGTGCAACAGGTTGTTGAACAGGCGCTTGATGGCGAACCTGATCAACTGGAATATCGTTGTCTTGATCAGCATTTTCACGCTTAAAAACAACATCACCATCGACCTTTAATTGGTTTAACCCAATTAGTCGGCCTTTAATACCGGCTGCAAGTGAACCATCACGCTTTTTGTAAGTTTGAGCGAAAATGTCACCGACAATGGCTACAGCCATAACTTTAGAGTCGCCATTAATAGCGTCTTGATATTGAGTCAAAATCTCTAAGACATCATCGTTGCGAATAACGCAATCGATATAAGTTGTTTCAACCTCATCAACATGGCCTCGCAAAAAACCAAGTGTTACCGAGTAGAAGGTATCTTTACGAGTTGAAACTGCTCTAAAACGATTAACGTAACACAAACCTTTTGTATGCAAGTTAAAGTAGTCATTAGAGTTTTGAACAGCATTTTGATTAACAGTAGTCATGATATATCTCCTAAGATATTAAAAATAAAAAAGGGATACACCACGACCCACAAGGGAGTGATATATCCCTTATGGGTAAAAATTTGAATTAAACATGGTCTCCGCAAATGCGTGTCAGCGAATGAGACCGGGGGCTGACGTGGGTGCCAACAATGTTGGCATTTGTGTGATCAAAGATCACTCAAAACAAATTTAAATGTATATAAAAAACATCGATTTGTCAAACATTCCACGCCAGAACAACCATGAAATATGACTTTGGGCCAAAACTTTAGTAGTCCGATTAAAACCTGAGCCAGCACGCCAAAAAATTGTGTTGTAGCATCAAAAAATAGCCAGTCATGCTTATAAATTTGGGGCAAGTAGAAGGCAAGCTAGTACCCAATTACATCAAATAACCTGACAAATATTGCTTTGAAACAGCCTAATCAATAAAGGGCTATTTGTAATCTGAGGTTGGAATCCCTAAAATTAGTTTTAATTTAAAACCTAACTGTTTTGTGCATAAGCTGGTTGAATTGTTTCCTCTATGGTATAATTTACTTATAATTTATTTTTCAACATATGAAGTTTTTTATGAAGATGAAGTTTTTAAGCGCGGCTGTATTAAGTGCCGCAATGTTTGTATCACCCGTTCATGCGGACTTTAATGCTGGACTTTTTGCGGCTCAAACAGGTGATTACGCAACCGCTTTAAAAGAATGGACGCCTTTAGCCGAAAAAGGGGATGCCGATGCGCAATACAATCTTGGGATGATGTATGCCAATGGTCTCGGCGTGCGGCAGGATGATCAAAAGGCCGTTGAATGGTTCACCAAAGCTGCTAATCAAGGGGTTGCCGGTGCGCAATTCAATCTTGGGGTGGCGTATACCAATGGTCGCGGCGTGCGGCAGGATGATCAAAAAGCCGTTGAATGGTACACCAAAGCTGCTAATCAAGGGGATGCCGGTGCGCAATTCAATCTTGGGGTGATGTATGCCAATGGTCGCGGCGTGCGGCAGAGCGATGCTACAGCCAAAGAGTGGTTTGGTAAAGCCTGTGACAATGGGGATCAAGGTGGCTGTAATAACTATGCTATATTAAATAGAAGGTAGCATATTCAACAACGTTTCTTACCTATACGCATGTTAAGAACCGCGAGGAACAAAAGTCTGAAATGGATCATCAAAAACGAGCTAGAGAAGCCAAAGAAAGAGCTTCACAAGGCGGTAATTTTTAAAGTTTTAATTGTAGAAATCAAAGTTTAGGGCGAAGATGGCTTCTAGCCCTAAATCACCAAGTTTCCAACCTTAGAATGCAAATATCCCAATAAAGTAAACCTGATCCAACCCATCCTAAAACCCAAACGCCGATCAACCCAACTGTCACAATTTTATGAAGTCTGAACAATATGAGTCATGCTTATAAAACCAAAACCTGCCCCATAGGGGCGGGAATAAAGTTGGCCCACCCCGCCCACAACCAGGCCTGGTTGTCTATTTAGCCTTTTTCACAACTCGCTTTATTTTTTTAGGTTTATCACCCATATATTGGTTGATGAAATCACTGCAAGTACCACTGCTAGTAGATACATCACTTGGCAATGACACACCGTTTTCATCAGCCAATTTCTGAGCGAATGCCAATTGCTTCTCGGTTGGTGGACGCTTAGCAAAAGCAAGTTGACGATTTTTATCTATCCATTCGGATAATTTAAGCGCACTTGATAACATATCAGGGCCAATAGTCACACCTAAAGTCAAAGCCAAACCTTGAGCGTACTCAAGCTGTTTATCAGATGGCTTGAATGATGACTTATAGGCAGTAGCATTAGCTTCTAAAAAAGCAGAAACAGCCTTACCGGATGTTAAATCAATATCCAACTCCAGACCCAAAACATCGGCCATTTTCTTAGCGACGGCCACTTGCTTTTCACTAGCCTGATAGTCACGTTCTTTAGGTGGCAAGAAAAAATCCTCACCCTCACCGGCATACCCAAAATGAGACGATAAATCCTTAACCACGGATTGAAACACTTGGGTTACACAATTTTGATATGAATCGTGGCCACTGGATACAGCATCCATCTGATCTTCGATTTCAGCGGTAAAACCATATTCCATAAACCCGAACCCATCAAGTGATCGACGAAGCACCATACCGGTTTCCGTCGGTACCAGTTTTTTCTTATCGACTTTAATGTATTCACGCTGTTTAATATTTTTAATTGTCGGTGCCCAAGTAGCAGGCCTGCCAATCCCAAGACGTTCCAATTCACCTAACAAACTGGCTTCATCAAATAGACTCGGTGCCTTGGTTTTTTTATCCTGAACAACACCTTCAATCACATCATAAATTTCACCTTCATCAATAGACGGTAAGACTGCATCCTCAGCGGATCCACTAATAACCATAAAGCCCGGACTCACTAAAATGGATCCTTTGGCTAAATATTCAAACCGACCATCATCAGATACCAGTTTCACCGTGGTTTTTTTCAACTTGGCCGGAGCCAACTGACATACCAAGGCTTGCTTATGTATAAGCGCATAAAGCATCGCTGCTCCTTCACTCACACTTGATGCGCTAGTCACGTTAATATCAGTGGGTCTAATCGCTTCATGGGCTTCCTGTGCGTTTTTAGACTTGCCTTTGAATGAGTTAGGCGTGGCCGGTAAAGGAAGACCTTGAGATTGTGCATACCCGCGGATCATACGAATAGCATCATCAGACAACTCAACACTATCAGTACGGTGATAAGTAATCAGCGCGGCCTCATACAGTTCTTGAGCAAATTTCATCGCCTGCTCAGTATTCATATTGAGTTTTTTAACAGCGGCTTGTTGCATACTGGATGTGATAAACGGAGCGGGGGGCTTTTGTGTTGTGTCTTTGTGTTCAGTGGCCACAACGCGAACACTGGTAACACCAGCGGCCTCAACTGCAAGCGAGCGATTAAAATTGTAATCATCGCCAGCGGCTAAATGTGGCTTGGTATTCCAATCAGCTTCAAACCCATTGAGCTTAATGAGAGCACCATAATAATCACGCGGTTTAAAATCGACAAAAGCCTGGTAGCGATCTGCAATCAATCTAACAATAATCGACTGCACACGACCGGCTGAAAGCTTAAGATTATTAGCGCGTGATACTGCCGGTGATACCGTATAACCGACCAGTCGATCAATGGCCCGACGTGCTTCTTGTGCATGTACAAGATTCATATTTATCTTGCCTGGATTCGATAAGGCTTTTTTAATCGCGGTTTCAGTAATCTCAGGGTATTTAACCCGATAAATTTTCGATTCAGGGATTTTAAGCATGACCGCTAGATGCCATGCTATAGCCTCACCTTCACGATCTAAGTCGGTAGCAAGATAAATCCTATCTGCATTAGCTGCGGCGGCTTTAAGCTTACTGTAAACGCCTTTACCTTTATCGGTTAACTGATACTTTAATCGCCAGGTATTAAATTCAATCCCCATTTCTTTAACCGGAAGATCTCTAATGTGACCGACCGAGGCCATCACTTGCCAACCATGACCAAGGTATTTTTGGATCGATTTAATTTTACCGGGGGATTCAACAATAAACAGATTCATAGCGTACTCCATAAAAAAACGGCCCATTGAAGGGCCAAAATCGCACGAGGAGGATGACGAAAATATTAAAACTTAAAAACCGTAATTATCATCATGATTGTCTTGGTTGAATTGGGGCTGCCCCATATTTTGACGTTGGCCATTATTTTGTTTAGCTCGCATGGTGATATTTTCAATACGATTTAACTTAATTTTGATGTCAGAAGGGGAGCAGCTAATAGAACGACCAATCAATTGCTCGCCTGTATCTTCCTTTGTGTAGATACCGTCTTTATAGGCACCAGATACTTCTATACGCATACCCGTCTTAAGGACTCTCAATTGCTCTAATGCTTGCGGCTGGTCACGCGGTGCCCATACCGTAACCTGATATGCAGCTTGTGATCCCTGGCGTGTCTCTATGCCATTTTCGCCAGACTTGTACTCTTCAGTTACCAAAAAGATCTCACACAAGTTGTAATCCGCACTTTTGAAAGTCGGTGTTGATCCAATATTACCTGTCACTGTCATAATTTGATTAGCCATAAAAACTCCCTATTGGTTTTTGATAAATTCAAGGGCATTAAACCATCAAAAACAACTAAGTCATTGATTACAAAGTTGGATTTTTAATACTTAGAATCATGGGATTTCTTCATCAAACCAATTTTGGTGTTTTTCTCCAGGCCTCAAAGTCCTCAATGAACACTTTTAATCGACCAATTTCGGCATACAGGTAACTTAACTCATAGTTCAAATGACTTTTTTTAAAATCAAACTCCAAAATCATCGTTAATTCATCGTTACTCATACCGGCTTGGCTTAACAATTCAATTACTTCACCAGTTACAAGTCGAAAGGATTTTGCTGCATCGCTAAAATCGTAAATCTTGGAGCTACTTAATCGCCACTTAAGCGCACGCGCTGCTGTATCAGAAGATCGATGTAGGTACACAGGCCTGTTTTTAGGAAAACTGTCTTTAAAGGCTTCAAGAAGATCGGTTACGTCATTAGATACCCGCTCAAATTTTGATTCCATTATTTGAAGCATTAGCTTTGCATCACGGATCCCACTAAAAGGTAAATCGAGTTTACGACGATAAAGATTCAATTCATCATGGTTCATCACAAAATCCTAGTTAACTAACTTTTGAAAACTTTAACACCAGATCAACCCACAACAGATCAAACTAAAATATTCAAAAACGACTTGTTAATCACGAAGTGATTAACCCACCCGCGTCATCCCTCGCGGGTCAACCACATCAACATCAATTGGAAGGGAAGGGAGCCAAAGCTGCCTTCCCTTCCCTTAAGGGTTTTATAGGAACCCCCATCATCAAATCGTTGCACCACCCATCATGGAGGTACGCCATCATGAAAGATGACCCATCATGAAGCAGAAATCGAATTAATTTGACCCAATATTAAAAATAATAATCATTCAATAACTGTGACCGGGGGTTACAAAAATTAAATGATTATTATTTACTATAAAACAATAATCCAATTTCAGTTTTTAAAACTGCATGGTAATAACCAACCACCCATTAAAATAATCGGGTAACGAAAAACTGGGCCAGCCTAAAGGTAGAACATGAAAGATGATGCAGATGCGTTTACGCAAGAGCTGAGATTAAAGTTTGGTGCAAAATCGAATAGCGAGCGCCAGCGTGAATATCGCCGCAGGCAATTAGAATCTAATCTGACGCAAAGACTTGATCTACGAATTGATGCAGGAGTTTATAAACAGTTAAATGAACTGGCCCAAAGAAAAGGGCTGACAAAAAGAGAAATACTGGAGCAGCTAATCAAGTCAGGTCGAGCCTGTAAATAATTCTGTGTAAACGCTCGTTGGGTTAAACATATGCTTGCAAGCGTTCTTCATGCAGAATCATAAACTGGTTCATTGCTGCATTCCAGTCACGAATTGGCATCGTCCATTTCTTTGAGGCTGATTCAATCGCCAGAAAGATGATTTTAAAGGCCGAATTGTCATGACTGAATAGTTTGCGATTTTTAATCGCCTTGCGAATCACTGAGTTCAAGGATTCAATGGCATTGGTGGTGTAAATCACCTTACGAATCGCCTGCGAGTATTGGAATACCGTGGCGATATTGTCCCAATGATTGCGCCAGGAACGGCTGATACTGGGGAATTTGGCATCCCATTTCGTCTCGAACTGCTCCAGCGCCAATAGAGCCTCTTCCTCTGTAACGGATTGGTAAATCTGCTTGAGGTCAGTGGCTACCGCCTTGCGCTCTTTGTAGCCGACGTATTTGAGTGAATTGCGCACCATGTGAACAATACACAGTTGCACATCGGTTTTAGGGTACACAGCACTAATCGCTTCGGGAAAACCGGTTAAACCGTCGACCGAGGCGATAAGAATGTCTTTCACGCCACGGGCGTGAATGTCATTCAATACGCTTAACCAGAACTTGGAAGATTCGGTTTCTGACAGCCATAGCCCTAAGCATTCTTTTTGACCAGAGAGGTTGATGCCGAGTGCGACGTACATGGTTTTTCTGACGATCTGCTTGTCTTGACGGACTTTGATCACAATGCCGTCGAGATAGAGCACCGGATAAACCTCATCGAGCGGACGGGAACGCCAAAGGGTGACCTTTTCCATCACCGCTTCGGTGACTTTTGAGATGAGTGTGGGCGAAACCTCCGCGCCATACATCTCTTGAAAGGTCGCGACGATATCACGGGTGGTCATGCCTTTGGCATAGAGGGCGAGAATTTGGTCATCCATGCTGGTCAAGCGCGTCTGACCCTTTTTCACCATAACGGGCTCAAAGGTGCTTTCGCGGTCTCGCGGTACGCTAATATCAACCTCACCATGGTCGCCCTTGAGGGTTTTGGTGGAATAGCCATTACGACTGTTAGCACCCTCGGATGGCTGATGTTTGGCATAGCCTAGGTGAGCTTCCATCTCAGCGCCGAGAGCCGCTTCTACGGTCATTTTGAGCAGTGCGGCGGAAAGTTGAGATAAGTCGGCTTGGGTTTTAACGTCTTTGGCCAGCTCAGCAGCCATGGCTTTAAGTTTTTCTTGATCGAATTGGCTCATAGTATTTTTCCTTTTTGGGGGATTTTAAACTATGAGCGTTTACACAATTTAATTTACAGGCTCGTCAGGTCTGGTTTTAATAGATCCCCAAAAATACAGTTAAGATCCTATCGACTTCTTTAAGGGTTTTAACATCGATTGACACGAATGCTTGTCACATAATCTCGCATGTTCACTTACGCGGTTTGAACTGTATCCGCAACCATAACAGAGAGTTTGCCCTTGTTTGGCCCACGTTTAGCAGCTCTAAAAACAGCACCAGAAACGCGCACTGTTCTATCCTCTAGTATTTCTGCTTCAAAAAGTCAAAAGTTCTCGTGTTCTGACATCATTCGTTCAAGCGCAGCTTTACCAAACCATGTGTCAGCAAAAACATCATTAGTCATATCACACTTCATTACTAACGGTTCCTTCAATTACCGATCTCTTAAACCGGTGCAATAAACCATGCCGATATAGTAATGCTCAGCATGAACCGGGTAAAAACAGAAAAGGGGAGCGCCCTTAGAGTCCTTAATTTCATTCCAAAAAAAATGAAATGCTTCGTCTTCAAGTTGATCCATACCAAAATATCGACCTAGATCTGATTCACTGACTTTAATGCCATAAACATGTGATGACCAATTATCAGGAAGCACGTTTTTTGGCTTTTCAGCATGAACGATAGGGGAGAATAAAACCGCCATTAGAACTAAATATTTCATGATTTAGCCTCAACTTTTTTGAACCCTAAAATTTTGCGCTTGGTTTTAGTGGGGATGTGTAGTGGGTTAAAGGTCATGATTTCAACGGGTAAGACCCCCATGCTTTCTTCAGCTTCAAGATAGCGTGCAGTCTTGTTGTTGGCATCTTCAAGTGTGCAGCCCGTTTGTTTAAATCCACGAAGATCTAACAGGATTCGCCTCATTGCAGAAGTAAGTTTACGTCGATAAGCTTCAAATTCATCTGGTGTAATGAGTGCGATATGACGAAGATTGATCATTTTTGCAACGAGTCGATCAATATCAATCAGATTATAGACAACGAGATAGGTGTAAGGGCTTGCAAAATCAATATCAACAGCAACCGGCTTGCTCGCTTCGGATTTGCCAAGATCGATGCGATCACTTACGCCAGCAAATACCTCATCAAGTTCATCATTAATTTCTTTGGTAATGTGCTTAGCCTTGTCGAGATTGTCTTCTAGTTTTTTAATCCACCAATTTGCATAGACATCCCCAGCAAGAGCAGCAATCCAAACGCGTTTAAGTAGATCAGCATAAATGGGCATACCTGGAATTTCGGTCACGCCAGTTTCTTTATCGCCAGCACGTCCTTTAAAAATCATTAATCCAATTTTTGTATGTAGAGAAAGGCTTTTATCAGTGTTAATTAATCCAGGGTTTTTATGATCAGACAGCACTTCAGTTTTGCCTCGGCTCACTTTCCTTTTCACATTAACAACTACTTTTTCGTCTGGCTTCTCAGATTGTGCAGCTTTGACTTTAGATCGCGGAGGCCGAACTAGCTTCTTTCTGGCGTTTTGACTAGGTTTCGACTCCTGTTTTTCAGGGTTTTGATTCTCTTCTACCATAATGCTCTCCAAGTTTTAAATGATTTAGTCTTGGATAATAACGCTATAAATTAGTCCAACCTCAATTGCAAAAAACAAAACAAATTTTTATAAATAACCATCAATATTTGAATCAAAGGCCCCTAACGGGGCCGTGCCTACCCTCCGGTCGTTTCACTCCCTTCGCCCCGACGCCAACATGCACAAAACTGTGTGGGATGTAAAAACCGACGTACCGAATAACCAGACCGCCCTAACGGTCGGTGCGTCGGCCTGAAAATGGGGCGGCTATCGCCGCTAATGGCATCATTCGATGCCCGAGCAATAAGAGTCGCAAAGCGACCTCTTGATACCCTGCCGGGTGCAGTTATCTGATAGACAGCATTTTTAACATTTTTTGCTGACCGGTTAAAAGCCTCCTTGAGACTGATAACACCTTCACTTAAGGCGGCTGGATTAATGAGGGATTTGTACTTGGCCACGGTTTGGCGTGACAACTTTGCAAACTGTGCTATAAGATTGATTGTGATTTTTTTGTGGTCTTTAGAGAGAATTCGGATTGCTTGGCGTACTTTTTGTTCGGATGTCTTTCTGCGAGCAGCGTGAGTATGCTTTGCGGCGAGTGCTTGCTTTTTATGCAGTGGCATGGCTTTAGACAGCTGCATTACGCCTCTATTACCGCCTTTGCCTGTATATTTCTCCCAAGTCCAGCGACAGATTGACTTTACGGTAGCCTTAACTTCGCTAATGCGTAAGTTGGCTGCAAAACCTTCTTGTTTGAAATTGTTTGATTTGAGTGCAATAGTCTCAACATCATCATGAAATGCTTTGTAGCAGCTATGCTGGCTTTTAAGTGCGTATGCTTGGTGTCTGATGCGCTCAAACAAGTAACAATGCCTAGAGTGCTCTATATCATCCATATTGCGCTCTTTATCAGACCATAGCGGAGCCAACTCAAGCGTAAGTGACTTCGCTAAATCACCAAGTTCATATTCATAGGTGTGTAATTCGGCTGTACGCCACCAGGCATGAAAGGGTGTCTTAGCGACCGGGCCACTATAAGCAGGATCCGCATTTAGTGCTTTAGCCATCGCTTTATAAACGGCTTTCATATATCTAATGGGCTTTAGGTGTGCGTTGTCGCTTGTGCATACCGGCTTGATGGCATAGAAAATGTGAGAAGAGCCATTTTTGGGATTGCTCACTATTAGATTTGGTTCAGGCAGGCCTTCATCTTCCCAGATCCAAGAATTTGTGTGGTCTAAATCAAAAACCAGCCAACTAGCCAGGCCTGGTTGATTAACCTGCATGTAGGGCTGCTTAATGGCGTACTCACGCGGCAATACTCGGGCAGCAGTCTTGTTATCACTGCAACGAGGGTAGTAGGGAGCCTGATCAAGCAGGCGGGTTAGGCCATGTGACATGACTTAACCCGCTTTAGTGCGATTGATTTTGCTTGCTATCTGGGGTTCATAGTCGTGGTAACGATTAACAACCCCCCAAATAACTTTTAAGCTTATCTCGCTTTCATCCTTCACAACTTGATTGACTTGACTATGCAAGTCTAAAAAATCAATAGGCTCAAGGTCATCCAATGTCCTATCACCTAAAAAGTGGTGGTACACATACATGATCTCGTGTTCTTGGTTTTCGTCAGCAGGTATGCGTCGATGATGTCTTACATTAAAGCGCAGAATAAATCGACGTGTTGACGCTGCTTTTGACGTTAAACCAAAATAACGATACAAAAATTCGTTAGATGCGCCTGCCAGTATGCACTTATCAAGTAAATCACCTTCATCAACATCTTTTAAAAGCAGTGTCATAGCTTTAGATACTTGAATATCGAAAAGGCATACACGGCGATTGCAAATGTTGTTTAGCTCAGCCATGCTGATTTTTGAAATGCGCTCGATCATTTCTTGATCGAAGCCCATGTTTTTTACTCGTGCTAAATCACCATCTTGAATCAGATCGTGAACATAACTCATAATACCTAGATACAATGATTTCTGTTTTGACATGATTTAGCCCTCCATCCCTTGCCAGATTGGTTTGCTGGCAATTTGGAGCGTGCGGTAAATGCGACCATGCAATTCAATGATTGCTTTAGCACTTTTATGTGCGGTGGTATCGATTTGGCCAGACCAAAAGTTTGTATTGATAGCGGCCATGCTAATCCACTGTGCAGACTCACTCAGTTGATCAAAGTTTTCGTTGAGCAGGTGATCTAAATCGGTTTCAGACTCAAGGTGTGATAACACTTCTGAGCGGTAGTTTCGGTCTGTCATGCCGGATAACTGAAAAGCAGTTAGCCAAGCTGCCCACGCTTGATGAAAAGCTTCACTATCGGGCATTATTTCAAGGTCTGGCGTATCCATTAGTATCCAGCCAAAGCCATCGTTAACCGGCGATATGAGGTCATCAAGACCATGCTCGGCAAGTAGTGTAATAGCTTGGTCTAGTACATGATCTCGCAATTCAGCAACGGTAAAACGAGGTTGACTGTCTGTATCCGGTGTATCTGATTTTGAAGCTTGCGGTTGATTAGTCTCAATGTGACCGTCTTGCGTATCTAAGTCCTCACCATCTGTTAGATCAAAATCAATTTTGTCATGGCTACCCATGTCCTCTTCGCTGTAATGATCGTCATCACTTGGCTTAGGGTCATCCTGTTCTTTTGACTGTGGAGTAATACTTGGAGTTGAAGGGCTGGTGTCTTCATCTTGAGAGTCATCAAAGTCCTCAGATGCTTTAAATCCACCCTCAGCCTCATAAAAATACATATCAAGAATTGAAAAGCTTGTGCCGGTTTCATGGTGAAGCTTATCTTTAAGCTCAGATCTTAAGTGATCAAGGTTAATCATTTCACCATCAATGGCTTTGAGTGCTTCAAAAAACCAAGCTTCGGTTTCGGTCTCACTGACCTCCAAATCCAATTTTGTGCAAACCTTTTTGAAATCATTTTCAATTTTGCGTATTTTAGAAATGATTGCCTTCCCAGCACCGGCTTCAAGGGCTTCAGGCAGGTAGGCTTCGATTCGCACTGCGTACAAAAGCAGGGTGGCGTGAGAATGATTAATAGCATACCCACGTTCTGAAAGAGCGTTAGATAGTTCTCGCGCACTCAGATCGACCTTAACTTCTTTTTCAATGAGAGATTTAGCTTCTGCTACCGCTTTTGCTCGGTCAATAAGCATTAAATTACCGCGCATATCGTTTTCGGTTAAATGCGAAATCAAGGTGTCGGTCTCTGACACCCAGGGATCAAAGATCAATTGCGTTTTTAAGAAACGGTTATCCTTGGTCTCGTTGTAGAGTTCTTGCAGAATCTGTAAACGTGTATTGCCGCCTGCCTTGACCGTGTATTTTGGGTCTCCAGGACGGCGAGTAATTAAAAAAGGCTGCTCTAATCCTTTTTTGAGAATAGAGTTTTTGATTTCCTGATATGACTCGTTTGTATGTTTTCTGGGGTTGTGTTGGTAGGTCATAACATCAAATACATTAACGATCATAGGTGTGCGGCTGATAGGATCCTGTGGAGCTAGATCCAAACCACCATTCAAACGAACCTGGCCTTCTGTTAAACCGGTAAATTGTTTTTTCTTAGACATGACGATCTCCTAGGATATTGGTTTCTTCAACAAGACTTGCGATGATTTCAAGTGCGGAACCTGTTTTACGTGAGGATGTTTTTTCAATCCTGTGAGCAGGCATTTGTTGTGCAACAGCGTCATTCCAGACGGTTGCCCTAGGGATGGTCGTTTGACATAGATGTACCGGAACACGGCACACTTTTTCAAAACCCATTTGCTGGATTTGTTCTGAGTAGTGTTTCGATACTGAGGTATTTTCGACTCGATTTAAAAGCGCATAAAGCGGAGCAATTTCAACGCCCAACCAACTAGCAGACTCGGCTAAACGATTGAGCATATTGGTTGTGTTGTGAAGAAATTCCGTCGCTGAAAGCTTGTCGGGTACGACAGGGGATATAAGTTTATCGGCGGCTATAACGGTGGCTTCTTGCAGTGGCCCAACGGCTCCTTGGGTATCTATAAGAATAAAGTTGTAATTGTTAAATCTTTGACGCAGAATACCGCGCAGCCTTACTCGGCCATCGGGTGTATTTTTGACCCAGTTTTGTAACTCACCATTTGGATCATCGCTTATTACAATATCAAGATTGTCTTCAATCTTGGATGCCACCATTTCGGGTGTAACGGTTGAGTTTGAAATGAGTTGTTGCAAACCAAACTCTGCAACATCATTTATAGCAAAGTAAGACGAGAGGGAAGGTTGAACATCTGCATCGATCAGAAGGACTTTATAGCCTTGATCGGCAAGATATGCGCCAAGATTAGCAGTGAGTGTTGTTTTACCAACACCACCCTTGGTCGATACAACTGATAAGATATTTTGATACATCATTGTCTCCAGTGAAATTTTCACCAGATAGTCCGATGTAACATAAAGTATTTGGGAGTCGCTAAATATTGCTAGGTTTTAGTTGGTAGCTCGTTGGGCTCATAACCCAAAGGTCGTAGGTTCAAATCCTGCCCCCGCTACCAATTTTATAAAACCGGTATTCTCAAAGAGATGCCGGTTTTTTTTTGTTTAATTTTGTTAAACCCGAGTAATCTATTTAGCGTGTTTCATAAATATGTAGCTAATTGTCTTTATACTTAAAATCATTAGCCTAGTTTAGAGAGTAGTAATGACAAAATTAAGTGCATTTAAAGCCTATGATATTCGTGGCAAGGTACCCGATGAATTAAATGTTGACTTGGCCTATAAGTTGGGTCGAGTATTTGTTGATCAATTGCAGGCCAAGCGTGTGGTGCTTGGTTATGACATTCGTTTAGAAAGTGAAGGCTTGGCAGCAGCTTTGACATCTGGGTTAACTGAGGCTGGCGCTGAGGTGTTGTCATTGGGTTTGTGTGGCACCGAGGAGGTCTATTTTAATACCGTGGATTTGAATGCAGATGGCGGCATTATGGTCACCGCAAGCCATAATCCAAAAGGCTATAACGGTATGAAGTTGGTGTCGAAGGGCGCGCAACCGATTTCGCGCGATTCGGGCTTAACTCGCTTTGCCGAGCGGATTTTGGCCGATGACTTGGGCGAGGCAGCGGCACAACCAGGCCTGGTGACACCTTTTTTGAGTAAAGGGCGCTATATTAAGCATTTAATGAGCTATGTGGATCTTGCCAGTTTAAAGCCGCTGAAAGTGGTGATGGATTGTGGAAACGGGGCGGCGGGTGCGGTGATTCGAGATATTGCCGCGCATCTTCCGTTTGAGTGTGTGTTTGTGAATGATACACCTGATGGCAATTTTCCTAATGGGGTGCCCAATCCTTTACTACCCACTATGCGTGAAATCACCGCCTCCGCGGTGCGCGAGCATCAGGCCGATTTAGGCATTGCTTGGGATGGGGATTTTGATCGTTGCTTTTTGTTTGATGAAACCGGTGAATTTGTTGAGGGTTATTATCTGGTCGGCTTGTTGGCTAAAACCCTATTGGCCAAACAGCCCGGTGCCAAGATTATCTATGATCCGCGTTTAACCTGGAATACCATTGAGCAGGTTATACAGGCTGGTGGCATACCGATTCAATCAAAAACGGGTCATGCGTTTATTAAAGAACGGATGCGCTTAGAAGATGCCTTGTATGGCGGCGAGATGTCGGCACATCATTATTTTAAAGATTTTTTCTATTGCGATTCGGGGATGATTCCGTGGCTATTGATTACCCAGTTGATGTCGGTGACCGTTCAGCCTCTCAGCGCGTTAGTGGCTGAACGGGTTGCGGCCTATCCTTGTAGTGGCGAGCTAAATTATAAGGTGGCTGATGTGGCGGCGGTGTTAGCCCGCGTAGAGGCGTATTTTGCCGCCTTGAATCCGCAACAAGATGATACCGATGGTCTGGGATTGGATTTTGGACATTGGCGTTTGAATATTCGAGCGTCTAACACCGAACCCTTACTACGCTTGAATGTCGAAAGTAAGGGTAACGAAGCGCTCGTTTGGCAGAAAGTAGCGGAACTTGAAAAGCTTATTCGATCCCTTGAAATTTAAAGGGTTCGGTGGGTTCAAATAAAGCATTCGCCTTGCCGCCTACAAATGGCCCGTTATCCAGCGTCAGTTTTTTGACTGGAGCGCCTTCTGTAAAATCCATTTGTTTTAAATCTACCCACAACACCGAAGGAGTAAGCACGTTTTCAAAGTAATAGACTTTGTTGCGTTGGTCGGAAACGGAGCGCCAACGGGTGTTAGAAATATGTGGCTGATTGGGTGTTGAAATACCATAGGGTACGGATACATTGCGAATAACACTAAATACACTGGCGATGGCTGTTTGGGTATCGGTCGTTTGAGGAATCGCGTTGATGTAGTAAGCGGCACGTACAAAACGATCAGCCGCACGGTTAGAGCCCGGCAGCATAATCGTACCCGGTATAGTGTCCCAGTAGCCTTGAATAGCGAGTTGCTGTTCATAAACCGGATCATTGGTCATGACTTGATAAGTGCGATCATGGTGTATAACCAGTTTACCGCCAACATATTCAAAAATTGCACTATCGCCCGTGGCATCTGACAAGGATAAATGCACCGTAGTGAATTTGTCGGTGCCAGGAATAAAGTCAGTCACAATAACAAACTCTTCTTTACTCAGTTCGGTTACGGCTTCAGCAACAGTGGCAAAGTTATCCAGTGCATATTGTGCCCAAGCGGCAATCGTTAAACCGGGCTTATCACCTTTAGGGTTAAAAGCTGGATACTCAGAATCAACTAGCCAGAGTAGATTAGCCACTAACCCTTTTTCATTCATGCCATCTGGTGTAGCAATATCCCAAGAGCTCGCGGCAATACTGCCGTAACGTGACGTCCAGGAGATGGAATTAGGCCCCACTTCACCGTGTCGTGTCATACCGCGAGGAAAAGCCCAAAGATTAGCTGGGATGTCAATGGAGAAGTCCATCGTGCGCCCGGTAATAATGGTGTTCTCGGGACCTTGATAAACCACGCGGGTGCAGGCCTGGCTTTCACTGATCGTAATTGGATTAAAGCCTACCAAGCCGGTTAAGCCTATCAGTCCTGCCGCAGCAAGACTTAAACGAAAATGACGTAGACGCATGGGAAAAACTCCATTAGGATTAATGTTGTACGCCGCCATCACCATGCGCATGCCCGTGATCTAATTCTTCGGCAGTGGCGGTGCGAATGTTCATGATTTCAATATCAAAAGTGAGATCTTGGCCAGCCAGCGGGTGATTGGCATCAACCATAATCATGTCGCCGTCAATGGCTTTAATCACTACCGACTGCATACCTTGGTCAGATTGCGCTTCAAAACGCATCCCGACTTCTAGGTTATCTACGCCTTCAAATAAGTCGCGTGGCACTTGTTGAATCAACATGGGTTCAATTTCGCCATAGGCCTCTGCTGCTGCAATGGTCGTGGTGAATTTGGCGCCCATTTCTTTGTCGGCTAATTCAGCCTCTAAACCAGGAATCAGGTTGTGATGGCCATGCAGATAGGCAAGCGGTTGTCCATTAGACTGGTCTAAAACTTCGCCTTCGGCGTTGGTTAATGTGTATTCAATTTGTACGACATGGTCAGCAGCAACTTTCATGGGTGTCCTTTGGTTTTAGGCTAAAATAGAGTTTTTTATCATAACCTTTAATGGGTGATTTATCAAAAAGGATCGTGTATGTGGGACAGTGGGTATTTGTGGTTAAAGGTATTTCATTTGCTGTTTATGATGTCGTGGATGGCGGGTATTTTTTATTTACCACGAATTTTTGTTCATTTTGTAGACGGTCAGGTGGCTGGTCAGCAAGTGACACGTTTGGCTATTATGGGCCGTAAGCTATGGAATTTTATGACCATTATGATGGTGTTAACGCTTATTACGGGGGTGTGGTTGTGGCTAGGGTTTGGTTTTAGTGGCGGCTGGTTGCATGTCAAACTGTTACTGGTGGCATTATTAATTGCCTATCATTTTTGGGCGCGCAAAAGGGTACTGGAAATGCAGGCCGGGCACTTAGATCATTCAGGTATCTATTATCGCTGGGCCAACGAAATTCCGTTATTTTTGACCTTCGGTCTATTGGTGATGGTGGTATTCAAGCCGTTTTAACCAAATTCAACCTACTCAATTTGATGCGCGTTCGCACTCGACGGTTAAAAAGAGTAGAATGCGCGTTTATCTTTGAGTTAACAGGAATAGTGTTTTGATCTCTACCGCTAATATCACCATGCAGTTTGGCGAAAAGCCGCTTTTTGAAAACATCTCGATCAAGTTCGGCGGTGGTAACCGTTACGGTTTAATCGGCGCCAACGGTTGCGGCAAATCGACTTTTATGAAAATCCTTGGTGGTGATCTGGAACCTACCGCCGGACAGGTGATGCTTGACCCAAATGAACGTTTAGGGAAGTTGCGTCAGGATCAATTTGCCTATGAAAGTTTTAGCGTCATCGATACCGTAATTATGGGGCACGCGGAACTTTGGGAAATAAAAAAAGAGCGTGATCGTATTTATGGTCTGGCTGAAATGTCGGAAGAAGACGGCCTGAAAGTGGCTGAGCTTGAAGTGGCGTTTGGTGAGATGGATGGCTATACCGCCGATGCCCGCGCTGGCGAGTTGTTGTTGGGTTTAGAAATCCCGGTTGATTTGCATTATGGCCCGATGTCTGCGGTAGCGCCCGGTTGGAAATTGCGCGTGTTATTGGCGCAGGCACTATTTTCTAATCCCGATATTCTATTATTGGATGAGCCGACCAACAACCTGGATATCAACACCATCCGTTGGTTGGAAAACATCCTTAATGCCCGCAATAGTACGATGATTATAATTTCCCATGATCGTCACTTTTTAAATAGTGTTTGTACTCACATGGCTGATGTCGATTATGGTGAAATTCGAATTTACCCCGGCAATTACGATGAATATATGCTGGCCTCGACCCAAGCGCGTGAGCAACTGTTGTCAGATAATGCCAAGAAGAAGGCCCAAATTGCCGAGCTAAAAACCTTTGTGAGTCGTTTCTCGGCGAATGCTTCCAAAGCCAAGCAAGCGACTTCGCGCGCCAAACAAATTGATAAAATTGAACTGGCCGAGGTCAAACCCTCCAGCAGGATGAATCCGTTCATACGTTTTGAGCAAGAGAAAAAGTTATTCCGTTTAGCGGTTGAAGCGGAAAACATCAGCAAAACCTTTGACAAAGCACCGGTGTTTAAGCGTTTTAGTGCGTTGGTTGAAGCGGGTGAGAAGATTGCCATCATCGGTCCTAACGGTATCGGTAAAACCACTTTATTGCGTGCGTTAGTCGGCGATATTGAGTTGGATGCAGGTCAGGTTAAGTGGGCGGAAAATGCCAGTATCGGTTATTACGCGCAAGACCATGCGCACGAGTTTGCAATTGATATGACCCTGTTCGACTGGATGAGTCAATGGAAAAAACCCGGTGATGACGAGCAAGCCGTGCGCGCAATGTTAGGTCGGATGTTGTTTTCGCAAAAAGATATCGATAAGTCGGTCAAGGTGTTATCGGGTGGCGAAAAAGGGCGGATGCTCTTTGGTAAGTTGATGATGGAAAAACCCAATGTGCTGTTAATGGATGAGCCAACTAACCACATGGATATGGAGTCGATTGAATCGCTCAATATGGCATTAGAAGAGTATCCCGGTACGGTGATTTTTGTTAGTCATGATCGTGAATTTGTATCATCACTTGCCCAGCGTTTGTGGGCGATGTCGGCTGAGGGCGTTGAAGATTTTAATGATAATTATGAAGCTTATCTTGCTCATAAGGGCTGGGTCTAATAGGGTTGATGTTTAATTCGAGATTGCTTCGCGATTGCTGAGTCGCGAAGCAATCGCCAGCATTATTTTTTGTTCTGAGCTTCAACAAGGGTTTTGATTTGTTGTTTAAGCTCATCCATTTCCGCACGAATATAGTTAATATTTTCGTAATTCTGCCTATTATGTTCTTCGGCATGCGTTTCTTCTTCTTTGGCCTCATTCATCGCATCAATGATAATCCCTATAAATAGGTTTAGCACCGTAAAAGATGTGACAATAATAAATGGAATAAAGAATAGCCAGGATTGTGGATAGACTTCCATCACTGGGCGGACAATCCCCATCGACCAAGATTCAAACGTCATAATCTGAAAGAGCGTATACATACTCGCACCCATGGTGCCGAACCACTCAGGGAAGGACTCGCCAAATAGATTAGTACTCATTACCGCGCCAATATAAAACAGAATCGCCAGCAGGCCTGCTACCGATACTGCGCCAGGGATAGCGCGTAACATACCACTGACTACGCGACGCATACTGGGCACGGCGTTGACTAAGCGCAATAAACGCAGAATACGTAATGCACGTAGCACTTCTAGGCTGCCAGAACCTGGGATTAATGCGATACCGACGATGATGAAATCAAAATTGTTCCAACCGTTACGGAAAAACTGCAAGCGGTATACAAAGAGTTTCATCAAGATTTCGACCACAAAGATGGATAAACACAAGGTGTCTAACCAATCGAGGGCATTAATCACGTCATTTGAGAGACTTTTTGAGGTTTGAATGCCTAAAATCGCCGCATTAAATAGGATGACCCCAATAATAAAGTTACCAAACCATTTTGCTTCAACAATCTGTTGAGCACGCGAGGTAAGAGAGCCAGCTGTGTGAGTCATGATGTGTGTAAGTTCCTTATGCTTGAATACGAGTTAATTTTTTTTACAAATTATAGAGATGTTGCGCATTGATGCTAGTGTTATGATTAAAAAAATACTAAACCTACCGAGGACCGTGTCGTGAGAAATCTACTAAAGTTAATGTCGAGTGTTGTTTTGGTGAGTTGGATGACGTTATTAGTTTTGCCTGTTGCCAAAGCCCATAGCGATGCGACATATCAGTTTGTGATTGAAAGCGGTACCTTAACCCATTTACGACAGCAGTTAATCCTCGCCCCCCAAACGCTCGAGGTGAAAACTGGTGAGGTCGGGCAGGTGGGTGTTCTAGTGCTTGGCGAAGAGACGGCTCGCGATCAGATTTATGTCTTTGTTGATTTGTTAACCACGACATTTTATTTTGCCGAACGCGCAACAACACCGAGCGAGATTATGCGTGAAGCCCGTCGTTATGGTGGCATTTTGCGTGCATCAGCAGATCGCTTTGATCGACCAGAAGGTCATTCTGCCCACGTCAACACGCGCAATACACGATTAGTGGTTAATGCAAAACGGGTGCATGAGTGATTTATTTCAACCTGGACGCTAGGCGTGGTTTTATGAATGCGCTTGAACAATGGCATGCTAATAACCAAGCCGACAAGGTTGATGAAGTTTTTGAGCCGGTTCGCACCGAGGATAAGGGGCGGGAGTTTTCATGGTAGAGGCGAGTTATTTGCTGGATATGAATGTATTATCCGAAGCTGTTAAACCTCAGCCAATCAGCAGGTATTGTCTAATCTTAAGCGTAATGAACACTTGCTTGCGATTCCAAGCTTGGTTTGGCACGAAATGCGTTATGGCTGGCTAAAAAATGCCGGAGGGTAAGCGCAAGCAAGCGATTGGCAATTATCTGCACTTAGTGGTAAGTAAATTACCTGTTTTTGATTATGACCAATCGGCTGCGTGTTCATGCTGAATTTAGAGCGCAGCTTGAAAAAACAGGCATCACGCACAGTGTTGTCGATAGTCAAATTGCCGCTATTGCCATCGTCAACGGCCTAACGCTTATAACAAGAAACGTCACCGACTATCAAGCGATACCGCATTTGAAAATAGAGAATTGGTTTGATCGAAACCTACTTTGAGTTAATTGACGAGCCGGTAAAAGCCGTGGCAAGCCAGTCCCAGATGCTTGCTTGTTTTGGGTTTTGATACCCAAGCCGCAACGCATTTTGGAGAGTTAAAGCTTAATTAGGCCTGGTCGTGGCGATGAATTGCTGCGCACGCGCGCACCCTAGGGGCAACCTTGGTGAGCAATAATATAAAAGAATTCGTCAGAGTCGATAGTTTAAAGCTTGAGAATTGGGTTTAGGAGTTTTAACCCTACCGGCTACAGCCCTATAAAAGGGATGGGGTTTTTGAGTGGTGTAGGAAGGGTCGTTTGACGTTTTTTGGATGCTAGATTACTATGTATAACATGTTTGGATATACAAGGATTGTGTGATGACAGCGATTACAACGACCGTGTTTAAAAATAATCAATCTCAGGCGGTGCGCTTGCCCAAGTCGGTTGCGCTTGATGAGGGTGTTAAGCAAGTTGTTATAACAGCGCTGGGTAAAACGCGCATTATTAGCCCGCTAGAGCAAAGCTGGGATGATTGGTTTGACTCTAAAGGTGTGAGTGAAGATTTTATGAGCGAACGTGAACAAGAGCCGGATCAAACCCGAGAAGCGCTATGATTAAGTATCTGCTCGATACCAATATCTTGATTTACACCTTAAAAAATCGACCTAAGCAAGTCCGGGACACATTTAATCGCCATGTGATGCAGATGGCTGTGTCGACAATTACAGTAGGGGAACTGGTCTATGGTGCCGAACGTTCCGCTCAGCCTGAACGTAATCTTGCTGATATAGAAGGCTTAATCGCACGCCTAGACGTATTAGATTTTGATACCCAAGCGGCCACGCATTTTGGTCAGATCCGTGCTGAGTTGTATGCCAAAGGACAGCCGATTGGTCCTTACGATATGATGATTGCTGGCCATGCGCGAAGCAGGGGGCTTATTTTGGTGAGCAATAACCTTAAAGAGTTTGAACGTGTGTCAAGTTTAAGGTTGGAGAATTGGGTTTAGCTCAAAAACTTCATGATTTCAATATTGCCAAGGATAACCGGCTGATGTTTCGGGTCTTGGATTTGGTGTTCGGGCCACAGGTTGTAGAGCTCAAAGTAATACCAGAGCAAAGCTTGTTTAACTTTAATTTCGCGAGATCCCGCCTGCATTTCAAAATCCATTTCGATCAATTTCTTTTGCGCACTATCTAGTTTGGGGTTGGCTTTGAGCTTAAGAATTAACAGCGTATGCCAGGCCTCATCTGATAAGCCTGTTTGACCGGGGTCACCTAGCGAGCCTGTTTCGCTAATGCGCCCAATTATAAAATCGCGAAACCCCTTGCTTTCATGACACCAAGCGCGGACGTGAGTGCGTTGAGTTGTTGTCACAAATGTATGCGGCGTGATACGGCGACGTCTGCCGTTAGGCTCTTTGTGCGAATGGTAAAAAATCTCGATACTTTGGTTGTGATAAATGGTACGTGCAATGTCTCGCACCACGGCCATCGGGGTGTGGCGTGAGGGGGCTGACATGCTGTAACTATTTATTTCAAAGGTGTCTGTATGTGACTCCAAATCAGCCAAAGAAGGACTGTAGAACAGGTTTTGAATAGCATCATCCACCTCATAGCGTTTGGAGGAATTATTTAACGCTATTTTGCTTGGATTGAGCGCCTGGTATTGCTTTAAGATAGCGGTTGTTTGTGGGTTTGACATACGCAGTCTAAGTGCCAGCTCTGTTCGGCCAAGGCTTCCCTGCCAAAACAAACAGCGCTCGATCTCTTCCATTCGTTGAATGGCATCCCATTTCAAATCGGTCAGTGCTATCGCCATGATTGCTACCTTTTAATAATATGATTCATTTATTATACCATTTATGGTTAAAATATTTGACTATTAAAAAACGTCTATTGTATATTGCAAATATTGTTTTCCAACGAATAGTGCAAGCTATATCTCGCTGCGCATTGATGTAACTTCTGGCGCGCAGGGCAGTCATATTAAATTGGTGGGTCTATGGATTTAAGGAGGCGTTATGGAGCAGGTATTAGAGCGATTTGTATTTGGGGTCGAGCAGAATCAAGACTTAAAAGGCTTGGCTTTGATACCCGCACCGACCGGTTTTGGTAAAACCTATGTGACTTGTGATTTTATCGCTAAAAACATTGAGCGCATTATCGAACAAAAGCGCAAAGTGATTTTTGTTACGCCACTGCTCAAAAACCTGCCGATTGACACGCTTGAAAAGGCGTTTGAACGGCATAAAAAAACCGAACTTTTTGAGCAAGTTTTTCTGCGTTTGCCGAGTCGCTTTGATAGCTTTAAAGAACAGTTTGATGAGGTGAAAACAAATATCCCTGACAACTTCAAAGGAAAAGGTTTTAAAGCAGTGGCCAGTTTCCTTGAACTCAATAAGCGCGCAAACACGCTAACTGACCAGGCCTGGTAGCCGATGCCGAGCAATCTGTGCGCTTAGATAAATTTACGCAGTTGCTAAACGAGCACGATAGCGATGAAATTCTTAATCGCAAACAAATCAACCAAATAATCAGCAAAGGCTTGGGGCAAAGCAGCCTGGCCTATAAAGCCTTTGATGCCTTTATCAAGCAACACGGCATTCTATTACGCTTTAGTAAATCGCAAGCTAATTTAGCAACCCACACACCAGGCCTAGTCGAGCTCAATATTTATCAACAAGAGGGTGCATTAGGCTATTCGGTCGGCATACCGCGTAGCGCACTGCAACAAACCTTTGAGCGCGGCACACCGATTCGTTGGATAAAATCGCTGACTGACCAACCCATCGACCAAGAGCAAACCAGTGCGTTACTCGCCGACCTGCTCGATGTCGATTTTATCCAAGCCAAACAAAGCGGCACAGTATGGCCGTTTGTGTTCGCGTTGATGTGAGAGGTTAAAACGAAATGAAAGTGTTACAAGCAGAGCGTATGCTGTAAAATTCAGGCATAAACTTAACGCAGATTAACTATGACCGAATCACACCGCACAGAATTTAAACGCCAGCTTACCGACACGCTTGAAAAAGAGGTGGTCGCGTTCTTGAATGCCAAACAGGGCGGTGAGATTTATATCGGGGTTGATGATGTGACGCAACAGCCGATTGCCTTAGCTGATTTAGACGACCTACAGCTCAAAATCAAAGACCGCATTAAACACAATGTCGCGCCATCGGCACTCGGCTTGTTTGATGTGTTCGTCACCGACTGGCAAGGCGAGCCGGTGAATGACCGATTCGAAATCACCTCTACCGGCAGTTTGCCCGAAGGTATGAATGAAGACGATTTTTTCAGTGGCATATCGCATCCGCAAAACAAGGTGTTGATGCGCGTATTCCGTGATTTAGACATGGTGGAGCATCTTGGGTCAGGCGTGCCGAGAATCTTGCAGTTTTATCCGAAAACCAGCTATGTGTTTTTAAGCAACTTTACTCGTGTCGTGTTCCCTTATGCCGAAGGGTTTACAACGACCCCACAAGCGACCCCTCAGGCTACCGACCAAGCTACCGACTCGCGCGAGAAATTTTTGATGTTTTGCAAAACGCCAAGATCCGTGCAGGAAATGATGGCATTTATGGATCTTAAACACCGAAAATCGTTTAGGGATGTTTGGCTAAAACCGCTAGTTGAAGCAGGCCTGCTAACCATGACCTTACCGGACAAGCCCAGTAGCCCAAAACAGAAATATCAAACAACGCAAACTACTGTGAACGAATGATAAGACGGTGACTGAATCAATAAGCCTGTAAAAAAACTGCAGATAACCAATCGGACAAAGTGGTTGGCTTATAGCTATTAATAAGAGTTTTTAGGTCGATGTCGTGTTTTACAACTTCAAGTTTAAATGTTTTTTATTGGTTGATCTAAAACTCGGTAAACTCACTCACCAAGATGTCGGCCAAATGGACACCATATTCGTCTGTATTATGAACAGCGCAAAGGCGAAGACGACAACCCGACCATTGGCTTAGTGTTATGCAGTGAAAAAGCGAAGCGGCGGCGAAATACTCGGTGCTGGCCGACCAAAAACAACGGTTCAGTGCCAAATACTTACCCTACCTGCCAACTGAAGAAGAATTGCAGCGTGAGTTGCAGCGTGAGCGTTTATCTCTTGATAATTAAAAACGATTAAAAGGATTGTTCGATGCAGCAGGTTGGTTTGTACGAAAAGCTCATAACACAAGTCATTGAACAACGTTTGGATAAAAAGCGTTTTTATATTGGTCAGAGAACCTTAACGACAAATGAAGCATCCATCTGGCTATCGCGGTTTTTGTCAAACATTTTAGAGTTTGCAATTTCTTCTGTTCCATCAGGTGATGATCAATTGCAAGCTCAAATTGAGTTATCGAATCAGCTTTTACTTTGGCTAAAAAATCGAATTTCAGATGATGGCTTGATTGATGAAAACTTATTAAGTAGTCAAGGCAAAATACTCACTGCACTTTATGAGCTAGAAAATCCGGTTGCGGCTGACTTAAAAAAATACGTTGAAGACATTTTCCCTTTAACGGGTTTAACCCAGAGCGAATTGTTTAGCGGCAGTAATGCGGGGTTATCGCTTGAATCCGAGCTAAAACGCGAAATTTTGTCGGCGGATAAAATTTATTGGCTGGTATCGTTTATTAAGTGGGCAGGCATTCGCATTTTTCAAAAAGAGCTCGAAGCCTTTACGCGAAGTGGTCGCGAGCTAAAAGTCATTACAACCTCTTACATGGGGGCAACCGATGCTAAAGCGGTAGAATACCTTGCCAGCTTACCGAATACAGAAGTCAAGCTGAGTTATAACACCGACCGCGAGCGTTTGCATGCCAAAAGTTATTTATTTCTAAGGAATACCGGCTTTCATACAGGCTATATCGGTTCATCGAATCTATCGCGTTCAGCATTAACCAATGGTTTAGAGTGGAACCTGAAAATAACGGCCCAAGAAATTCCGCACATTATTCAAAAATCTCTAAGCACATTTGAAACCTATTGGGCATCAAATGATTTTGAGATTTTTGATGGAAAAGCGGAAAGCCAAATCAAGTTAAAGCAAGCACTCAGCGAAGCTCGAGGTATTACGGATGGTGGGGTAAAGCATTATTTTGACATCAAGCCTTTTCCCCATCAAATAGACATTTTGGAACAGCTTGATGTGGAGCGAAAAATCCATCAGCGTTATCGTAATTTGGTTGTAGCCGTGACGGGAACCGGAAAAACGTTAATTTCAGCTTTTGATTTTGCCCGTTTTCTTAAAACCAAACCGAATGCGCATTTTTTATTTGTTGCGCATAGAGAGGAAATCCTTAAACAAGCGAGTGAAGCCTATCAAGGCGTTTTAAAAAATGGCGCGTTTGGCGAATTATGGGTGGCTGGACATTTACCCGAGCACCACTGTCAATTGTTTGTATCGATTCAAACATTAAATAATCAATTAGATAATGTAAATTTAACGCCCGATTATTATGACTATATTGTCATCGATGAGGTGCATCACATCGCCGCGAACAGTTACCGCAAAGTGTTCAATTATTTTACACCACAGATTTTGCTCGGTTTAACCGCAACACCAGAACGTCATGATGGTGGTGATATTCTTGAAGATTTCTGTGGCGTTATTGCGGCAGAAATTCGATTGCCAGAAGCCATTAATCGCCGGCATTTGTGTCCGTTTCAATATTTCGCGATTGATGATGATACTGACCTAAGGCAAGTTAGCTGGAGCAGAGGACGGTATGATATTTCGCAACTGACTAACTTGTTCACTCACAACCAAGCCAGAGTGAATAAGATTTTGTTGAGTTTGCAGCAGATCGTCACAGATATTAGTCAGATGAAGGCGTTAGCTTTTTGTGTTAGCCGTGAGCATGCCACATACATGAGTCAACAATTTTTATTGAAAGGCATTAAAGCCGATGTTTTAACCAGTGATAACAGTCATGAACGGCAACAAAAGCAACAAGCGATTCGCAGTGGTGAAGTTAATGTGTTGTGTGTGGTCGATATTTTTAATGAAGGGGTCGATATCCCTGAAATTGATACGCTGTTGTTTTTAAGACCAACTGAAAGTTTAACGATTTTTCTGCAACAATTGGGGCGGGGTCTTCGTCTGTCGGAGGACAAGGACTGCTGTACCGTGCTCGATTTTGTCGGCAATTCACGCCCAGAATATGACTTTGCAAATAAATTTCGGGCGCTAATTGGCAAAACCAATCGTGCGATTTCTGACGAAATCAAGCAAGGTTTTCCTCATGCACCTTTAGGTTGCCGCATTGAGTTGACAAAACGCACTCAAGAAATGGTGCTCAGTCATATTCGACAAGCGACACTGAACTTGAATCGTTTGGTGTCGATGGTGAGGCAATTTCCACAACAAACCACACTCCCACTAACCTTGGGCAACTTCCTGAAATTAAATCCTCATATTGATCTTAATGATCTCTATAAACGCACTACGTGGACGGAGTTGATTGAGCATGCCAAAACCGGCGTGAATGAAGACTCGCCCAATGTTGCTTTGATGAAACAACTTGAGAAAGCCATTAAAACACGCATTTTGACCTGTGATGACCATCATTATTTGAACTTTCTTAAAGTGTTATGCGAATCGAATAGCACTGATAGCGTTGCGGATTCGCGTTTAATGTTGATGTTTCATTATGATTTTTGGCAGAAAAGTGGCATTGATTTGGGTTTTGAAACGCTTGAACAAAGTTTAGGTGCCATGAAAATACATTTGTGGCGAGAATTGTTATTGGATGTATTGGTTTTACAGCTCAAACAGATTAAACATGAACAGTTAACGATGCCGAATTTGCCAGAGGTATCACTGCGTTTGCATGCACGCTATGCGCGCGAGCAAATTTTGGTTGGGTTTGGCGCAACGACCTTTGAGCGCCAGCCGCCCGCTAGAGAAGGCGTTTTTGTTATTGCAGAGCAAAATATTGAGCTGCTTTTTGTAACACTGAATAAAAATGAAAAACAGTTTTCACCTACTACGATGTATCACGACTATGCGATTAATGAAAACCTGTTTCATTGGCAGTCGCAAAACAGTGCGCGCCCAGACCGCGGGCGGGGCAGCGAGTATATTCATCATCGTCAGCTCGGAAAACGATTGTTCTTATTTGTTCGCGAGCAAATCAAAGATGAGTTTGGGCGGACAATGGGATTTGTTAATTTTGGTGAAGTGGAATACGTTTCACATACGGGTTCGCAACCGATGAGTATTACATGGCGACTTAAAAACGCGATGCCGAGTTTTATGTGGCACGATGCGGCAAAGTTGGCGGTGGGTTAGTTATTGTTAATTTGATTTTTAGCAATAATTTGGGTTGGTTTAGTTTGCCGTTTCGTTATGTCAAAAACGGCATGACGATTGAGCAAAGCCTGTCGTTTGAGGTGTGGCCGTTTAAGATGGATATGGCGCGGGATTTAAACGCGATTTATAAGGTGTTGGATCAGGCGCATCCGTTATTACGTTTTTCTTGGAAGTCGGCCACCGAGCAGGAATTTAATCGCTCGCGGTTTCAGCATGAGCCGTTTGAGTTGTTGTGGTTAGCAGAATTTAAGTCGCTGAACGAGCAAATGAAAAAGGGCTATAAGCAGATTTTAAACGCACCACATAATCGCTTGTTGCCGGAGGTGGCGCATTTAAAAGCCGAGCGTTTAAAAGGCAAGTTACCGAATAAATTGGCGGAAAAAGCGCGCGCTGATATTCAAGCAGGCCTGGTTAATCGACGTTATGCGTTGGATCAAAAACGCTTGAGTGTGGATACACCGGAAAATCAGTTTATTAAGTACGCGCTTAATGCAGTCAGCCAGAAGTTGGAACAGATTAAGCAGAAGGTGAGGGTGCTTGATAATGCGGTCGCAAAACAGGACAAAGTTGCTGTTTTTAGTGATGCGTTCTACAAGAATTTGGATGGTCTGATTGCACCGTACCAAAAATTTAAGCGCTTCCCTTTGTTTAAAGAGGTTGGCGATTTTAAGGGTTTAAAATCAGAATCTTTGGTGTTACAACAAAAAACCGGTTATTCAGCGGTGTACCAGGCCTGGCATAAGCTGAAATATTATTTGGATGTGCTGGGTGATGATGCGGCGGTTTCGGTGAAAAACATTGCGGAGTTGTATGAAGTTTGGTGTTTTTTGCAGTTGGCGGATATTTTGAAAAACAAGTTTAGTTTTAAGCAGGAAGGAGCGAGCCCAAATCTCGTTGATGATATTGATCAGTTATATTTCGAGGATGCAACCAAAAAGAATAAAGACCGACAAGATCGTTTGTTTTTGTTTAGTCGGGGTGAAGGCACACAAGAAATTAAAATTGAACTCAAGCATGAATTTGCGATTGGTAAAAAGAACAAGTTTGCAAAAAATGAAAAGAGTGCTTACGTGGCTTGGATGGCGGAGCATAAGCCGGATATTTTTATGAAAGTGACCTTTGCCGATAAGCGTGAGTATGTGTGGTTGTTTGATGCCAAGTATCGGATTGACCCAGAAACAAATGGCAGCGACATGGTGCCAGTGGATGCGTTAGCGCAAATGCACCGTTATCGGGATGCGATTATTCACCAGCGTTATGAATTTGATCGCAATGGAAATGAAGTTAAGGTGTTATCACGCCCAGTTTATGGTGCTTATGCTTTGTATCCCGGTTATTTTAAAGACCAGAAAAAAGGTAAAAATCCCTACCACGAAGCGATTGATGAAATCGATATTGGCGCGTTTCCGTTTTTGCCGTCCAACGACAACACATGGTTGGTTGAGTTCTTATCTAAGCGATTAGGTGTTAAATCGCAACAGGTTTTTGATGATGCGAATGCCAAGGCGGCTGAAGGCGAAGGTGTTTACAGCACACACCTTAACAACCTTAAATCTGCAAAAATTTTTCCAAAAAACTATGTTCACTAAACGGTTAAGTGATGTCCACTTCCCCTAAAATGAGACAGCGATAAATAGAGTTTTCTGCGATCATTAACGCAGGAGACCGATATGCAACGAAGTAACGCGAAGCGATCAAAAATCACGATTTACCGAAATCCAAATCATCGCCATTCTTAAAGAATCAGATGCGGGACTAAAAGTTGAAGAAATCTGCCGCAAGCATGGTATCAGCAGCGCGACTTACTACAAGTGGAAGTCCAAATACTCTGGCATGGAAGCGTCGGATATTAAGCGCATTAAAGAGCTTGAAGAAGAAAATGCCAAGCTAAAAAAGCTGTTTGCCGATGTCAGCCTTGAAAACCATGCGATGAAGGAATTATTCGCAAAAAAGGGTTGGTGACAGCAGACAAAAAAGAGTGTGCCAAAACCCTAGTCAATTCGGGCTTGAGCATTCTCAAAGCCTGTTTACTGAAGGGGATAAGCCGAGCCAGCTTTTACCGTAAACAAAAAGACTGGCGTAAAACCGATGCTGCTGTCATTGATGCGATTAATCAAGTGCTGAAAAAATCACCGCGTGCGGGGTTCTGGAAGTGTTACGGTCGCATAAGGTTTAAAAACCATCCGTTTAACCATAAACGGGTTTACCGGGTGTACTGCCAAATGGGATTAAACCTCAAGCGGCGGACGAAACGCGTGCTTCCTAAGCGAGTTGTCCAACCACTTACCGTGCTCAATCAACCCAATCATAAATGGGCGTTGGATTTTATGCACGACACGCTTTATTGCGGCAAACGTTTTAGAACGCTGAATGTGCTCGATGAAGGTACACGCGAATGTTTAGCCATTGAAGTGGACAGCTCACTGCCTGCAGAACGCGTGGTGCGAACCCTTGAACAATTAAAAGAAGAGCGTGGTCTGCCAAAGCAAATCAGGCTGGATAATGGGCCAGAACTAATCTCGGCCAAGTTAACGGACTGGTGTGAGCAGCATGACGTTAAGTTGGCTTATATCCAACCAGGTAAGCCACAACAAAATGGTTTTGTAGAACGATTTAATGGCTCGTTCAGACATGAGTTTTTAAATGCGTATCTGTTTGAATCGCTCGATCAAGTTAGGGAGATGGCTTGGTTCTGGCGGTTAGATTATAACGAAGAACGCACCCATGAAAGTCTGGGTAATCTGCCACCGGCGGCTTATCGAGTAAAACTGGAAAACTCTACTTTACCAGTGTTTCACTAATGGGGAAGTGGACACCTTGAGCTGATGTTCAATACCATTACTTCGTCCAGTATTCGCCGTCTATTTGATTTGGATAGGTTGTTAACAGAACCTGAATGTGCAGATGGTCCGATTCAAAACATGATTGCGAATGAGCGCTTTATTGTCATTACGCCTGGTGTTGGGGGCGAGGCGGACACCCTGGCCATTAAGCTTCTTAAAGGGTTGATTTTCAATGCCATGATGTCGCGTGACAATATGCTCGCACCGATGGCCTATGTAGCCGATGAGTTTCAAAACTTTATTACGACAGATTCGGTGACAGGCGATCAAAACTTTTTGGATAAATGCCGCGTCTTTAGAGTGAGCTGTGTGTTGGTGACCCAAAGTGTCATGCATTTGAAAAATAAGGTGATGGAGCAGAAACCAATAGCGGGGAGGGCCGCTTTGGGAAGTTTGTTAATCAATTTGTCGAATAAAATTGTGATGCGAACCTCGGATAATGACACCAAAAGTGAATTAAAAAACTGGTTACCCTCGTCACCTAATGGGTCGGGTATGCATGTGGTGGATGCTAGACCCTTAATGACGTTAGGCTTGGGCGAGTATTACTTTAGCCGTGCAGATGGTCGCTGGGGGCGTGAGAAGGTGGTTTTAAGCCCCTCAGAGTTGGACCGTCCGCAACAGTGGGGAGCGTCACCGACCTTTTAGTGACTAAGGTGTGATTAAGAATAGTGCCCGCTGTGATTTAGGCGGGCCTGTTGTTTTGTCTTAGTCGATAAGTGAGAAAAAGCGATGACACATCTAGTTTTTGAGCAAAATCCTCAAGGGCGTGATTTTTTCATCAGCGACATTTTTGGGCATAAGCGCAAGTTCGAGCGCGCTCTAGCGCGTGTGGGCTTTAATGCTGACGCCGGTGACCGGTTGTTTTGTGTCGGTGATTTGGTTGATCGGGGTGAAGATAACTTGGAGATTTTAGGTAAGCAACTGCATTGGAACAGCTTTCATTCGATTATCGGCAACCATGAAGTGATGCTGATGGAGGCGTTTGAGAATAATCAGCAAGACCAAGATTTTGACATCTATAGTTTTGGGCGTTCTTCAACGGCACATGCGGCCAACGGTGGTAAGTGGTTTAGTATGCTTCGCCCGGCAACGCGTGAGCAGGCCGTCTGGGGCAGAGCTGTATTGCAAGATTTTTTAGCGGGTAGAGATGTTGCGCCAGTGAATGGTATTGATGCGGTGGTGCATGGGCATACGTTGGTAACCCAGCCGATTTAGGTGGCCAATCGGTTGTATATCGATACCGGTTTAGAAAGAGGTGAGCACACCATTCTGTCGGCAGAAGACGTGTGTGCGTATTTAAAGGCATAACAAGGCTTAACCCACTGAATCGGACACATACATGCGAGTGCAAGGTATGTAAATTGTAGTCATGTTCGCTAAAAAACGATATACTTTGCATTATTGGTAAGTACAGTTCTTAGTTTTATATAAAATGAAGAAGTATAGATGAAAGAAGTCTTGATTGAACAAAATCCGCATTGGACACAGCCCCCCAAAACCTATGCACACCGTGAAGCGCTAGCCAAGCTGGTCAGCTATTTGCCGCTTAAACACATCATCACCATTACCGGAATCCGGCGTTGTGGCAAAAGTACGCTGGCTAAAATGGCGATTAACCATCTAATAGAGCAGGGCACAGCACCGACCAATATTTTGTTTGTGAATCTCGAACAACCGATTTTTCTTGAATACCGCCATCAGCCGCAGTATTTGCAAACCGTGATCGACACCTACAAAACACTCTGCAATCCAAGTGGACGAATTTTTGTCATCTTTGATGAGGTACAATTTTTTGAAAACTGGCAAGTGTTCGTCAAATCCAAGTATGAAATTGAAGACATCAAATTTATCATTACCGGCTCCAACTCCTCGATGCTCTCAGCAGAAATCAACACGCTGCTCACCGGTCGGACGCTCACCCTTCATTTAACACCGTTTAATTTTCGTGAATATTTGCATTACAAAGGCATTGCACACGACACAGAAATCCAGCGCATCCAAAACCGCATTCAAATTGAAATCGCCAAAGAGGAATATCTCAATTGGGGCGGCTTTTATGAGGTGATGGAAACAAACGACCCGATTATCAAAAAAGACCTACTTAACAGCTATGCCAAAAACATTATTTACCGTGACATCGTGCCGCGCTTTAAAATTCGCCAAACCGAGATTATTGAACGCCTGTTTTATTACTTACTCGGTCAAGCAACGCAAACCCTCAACTATACCGAACTCGCCAACCTGTTTGAGATGAGCGATAAAAGCATTAAGGAATACATCAGCCACTTTGAAAACGTTTTCCTATTCAAACGCATCGATAATTTTCACACCAAGCCCAAAGAGCGACTAAAATCCGTCAAAAAACTCTATGTGCTCGACAACGGCTTTCTCCAGGTGGCACCGAAAAACAGCCCGGGGCTAGGGCAATCGCTAGAAAATTTAGTGTTCTGTCATCTGTACCAACAAAACCCTATGCTGACCTACCGAAAAGCGCAATATGAAGTCGATTTTTACAGCCAACAGACGCTCTACCAAGTGGCTTATCAGATCAACCAACCCAAAACCCAGCAACGAGAGCTCAACGCCTTCGCACACTTCAAGCAACCTAACGACCGGTGCGTGCTGATCACCTACACAGGTATTGAAATAGAACAAACGCCAGCGGACATTCAAGAGCAAAGTATCGATAATCTTTTACTTAATATAGACGAGTCCGAATAGCGGCACCTTCAACGCTTGCCTTCAATAGACTTAAATTTACGCATATATACTGCTTTTTACGCATCTTTCTTACTACCTAATTCTCGTTGAGAATCTCCAGTTAAATCAATGACATATATTGTAAAAACTGCTTTACAGGCACTGGTTTTTTCACTAGTGTGTGAATTTTTAGTCGATTAAAACTGGAGCTGAGCATGTTGATGATCTACATTTTTTTGGCGCTTATATCATTCACTGTTCTGGGATTCATTCTTGGCAGCATGTCTTTTGCGGCAGTTGAGCACAGGGAAAAACTAGCCGCACAAATTGAGCAGGGTGCGGTGGCGAGTTTGGATGAGGTGAACCATGCGCTGAATGAGCATATTATGGCCACCGCGACGATGGTGGTCGGTGGATTAGCAAGTGTGATTTTGGCGTTGATTTTGTTTAACAGCCATCAATCTTATGAAGCCAATAAACAGCAATTTGGGCAGTGGCTTGAGCAGACCTATCAGGTTACGGTGGATTATGAGTATGCCGATCGATGGGAGTGTTATTTGGATATGCTTCATTATCCCAAGCAAAATTCGTCTGCTACCGAGCCGCACCCGCATAACATTGCATGTAATACCGCAGGGTTTGAGCAAAAGAAGCAACAACTGGGTTTAGTGATGGCTGATGTGAAGCTTTTGCTGTGGGCGATTGGTGCGTTGCTGGGATTTAAAGCTTTTGTCATCGGTTTAGTTTGGCGACGTTGCTTTACGCTGCCGAAGCTGGCCTGGGCTAAAACGCACGCTCGGTTAAGGTGGTTGTAAAATTTATTTTGTGTGAGGTAGGGGAGAATCAGCCCTATCTAAATTCGCTGAGGGGTTATCCCCGACCGCGCCAAAGGTGCGCTACAAGCGTTTGATGTGGTCATTAGAGAGCAAAAACAGCACATAAAATAACCAGGCCTGGCTGTATAAAATTGGATACAATACGATGAAGCTTATTAAAAAATATCAACGCAATGGCAAGATTCCGTTTGATGAACGCTTTCAACAGATTAAAGACCCGCGCGCCAAAGCAAGAATTACCATGCGATTAGACCGGTTAGCCCAAGGCAATGCGGGAGATTACAAGCAGCTTGATGCCCAGATTTATGAATTACGAATTGATGTCGGCAAGGGCTGGCGCGTTTACTATACTCATGAAGGTGACGAAATTATTTTACTCATGTTGGTGGGTGATAAACCAAAACAATCCGATGATATACAAATACTAAGGAGCTGGTTAAATGAAAAAACTTGAGTCTGTACCCTATGATTCAGCGGATTACTTGAACACTGAAGAGGATGTTATGGCTTATCTCGAAGCCTGCCTAGAAGAAAATGATCCTGAGTTTTTTATCTATGCGCTTGGCGTGGTCGCACGTTCCAAAGGTATGACGGAAATTAGTCAGCGCACCGGACTGGGCCGCGAAAGCCTATATAAGTCATTCGGTGAAGGCAAGCATCCACGATTTGAAACCGTCTATAAGGTCATCAATGCACTCGGTTTAGAGTTTCGTTTACAGCCGCAAGCAAAGGGTGGCATCGGCTAAAATCTTGGAATCATTGATAAGTGTTTGATTTTATTGGTACGACCGAGTGGATTCGAACCACCGACCCCCACCATGTCAAGGTGATTTTGACGAATTTTTATAAACTCTTATAAAAGAAAATAACCTAAGTTTGTTTAAATATTTCAACAACTTACATGGAAAACTACCTTTCAAGGTTGTTTATTGACTTTTATATTCGTTGACCCTATATTGACCCTAGTTCTTAATTAGGGTCAAAATCATGGGTCTGTCTGCAAAAATATCAAACGCAATTATTGCCAAAGCCAAGCGTGAAAACATAGACGAAATTCACGATACAGAAATCAAGGGCTTTCAAGTCAGAATTGGAGCGCGCGGCGCAACTTATCGCTATCGCTACCTTAGCGTTTCCACGCAAAAACGCGGTGCCGTCACAATAGGAAAGTTTCCGGGCTTAAATGCTGACGACGCGAGAAAAGAGGTACAAAAGCTAATCGGCAAGATTGCAGCCGGTATTGACCCCGCAGCGGAGCGAGTAGAGAAAATTAAGAAAGCCAAACAGGAAAAGCAACAAACACTAGGGGCTTACCTTAAAGGCCGATATGCTCAATACCAAGCACGCAAAAAGTCTGGCACACAAACCATTCAAATGATTGAACGACACTTTAATGATTGGCTTGATCGCCCCATGAAAGAAATCAGTCGTGCCGATATTAAAAACTGGCAAATTGACCGAGAAGCAACCGGGTTACAGTTTGACACTATCAAACGAGTTTACGGCGCGTTTAAAACTATGCTGAATAACGCTGTTGAAGATGGGTTTATTGATACAAACCCGCTACCTAAAAAGTCACCCCTAGAACGCCCCCATTCTCAAGAGAGTAAAAAATCAACCGACGACCGGCGCATTTTGACAGAGCAAGAAATTAATAACTTGTTTAGTGGACTGAATCAGTTTAATGAAGAAATCAAAGCGCAGCGCCTTAACTCAATCCGCCACGGCAAGCCTAACCTGTTTGATCTATCAGCTTTGAAATATGCGCATTGGGCAATACCTTTTACCATGCTGGCATATTACACAGGATTGCGAACCGGAGACATTTACGGCCTTACATGGTCGGAGGTAAATTTAAACCTTAAAAGACTAACCAAAATTCCAGAAAAAACGAGGCACCACCCTAGCCCGATTGAGGTAAACCTAGACCTTAACGCTGAAATTATCGAAATGCTTAAATACTGGAAAGCCGACTTAAAAAAACAAGGAATAGAAAGCGATTGGGTTTTTCCAAGTCCTGTTACGGGTGCCAGAATGGATAAAAAAGCCCATGTTAAACCCTGGGTAAAAATTAAAAACCTGGCCGGCTTACCATCTGCACTAGATTTTTACGCACTTCGTCACAACTGGATCAGCACATTAGTGATGGCCGGCTTACCCCTTTTTACAGTTGCACGCATGGCCGGACATAAAACCACGTTAATGATTGAAAAGCATTATGGACACCTTTCACCAAGCGCGACAAAGGACGTTTTAGACATTTTTTCGAGAAATAATCAAAAATAATAAATGTTTTTAGTGATGTTTAGTTAGTATTGGTGATTATTAAATATAAATAGTTATGCAGTAATAAAAAATTAGGAAAAACCGCCAGAGGGTTTTAATAAAGACATTAAATAAAGTGAAGCCGTAAACACAAATACAAACAACTCAAACGGAGTATTTTTATTATGGCTAAGAAGTCTTTATTCAATCCTGAACCACACATTCCACAAAACGGCAAATGGCCTGAACGCTTGACAGATATTCAAGCAGCGGCCTTTATCAATACCACACCCTCAACCATTCGCATAAGCCGAACAACCGGTAAGCTTTGGGGCGTAACCGCTCCTCATTTCATTAAAATTGGATCGAGAGTCTTTTATGAACTTGAAGATTTAGAGTTGTGGATTAAAAACAATACCACTAAACAAATTTCAACCGCTGATAGCGCATTTTGCTAAGGGGCTGAAATGGAAAATAAAAAAGACCCGGTATTATGCGGGCCTAGTTTTAAAAGTTTGCATATTAATAATAACACACCTATTTCAATTAACGGTAATAATTCCTTTGCCATTTTATGGGCGCGTTGTTTCAATATTGCTAAACAAGGTTTATTGCTAGGCTACGAATATAATGATGTTTTTAGAGCCGTTGCACTTGTGGCCCATTGTGAACGCCAAACGCTGCATTTACTAGATGCACACATGATTGCACTTGAATCTATGAGATACGCGGCTAGGGAGGTGCGAGCATGATTAATTTTGCAAACATCGCCGAGCCTGTAGCAACAGCCTTGCTAGGTGAACCTAATCACAACCTTTCAAACGCTACTGAATTGCGTTGGGGTGCGCGAGGAAGCCTTGCACTAAATAGACAAAAGGGCGCATTTTATGACCATGAAAACGGCGAGGGTTATGGCGTCCTTGAATTGATTAAACGTGAAACCGGCGCCAATCCTAATGAATGGCTAACAAACCAAGGTTTTAAAGCGCCGGAGCCGGTAAACACGAACAAACAAGGCACCGGGCGAGCCATCGCATTTTATGACTATTGCAACGAGGTAGGCGAGTTAGTTTACCAAGTCGTTAGATTTGAGCCGAAAGACTTCAGACAACGCCGCCCCGATCCGACAAAGCCCACCGGTTGGAATTGGTCCGTTAAAGGCGTCGAGCCTTTGCCTTATCGCTTGCAAGAAATGGCCTCAAATCCTGGTGTGACCGTTTTTATTTGCGAGGGTGAAAAGGACGCAGACAACTTGGCCGCGCTTGGATTTTTGACCACCACAAACAGCGGCGGCGCTAAGAAAAACGGTAAAGGCTGGCCACCATCGCTTAACCGCTATTTTGCTGGCCGTGACGTGGTAATTTTGGCCGATAATGACGCGGCCGGGCGTGACCATAGCCGAGCCATTGCTTTGAGTCTTAGCGCCGCCGGCGTTGAAAAAATAAAACTGGTTGATTTGCCAGGCCTGGCGAACAAAGGCGACGTTTCCGACTGGATAGCCGCCGGCGGTACCCGTGAAAAAATGCTTGAATTGGTAAAGGCCGCGCCGATGTTCGAGGCCGCGCAACTACCCACGCCGGCGGCCAATGACAACCTAACCGACGTGCATACTATGCCACCGGTGCCACCCGGAACATGGCCGCACATGAGCGAAAAAGGTAAACCACTTAACACGATACCAAACCTAAATTATATGCTTAGGCACTATGGTTTTAATGTGCGTTATGACGTGATTGGTAAAGATTTAAAAGTAACCTACCCCGGCCAATCCGGTCTGGTTGATAACAGCCGCGCGGCGGCGATCAATACCGTTTTGAGTTTATGCGCGCTTAACGGATTACCAAAAACCGAGGCGGCCGAATTCCTTTTGAGTATTGGCGATCAACACCCAATTAACTCGGTCATGGAGTGGATCACGTCAAATCCTTGGGACGGCATCAGCCGGCTTGATGAATTGGCCGGAACGCTAACAACCAGGCCTGGTTATGATCGCAACCTTTTGCGCCTACTTTTGCGCCGTTGGCTTATTTCAGCCGTGGCCGCCGCTGCTATGCCGCATGGTTTTAGGTCTAAAGGCGTTTTGACTTTGCAGGGTCCACAATCCGCCGGCAAAACAGCCTGGTTTACTGCATTGGTCCCAGCGCAAAAGCGCGAACTGGTAAAAATTGACGCGATTATAGACCCTTACATTAAAGACTCGGTCATAAGCGCCGTTTCAAGCTGGATTGTTGAACTAGGTGAGCTAGAGGGCACGTTTCGTAAATCTGACATAGCGCGCCTAAAAGGTTTTATATCGGCCGATTATGACCAATTCCGCCGCCCATACGGACGCACCGAGGAAAAATACCCGCGTAAGACGGTATTTTGTGCAAGCGTGAACCCTAATGATTTTCTAGTTGATGACACGGGCAATAGCCGCTGGTGGACAATACCGGTTATCAGCGTGAACTATGAGCACCGCATAGATATGCAACAGCTTTGGGCCGAGGTTTACGAATGGTTTAAAGCGGGTGAACGCTGGTGGTTGGATCGTGAAGAAGAAAACTTGCTTGAACAGTCTAACGGCGATCACAAGCAAGCCGATCCAATCGAGGACCTTATTTTGACCGCGTTTGATATTGAAGCACCGCGCACTATGAAGCTAACGGCCACCGATGTTTTAATTAAAATCGGTTATGACCGGCCAACCAATGCACAGGCGCAAAAGGCCGCAACGATTCTAAAGGCCGTTTTTGGGCAGCCGCGCAGGGTTAAAGGCCGAACCTTTTACGAGGTGCCCAAACCCTGGCAGGATCAACCGCCGGCATATTCTGACGAGCAACCATACTAACTCCTAATAAGCCCGCTTCATGCGGGTTTTTTATTTGCTTAAAGGGTGCAGGCTACCCCCCCGCACCCATACCCCGCACCCATACCCCGCACCCATTGCAAACCCTTTAAATACCGGGATTTTATCTATAAAGGGGTGCAAGGTGCAGGGGTATTTTATTGAAACAAATATAAGGGTTATTGAACGGGTTACACATGATAGGTCGTCATTCTATATGGAAATGCCTACACCCCCCGCACCCCCGCACCCCTTAAAATGGCTGCAAGCCCCTTGATTACTGGGTTTGGCATGGGTGAGGGGTGCCAAATAACCCCGCACCTCTTTTAACTTAGTCCCGCTTCCCTTATCCATTCGAGCCGCCGCCTGGCGGTTGATTGATCCCTAAAAGCAAAAGGTACTCCTGAGGCGGGTACGGCCCTTGCGGGTGAACGGACTCGCGTTTCTTAACTTGTGCGTGGCATTTTTTTAACGCTTCCGTTTCAGCCAAACCGAGCCGCCACCACGCCACAAGCGCAGCGCAACCCACACCAAAGCACCGCAAAACCACAAAACCGCATGACGGGCTTTTAAATGCGTTTTAGCGGCATGAAAAAAAATTCAGTTTTTTTGCGATTTAGGAAATTTCGCCAGAGGCTTTTTGTGTGGGGTTGGCACAAAATGACACACAACAGCCCACTAACGGGCCATTTGAAACCAAGTACGAGAATTTAAACATGGCAACACTTGCAAAACTTTTGGAACACGGAAAACGCGCCGTCGCACGACCAGGCATTGAGCGTAACGATACTTTTATCGTCGATAAAAACCGCCGCAACCTAGCCGGCGTTAATGGTGCAATGAGTTTGGGCCGCGATCTTATGCCGGTATTCCTGGACGTTGAAAGCCGCATTTATGCGCCTGGCATTACAGCCCCGGCCGGCCAACAAACCACACTAGAGCGCAAACTTGCGGAAAATAGCCGCGTAATTGAAGCCGGCGCAAACTTGATTTTAATGCCGGAAAAAATGACGGCGATTGAATCCGGCGGCGTGGTTGGCTTCCGTCAAGAGCCGGGCCGTTTTGTAACAATCGAGCCGGCAAACTTCCAAGCGGTTGCACTTGATCCGCTAACCGGTGAGGGCGAAATTACCGCCGGCGCTATGCCGTCGAATGAGGCGATTATTAACCGCGACGCATTCACCCAGCGCGCAGCCCGCTTCACAATTAACCGCGCTACACAAAAGGCATTGGGTGATGGGCAACTATCGGCCGAACTGATGACAGCTATAGCTTTAGGCATTGGCCGCGCGGTTGATGCTGAATTGTTGGCCGCGATTGTAGCGACAACCCCCGCCGCCTTTAGCCTGGCGAATGCCGCCACTGCTGGCATTAAACATAATGAATTACGCGCCATTGTTGGCACGACCGGCGCCGGGGCGCAAATGATCGAGGGCGGGCTATACGCGGCTGGCATAAAGGGTGAATTCAGCGCCGCCACGACTGCAACAATCATAGGGGCGTATAGCCGCGCGGCGATTGCTTTGGGTGATGAAATCCTATTCCTTGCAGAGCGTACAGACGCAGCCGGTAATCTGGTTGTTTCATGTTGGTTTGATGTGCAAGCGCTATTGCCAGAGCCTGGCAAATTCTGGAACGTGGCGTAATGTTTGGCTGGCTATTTAAATCGAGCCAGCCACAAGCCCCAAAAGGCTTACCGGCTGACTTAACCGCCACGATTGATTCCGCTACGATCGTTTTTAGACCTGGAGCCGAGGACGGCGAAAGCCGCGCCATTGTGACAGCGCCAGGCCTGGGAGCATTCGTTTTTGATGGTATCAACGAGGCGGCCGCCCGCATAAGCAAAGCATGGCCGGAACTGGCACCAAACCAGGCTAAACGCGCCGCCTTGCTACTGGCAAGCCGTGTAGCCCAACGCAACCGGGGCGATTTTAAGCGAGAGGCCAGGCCTAGCTGGGTATTTGACGGATATTGAGGACGTTTTAACATGAACAAACCAGACAACCAGAAACGATCGCACCGCGTGGCTGTTCATTTAGATGATAAAACCGCGGAAGCTTTGAAACAGCACAAACAGCGACTTGAACAAGGCGGCCTAAGCGTAAGCATGAGCCAAACAGCCGCGCTATTAATTAACCGAGGCCTACAAAACCAGGCCTCTTAACCGAGCATAAACCCCAGCATTTTTTGTGTCTTGCTGGGGCGTTTTGCAGTCATTTCAGAAATGAAATGAAATCTCCTCTGATCGGCGGCCGTAAGGCCACCCTTGCCCCGAACCAGTTGTAAAGGCCGGAAGCCTGAAACCGCGCCGGGGCTTTTTTTATCCAAACTGGAGCGCGACAGCATGAAAACCAAACGCAAATTTAAACCAAACAACAAAACAAACCCGGCCCGCCGGATCGCTAACCGCAACAAACGCAAAGGCTTGCAGGTGACTTATGGAAACTAACAAAAGAGAAATTTGGGAAATTGACGCCGCGCAATTGGGCGAAATTTTGAATGTAACTGATCGCCGGATCAGGCAATTGCACGAACAAAACGAAATACCGCGCAACAAACGAGGCCTTTATGATGTAACCTGGGCCGTGCATTGGCAGGCCGGCAAACGAGCCCTTAATCAACACCGTGCGCGCCAATTTACACCCTTGCAACTCGTGGCAATTGGTTGGCTGGCGGCAATGATTGCGATTGATCCCGACAAGCTTTATCAAGATGACATCGACGCATTCACCGAAGCCGCCGCGCGCTGGGGCGTGACACCCGGAGGCGTAACGGGCTTACTTATGATCGCCGCCGCTGCTTTAGGTAAAACCTCGCGCTATGTGACGGGAGGCCGCGAAAATGCTTAGTTATGACGCTGAACGCACATTCGACGAACTTAAACAGCTTGAAGAAAACCTAAGAGCCGCCCGACGATCAATAAAATGGAACTACCGCGACGGCACGCCATACCGGCCCGAGGCGGTAGAGGCGGCCGATCAGTTGCGACATATCGGCGCCAGGTTAATGACGCTGTCAATTTGGATTAAACAAGATCAAGCCAAAATTGCCGAATTGCACCGTGCCGGGATTGGCGAACAATAATAAAGAGCCGGAATTATTACCGGCTTTTTTTATCACAAACCCTGATGGGTAAAATTTATAGCAGGAAAAAAAGTAGTCCGCCACAGTGCCATGTCTTCTACCCAAAAAGACCAAAGCCATTGAGATGGAGTTAGATAAAACTAACGTGTCTTCATTTGATTAAGTTGGGGCGTTTTAAAAGTTAGCTTTCTAAGCTATTTTTTGTGACCCTATTTTGACCCTAGAAATATTTTAGGCAAAATTGAAGATTGATCTAGGTTGGTAAGTGCTTGATTTATAACGGTTATTTGGTACGACCGAGTGGATTCGAACCACCGACCCCCACCATGTCAAGGTGGTGCTCTAACCAACTGAGCTACGGTCGTATATTTGGAAGTTATACGAAACTTGTATTTGGTACCAGTGGGCGGACTCGAACCGCCACGCTTTTAAGGGCACCGGATTTTGAATCCGGCGTGTCTACCAATTTCACCACACTGGCATGTGTTTTGTGTGGCGAATTATATGGACGCGGCTTAGCCTTGTCAACAACTCCCTTCGAAATTAGTTAAAATACTTGGTTTAAACTAATGCGGCAGCACAACAGGTTTTTTTATGATTCGTTTTTTAGTGACCATGAGTGCCTTCTTAATGGCTTTGGCCGTAGGTCTAGGGGCCTTTGGTGCGCATGGGTTGGCCAATGTTTTATCTGCTAAAGCCTTAGCTAATTGGCAAACGGCGGTGGATTATCATTTTATTCATGCTTTAGCAGGCCTGGTTTTGAGCTTGTTGGCCTGGCGCTGGCAAGATCAAGCAGGGCGAGTACTCCCCTGGATTGTTATGATGCTCTTATTAGGCATTTTACTATTTTCAGGCAGTCTTTATCTTTGGGCGCTTACCGAGATCAAATGGCTGGTGTTTTTAACGCCATTAGGCGGTCTAGTCTGGTTGGTGGCGTGGACACTATTGGCTTACCAGGCCTGGTTTCGCTTCAAATATTAATTTTTGCTTGTTGTTTTTAAAGGTGTCTGTATAATTTTAGCGCTTAAGTTTTAAGTATTTTTATTTAACCTCGAATTAACAATTGGTAGTGAGTATGCAAGTATCTGTCGAAAAACCTGAACAAGGCCTTGAACACAAAATGACCGTGACCTTTCCATCGGATGAGTTCGATGCCAAGGTTGAAAAACGTCTTGCCGAAGTGCGCCGCACGGTAAAAATGGATGGCTTCCGTCCTGGTAAGGTGCCTTTAGCGATGGTGAAAAAGCGTTACTCAGGCCAAGTTCGTCAAGAGATGCTTGGGGAAGCACTTTATGATGCGTTTTTTAAAGCCGCAGACGAGCAAGCCGTAAATGTTGCTGGTTACCCTGAATTTGAAAAAGTTGACATTAACGAAGGCAAAATTGAGTTTACGGCTAAGTTTGAAGTGTTCCCAGAAGTGGCTTTACCTGATCTTGCTGCCCTTGAACTTGAAGAAGTAAGTAGTGAAGTGACTGACGCCGATGTTGATGCCATGATTGGTCGTTTGCAAGCACAGCGTTCGGCATGGAAGCCAGCCGGTGCGGCTAAAAAAGCCAATAAGGGTGAGCAAGTTATTATCGATTTCGTTGGTAAAATCGACGGTGTTGAATTCGATGGCGGTAAAGCAGAAAACGTACCTCTAGAACTTGGTAGCGGTCGTATGATTCCAGGTTTCGAAGATGGCATTCTTGGAATGAAAAAAGGTGAGCAGAAAACGATTGATGTGACCTTTCCTGAGCAATATCCAGCAGAGCATTTAAAAGGCAAAACTGCTCAGTTTGATATTACTGTACATTCAGTGCAGACCAAACAAATGCCTGAGCTTGATGAAGAGTTCATCAAGTCATTTGGCGTGGAAGCGGGTACTGAAGAAGCTTTGCGCGCAGAAGTGCGTGACAATATGGAGCGCGAGCTTAAGCGTACATTGGATGTTAAAAACCGTCAGGCTGCTTTTGACGCGTTAGAACAAGCGACCGAGTTATCTATTCCAAAAGCGTTAGTTGCTCAAGAAGCCCAGTCGATGCTTGATCAATACATGCAACGTTTAGAGCAACAAGGCATGCCAAAAAATCAAATGCCTGGTTTAACTGCAGACATGTTTAGCCCTGATGCAGAACGTCGTGTTAAGTTAGGTTTGGTCATTGCTGATTTAGTAAAAGCAAACAACATTGAAGCTTCACCTGAGCAGTTGGATGAGTTTATTGCGGACCAGGCTTCAGCATATGAAGACCCGGCTGAAATTAGAGAGTGGTATGATCAAAACCCAGAGCGCTTAAGCGAAGTGAAGGCGATTATTGTTGAGTCGAATGCGGCTAAGCATATCCTAGCGCAAGCTAAAGTGACCAAGGTGTCTAAAGCATTTGACGAAATTGTGAGTCAAAAAGCGTAAATAACATAGCCCTCCTTTGATTGGAGGGGTCTAAATGTACTCAGCCCCGTGATTCTTTTGCGCAAAAGACTCCGGGGCTGTTTTTTTTATGGGCTGTAGCGGCTAATATAGATTACGATATTAAATAGAGCTGATGAATGTCGGCTATTTTAAGTTTGTTGAAGGAAGGTAAATGGATCACTCTAATATTATGAATGCTTTGGTGCCGATGGTAGTGGAGCAAACAAGCCGTGGTGAGCGTGCATTTGATATTTATTCACGTTTATTAAAAGAGCGGGTTATTTTTTTGGTAGGACCTGTTGAAGATCACATGGCAAATTTGATTGTGGCTCAAATGTTATTTTTAGAGTCTGAGAATCCAGAAAAAGATATTCACCTTTATATCAATTCCCCTGGTGGGAGTGTAACGGCCGGTATGGCTATCTATGACACGATGCGCTTTATTAAGCCAGATGTATCCACCATGTGTTTAGGCCAGGCAGCCAGCATGGGCTCGTTTTTATTGGCGGCAGGCGCGAAGGGTAAACGTTTTGCGTTACCTAATTCAAGGGTGATGATTCATCAGCCTCTGGGCGGTTTTCAGGGACAAGCAAGTGATTTTGAAATACATGCGCGTGAAATTTTATTTATAAAAGATAAGCTTAATAAAGCACTGAGTGAAAATACCGGTCAGCCGCTTGAGGTCATTGAGCGAGATACGGATCGCGATAATTTTATGAGTGCTGAAAAAGCAAAAGAATATGGCTTGATTGACCAAGTGCTAGCTAAGCGCGGTTAATGCCAAAGGGAGTATTTATGTCTGAAAAAACCTTGTATTGCTCTTTTTGTGGCAAAAGCCAAGATGAAGTTAAAAAGTTAATTGCTGGCCCATCTGTCTATATTTGTGATGAATGCGTGGAGTTATGTAACGATATTTTGCATGAAGAGTTTGGTGAGCCGGCTGCGGCTACCTTTGATCTTGAGAAACTGCCTACGCCACGTGAGATCAGCGGTATTTTAGATGACTATGTTATTGGGCAGCAGCACGCTAAAAAAGTATTGTCAGTGGCCGTTTATAACCACTATAAGCGTTTACAGCATGGTCATGCCCAAGACGAAGTTGAATTATCAAAAAGTAATATTTTGTTAATTGGTCCAACGGGTTCGGGGAAAACTTTATTGGCGCAAACTTTAGCACGTTTGTTAGATGTACCTTTTGCCATTGCTGATGCCACGACCTTAACTGAAGCGGGCTATGTGGGTGAAGACGTTGAGTCGATTGTACTTAAGCTCTTGCAGCGTTGTGATAATGATCCGCAAAAGGCGGAGCGCGGTATTATCTATATTGATGAAATTGATAAGATTACCCGTAAATCAGAAAACCCTTCCATTACGCGGGATGTGTCGGGTGAGGGCGTACAGCAAGCCTTATTAAAACTGATCGAAGGAACTCAAGCGGCTGTGCCACCTCAAGGCGGTCGTAAACATCCGAACCAAGAAATGATTTATGTCGATACCTCGAAAATATTATTTATTGTCGGCGGCGCGTTTGAAGGGCTTGATCGTGTCATTGAGCAACGGATGCAACAAAATACCGGTATTGGTTTTTCAGCCGAGGTGAAGGATCCATCGAAAAAAGCTGCCATTAGTAAGTTGTTTGAAAACATTGAACCGCAAGATCTTAATCGTTATGGGTTGATCCCCGAATTTGTAGGGCGTTTACCGGTCATTGCTTCATTAACCGAACTAGATGAAAAAGCCTTGATTCAAATTCTGACTGAACCTAAAAATGCGTTAGTTAAACAGTTCCAAAAGATGTTTGCGCTTGAGGGTGTTGAGTTAGAAATTCGTAAGGATGCGCTGCAAGAAATTGCTAATCTTGCTATTACTCGTAAAACCGGCGCACGTGGTTTACGCTCTATTATGGAAAAGATTTTGCTCGATACCATGTATGAGTTGCCAGGCATGAGTGATGTGCAGAAAGTGGTGATTAATAAAGCGGTTGTTCAGGGTAAAAAGCCACCTATTCTCGTTTATGAAGATGCGGTTAAAACTGTGAATAAATAATAAAGGGGGCGAACATGGAACACTTAGCACCAAAGGAATCGAAGCGGGTTCTGATTATGCCATTGCGCGATGTAGTGGTTTTTCCGGGTTCAGTGATGCCCTTGTTTGTTGGCCGCGAAAAATCGATCAATGCGGTTTATGAAGCACTTAAGCGCGATCGTTTGTTGTTTTTGATTGCGCAAAAAAATCCAGAACAGGACCAGCCCGCACGAAGTGATTTATACGAAGTAGGGACCTTGGCCACGATTCTTCAAACGCTTAAGTTACCTGATGGTACTGTCAAAGTACTGGTTGAGGGGGTGCAGCGTTATAGCCTTGAGCAATTGCATAATGAAGGTGAGTTTTTAGAAGCGGATATTTGTGCGTTGCCGGCTGATCTTGGGCCTGATGCCGAGACGCATCCACTCAGATCTGTGCTGGTCGAGCGTTTCTTTCATTTAGCGGAAATTAAGAAAAAACTGCCTGCAGAAGTGCGCGAAAGTATTGAAAAAGCGAAAGATGCGGCCAAGTTGGTTGATTTAATCGCGGTGAGCTTAAGTCTGAGTATTGCTAAAAAACAGCAACTATTAGGTCACGTATCCATTAACGACCGTCTCGAAGCCTTGTTGGGTTTCATTGAAGAAGATATCGATATCATTGAGTCTGAAAAACGTATCAATATGCGGGTTAAGAAGCAAATGGATCGTACCCAGCGTGAGTATTACTTAAATGAAAAACTCAAGGCGATCCATAAAGAATTGAATCAAGATGATGAAGATCCACAAACAGGCCTGCTAGCTAGAATTGAAGCCGCTAATATGCCCGAAGTGGTCGCTAAGCGAGCGCAATCAGAGTTTAAAAAACTGCGCCAAATGCAAGCCCAGTCAGCCGAGGCGAATGTTATTCGCAACTATCTTGATTGGTTGGTGAGTTTGCCTTGGTCAAAACGCAGCCGCGTGTCTAAAGATTTGGTTAAATCCCAAGCTATACTTGATGCTCAGCATTTTGGTTTAGAGCGTGTTAAAGAACGCATTATTGAATACCTGGCGGTACAGCAGCGGGTTAAAAAACTGAAAGGGCCTATTTTGTGTTTGGTTGGACCACCTGGTGTGGGTAAAACTACGCTTGCGCGCTCGATTGCACAAGCAACGAATCGTGAATATGTGCGAGTTGCACTGGGCGGCGTGCGTGATGAGGCCGAAATTCGCGGACATCGCCGCACCTATATCGGTGCCTTGCCGGGCAAAATCATTCAAAAAATGGCAAGTGTTAAAACCAAAAACCCTCTATTTCTATTGGATGAAGTCGATAAAATGAGCCGTGATATGCGCGGTGATCCTGCTAGCGCATTACTAGAAGTGCTGGATCCAGAGCAGAATAGTCATTTTAGTGACCATTATTTAGAGGTGGATTATGACTTGTCAGAGGTCATGTTTGTGGCCACCTCAAACTCGATGGATATTCCTGAAGCCTTAATGGACCGTATGGAGGTGATTAATCTAGCCGGTTATACCGAGCTTGAAAAAATCCGTATTGCGATTGATCACCTTATCCCGCGTCAGCTTAAAGACCATGGTTTGAAGGCGACTGAATTAACCATCAGTGAAGACGCGGTGGTCGCGATTATTCAGACTTATACCCGTGAAGCAGGAGTGCGCTCGTTAGATCGTGCGATTGCCAAAATCTGTCGTAAGGCAGTTAAGGCCATCTTAACTGAAAAGTTAGCGCATATTGTCGTTGAAAAAGCCAACTTAGCCGATTATTTGGGTGTTGCCAAGTATCGCTTTGGCCTTGCGTCAGAACAAGATCGTATTGGTCAAGTAACCGGTTTAGCTTGGACGCGTGTAGGTGGTGATTTGTTGCGTATTGAAGCCACTGCGATGACCGGTAAAGGCAAGTTGGAAACAACTGGTCAGTTAGGAAGTGTGATGACGGAGTCGGTGCGTGCAGCGATGAGTGTGATTCGGTCACGTTATAAAGACTATGGTTTGGCGGCGAATTTTTATGAAACCCAGGATTTGCATTTGCACTTTCCGGAAGGGGCGATTAAAAAAGACGGACCGAGTGCCGGTATTGCCGTGTGTACTGCGATTATTTCAGCCCTCACGCAGATTCCCGTGCGCGCTGATATTGCGATGACAGGGGAAATTACTCTGCGTGGAGAGGTGTTACCTATCGGTGGCTTAAAAGAAAAGCTCTTGGCTGCGTTAAGAGGTGGAATTAAGCGCGTGTTGATTCCAATTGATAACGTGCGAGACTTGGATGAGATTCCAGCAGACATCACCGATGCGTTGAGTATTAAGCCGGTACAGTGGATTGAAGAGGTGGTGGCTGAGGCTTTGGCTTATGCACCTACACCTTTAGATGATGCCTTAGTGGCGGCCGCAGACGCAGTGGTCGCTAATGAAACGGTTGATGGTACGGTAAAAACAAGTCATCATTAACACTGGGTTAAAAATTTACTAAATTTAGTTTTATATTGGTTGACAATCCCTATGAGCGCCTTATAATACGCGCATTGTTTAACGCGACTAACCACGCGGAAAACGGGTGCTTAGCTCAGCTGGGAGAGCATCGCCCTTACAAGGCGAGGGTCGGGGGTTCGAACCCCTCAGCACCCACCAAAAATTGGAGCGGTAGTTCAGTTGGTTAGAATACCGGCCTGTCACGCCGGGGGTCGCGGGTTCGAGCCCCGTCCGCTCCGCCATATTTTAAAAGCTAGCAATGCTAGCTTTTTTATTGAAACGATGACAAGTTTTAATAATGCTGTCAGTTATAAATTTGAGTGTACGCTCAAGTAAAAATTCGGGTGCTTAGCTCAGCTGGGAGAGCATCGCCCTTACAAGGCGAGGGTCGGGGGTTCGAACCCCTCAGCACCCACCAAAAAATTGGAGCGGTAGTTCAGTTGGTTAGAATACCGGCCTGTCACGCCGGGGGTCGCGGGTTCGAGCCCCGTCCGCTCCGCCATATTTTTAACGCGCTGCGTCTTTATGACCAGCGCGTTTTTTTTGCCTTAAACTTAGAAAATTCATAGACTAGGTCTAAAATTTCAAAAATAATCTAAGTTGTTTTGTTAACATAGTTAATAAAATCTATAGGGTAATAAAACATGTCAACTCAACAATTAAGGCCGGATGTATCGCTTGATAATAAGATTCCCTGGATTATTGTTGGCGCGTCAGCGGGTGGACTAGATGCCTTAAAAGATTTTTTATCAAATATCGTGGTGGATACCAGTTCTATATATCTTATTGCTCAACACCTAGATCCTAAACACCCCACTATACTCTGTGACATATTGTCTAGGGTTACCGATTTACCCGTCAAATTAGTTACAGAAGATATTAAGCCTGTCGTCAATTGTATTTACGTTGTCTCGCCAGGCCATAATGCCGTTATTCAAGACGGCTATATTTGTTTGTTCCCAGCTGCAGAAATTGGTCCTAAGCCATCAGTTAATTTGTTATTACATAGTGCGGCTGAGGATCTGGCTGATAAAGTCGTTGCAGTTATACTTTCCGGAACAGGTAGCGACGGTGCACAAGGTGTCGCAGCGGTAAAAGCAGCGGGAGGTATGGTTATTGCTCAATCTGAACTGTCTGCTAAATATTCTGGTATGCCAAATGCCGCCATTGAAACAGGTTTTGTGGATTACATCCTAGAGCCTGCTTTGATGCCAAAAGAAATTGCTGGGTATCTAGAGTCAGCAGGGCAGACTTTATTAAAGGTAAGCCATTCAAAAGCAAAAACGTCATTGCAGAAAATTTTTCAGCGGGTTTTAGATCAAACAGGCTATGATTTTAGCGGCTATAAGCTTAAAACTATTCAGCGTCGTATTGCAAGACGGATGGCTGTACATAAATTATTGACCTTAGATGATTATATAACCCTTCTTGCCGGCTCTGGTAGCGAAGTGGAGAGTTTCTATAAAGATCTATTAATATCAGTAACCGATTTTTTTAGGGATGCTGAAGCATTTGCTGATTTAAAGACAGTGATTGATAAGATGGTATCAGATCACCAGATTGGTGATCATATTCGCGTTTGGGTTCCAGGTTGTGCTGGAGGAGAAGAAGCTTATTCGATTTCGATACTGTTTCATGAAGCAAAACTTAGATTGGGGAAAAATGTCAATTATCAGATTTTTGCAACCGATATTGATGAAACTAGTTTAAGCTTTGCCCGTAAAGGGCAATTTACTCTTGGACAAATTAAAAACCTGTCTCAGGAACAGATTAAGCAATATTTTGTTGAAAGAGATGGTCTCTTTTTTATTCAAAAGTTCATCAGAGAGCCCATGGTCTTTGCACGCCAAAATCTAGTTATGGACCCTCCTTTTTCAAAGCTAGATTTGATTAGTTGTCGTAACCTGTTGATATATTTTTCTAATGATTTACAAAAACAGGTATTGAGTGCATTTCATTTCTCGTTAAAGACCAAAGGTGTATTATTTCTTGGCAAGTCAGAGTCTGCGACTGCCACTTCACCGGATTTGTTTGATGTTTTAGTCCCAAAATCACAATTATTTGTGCGCAAACATACTCGTGTAAAAAGCCCTGTCCAGACAGCAAAGTCTAGCTATTCGAACAAGAAGATAAATACTAAGCCAACTATGTTTGTTGCGAAGCATAACTATTTGGCGAAAATTGAAAGCCTATTGCTCAATGAAATGTTGCCTTCAGTGATAGCAACGGATGAATCTGGTCAAATACTTCATATGCGTGGAGATATGTCGTCATATCTAGTTTTTCCTCAGGGTCGAATTGATACCAATTTATTTACCTTAATCCGCGATGATTTAAAAATGGATATTCGTGCTTTACTTCAAAAAGCAAAAAGGCAAGGTATCGCTTCTAGTCAGTCACTATTTTTTCAAGAGGCTCAAGTCAATCATGCTTTGTTTATTAAGATAAAACGGGTGGATGGAGTTGAAGATGATAATCAACCTTTTTTTCTAATCAGCTTTACAGAAGTTGATTTAAAAGATGCGTTTCTGAGTGATCAGGCTAATCCCGACGAATTCTTAAAAAATACTAATAGCTTGTCCAATGAGATAACAGTTTTCAAGGCAAGGCTACAAACCTCTATTGAGGAGTTGGAGACAACAAACGAAGAGTTGCAATCAACCAACGAGGAATTACAGTCGGCCAATGAAGAGTTACAGTCGGCCAATGAAGAATTGCAAACAGCTAATGAAGAGTTGCAATCCACTAACGAAGAGTTGTCTACTGTTAACCAAGAACTTGAAGTAAAGTCATATGAGCTTGAGCAGGTGAATAATGACCTGCAATCGATGTTGGAAAATATTAATGAAGTTGTAGTTTTAATTGATAACAGACTCAGGCTACAACGTTACACCAAACTGGCTGGTCAAGTTCTAGGATTGCGATTTGATGATATTGGTCAGGCCTTAACAACTATTAACTTAAAGATGGATATTCCCAATTTAAGGCAGGAATTGTTGAATGTTATTGAGTTGGAAACCGAGGTCAGTATTAAGGTCAGAAGGGGTGCGTTAGTTTATTTTGTACGACTGGTTGCTTATAAAGAAAATGACGATAAAAGTGTTGGTGTGATGATGTTTTTTGAGCAGGAGAATCATACGGCTAAACATGACCCTGCTATAGATTCCCATAGTGTGCTTGTCCATCTTGGAGACTATTTACCTTTTGCCTTAATCGTGATTGACGAATTGGGTATAGTTACATTTGCGAATAATCAAATTAGCAAAATTTTGGGGTATGAGCCAGCTGACATAATGCATCAGAATATTAAGATGATTATGCCTGATCCCTATGCAAGTCATCATGACGGTTATTTACGCGAGTATTTATCTGGCAGAACTAGCGGGTTAATTGGGTCATGGCGAGAAGTGTCTGGCTTAGCGAAATCCGGTGAAAGAGTGTTACTCAGTTTGAGAGTTGAGGAGACATGGATTAATGCCCAAAAACACTTTCTAGGTTACATTAAAAGGTTGGAGCGAGATGATGAATACTAGATATTTAGTTTCTGAATCAACTTCTTCATCGGAACTGTTGCAAGATTTAGATGCGTTCAAAAACGAAAACCAGTTGTTACAGCATGAATTACAAAAACTGACCAAAATATCTTCCGAGCTTGGTCATCGTGTAAATGAACTAGAAGCCGAAATTGAATTGATCAATTATGAGATTGAGTTTGATGAGTCGAGTAATAGTTTAACGAATCAGTCTGATTGGGATCTTTGCTACAAAGACTCACCTAGTCCAATGCTTATTATTGATAATCATGCAATTATTATGGATTGTAATGACTCTTTTTTAAACTTAGTCTCTGAAGTAAGTCATGACCCGGTAAATAAAAACTTTAGATCCTTTCTAAATAAAGTTAGTAGATATGATTTTATAAAATTTATAAAGAAATTAGGATCAAGTATTAATAAGCTCGCAAATAATGAGGTATTACACTTTACTTCGGGTACGAGTTTTACTTTTTTAATTAAGCCTGTTGCAGGTGAGATTAATGACAGTACAATCCATTACTTGATGCTAATTAACTTAGTTGACTTTGTGTCTTTGTCTAAAAATTCATTGCAACTTTCTAATGCAATTATTGAACAAATGCATGAAGGCTTAATGGTTACTGATCATGAAGGGCGAATTGTTAAGGTTAATCAAGCTTTTATTGAAATTACCGGCTTCAACCACGATGATGTGCTAAATGCAACGCCTAAAATATTGCACTCCGGAAGACACTCACCAGCATTTTATGACCGGATGTGGCGTGAAATAGAACATCATGGTTGGTGGGCTGGTGAAGTATGGAATAAACGCAAGTCAGGTGAGATTTTTCCAGAGTGGCTGCAGATTAGCCGTATCCACGATAAATTTACTGGTAAGTTTTTTTATGTGGCATTGTTTTCTGATATTACGGAAAGAAAAGCACATCAAACACAATTGGATCGACTTGCATTTTATGATGCGCTCACCAGTCTTCCAAACAGACAATTATTAAATCAGAGTTTAGAAGCCTGCTTGCATTACATGCAAGCTACACCAGAGTACCAGATAGCACTTATATTTATAGATTTAGATAAGTTTAAAAATATTAACGATACTTTTGGCCATGCCGAGGGTGATAGAGTATTAAAAGAGGCCGCTCAGCGCATCATATCACTGATCAGTGATAGTGATATGGCCTCGAGAATTGGTGGCGATGAGTTTGTGTTGCTGATCAAAGAAAATGCGTCACGGGACTCAGTAATGGTTTTAGCAAAAGATCTTTTGCGTGTTTTAGAACAGCCTTTCATAACAAATAAATCTAGACATCATCTTTCAGCCTCATTAGGGGTTGCTTTCGCACCCCTACATGGTGATAACGTTGAAGATTTGATGCGGCGGGCTGATGCTGCGATGTATAGTGCAAAACATGAAGGTAGAAACAAGTTTAAGTTTTTTAGTTTTGAACATGAAGCGAGTATGTTGAAATCGAATATAACTTTAAACTATGTTAGACACGCCTTAGCTTCGCCTCAAGAACATTTAAATATGGCGTATCAACCCATTTTTTCTATTCACGATCAACAGACGGCTGCCCATTATGAAGCCCTGCTAAGACCCAAAAATGGTGATATTTATGTGTCACACTTCATTGAACTAGCTGAGCAGCATGGTCTGATAAGTGAGTTAGGTCTGATTATATTTCGATTAATATGTCGTGATATTAGTAGGCTCTCTGAAGCTCGACGGTCTCAAATTAAAGTTACCGTCAATTTATCAGTTATTCAGTTTTTTGATCTCAAACTGTGTGATAAGTTGCAGTCTATCGCAGCAGAGCATGGTTTAAATTTAGATCGTTTTTATTTTGAAGTGACTGAAACGGCTACTATGCAGAACCTAGAACAAGTTAGACGTCATTTGATACAGTTGCAGTCTATGGGAGCCAAAATTATGTTGGATGACTTTGGTACAGGCTATGCTTCTTTGTCGATGTTACGAGATTTACCTATTGATGTGTTAAAAATTGATCGCAGTTTTGTGATGGATATCGGCAAGCATGTTTCAAGTCAATTGCTTATTTCGGCGATGCTTGCTATGGCTCGTGCTTTTAACCTACAGGTTGTGGCGGAAGGGGTTGAGACGCAAGAGCAATTTGATTGGTTGAAGGATCAAGGTGTAAACTATATTCAGGGTTATTTACTGGGGCGACCCGATATAGGTTTTGCATGAGTAATGAGAGTTCTTCCTCGTTATCCATAGTTGTAAATCGTAATGGTCTGATTGAAAGTTTATCGTCAAATTGGCTTGATAATTTAGATGAGGTCACTAAAAAAGCGCTTGATTCTAGTCATTTAATTGGTCAACCCTTGAGTATATTTATTCGTAATGACTCTACAAAAATGTATGTGGAAAGCTGTATTCAACTATGTCGGGTGTCTAAAAAAGTCATTACGAGGCCCTATCGTTGTGATTCACCAACCCATAAGCGATTTATGGAACTTGAACTAGTACCTCTGCAAAATGGTTCAGTATTAATGAATCACTTACTGTTAAAAGTGGAAGCGTTTGTCAATCGTCTAGATATCGTTGAGCGAGTAGATAATCGACCAAAAAAGCACTCTGGACTTGTTCGCTGTAGTTTTTGTAATAAGTTGCGGCGTGTTGGAGAAAAAGAATGGTTTGAACCAGAAAGATTAGTTAGTCACACTGCACAGAATATTGCTGTCATTCATAGTGTCTGTCCAGCTTGTACTCAAGCAAACTGGACCCATAAGTCTTAAGCCTCACCCTCATAACACTCTGCTTGTTCTTCCTGGTCTGGAAAAACGACATATTGTAAACACCAAAGCTCATAGAGTAATTGAGTAACTGGGCGTTGCTTGGCCCAACGAATTAATTGTTCGCTAGTGTAGAAGGGTTGATTGGCCAGTTCCATGAGTACGCCAGCACCCATATCGTCACCTACAGGCCATGCACTGCCATTGATAAACAGCGTGACCTGTCCCGTTTCAGGATGACGACTATAAGCAAAACGGCAGACAGGATCACGTTCAAGACGCTCAGCTTGTGTTAAGGCTTGTTGAAATTGATTAATGTCGGCCTGCTCTTCTGGCGTGAGTGGGTCAGGTAGTTGTTGATGAGATTGCTCATCAAGTTGTGTGGCAAAGCGACCAAACCAGGCCTGCATAGCGCGATCATCTTGTGCTAAGGCAAGAAGTTGTTGTTGTGCATGTTGCCATGCGCTATCAGGCACTTCTCCAGGCTTGGTATTTTGCCAGTTGGGATCTTGATAAATGGCCTGTGCAAGGTTGTTAGTCAAACTCTTGGTCGAGTCTTGGGTTTGCTCTGCTAGGTAATCACCAAAGCTATCCCACAACTCTTGCGCTTTATAACTCCGATAACCGACAGAAAAGGTCATGCATTCACTATCTAACGCAACACCATGATGCCCCCATTTAGGCGGAAGGTATAGCATATCTCCCGGCTCTAAAACCCATTCATCTTCAACCTTAAATTCTTGCATTAAGCGCAAGGCTACATCACTTAAATAGTTCTCTGGATGACAGTCTTGCGAGGTGATCTGCCAGCGACGAGTGCCGGCAGCCTGTAACAAAAACACATCATAGTGATCATAGTGAGGCCCGACATTGCCGCCTTTGCTCGCATAGCTGATCATCACGTCATCGAGTCGCCAACGCGGAATAAAATCAAATTCAGTCAGTAGTTGATGAATCTCAGGAATAAGCTTATCCATCCCTTGAACCAATAGCGTCCAATTTTGTTCCGGCAGTTGCATAAAGTCCTGCTCGGTAAACGGACCATGGCGTAATTGATAATCTTGTGCGCCTTGTTGAATCACTAGGCGACTTTCAATCCCTTCTTCTAGCGCCAGGCCTGCTAACTCTTCAGGGGCAATCGGGCTGATAAAATGGGGTAAGGCTTGTTTTATCAGTAGAGGTTTTTTTTGCCAATATTCCCGTAAAAAGCAGGCCTGGTCAATGCTGCCAAAATGAATCATCTTAACGACCTTTTAAAATGCTAAGGGCCAATTCAATTGTTTCTGCTTGGCGAGCCGCATTACCAATATAGCTGGCAGGGGTCATGTCGCGCAGAGCTTTTTTGGCATCACTGGGTAGATCTAAACGATCGACAAATTCTTGCATAATTTGTGAGTTAACTCGGCGTCCGCGAGTAAGCTCTTTGAGTTTTTCATAAGGCTGTTCAATACCATAGCGGCGCATAACGGTTTGAATGGCTTCAGCCAAGACTTCCCAGTTATCGTCTAGGTCTTGGGCTAATTTGGCTTCATTCACTTCAAGTTTGCCAAGACCTTTAAGGGTAGCGGCGATGGCAATACTTGTGTGCGCTACGCCGACCCCTAAGTTACGCAATACCGTTGAGTCAGTTAGGTCACGCTGCCAGCGTGAAATCGGCAGTTTTTGCGCTAAATGCTCAAAAATGGCATTGGCTAACCCCAGGTTGCCTTCAGAGTTTTCAAAGTCAATAGGGTTGACTTTGTGCGGCATCGTTGATGAACCAATTTCTCCGGCAACTGTTTTTTGTTTGAAAAAGCCTAGGGCGATATAGCCCCAAACATCACGATCAAAGTCAATCAAAATGGTATTAAAACGACTCACTGCATGGAAATATTCCGCAATGTAGTCATGGGGTTCAATTTGAATAGTATAAGGGTTCCAAGCTAAGCCAAGATTGTTAACGAATTGCTCACTGAGTTCGTACCAATTAATATCGGGGTAGGCGGAAAGATGCGCGTTGTAGTTGCCAGTTGCACCATTAATTTTGCCCATAATCTGCACTTGCATCAGTTGTTTGGTTTGACGCTGTAGGCGGTAGGCTACGTTGGCGAATTCTTTACCGACGGTAGTAGGTGACGCAGGCTGGCCATGGGTGCGTGATAGCATGGGGATATGTGCCATCGTCATGGCCTGACGAGCGATTTCGTCAATAACCTGTTGCATCTGTGGCACAAGGTGCTGCTCGCGTGCTTCTTTAAGCATCAGGGCATAGGCTAGGTTGTTAATATCCTCAGAGGTGCAGGCAAAATGCACAAACTCACTTACGGCGGCCAGCTCAGTGTGACTTGCCATATGCTCTTTAATCAAGTATTCGACTGCTTTAACGTCATGGTTAGTGGTACGCTCAATATCCTTAACACGTTGCGCCATATCAAGACTAAAGTCACTCACCAATAAATTTAGGTGTGCTTTAGCCGTTTCACTTAGATTAGGCACTTCTGGAATGGCCGGGTGGTTCGCTAACATCTTTAACCAAGCTACTTCAACTCTAACCCGATTTTTGATTAAACCAAATTCACTGAAAATGGCTTTTAAACCGTTTAAACGCGCGCCATACCGACCATCAATGGGTGAGATGGCGGTTAATTCTGATAGGGCGAGAGTGGGCTGAATAGCTTGAGACATAGCGGATTCCTTGCAAGTTCGATAAAAAAATGAAGACTAAATCGTGATATTATATATTAAATTTATTTATCGTGACTTGGCTAAGCCGTATCCAAGCAGGTCTTTGTCTGTTTTGGACGCGCTGGTCGCCTATTTGGAGAGAAATCATGTTAGAAGCTTACCAACACCATGTTCAAGAGCGCGCTGCTGAGGGCGTACCCCCCTTACCACTGGATGCTAAACAAACTGCGGAACTGATTGAACTGATTAAGACTAATTCGGGTGATGTGGATGCGCTACTTGAATTGTTAACGCATCGTGTTCCGCCAGGTGTAGATGAGGCGGCCTATGTTAAAGCAAGTTTCTTAGCTGATGTGGCGCAGCAGCGCGTAACCGTGCCGGTGATTTCGCCAGCTCATGCAACTTTTTTATTGGGCACCATGCTGGGTGGATACAATGTTCAGCCGCTGATTGAATTGTTAGACAGTCCTTTAGCTGATGTAGCTGAAAATGCGGTGGCAGCCCTGTCTAAAACGCTATTGGTTTATGATGCCTATCATGATGTGATTGCGAAAGCTGACAATAATGCTAATGCTAAAAAAGTAGTAGATGCCTGGTGTGCCGGTGAATGGTTTACCGCCAAACCTAAGATGCCGGAACAAATTACCGTGACGGTGTTTAAGGTTGATGGTGAAACCAATACCGATGATTTATCACCGGCGACGGCGGCCTGGTCACGCCCCGACATTCCACTTCACGCCAAAGAGATGTTGGCCGCGCGCATGGATGATGTGCCTGCTTTAATTGATCAGTTAAAAGCAAAAGGGCATCCAGTTGCTTATGTAGGTGATGTAGTGGGTACCGGATCATCACGTAAGTCTGCTATGAATTCGGTGATGTGGTGGTTTGGGGATGATATTCCTTATGTACCCAATAAGCGTCAAGGTGGCGTGGTCTTGGGTGGCAAAATTGCGCCAATTTTCTTTAACACGGCCGAAGATTCAGGCTCGTTACCGATTGAATGTGATGTCACTAAGATGAGCATGGGTGATGTGATAACTATTCATCCTTATGCGGGCAAAATCACCAATGAAGCGGGTGAGGTGATTAGTGAGTTCAAACTTGAGCCGATTACCATGCCTGATGAAGTGCGTGCCGGCGGGCGAGTGCCCCTCATCATTGGTCGCGGACTAACTGATAAGTCACGTCGAGCGATGGGCTTGTCACCGAGTGATTTATTTATCCGCCCGACAGACGAAGACACGTCTACCAAAGGCTATACCCTAGCGCAGAAAATGGTTGGTCAGGCCTGTGGTGTGCAAGGTGTACGTCCTGGTACCTATTGTGAACCGCATATGACTACCGTTGGTTCACAAGATACTACGGGTGCAATGACCCGCGATGAAATGAAAGAATTGGCGTGTTTAGGTTTTAGTGCTGATTTCGTGTTGCAATCTTTCTGTCATACAGCTGCTTACCCTAAACCAGTTGATATTAAACTACAGCACAGTTTGCCTGATTTTATGACGAGTCGTGGTGGTGTGTCTTTACGCCCGGGTGATGGCGTTATTCACTCTTGGCTTAACCGTATGCTATTGCCTGATACCGTTGGTACGGGCGGCGATTCACATACACGTTTTCCAATAGGTATTTCGTTTCCAGCGGGGTCAGGCTTAGTGGCATTCGGCGCGACCCTGGGGGTCATGCCTTTGAATATGCCGGAGTCGGTGTTGGTACGCTTTAAAGGTGAAATGCAACCGGGCATTACTCTTCGCGACTTAGTTAATGCCATCCCTTATCAAGCGATTCAGCAAGGCTTGCTAACCGTTGAGAAAAAAGGTAAGAAAAACGTCTTTAATGGTCGCGTTTTGGAAATCGAAGGCTTGCCAAATTTGAAAGTTGAACAGGCCTTTGAATTATCCGATGCTTCAGCTGAGCGTTCGGCTAATGGCTGCGTGGTCAAGTTGGGTCAAGAGCCGATTATTGAGTTCTTAAAATCGAATATTCGTTTGATAGAGTGGATGGTTGAAAACGGTTATAAGGATGCGCGCACTTTGTTGCGTCGTCGTGATGAAATGCAAGCTTGGATTGATAACCCTGTATTACTTGAAGCGGATGCCGATGCAGAGTATGCCGAAATCATTGAAATTGACTTAGACAAAATTTTAGAGCCAATTGTGGCCTGCCCGAATGACCCAGATGATGTGAAATTATTATCAGCGGTTGCCGGTGATAAAATTGACGAAGTCTTTATTGGTTCTTGTATGACTAATATTGGCCATTATCGTGCCGCTGGTAAGGTTTTAGAAACCCTAAAAGGCGCCGTGCCCACAAAGTTATGGATTGCACCGCCCACTAAAATGGACGAGCGTCAGTTGATTGAAGAGGGGTATTACAGTATTTTTGGCCGCACAGGGGCGCGAACTGAAATGCCAGGTTGTTCATTATGCATGGGTAACCAAGCCCGTGTCGAAGATGGCGCAACGGTGTTTTCAACCTCAACCCGTAACTTCCCAAATAGATTAGGTAATGGTGCCAATGTTTATTTAGGTTCAGCGGAACTGGCTGCCGTGATTGCCGCGACCGGCAAAATCCCAACCGTCGAGGAGTATCTTGCTCAGGTTGGCAAGTTGGATACGATGGCGGATGATGTGTATCGTTATTTGCAGTTTGATGAAATGGCGGATTATGAAATTAAGTCGCCTGAAAAACTAGCGGATATTGCGGTCGCTGTGGCGTAGTTTTAGTCATTTAACGACCCAGTTAGCACCCAAAACAAGCAACCAAACCAAACAACCCCGGCATAGTGACTGTGTCGGGGTTTTTTTTATGCTGCGTGGTTTTAGAATTAAGCTTGCGTTTGCGATGCAATCTTGTTGAGGGTAGGTAGCTCCAAGCCTAAGGCTTGTCCTTGTGTTAAGGCGCGGGCTAAACGTGCCGGTGCTGAACGCCCCATGCACTTGTGTGCTGGGTCGCCTTTAAAGGCTAGCAGTAAATCGTTCATCACCTTATCTGCATCAAGTGTCTGAACAATTTGGGCTTGTTGCAGTGCCATCACATCGGTCACCACGGCTGAGAGTAAATCGCGGTGAGTTTGAGCCAATTCGTTAACGTCGCCGCCAACAACCAGGCCTGCTATATTGGTACTAAGGATATAGACGTTTTTGAGCGCCAATTGATATTCTAATTCATCTGCACTGGCTAAGGCATAGGCGGGTAGGTCTAGGCTAGCGAGCAATTCAGTAATTAACTGCGCCTGTTTGCCATACACCGGTGAGCTTTGCACTACTTTTGAATCCATGCCCTTTTTCTTTTCAAACCAGACGGAAATGACCGTCGCATCGGGTGTGACCTTCTGGAAGTCTTTTGGTAAGAGTTCGTTTTGGATGAGCACTAATTTGTCATGCCATGCTGTGGGCAAGTTTGTTAGGGTGCTAGATAGATCTTGTTCTCCGACGCATACAATCACCGCTACGGGCAGTGTTGATTCTGCGATGTCTGTAAGATTGCTATGGCGTAGTACCGGGGTAACACGATAACCTAGTTTGAGTGCACCGCGCGCAAAAACACTGCCGAGTTCACCTAAGCCAATAACAATAATATCTTGAAGGTTAAGTTGATTCATCGCTGGTTCCTTAATGAATGTTTTACAATAGGCGCTAGTTTAAACATCTAGACAGGGAGTTACAATGTCGAGCCATACGCCAAAACCAAAATTTACCTGGCATTATTACATGATGGGCTTGGGTGCCTTTGCCGGTTTAGTCGCCCTCACTTTGTTGGCTTGGAGTGCGCTAGTGAGCGCCGTTGCGTTTATTATTGTGAGTCACCCTGTATTGCGCTTAACCGGAGCGTTACGCTTGGTGTTTTTAGTCGTGTTTGCGGTGATGTATGTGTTTAGCTTCCCCAGCATCGAGTTGATTCAAGCTAAAATGATGCGGTAGTTTGGATTGTTGTACCTGCCGAATGCGTTGGATAAGCAGGGTCAATACGAATAATAAACCGCTCATAAAGGCCATGGCCGCCGATAGAGCGGTGTCTAGCCACCAGGCTAAACCAAATCCTAAGATAACCGCGGCAATGGCATAGACACTGGCCAGCCATAGCAGTGGTTTGAGTCGTTGACTAATCAAATAAGCTGTTGCGCCTGGAATAACTAAAAATGCGACCACCAGAATTGATCCCATTAAATCAAATGCCGCCACTGCCGTCACCGATACTAAACTGACCAATAAGTAGTGCCAAAACCCAACGCTCACGCCAAGGCTTATCGCAAAACCGGGCGCAAAACTGGTCAGTTGCAAGCGATCAAATGCGAGTATCAGTAGGCTCAGATTTAATCCAAATAGTGCCAGTGCAATCCAAAATGCGCGAGGACCTAAGTCGTAGTCTAACCAGCGCCAGCGTTCAAAAGGTAAAAAGGCCATTTCACCAAAAACGACATGGTGGTGATCAAGGTGGACTCGATCAGCAAACAGGGCGATTAAGACCAGGGCCAGCGCAAACATCCAAATAAACACCAAGCCCAAGCTGGCATCGGGCTGGATGATCGACCGTTGACTGATTGCTGTACTCAACCAGGCGGTCAGCAGGCCTGCGAATAATGCCCCTAATAGTAATGCAGGCAGCGCTAGGGTATCAAATAGGAGGTAACTGATGACAATACCTAATAGTACTGAATGGCTGATGGCATCGCCAAGCATCGCCATGCGACGAAGTATGAGTAAGCTACCTACTAGCGCACAACTCACGGCGGTCAAAGCCGCGGTAATGACAATCCATAGCTCATACATGGTTAGCGCTCCGGGCGAGACGCTGATAAGCCTGATAACTCAGCCAAGATAGGATAAAAAAAACACCGAGTATCACAATCATCCAAGGGCCTGTTGGACTTTGCTCTACCCAGAGCGAGAGAAGACTACTGCTGACCGCAGCGATGGCGGCTAGCATGGCCGCTAGGCTGAGCATCAGTCCGAGTCCAAGTGGCCATAAGCGCATAATGGTAATCGGAATCAGCAGTGCGCCTGCCATCAGAATCGCGCCGACAATGTGCATACCTACCACGACCACCATCACCAATACTAGGGCGAATAAAAACTCTTCACGTGCCACGGGCATGCCAAGACTTTTGGCATAATTCGGATTGAATAAAATTAACTTGAGACGTGGGAAAAAAATCACCAGATAGAGCAGGGTAAACAATGAAAGTGCAAGGAGTTGGAGCAATTCTGCACGGGTAATCGCCGCCGCCTGACCAAATAAAATACGATCAAGTCCAGCGGTATTGGGCCAGTGTTGCGCTTGAATGTAGGAGAGTAATAACATCCCCAGTGCAAAGAAGGTGGCAAGGATGATGGCCATCGCGGTATCTGAGCGTAATTTTGTGTGTTGGGTAAGGGTGTGAATCAGGTGATAGGCTAGCATACCGGTAAATAGTGCAAACACCACCAATAGTAGTGGTGACAAACTGCCCATCAGTATAACGCCCATCATCACGCCTGGGATGGCGGCATGGGCTAATACATCACCAATTAACGCGCGTGCGCGCAATACCGCAAGGCCGCCAATCGCAGCGGCGGTGACACCAAGTAACAGCGTGCCGAACATGACCCAGAGTAAATTGGCGTTGAGCACTAGACTGGTCATCTTGCGGCTGGCTGTGTTGTGGCGTTAAAGTCTGGCCAAAAGTGCGGAAAGGTTTTGGCAAGATTGGTTGGGTTAAAACTTTCACTCACCGAGCCTGACGCAACCAATCCCTGATTAAGTTGCACGACCCAGTCAAAGTGACTAGGGATGCGAGCCAGGTCATGGTGTACACAGATAATCGTTTTACCCTGTGCGATCAGTTCATCAAACAAGGCAAAGATAATATTTTCACTGACTTGATCGACACCGGCAAAAGGCTCATCCATCAGGAGGAGGTCGGCTTGTTGGCATAATGCGCGCGCAACGAATAAGCGCTGTTTTTGACCGCCGGATAAATGACTGATCGGTTCTTTTATCAAGTGGGATAGGCCAACGCGCTCAATGTTTTCGGCGACTAGCTGGTGGTCATGGGGTGTCGGACGTTGCCAGAACTTGAGCTGGCCTTGGCGCCCCATTAAGACGAGATCATAAGCATTAATTGGAAAATTCCAATCCACTTCTTCGCGTTGAGGTACGTAAGCGATTCGTGGTTGGATTTTGGCTAAAGGTTGCCCCCAAAACAGCGCTTGCCCTTGGCTAGGAATCAATCCCATCAAAGCCTTTAAGAGTGTTGATTTACCGGCACCATTTGGACCAATAACCGCGATTTTTTGTTGCCCAGGTAGGCTCAAGGACATGGGGGCTAAGATAGTTTTTTGATTCAGCCTAACGCTATAGTTTTGTAAATTTAGCAGGACTGCTGCTTTATCAGTATTCATCTTAATGCATCAATAATGGTGAGGGTATTGTATCTAATCATCGATTGGTAGGTATCGCCAGGTTGGCCAGCCACAGCTAGCGCATCGGACAATAACTCACCCCCCAGTTTAAGTTGATAGCCTTCAGCGGCAAGGCCATTGATCAGTGCGTTAACTGAGCGAGTGGGTAAGGTGCTTTCAGCAAATACCGCGGGTATGTGATATTCAGTGACAATTTGCTTAACTCGTTGTAATGCAGCCAAACCAAACTCAACTTCGGTATTGAGTCCTTGAATAGCAATCACTTCTAGATCATAGGTTTGTCCATAATAACCGAATGCATCATGTGCCGTTACTAATTTGCGCCGCTCATCAGGTAATTGAGCTACTTCATTTAACACCCAGTCATGCAGTTCATTTAATTCACCCGCAAGCTTGGCGAAATTTTGTTCAAAGGTAAATTGATGTTCAGGAAAGTGTGCAATCAGTTGGGTTTTGACCTCTTCAGCTACCTTATGCCAAAGGGGCACGCTGAGCCAAATATGTGGATCAACCACCCCGTTGATAACTAAGAGTTGTTGGGGATCAAGTTGTTCACCTAACGCAACAGTGGGTTTGAGTGCACTTAGATTGTAAAAAACCTGTGCCATTCGGCCTTCTAAACCTAAGCCATTATAAAAAACCAAGTCGGCACGGCGTAATAGGCGCATATCATTAAAGGTGGCTCGGTAGTAATGTGGGTCTATTCCAGGCCCCATTAAACCTTTGGATTCAATTAGGTCGGCGCCAATTTGGTTAACGAGATCCGTAATCATGGTGGTGCTACTCACCACGAGGGGTTTAGAGTGAGCAGCTTGTGCCGATGTAAAAGAAACAAAAACAAAAAGCATGACACTTAAAATGAGTGTGGGCCATTTGCTGAAGTTACGGATGACAGAAGTCGTTGTTTGTGAAAAGCTTTCCATAAAGATTAGTCTAGCCTAAGTTCTTTTTAGGGTCTAGCTGATTTTGTTAAAAATATATCGTCTAATCTGGGGATTTTTGCGTCAAAATAGGGCAAAATAAGGCTGTGTTTGTCAATAGAGAAAACAGTTATGTCGGCATCAAAGGCCATTGAAGATTATTTAAAGTGTATCTATAAGTTAGAGGACCCCACTCAAACAGACAAAGGGGTGCATACCTCTGCCATTGCTGCACGCTTAAATGTTGCGCAAGCGTCTGTATCCAATATGATAAAAAAACTATCCGATCAAGGATTTGTGAGTTATGAGCCTTATTACGGTGTTGCACTGACAGAGTCTGGTCGCCAAGTGGCATTGCAAATGATTCGGCGTCATCGCGTTATTGAGCAGTATTTAGTCGAGCGTTTGAATTATGCCTGGGATGAAGTTGACGAAGAGGCTGAAGTCCTAGAACATGCCGTTTCCGATAAGTTGGTCGATTCCATGTGGGAAGCCTTGGGGCGTCCGACCCATGATCCACATGGCTCGCCAATTCCAGATCAAGATGGTGTGATGAGTGAACAGGCAGTAAAAGCTTTAATCGATGTGGCAGAGGGTGAGCAGGTTAAATTAGCTCGAATTAAAAACCGTTCGCCAGAGGAGTTGCGTTATTTAACCAGTATTGGCTTAGCGATGGGGGAAACCTTATTAGTGAAGTCGAAAGCGCCCTTCAAAGGGCCGATTATGTTGCAAATTGGCGATCAACTCCATGCGCTGGATTATCGAATTGCCCAAGCCTTGATGGTTGAATTGAATTATGACGGATCATAGTGCGCCGTTCTACTGGCAAGAATTGCTTGATGGTTTAGCTACATCGGTTATCTGGGTGGATGCATCTCAGAAAGTTGGATACATCAATATGTCTGCCGGCGAACTATTGCAGGTGAGTACTCGCAGAATAGTCGGGTCTCCCTGGCAAGTATTGTTACCAGGCCTGCTAGATGATTTAACTAATTTTGGTGAACAGCGCTTAACCGTACATGAATACCAGCTACAATTGCCTGATTTAACCCGCGTGCGAGTTAGTGCTACTTTGTCAAACTATGAATTGGTTGGGCAGCAGGGCTGGTTAATTGAATTGTTTAATACGGAACGCCATCATCGAATTGTTGAAGAAGATGAGCGCTGGCACCAATATGAAGCGGGTAATTTGTTGGTTAAGACGCTCGCCCATGAAGTGAAAAATCCCTTGGCTGGCATCTATGGTGCGACCCAGTTGTTACAAAAGCGTTTACAGCAGGATACCCGCTCACAAACCTTCTTAGATGTTATTGCTAAGGAGGTGATTCGCTTAAGAAATTTGGTTGATTCTATGCTTGGTCCAAAACAGTCAGCCATTAAAACGCCTGAGAATATTCACGAGATTATTCGCCATGTTATTACCGTTATAAAGCCGGAGTTTCCAGCGGGTGTCGAGTTAATGCTTGATTATGACCCTTCTATTCCAGAGATTTTGATGGACAGTGAGGCCATGGTACAGGCGTTTATGAATTTGTTGCGCAATGCGGTGCAAGCTATGGATGGGTTGCAAGGTTTAATCACGATACGCACACGTGTGGAACGAAAATTTACCTTAGGTACGCAAACCTATCCTATAGTAGCGGTTATCAGTATTCATGACGAGGGTAGCGGCATTCCTAAAGAGGTATTTGATTCGATTTTTTACCCGATGGTGAGCAGTAAAAAAGAAGGGACAGGTTTAGGCTTGCCAGTTGCACAAAATATAGTTAGAAAACATGGTGGCTTGATTGTGGCTGAAAGTGAACCGGGCCACACGGTGTTCCATGTTTATTTACCGTTTGAGAGAGGGCAGGAATGACTGAAATAACCCAACAACCAGCAAGCACCCATGATCAAGCGGTCGTATGGATTGTTGATGATGATGCGTCCATTCGTTGGGTGTTAGAGGCCGCACTTGAAGATAAGCCTTATCGCGTTAAGTTGTTTGACTCGCCGACTTTAGCACTTAAACATTTGTCTAGTGCGCCGCCGACCGTGATAGTCACTGATATTCGCATGCCTGATATGGATGGGATGACCTTTATGGAAGCGGTTCATGAGGTTGATGCGAAAATTCCAGTGATTATTATGACCGCCCATGCTGATTTAAATACCGCGGTACGCTCTTACCAAAGTAAAGCATTTGAATATCTACCCAAGCCTTTTGATATTGATGAAGCCATAAGTTTAATTGAGCGGGCGATTAAGCGTCAATTATCGGGTGGGCGTGTGGTTAAACATCGTGCTACTGCATCGAGTAAACAACCGCTTAATATCATTGGCGGTGCTCCGGCTATGCAAGAAGTGTTTCGGATTATTGGAAGGGTGTCGCAATTAGATGTAACGGTGCTGATTAATGGTGAAACGGGTACCGGTAAAGAGCTGATCGCGCAGGCTTTGCATGAGTTAAGCCCTCGTGCTGATCAACCTTTTGTGGCCTTAAATACCGCCGCGATTCCTCGTGAGCTATTAGAGTCAGAATTATTCGGCCACGAAAAAGGCGCCTTTACCGGTGCGCACTCGCAACGTATCGGTCGTTTTGAACAAGCGAATGGCGGCACGTTGTTTCTTGATGAAATTGGTGACATGCCGGTCGATCTGCAAACGCGTTTGCTACGGGTGTTAAATGATGGCAGTTTTTATCGCGTCGGTGGGCGTAATCCTATTCATGCTAAAGTACGCATTGTCGCCGCGACCCACCAAAATATGGAACAGTTAGTTCGTGAGGGGCGCTTTCGTGAAGACTTGCTGTATCGTCTTAACATTATTCGTATCAAAATTCCGGCATTGCGCGAACGGGCTGACGATATTCCCTTGTTATTAAAGTTTTATATGTCTAAAGAAGCCAAGTCACTAGGTTTAGAAGAAAAGCACTTTGATAAAGACGTGGAAGTGTTTCTATCTAGATTACCATGGCCGGGTAATGTTAGGCAGTTGCGTAGCCTGTGTACTTGGTTAACCATCATGGCACCGGATAAGTTGGTAAGGATGGAAGATTTGCCTTTGGAGTTTCGGCAAGGACCGACTCAGGTGGTATCGGGGGACGATAACGAGGATTGGCCGATATTATTACGCCAGTGGGCTGATCAGTTTTTGGCATCAGGGCAAGAGGGCTTGCATACTCAAGCTGAGCCAATGTTTGAGCGAGTACTGATTGAAGCGGCGTTGCAAGCCAGTCAGTTTCATCGTCAAAATGCTGCGAAGCTGCTAGGCTGGGGGCGTAATACGCTCACACGTAAAAGCCAAGCCTTGGGGTTGGAGTAACGCTGATTTTTGGGTTAATTAAGTGAGCCCAAAAATCAGTACAACAGCGCTTTAAAGCGCGGCTGAGCCGGTTTCACCCGTGCGAATTCTTACGGTTTGTTCAATAGTCGTGACAAAAATTTTGCCATCACCGATTTTACCCGTTTGGGCAGCGGTCACAATGGCTTCAATGGCGCTATCTACTTGATCATCGTCGATCGCAATTTCCAGCTTAAGTTTAGGTAAAAAATCAACCACATACTCCGCACCACGATACATTTCAGTGTGACCTTTTTGACGACCATAGCCTTTGACTTCAGTGACCGTCATGCCGTGAATGCCAATATCATGCAATGCGTCACGAACATCATCAAGTTTAAAGGGTTTTATTATTGCAGTAATTTGTTTCATGTTAGATGCCTCCTATGGCATGTTCATCTTCATCGTTATCGGTGTCTTGGCGCGAATTGTTAGGCTGGTTGTCAGCACGAGTATCGGCAGTAAAAGCCTCACCCATTTTAATAAATCGAGAGGCTTGTTGGCCAAGCTCTGAGAAAAGTCCTTCAGGCGTGACCAATACTACGGTCGAGCCCATGTTGAAGCGACCAATTTCATCGCCCTTATTAAAGTGTAGATTTTGATTAGTGTAATCCCAATGTTTAATGGTAGGGCCATAATGAGGGGTGATTTTGCCCTCGAAGACGGTTTCCATGCTGCCAACAAATATCGCCCCCACCATAACGAGTGCATAAGGTCCTTGATCGGTTTGAAAGCGTAAAACTAGACGCTCATTACGCGCAAACAAGCCAGGTACTAATTTAACTGTGGCAGGGTTCACCGCAAATAAATCCCCCGGCACATAGGTCATTGAAATCAACTGCGCACTCATGGGTAGGTGGATACGGTGGTAATCACGAGGGGACAGGTAAATGACCCCAAATTGACCGTTATGAAATTGTTTAGCATAGTCAATGTCGCCACCCAGTAATGCCTCAATTGTGTAATCATGGCATTTGGCTTGAACCATTTGATTGCCATCAAGGCGGGCGCTTTGGCTAATCACGCCATCGACTGGGCTAACCCACACTTGTTGACCTTCAGCAATTGGGCGAGCGTCTGCTTTTAAAGCACGGGTAAAAAATGCATTGAAGTGAGGGTAATCCTCGGGTTCAGTTTTAACCGCATCGGTTAAGTCAATGTCATAAAGTTTGGTGAGCGCTCGAATGGTTTGACGCTTGATCCAAGGTTGTTCGATATGCATAAACCAATGCATCATGTTTGACAGCATGTGTTGTGGAACGAGATACTGCGGTACAACTTTTACATAATCAAGCATGATGTAATTCCTGATAAGCATGGGGTTCGACTCAATAAGACATTAATTTTAAGGTATAATCTCACAAATTTATAGGGTTGGGTTTGCTTTAAACGACTTATCGTTTGATAGGGCATTAAAGCAGCTTTTATTTTTAAAAGGAAATAGCATGTCAGAAATAAAAAAAGTAGTGTTGGCCTATTCAGGTGGTTTGGATACCTCCATTATTGCCAAGTGGTTACAAGATGAATATCAGTGTGAAGTGGTAACCTTCACGGCCGATATCGGTCAGGGTGAAGAAGTAGAGCCGGCGCGTGCGAAAGCCCAAGCGATGGGCATTAAAGAAATTTTTATCGAAGATTTGCGTGAAGAGTTTGCACGTGATTTTGTGTTTCCAATGTTCCGCGCCAATGCGATTTATGAAGGTGAATACTTATTAGGCACCTCGATTGCGCGTCCGTTGATTGCCAAGCGTTTGGTTGAGATTGCGAAGGATGTGCAGGCGGATGCGATTTCGCATGGTGCAACCGGTAAAGGCAATGACCAGGTTCGCTTTGAATTGGGCGCCTATGCGTTGATGCCGGATGTGCAGGTGATTGCGCCGTGGCGTGAGTGGGATTTGAATTCGCGTGAAAAATTGATGGCCTATGCTGAACAGCACAATATAGCGATTGAAAATAAGAAGGGAAAAAAGTCACCTTATTCAATGGACGCGAATCTGCTACATATTTCTTATGAAGGCGGGGTATTGGAAGATCCTTGGGCTGAACCAGAAGAGAGCATGTGGCGTTGGTCGGTTGCACCTGAAAATGCGCCGAGCGAGCCGACTTATATTGAGTTGACCTATGAAAAAGGCGATATCGTGGCGTTGAATGGTCAAGCCATGTCTCCGGCGACGATTATGGCAGAATTAAATAAAATCGGTGGCGCGAATGGCATTGGTCGTGATGATTTGGTTGAAAACCGTTTTGTGGGTATGAAGTCGCGCGGTTGTTATGAAACACCGGCCGGTACCATTATGTTGAAAGCCCATCGTGCAATTGAGTCGATTACCTTAGACCGCGAAGCGGCGCACCTTAAAGACGAGTTGATGCCACGTTATGCCAAATTGGTTTATAACGGTTTCTGGTTTAGCCCGGAGCGTGAAATGCTGCAAGCGGCGATTGACCATTCACAAAAAGTGGTGAACGGTGTGGTGCGTTTAAAGTTGTATAAAGGTAATGTGATTGTTGTCGGTCGCAAGTCTGAGTCAGATAGTTTGTTTGACGAGTCGATTGCGACCTTTGAAGACGATAAAGGCGCCTACAACCAGAAAGATGCTGAAGGCTTTATTAAACTGAATGCCTTGCGTTTGCGTATTGCAGCGCGTAAGCGTCAAGCTAAGTAATTTTTGTCAAGATGTCGAATCCAACTCACTGGCCAAGTTGGACTGAATTACGTCAACACCCGGCATTAATGCTGGGTTTTGGTTTCGGTTCAGGTTTAGCTCGCAAAGCCCCGGGAACCTGGGGAACGTTGCTTGGTTGGCTGTTATTTATCCCACTGGTAGTTTATGCGCCCGTAGTTGCCTGGCTATTATTTGGCTTAGGGCTGGTGGCCGGTAGCTGGATTTGTGGTCGAGCTGCCGAGTTAGTGGGTGTGCATGATCATGGTGGGATTGTATGGGACGAGTTTGTTGGCATTTGGTTAGTCGTCTTGCTTTTGCCAGACCAGGCCTGGTTATGGTGGCTATTAGCGTTTGGGTTATTTCGGCTGTTTGATATTATCAAACCCTGGCCGATTGGTTGGTTAGATCGCCATGTTTCCGGCGGTTTTGGCATTATGCTTGATGATGTGGTGGCGGCTGTTATGGCTATTGCATCAATTTGGTTAATTTTTTTCATGGTAAGTTAAAAATGTTTATTACATGTATGGACGCTAAGCGTCTCGTTAAAGAAGAGCAGGGACAATTAGTGGATGTTCGTGAACCTAATGAATTGCGGATGAATGCCATCGCTGAAGCGGTGAATATGCCGTTGTATGAGTTTGCTGAACGCTCCTTAAAAGAACTCAACCCCGATTTACCGGTGATTTTGTTTTGTCATTCAGGTGCGCGTTCGCAAATGGCAACCCAATATTTAAAAGATAATGGATTTAAAAAGGTGTTTAATCTAGGCTCATTTATGGCCTGGAATCAATGTGCAGGCTGATTGACAGCCTTCAGATTGATTAGATAAATGCTATAAAAACCACTTTGTCCACTTGGGCAGTCAAGGAGACACTATGGCACTACCTATCCAAATTCTTATTGCGCTCGCGCTTGCTGCTATAGCAGGGAGTTTAGCGGGTACAACAGGTCAAGTTTTGGGTGTACCAGCCTTAGCTATTTTTGATTTTATTGGCACCTTGTTTTTAAACGCACTGAAGATGATTGTGATCCCGTTAGTGGTATCGGCTATCATCTTGGGGGTCAGTAATATTGGTGGTCAAGGTGGTTTTGGTCGCTTAGGTGTTCGTACGCTCAGCTATTATATTGCGACAGGCTTAATTGCCGTTGTTATCGGCTTATCTTTGGTAAATTTGATTAAACCAGGGGTAAGTGATAACCCACCACCTCAATTAGAGGCCAATCCACAAATTACTATGGCGGTAGAAGGGCGCGGTGCCGGCGATATTGTCGAGATTTTTCTTCGAATGGTGCCTGAGAATATTTTTGTGGCCGCCGTAGAAATGCAAATGCTCGGCTTGATTTTCTTTAGTATTCTGTTTGGTTTTTTCCTAACCAAGGTCAAGGGTCCGGCAAGGGAAACCATGCAAAACTTCTGGCAGGGCTTGTTTGATGTCATGATGTTGATTACACAATGGGTGATGAAGTTTGCGCCTTATGGTGTGTTTGGTTTGGTAGCTGCTTCGGTTGCACGCAGTGGTTTTGATCAGTTTGGCTCCTTGGCTTGGTTTTTTATCACCGTGGTTTTGGCTTTAGCTTTCCACTTTGTTGTTGTGATGTCTTTAATCCTTCGTTATGTGGGCGGCATTAAATCCCCTTGGCAGCATTACCGAGCTATGGCGCCTGCACTCTTAACTGCTTTTTCAACCAGTTCATCAGCATCCACTTTGCCTGTAACCCTTGCGAATGTCGAGCAACGCGCCGGTGTTTCTAATCGTATCAGCAGCTTTGTGCTGCCTTTGGGCGCAACAGTAAATATGAATGGCACAGCCTTGTTTGAATGTGTAGCGGTATTGTTCATAGCGCAATTATTTGGCGTGGAGCTAACGTTCGGGCAGCAGGTGTTGGTGGTGTTTTTGGCACTTGCGACCTCGATAGGTGTGGCCGGTATCCCTTCTGCGAGTTTAGTTGCCATTAGTGTGATTTTATTAGCTGTAGGCTTGCCTCTAGAGGCGCTAGGCTTGTTGCTGGTAGTTGATCGTTTACTCGATATGATGCGAACTTCGGTAAATATATTTAGTGATTCTGTTGGGGCGGTTGTTCTAGCCCGTCTTGACGGTGAAAAGGTAACCTATCCGATTAGTGGTAATTAATCAGGGGTAATTAAATTGCTTAAGGCTAGGTTGGCCCTGTTCAATGGCTACATAGGTTGCACCTTGTTCATGCCAGTCACCCACCACCCAACGTTGTTTTCCTGACTCAAAATGATGATGTCCCGGTTTATGGGTGTGTCCATGGATCAGATGCTGTGCTTTAGGATAGTCTAGCCATAGTTTAGCTAGGCTAGCTGAGCTGACATCCATGATGGCCGCTGATTTATATTGATTGGCGGCTTGCGATTTTGCACGTAATTTATGCGCCAGTTTTAAACGCCAGGATAGGGGTAATTGGCGTAAAAATCGTTTAAACCAGGCCTGCTTGGTAAAAAAACGCAGCCGTTGATAGGCTTTATCATCAGTGCATAGGCTATCTCCATGCATGAGCAGTATCGCTGGATGATGGTTTTGGTATAGTTCAATTAGATCCGCAAATACCCCCTTGGCTTGACAGGCTTTGAGTAGATCCTGGCCTATCAAGAAATCACGATTACCTAGTCCGATATAAAGCTGTGTACCCTGGCGACTCAAGTTAGCCAGTGCCGCAATTTCACGGCTATAAAACGCCATGCTGACATCATCACCAAGCCAGGCTTCAAATAAGTCGCCCATTATGATGAGTTGATCTGCGTGCAATGCAGGGCCAGTTAAAAAGGCTAAAAAAGTCTGATTAATTGCGTGAAGTGGGGCGGTGGTATCTTGAGCTAAGTTCGGCATAAGATGGATGTCGGCCACCACTAAAGTGCGATGGCCAGTTATATCAATTGTGTTGATACTTGCAGATAGGCTCAGAACTTAGGCTTCCGAAACAAGGGTGTTTTCAATGTAGATATCGTCAACAGGCACATCACTGTGCCCCATCCGGTTACCTGTTTTCACAGCAGCCATTTTATCTACAATATCCATGCCCTCAATGACCTCAGCAAATACAGCATATCCCCAACCATGGAGGTCGGGCGAACGGTGATCTAGGAAGTCGTTATCCTTTAAGTTGATAAAGAACTGCGAGGTCGCTGAATGAGGGGCTTGCGTGCGTGCCATAGATAAGGTGCCACGCTTATTTTTAAGACCGTTGTCTGCTTCGTTTTCAATGGCAGGCTGGGTTTTTTTCTGATTCATTTCGGCATCTAAGCCACCGCCTTGAACCACGAAGTCAGGAATGATGCGATGGAATATTGTACCGTTATAAAAACCGGATTCAGCATAGTCAATAAAGTTCTGTGCAGAAATCGGTGCGAGCTCGTGATCAACTTTTATTTTAATCTGGCCCAGAGTGGTTTCAAAGGTTACAAGGTTCATCATCTTTATCTATCCTACGCGTCGTTATTTGAAGGTTATTTTGGGCTGCTTATACTACTGGATTAGTGGGTATTCTGCATGGTTTTTATAATAAATCACTGAATCTGACGAATTCTTTCAATCACAACAGGATTGATGGGTACATCTTGATAGCCATTGCGTGAGGTGGTCGGTTGCGTGCGAATTTGGTTGACGGTTCTCATACCATCGACAACACGACCAAACACGGTATAACCCCAGGCACGAGGGGTTTTTTCACGAAAATCTAAAGAGCTATTATTGGCGACGTTAATAAAAAATTGTGAAGTCGCTGAATGCGGATCATTGGTGCGTGCCATCGCAATGGTACCAATTCGGTTTTGCAAGCCGTTATCGGCTTCGTTTTGAATCGGGTCGCGGGTCGGTTTGCGACGCATTTGTTCATCAATGCCGCCGCCTTGAATCATAAAGTTACCAATGACACGATGGAATATTGTGCCATCATAAAAACCTGAATTCACATACTCTAAAAAGTTAGCGACAGTCAGTGGCGCTTCGTTGGGATAAAGTTCAATGATCATGCTGCCAAGATTAGTTTCTATTAACACTCTTGGATTATCAGCTTTGGCTGTCGCGCTAAACAATAATGTGGCGGCAAGTGCGGCGGTAATAAATGAACGTCGAAGCATGGGCATAACCTTTGTTTAATTTTAATTAAATTTTATTTTAGCATTGAAAGCAAAAGTGCGTAACCGCCTGTAGCCTATTTTAACTCTGTGTATAATAGCTGGTTTAATTTATAGTTAAGCGAACCCTTCTTTAGGAGCCCGAGCGGATGACAGACCATACCACCCCAGAACGCGCCACTCATTTTATTCGTACGATTATTGACGAAGATTTAGCGTCTGGGCTGCATCAAAGCATTCAAACCCGTTTTCCACCAGAGCCAAATGGCTATTTGCATATCGGTCATGCCAAATCTATTTGCTTAAATTTTGGCTTGGCGTTGGATTATCAAGGTCAGTGTAACTTGCGATTTGACGATACCAATCCGGCGAAAGAGGATATGGAGTATGTTGAGTCGATTCAGCGCGATGTGCAGTGGTTGGGCTTTGAATGGTCGGGTGAGGTGCGTTACAGTTCCAACTATTTCGAGCAGTTTTATCAGTATGCGATGGAGTTGGTGGATAAGGGCTTGGCTTATGTTTGCTTTTTAAACATGGAACAACAGCGCGAATATCGCGGCACGCTGACTGAAGTCGGTAAACCGAGTCCCTATCGCGACACGCCTGCGGCAGAAAACCGCCAATTGCTGGAAAAAATGCGCAATGGCGGCTTTAAAGAAGGCGAATGTGTGCTACGCGCCAAAATCGATATGAGCTCGCCGATTATGTGTATGCGCGACCCGATTTTATACCGAGTACGCTTCCAACATCACCACCAAACCGGTGATGCTTGGTGTATCTATCCAATGTATGACTTTGCGCATTGCATTTCCGATGCGATTGAGGGCGTGACCCATTCATTATGCACCTTGGAGTTTCAGGATAACCGTCGTTTGTATGATTGGATTTTGGACAATATTACCTTGCCGAACGCGACGCGTCCGCGTCAGTATGAGTTTTCGCGTTTAAATCTTGAATATACCGTGATGTCAAAGCGTAAGCTGCATCAATTGGTGGACGATAAACTGGTGTCCGGCTGGGATGACCCGCGGATGCCGACCATTTCCGGTTTGCGTCGTCGCGGTTATACCCCTGCGTCTTTGCGTGACTTTGCCGAGCGCATTGGCATCAGCAAGGTGGATAGCTTTACCGAAATGTCGATTCTTGAGGCGGCGGTGCGTGATGATTTGAATGTCAATGCGCCGCGTTCGATGGCGGTATTAAATCCGGTTAAGGTCATCATTGAAAACTATCCTGAGGGGCAGGTCGAATCGATTCATGCTCCGGTGCATCCACAAAACGAGGCGATGGGCAAACGTGAGATTTTCTTTAGCCGTGAGGTCTATATCGACCGCGATGATTTCCGCGAAGAAGCTAATAAACACTTTAAACGTTTGGTGCTGGGTAAAGAGGTGCGTTTGCGTAATGCCTATATTATTAAAGCGGAACGCTTTGAAAACGATGAAAACGGCGAGCTAAAAACTATTTATTGTTCTTATGACCCCGATACCTTGGGCAAAAACCCAGCCGATGGTCGCAAGGTCAAGGGCGTGATTCATTGGGTTGAAGCCAGCAAAGCGGTGCCGGCAGAATTCCATTTATATGACCGTTTGTTTAGCGTGCCTAATCCCGGCAAGGCTGAGGATTTTGAAGCGGTTTTAAACCCCGATTCATTGGTGATTAAAAAAGGCTTTGTTGAACCAGGCCTGGTCGATGCACAAGCTGAATTGGCGTATCAGTTTGAACGTGAAGGTTATTTCTGTCGCGACAATCAACACCCAGGCCTGGTGTTTAACCGCACCGTTGGCCTACGCGACACCTGGAGCGAAAACGCTTAACTAACCCTAATTCGAGCTTGAGAGAAATGTATGAGTTTACAGATTTATAATACCGAAACCCGTCAAAAAGAAACCTTTAAACCGATTGTGCCCGGTAAAGTCGGCATCTATGTTTGCGGGGTGACGGTCTATGACTATTGCCATATCGGTCATGCGCGGGTGATGGTGGTGTTCGATACGGTGGTGCGCCATATGCGCGCGCGCGGGCTTGAAGTTAAGTATGTGCGTAACATCACCGACATTGACGACAAAATCATTAATCGGGCGTTTGAAAATCAAGAGTCGGTACAAAGCCTGACCGAGCGCTTCATTAAAGCGATGCATGAAGATGAAACGGCGTTGAATATTTTGCGCCCGGATATCGAACCCAAGGCGACCGATTTTATCCCGGAGATTCAGCAGCTAGTCAACACCTTGATTGAAAAGGGTCATGCCTATGCCGCTCCAAATGGCGATGTGTATTTTAAAGTGAAGTCTTTTGAATCTTATGGCCGTTTATCCGGTAAAAAACAAGAAGACCTTGAAGCGGGCGCGCGAGTCGAGATTAACCCGAACAAGCAAGACCCAATGGATTTTGTGCTCTGGAAAGCGTCTAAAGAAAATGAACCGGCTTGGGATTCGGCCTGGGGACAGGGCAGGCCTGGTTGGCATATTGAATGTTCAGCGATGTCAGGCTCTTGTATTGGTGAGCGTCTGGATATTCATGGCGGTGGTATGGATTTGCAGTTCCCTCATCATGAAAACGAAATCGCCCAGTCGGAATGTGCCCACGGCGAACATTATGTGAATACCTGGATGCATGTCGGTTTTGTGCGCGTGGACAACGAAAAAATGTCCAAGTCACTGAATAACTTCTTTACGATTCGTGAAGTGTTAAAAGATTATCATCCGGAAGTGATTCGTTATTTCTTGTTATCGAGCCATTATCGCAGTCCGTTGAACTATACGATTGAAAACCTGGATATTGCTAAAACCAACTTGGCGCGTTTATATACCGCGTTGCAAGCCGCAGAACCAGGCCTGGTAGCAGAAAACACCGACTTTGAAGCCAAGTTTAACGAAGCAATGGACGATGATTTCAACACCCCGCAAGCCATGGCGGTGTTGTTTGAATTGGTCAAAGAAGTCAATAAAACTCAACAACCAGGCCTGGTGGCCTTGCTACAAAGCCTGGCAAACCGCTTGGGATTGTTAACTGAAACACCGCAAAGCTTTTTTAAAAGCCAGGTTGGTCAAACGGATGGTTTAACCGATGATGCGATTGAAGCCTTAATTGTTGAACGCACTCAAGCACGTGCCGATAAAAACTGGGCGCGATCGGATGAAATTCGTGATGAATTGTTGGCTAAAGGGGTAGAGTTGCTCGATGGCAAGGAAGGGACAAGCTGGCGGCGTAGTTAAGTCTTACTTAATCTATGCCGTGCTACAAATTTGCTTATATAGATTAGCCTTATATTGGTATAAAAAAAATTGACAGCGCCATAAGCTTTTATTAAAATGAAGGCTATTCATGTTTCTTCATGAGTATCCTCCTTTAGTTATCTTTTGATAATTTTTTAGCCAAGCCTCGAGCTTGGCTTTTTTTTACCCAAAATTTAACCAGAAAAGATCAACTTAACGAAGTGTGACAGGCGTCATTAGAGAAGAAAGGCGCTGCGGCGGAATCCAGTCGTTGGCATCAGTGTTTTGCTCAATAGTATTCAATTGGCTACTAACATAAGTGGTTATAGGCGTTGCGTGTGGATTAGCTAGAATAAAATCATAGACCAGCTTATGTTCAAGCACTTGGCGCACATAACGACGTGTTTCAAAAAAAGGCAGGGTGTCAATCCATTGGTCTGCTTCGATACTATTTGCACCATTTAAGTCTACCAACCACTGATTAACACGTGACGGTCCTGCATTATAGGCCGCTATAGCTAATACAGGATGATTATATCGAGCTAGCAATTCAGCTAAATAGGCGCTACCAAGTTGAATATTGATGTCGGCATCGAATATATCTCGTGGATTAAATGATCTTAGCCCTTGTTTTTGGGCGACTTCTCGCGCTGTATTGGGCATCAGTTGCATTAAGCCCTCGGCACCAGCAGGTGAGCGCGCTTGCGGATAGAAAGCACTTTCTCGTCGCATGATGCTGTAAATTAAACTTGATGCTAACTGTTGGCTTTCGGCTTGACGTATGACCGTCTGATTGAATGGCGCGGGAAAACGTTTATCGAGTGCATCCCAGGCCTGGATTTGTCCCAGTGTGGTAATTGCTAAATGATGCAGGCCCCATGCGTGAGCCAAAGCCGCGAGGTCATAAAAATCTTCTGTCTTGGCGATATTAAGTAAATGATGCCACTCACGGTGAGCATTAATACGCCAATCTATATCGACTAAGGCAGCAATCAGGTGTAAGCTCGGATAGCTTTGAATGAGTGCCGAAGCACGCTCTTGGCTGATTGTAATTGCATAATCCGCTGTGCGATGAATGGCGTAGGGTTTCCCTAAACGGTCGGCGGCTAAAAACCCATAGTAGTTGCGCTCAGTGGCTAGTTGTTCAAACAGTGCCAAGGCTTGTTGGTCGCCCATTTCAGTCAAGGCGCGAGCACGCCAGTAGCGCCATTGTGCTTGCGTGGCTAAAGATTCAGGCATATCACTTGTTATACGCGCTAAATCAGCCCATTTGCTATAGCGAATAGCAAAACGTGCTTGCCAAATTAAGGTGGCTTCTTCGGCAGCGTAATCATTCAGTTGATTGAGTGTTTGCCAACCTTGTTCGTCAAATCGATAGGTTAAACGTAATCCGGCCTCTCGTTGGAGCTGAATCTGCTGTTCTGGTGTGAGTAGACTTTTAAATGGTGCCTGTTGTCTTAGTAGTAGTACTTGTTCTGGGTCTGTTCGGCTCAGCGCCACTAAACTCGTGTAGGCAACCTGTGGTCTGATATGTGCAGGTAGGCTTTCAAAATTAAACTCATTCACGCGGTGAGGTTGTTGAACCAAATTTAACCAGGCCTGGCTCCAGCCTTTCTCTTGTGGTGGTAACATGGCAATAATGCTAGGTACCTGGGCGTGGCGTTGTTGTTCAAATAACAACTTTAATCGAGCGAGGAGGGCATCTGAGTCTAATAGACCTTGGCGGTGTAGGTGGCGTTCAATTTCTCGACAACTAGTATGCAGGTTGAGGTTAGTCAGCCAAAAATTTTGCCAGTCATTAAGTGGCAGTTGATTGGGTTGATTAGCCATTAAGGCTCGTTTTGCTAGGCATTGTTGTTGCTGATTGCTGGGCGTAAGTTGGCTGGTTAAAATGTGTGACCAGGCCTGGTTGTTGGCCAAGGTGTCAAGATAGCGTTGTTGCAGCCTAACACTTAATCCAAGTTGCGGGTATGTGTTGATAAAATCAACAATGGTTTGTTGTTGTGTAGTATTAAGGTTTTCTAGTAAAAATAGGTAGCGACCCATTGGGAAAAGCGGGTGGTTTGCAAATTGTTGCTCAAATTTAGCCACCTGTGCGGCATCATTTTTTTTAGCTGCTGCCCACCAAGCTTCGAAGTCATTTTTTAACGCTACATCAACTGAGTTAGGTTGAAAAATGGCTTCACTCGTCGTGGCAGACAGCGGAAGTGACCAGGTTAAACTGACTAGGAAAAAACCTAAAATACGCCATGAGGTCGATTTTTGCAACTTAGGTGCCCGGTGAAATCATTAAAACCTGGCCTGGGCGAAGAATGCCACGAGGACTTAAACCATTCTGACGCAAAATATCACTGGTGTTGACATTAAATGCTCGGGCAATATCCCAAAGTGTATCGCCACGTTTGACCACATATTCAGTGGTGGTATTAGGAAGGTGTAAGTTAAGTGTTTGCCCTGGCTGTAAGACCGCATTTTGGCCTAGCTGATTCCAGCGGCGCAATTCGGTGATACTGACATTATAACGTTGGGCAATAATCCATAAGCTTTCCCCAGCTTGCACTTGATGCTGAACTTGTCGTTGAGATGAGCTAGATGCTGTTGCCACGGTTGCTGGGCTAGCAATAGCCAAGGTTTGCCCCACTTGGAGGGGTCGCTGTGGATCTAAATCATTCCATGCTGCTAAATCATTGACTGATACACGATAGTCGCGAGCAATAGTCCATAGTGATTGGCCCGCACGTACTTGATGGGTTTGTGCCGGCTGTTCAGCACGTGAGCTAGCGGTATTAACAACCTGAGAGGTTGACGCTGGCTGGTTTGTATTGGCAGCAAGTTGTGTTGTAGAGTCTGCTGGAATAGGAATGGTTAAGGTGCGACCAACGCGTATGGTGTTATTAGATAAGTTATTTAATCGCTGAATTTCCGCCACCGATGTGCCATAGCGTTGAGCGATGTGTCCCAGTGTATCGCCCGCCACAACGCGATGATTGTGCCAACGAATATCGTAAAGATTATGGGGTTGTGCTAAAGCCAATTGGAAGCGTTGCGCATTTTCAATAGGTAGCAGTAAAGTATGTGGGCCGTTTGGCGGTGAAATATGTTTTAAATAGCCAGGATTAAGGTGGTTGAGTAATTCAATATCCACCCCGGCCAGTTCAGCTGCTTGGTACAAACTAAATTGCTGATTAAGTTCAATCCTGGTTAAAAAAGGTTCGTTAGCAACGGGGATAATGGGTAATTCGTAATCACGGTGGTATTTATGCAAATAACTAACCGCTAATAACTGTGGTACATAATTTCGAGTCTCTGGCGGCAAATAAGGTCGAATATTCCAGTAGGTTGCAGGTGTACCTGGGCGTTCTTTTTCTAACCTTGCTTTGGCTTGAACGATCCGGCCGTATCCAGCGTTATAAGACGCAAGTGCTAGTAACCAGTCCTGATCATTTAGATTATATAAACGTTCCAAATAGTTTAGTGCTGCTTGCGTACTGAGATAAATATCTTGCCTTCCATCGAACCAAGTATTTTGTTCGAGATTATTATTGCGTCCGGTACTGGGAATGAATTGCCATAAACCGACGGCGCTCATACTTGAACGAGCATAGGGGATAAATGCACTTTCAATAACGGGTAATAGCGCTAATTCCATTGGCATATCGCGTTCGTTTATCGCATCGTAGATAAGATAAAGGTAGGGCTGAGCCCGTTCAGATACGCGTTCAAAGTGTCTTGGATTATTGAGGTAGAAGTTTAAATAATCTTGATAGTGTGGCTGATGTTCATAAATAAGCTCGAAACTAACGGCAATTTGATCCCATAGATTATCGAGTGGTAAGTCAGGACGATTGCCGTTTAAATCGAATGGGCGCGACCTTTCCCGAAGTACCGCATCAAAACGTGGTTCAGTGCTCGATATTCTGCGTTGCTGATTGCTTGAACGAGAACTAGTACTGGCTGTTGCAGTTTCGCTAGATACCCCGGTCGAATCATCACCAGTCGTTTTAATCGTTTGACAGCCTGACAAGAGCAGGGCAATGCTAAAGCTCAGGAGCGTAATTTTTGGTTTAAACATAGAGAATTCATCAAGTTAAAATTTTTTCATATTGTAAGATAATTTTTTAGTCATGGCTAAGTATTTGTGAGCTATTTTTAAGATGTATTTTTAAAACGTCTTTTCTAATATTCCAGTCGTATCTAATTCATCCTTCCAGGCTCGAAGACAAGCAAATTGTTGGCCAATTGTGGTGGGTTGCTTTGTTTTGTTTAGTCTTTGGCTAATAACAGTTGCTACATCCGCTGCGTCAGTGCGTAGGAAGGGATTGGTATCGAGTTCAACTTGCAGGCTTGTTGGCGCAATGGCTTGGTGGTCTATGTAAGCCTGATTCACGGATTTACGCCTTTCAATCAGTTTTTTGTTGTTTGGCTCGACCCTGATTGCAAAATTTAAATTGGCCAAGCTATACTCATGACCACAATAGACTTTTAAGTGTGCAGGTAAGGCTTTAATCTTGGCGAGTGACTCAGCCATTTGATCCGTTGTGCCCTCAAATACGCGTCCACAGCCACCGGTAAATAGGGTATCGCCACAAAATAGCACATCTTGCCCTATAAAGCACAGATGGTCGAGGGTGTGACCTGGTGTTGCTAATACTTTAAGATGTGCATTACCTAGCGCTAATTGATCGCCCTCTTTAAGGCGATCTGTAACGGGTATTTTATGAAGTGTTGCTGGTGCAAAAACCCGTGCAGCTGGGTAATGAGCAAGCAGTGTTTCCACACCGCCTATGTGATCAGCATGATGATGGGTAATGAGGATGCCACTTAAGCTGCGTTGATGATGTGCTAACCATTCAATTACGGGTTTTGCCTCGCCTGGGTCAACCACCCAAATATGCTGTGGTTGTTCAATAAGCCAGATATAGTTATCATTAAACGCAGTTAGGCTGTGCACAATCATCAGGCGGCTCCTTAAAAGTTATAGCCCGATTATACTCGCGTTAGGTGAAGTTGGGTATGCATAGAGTCTATTCATTGTATTGTGAAAAATAAAATATCAAGGGTGGGGTATGACGCAACAACAGGATGCTATCGACTCTCATATTGGTTTTCAACGTTATTTACTAAATTGGTTTAAAACGCCGATTGGCCAATATGCGTTGGAGTTTGAACGCACCTTGATTGATCAGCACCTTAATCACTTATTTGGCTACTATCTGGTGCAAATGGGGCGGGTGAGTGAAACGAGCTTATTGGCAACGTCACGGATTAAAAATCATATTTTAGTTGATGAAACCTTAACCTCTGCTGATCAAGTCGCAGAGCGTTTAGTGTTGGCTAACTTGATGGCCCAACCCTTTGCTGCCAGCAGCATCGATTTAATTTTGTTGCCTCATACTCTGGAATCGACACTCGATCCTTATCGTTTTATTCGTTATGTTGATGAACTTATTCGAGCTGATGGCCATCTAGTGATTACTGGGTTTAATCCACTGAGTTGTTTAGTATTACGACAACGAATGGGTCAAGATAAAGCTCAATGGCGGGCGGCACACATTATTAAAATGGAACGCCTCGTGGATTGGTTACGCTTGCTTGGATATGATGTTTTGGTTAAAGAGTATTCTTTAAGTCGTTGTTTTGAAAGTAAAGTAAATCAAAAGTTTCAGCCTATTATGCGTTATGTGTCGCGAATGGGTCAACCGCTAACTAAGCTTGGATTGTCCATGTCACAAAGCTATATTGTGGTGGCAAAAAAACAGCAATGGGTGCCACTGCGCCCGCACAAAGCGAGTCAGCTAAGTGAATGGGTGAGCGGCAGTAAGCCAGTGGTTGCGCAATCTCGTCATACAAAAGCGTCATCGCGTTAAATTTTATAAAAAGAGGGTAATTTGTGGCATCAAATCAAGTAGAGGCCTTTACAGATGGTGGTTGTAAAGGTAATCCAGGGCCAGGAGGATGGGGGGTGTTACTTCGTTATGGCGATAAAGAAAAAGAGTTGTATGGTCATGATGCGAACACCACTAATAATCGTATGGAATTGATGGCGGCGATTATGGCGTTTGAGGCCTTGAGCCGCCCATGTCAGGTTAAAATTACCACAGATTCTCAGTATGTTAAGAATGGCGTGACTCAGTGGTTAGCGGGTTGGAAGTTAAAGGGCTGGAAAACAGCGGCCAACAAGCCAGTAAAGAATCAAGATCTTTGGCAAAGGTTGGATTCAGCCTTAGCCGCACATCAAGTGGAATGGTGCTGGGTGAAAGGCCATAGTGGTCACCCAGAAAATGAGCGAGTGGATCAATTAGCCAATCAAGCGATAGCGGAATTATTAGGATAAACAATGATAGCCTTTAGAAAAAAAATAACCCTTGCACTCTGTGGTGCGTTGATCGTTGGAACAGGTTTAATCAGCATAGCGAGTTCACAAAAGGTTTATGCGGCTGCTACAACAGCGGCGAGTGAACAATTATCTGTTGAGGGGCGATTGATTCAGGGCGGCTGGGCACTGATTCATGTTCCACCCATGAGTCAACTGGAATGGGGGCAAAGAAAATGGCAAGCTGATGCCCAAGGGCGTGCCTTAATAGGATTTAGCCGTGATCAGGCCTTGCCAGTGAGTGTGCGGATTACGCCACCGGATCATCCTCGCTTTGATATTCAAATCGATTTAACCAAGAAAGATTATTTAATTCAGCGTATTGATGGTTTGCCACAACGTTTCGTGACCCCTGATCCAGAAGCACAAGCGCGTATTCGACGTGATGCCGCCTTAGCAAAGGCCGCACGAGACTTAATGTTAGATCGGACTGATTTTATGGTGCCGTTTATTTGGCCTGCCGAAGGCACCATTACTGGCGTGTGGGGTAGTCAGCGTATTTTGAATGGTGAGCCAAGACGCCCGCACTTTGGTGTTGATATTGCCAATGCAACCGGCACGCCGATTTTAGCACCGGCAGCAGGGGAAGTCACGCTGGTATCAGATATGGAATTAAGTGGTGGTACAGTGTTTGTCGATCATGGTTACGGTCTGCGCTCAGATTTTCTGCACCTTGAAGAAATCTTTGTTCAGGTTGGTGATCAAGTTGAGCAGGGGCAAGTGATTGCTACGATGGGTGCTACGGGGCGAGCAACGGGTCCGCATTTACATTGGGGTATGAGTTGGATGGATATTCGAGTGGATCCAGAAGAGGCGTTTGATTTGCCGCGTCGTTTGCAACGCGGCGATCAAATTATCAACAATAGGGTAGAGTTTAACGATTCAGCTCAATAACCTGCTGAATGTCAGCCGCTGTTTGATCTAAGCCCATTTTTTGATGGGCTTTGCGCAACATAACAAGTGCTTTGCGGCTACTTTGAGAATTAGGGTATTCTTCAATAATACGTTGTGCGCGATTAGCCGCCGCTAAGTAAGCTTGGCGGTCATAGTAAAATTGTGCGACCTGCAAATCACGTCGAGCAAGGCGGTTGGTAATAATCACAATACGTTGTTTGGCTGCAATTGCATAATCTGTGTTAGGGAAGCGTTGAATTACTTCTTGATATGCGCGTAACGCTTGCTGAGTTGATTGAATATCCCGATTGGCTGGATCAGTAATGAAGCGATCTAACCAGCTACGGTTAATTGAATCAGCGGCAAGGGCTTTTAAAAAATAGGCGTAAGCCAATTGCGGATGGCGCGGGTACAAACGAATGAATTCATCTAGCTCGCGAATAGCGGATAAGGGTTCATCGTAACGATAATAGGCATAAGCAAGTTCAAGATAGGCTTGTTCTGCATAATCACCATAGGGGAAATTAGCTTTAAGTTTTTCATAAAACTCGATAGCGGATTTCCACTGACCATTATCAAACTCTGATTTAGCGCGATCGTAGAACTCTTCCACAGTCCATTGAGATTCTGGCTTTTGAATCAAGTTGGAGCAACCGGTTACAGCAACCATGCCGAAAAGAATAACAAGTAAGCGAAAAGTTTTTAACATAATTTCTCGGTTAGAATAGTCAGTAAATATTTTCGATTTTATCACAAACAATTTAGTCTTAAGGATCTGTTTTGAATAACCCGTTGACCTCTGAATCTGAATCACCGCTTAGTTTTCGCGTTAGCCACCAAGATATGGGGGCGCGTCTTGATGCGACGATTGCAAAAGCCTTCACTGATTATTCGCGCAGCCGTTTGCAGGCCTGGTTAAAAGACGGGCGAGTGACTGTGGATGGTGTCGTAATTACTAAACCCCGTCATACCTTGTTGGGCGGTGAATTGGTCAGTGTGATGCCTTTAGAAGAGGATGAAACGCAGCAAGTCGCTCAATCGATGGAATTAGATATTGTTTATGAGGACGCAGCGATTTTAGTCATTAATAAAACAGCAGGCTTGGTGGTGCATCCAGGTGCCGGCAATCCTGATGGAACTTTATTGAATGGTTTACTGGCTTATGCGCCTGCGTTGCGCCAAGTGCCTAGAGCGGGCATTGTTCATCGGCTTGACAAAGATACCACGGGTCTGATGGTAGTCGCTAAAACTTTACAAGCACAGCATCACCTAGTTGACCAGTTGCAACGTCATGATGTTGAACGGGTATACGATGCGATTGTGGTTGGCAATATGATTTCAGGTGGCACGGTGAATAAACCGATTGGCCGACATGTAACTGATCGCAAGAAAATGGCTGTTCGTGTGGCAGGTGGTAAAGCTGCGGTCAGTCATTATCGTGTCGCGGAGAAGTTTCGCGCCCATACGCATGTTAAAGTCAGTCTTGAAACTGGCCGCACCCATCAAATCAGAGTACATATGTCTCATTTGGGTTTTCCATTACTGGGTGATCCCTTGTATGGCTCTAAATTGCGCATTCCTAAGCAAATGATGCCGGAGTTTATTGAGATTTTAAAAGGCTTTAAACGTCAGGCGCTCCATGCGGGCGTATTAAGTCTAACCCATCCGGTTAGCGGTAAAACCATGAAGTGGAAAGCCGCTATGCCGGATGATATGGGTTTGTTAATTGATATTTTACGTGATGATCAGGTTGATTTTATTGCCAACCGCAATAATGCCTATGATGAAATCGATTATGACTATGATGTTGAAGTGGAGTGGGTCACGGACGCGGATATTCCAGAGGAGTATTAGTCGTTATGCCTGGTGAAATTGGGAGAGGCGGATAATGAATCAAGCGAGCTTGATGAATAAAAGCAAGATGTCTTTTTTACGTCCTGATTGGCCCGCGCCTGCCTGGGTAGGGGCGTTAACCACCCTGCGTCATGGTGGGGTGAGCACGGGGGCTTACGCGAGTCTTAATATGGCCGATCATGTGGGTGATGAGCAGGCAGCGGTTACGCAAAACAGATTGGCACTTCGCAATGCTGTGGCCCCCGATATGCAATGGTTTTGGATGGCACAGCAGCATACGACCACAGTATTGGAAGCGCCACAGGATTTTGCAGCGGTGATGCCAATTGCGGATGGTATGTGGACTACCCAACCAGGCCTGGTGATGACCACTTTAACCGCCGATTGTATGCCGGTTTTATTTTGTCATTTCCGTCAACCTGTTGTGGCAGCCGTGCATGCTGGCTGGAAGGGCTTGTTAGATGGTATTTTGGAGCAGACATTGCAAACGCTACCAGGCGAACCGAAAGATTATTTAGTATGGATAGGTCCATCCATTTTGCAGGCAAGTTTTGAGGTGAGTGAAGATTTTCGCGCCGATTTTATTACGCGTGAGCCCCGTTGGCAGCCTTTTTTTAAAGTGAATGCCACCAACCCGACCCATTGGTTAGCCGATTTACCGGCTATGGCTGAGTCAGTCTTACGAACCGGCGGTGTGCAAGCGGTGTATCAAAGTGGTGTGTGTACTTATCAACATCAACAAGACTTTTATTCCTATCGTCGCCAGGCGACCACCGGTCGGATGGTTAGTTGTATTTGGATTAATCCTTATTAAGTTGTTGCTGTTGGAGCCGTAAAGCGCATCGACAAGTCAATAGCGCGAAGATGTTTGGTAATGGCGCCAGTTGAGATGTAATCAACACCTAGTTGGGCTAGTTCTGCTAGTTGCTCAAGCTCCACATTGCCAGAAATTTCCAATTTGGCCTGGCCTTGATTAAGCGCCACAGCTTGTAACGTGTCTTCACGATTAAAATTATCGAGCATAATGATATCGGCACCGGCTTGCAAGGCTTCAGCAACCTCGGTGAGGTTTTCGGTTTCAACTTCAACAAGCGTGTCCGGATGCTGTGCTTTGGCACGGGTGACAGCAGGTGTGATGCCACCACAGGCATGAATATGGTTTTCTTTGATTAAAATAGCATCATACAGCCCTTGACGATGGTTGCTTCCGCCACCACATACGACCGCATACTTTTGGGCTAACCGCAGGCCTGGTAATGTTTTGCGTGTATCAAGCAATTGAGTGGTTGTTTGACCCATTGCGGTCACATACCTTGCGGTGATGCTTGCCGTAGCTGACAGGGTTTGTAGAAAATTGAGTGCAGTGCGCTCTCCTGATAACAAAGCACGAGCGGGGCCCTGCAACCTGCACAGAACTTGATCCGTCTCAATCTGATCACCATCCTGAGCCAGCCAAGCAATTTGAATACTTGGATCGAGTTGATGAAAGACTTCATTGAACCAGGCCTGGCCACAGAGGATGGCCGGCTCTCGACAAACAATGTGGGCATTGAGTTGTGTGTCTGCAGCGATTAAATCCGCGGTCAAATCGCCACTGCCCATGTCTTCATGCAAGGCGTTACGAACTGTATTGACGAGGTCATAATGGTAATCTAATTTTTTCATCTTGGCCATTACTCTTGGTATGCTAGCAGCATAGTTTAAACGGGGTATTATAACAAACCATGAAAATGACAGTGACTGAGATGCCATTAAATCAACAGCAGCCACAATTGGGTTGGTTAGCGGGAGCTAGCCATTATCCAAGTCCTTTTTACACGCCTCGCCCAAATCCTAAGGATATAAGACTATTAGTGGTGCATGGCATCAGCTTGCCGCGCAACCAGTTTAATACCGGCCTTATTCATGCGCTTTTTTTGGGTCAAGCTGCCCCCTTGGAAGCAGCAGGCATGCATGACTTAGCTGAGCTTAAGGTGTCCGCGCACTTTCTTATTCAGCGCAATGGTCAATTAGATCAGTTTGTTAATGTTTTTGACCAGGCCTGGCATGCGGGGGTGTCGATGTATCACGGGGAGGCCCAGTGCAATCATTTTTCAATTGGGGTGGAGTTGGAGGGGTCTGATGATCAGACGTACACCGCCATTCAATATCAAGTCTTGGCCGACTTGATTCAAGATTTAGAAGCGCTATTGAATCAACATGGGATAAATAAACCACTTGAGATTTTGGGCCATCAGCATATTGCGCCAGGACGTAAAACCGATCCTGGCCCTTTTTTTAACTGGGCTAGCTTGGCAAGGTTAACCAATAGGACGTTAAATTTAAATGCCTAAACTTTAATGTTAATTGAGCTTGAGGAAGAGGCTTGCGTCGCTGCGGTTTCGGTATCGAGGGGACGCTTGGGTGAAAACTTCAAACAGGGTTGGCCCGAAGTGGCCAACACAACTTGGCTGGGTAGGCTGCGTGTTTTAAAGCCATAGGCATTGCAGGCACGTGGGTGGGTGGCTTGCCAGGTAATTTCAAAATGTTGGCAGGCATAACAGTCAATTTGATAATCAATTTTTTTCATCATTTAGGATAAACACACTCAATTGGCGCCTTGGGTAGGCTGTGCTATCATGCATCCCATTAGGTTTGCCTGCTTTTATATTTTTTATATTATCTTAACAGTTTTAATCACGTTTGAATAAGGGTTCTGCAAATGGAAAAAATTGGTCTTTTTTATGGTACGGATACGGGAAATACTGAGCGCGTTGCAGACATGATAAAAAATGAGCTAGGTGCCGACCGTGTCGAGGTCCATGATATTGCCAGCGCTAAAGCCAGTGATTTTGATGCTTACACTAAGATTATTTTGGGTCAGCCTACTTGGTACTATGGCGAGCGTCAAAGTAGCTGGGATGATTTTTGGGAAGATTTTTGTGCTATCGATTTTAGTGGTAAAACAGTTGCCTGTTTTGGGCTAGGTGACCAGGCTGATTATGCGGAATACTTTATCGATGCCGTCGGCATGATGCATGATGTGGTGTTACAGAACGGCGGTACCCCTGCTGGTTATTGGTCAACTGAGGGGTATGAATATGACGAGTCGAAGGCAGCCACTGAGGATGGGGAGTTTTTTGTCGGTTTGGCCATAGACGAAGACCAGCAAGCAGAGTTAACTGAGCAACGGGTCAAAGACTGGGTTGCTCAGATTAAAGAAGAAATGGAACTTTAACGCCAATTGTTAATCGCGCAGACTCAAAATAGGCCAGCCATGTGTTTCCGCGTGGCTGCGTAATCTGTTGTCTGGATCGACTGCAACAGGATAGGGTACGCGTTTAAGTAAGGGTAAGTCATTGTGCGAGTCAGAATAAAAGTGGCTCAAGGTCAAATCGGGCGATTGGGTTTTTAACCAGTGTTTAAGACGCAAAATTTTGCCTTCTTGAAAAGAAGGAATGCCTGCCACCTCCCCAGTAAAGCGTCCTTTAACTATCTCCGGTTGGGTGCCAATTAAATTCTCAATCCCTAAGCGCTGTCCAATCGGGCGGGTGATAAATTCATTAGTCGCAGTGATAATGAGTAGGGTATCGCCTTGATCACGATGCTTGGCCACTAAATCTATGGCTTTGGGTAAAAGAATTGGCTCAATAAACTCAGCCATGAAGTTTTGGTGTAGTTGTGCCAGTTCGTCTTGTGTAAACGCCATTAAGGGTTGGAGTACAAAGCGTTGATAGGCAAATATATCTAAATTTCCTTGCTGATATTGTTGATAAAACGCATCGTTTTTCGCTTTGTGTTCGGCTGCGTCCACCAAGCCCTGAGCAATTAAAAACTCGCCCCACAGATAGTCACTGTCTCCGCCAATCAACGTGTTGTCGAGATCAAAAATAGTCAGATTGCTCAAAATAATGTCCTTTTAAATTCGTATTAAATAGTTAATAGCGTGAAATAAAACCTGCTTGGCGATTGAAAAAATGCCTAAAGTTGGTCATCATTAAAAAATTATAATTACACAGACGCACAGGTTGCGGTTGAAGGACGATCTGGTGATAGATTCCAATGGGTACCGACCTAATGTTGGTATTATAATCGTAAACAAGCATGGAAAACTATTTTGGGGTAAGCGCATTCAGCAGGATGCTTGGCAATTTCCTCAAGGCGGGATTCGTGACTATGAAACGCCCCAACAAGCTGCATTTCGAGAATTAAAAGAAGAAGTGGGTCTCAATCCATCAGATGTTAGAGTCCTAGCTAAAACCCAGGACTGGCTCCACTATGACTTACCTCGACACCTGATTCGACAAAATAGTCATCCAGTCTGCATTGGTCAAAAACAAATCTGGTTTTTACTCGGACTGGAAGCCGAAGAAACGGCCATTGATTTGAGTGTTCATCCATCACCTGAGTTTGAAGATTGGGTGTGGGTCGATTATTGGTTGCCTGTTCAACAGGTTGTTAGCTTTAAACAATCCGTCTATCAGCAAGCACTTTCCGAGCTAGAGCCGGCATTAAATGCCTTTTGGATTACCCGTTAGATCATAAAAATCAATAGCTTAATGGCTTCTCTTATAGCTGGGTCTGAGCCTGGCTATCTTTTTAGTGCAAAAAAATGGTATGATTGCCGCCATAAAATTTTCAGGTTAGAGGCTTGAAGGGTAATGCAAAAACGATTACCTGAAAAGTCCTCTGTTTATTTCGCGTACCAAATTGTAACCCATGGTACGTGGTTGCTTAACCCAAGAGGTGATAACTATGAGTGATCAATTCATTGATCAAGATCCGCAAGAAACGCAAGAGTGGCTCGATGCTTTAGAAGCTGTTGTTGAATTTGAAGGCGCTGAAAAAGCCCAGCATTTGATTGCAACTCTGATTGAAAAAGCCCGTGTTCACGGCATCGATATACCTTATTCTGCAAATACCCCCTACATCAACACCATCGCCCAAGAAGAACAAGCCAATTACCCAGGTGATTTGAGCATTGAACGTCGTGTGCGCTCAATTCTTCGTTGGAATGCCATGGCGATGGTCGTCAAAGCGAATAAGGCTACGAGTGTGGGCGGGCATATTGCCTCTTATGCCTCTAGTTGTACCCTGTATGAAGTTGGCATGAATCATTTCTTTAAGGGGCCTGATCACCCAGTTGGCGGTGATATGGTGTTTTTTCAAGGTCATACTGCGCCAGGTATGTATGCGCGTGCCTTTATGGAAGGACGCCTCAGTGAAGATCAATTAAACAACTTCCGCCAAGAAGTAGACGGTAACGGTCTATCTTCTTATCCTCACCCATGGCTGATGCCGGATTTTTGGCAATTCCCTACGGTATCGATGGGACTAGGTCCATTAATGGCTATTTACCAAGCACGTTTTATGAAATATATGGAAAAACGTGGTTTAGTCAAAACTGAAGGTAGAAAAGTTTGGGCCTTTTTAGGCGATGGCGAGATGGATGAACCGGAATCACGTGGCGCGATTCAATTAGCCCAGCGTGAGCATTTGGATAATTTAATTTTTGTAGTTAACTGTAACTTGCAGCGTCTTGATGGCCCTGTGCGTGGCAATGGCAAAATTATCCAGGAATTAGAAGGCATGTTCCGCGGTGCGGGCTGGAACGTGATCAAAGTATTGTGGGGTACCGGCTGGGATACTTTGTTAGCTAAAGACGTCACGGGTAAGTTGATTGAACGTATGGGCGAGGTTGTGGATGGCGAGTACCAGGCTTACAAAGCGAAAAGCGGTGCCTATGTGCGTGAACATTTTTTTGGTAAGTACCCAGAAACAGCTGCCTTGGTTAAGGATATGACTGATGATGAAATCTTCCGTCTAACCCGTGGTGGCCATTCACCGCGCAAAATCTACAATGCCTACAAGCGCGCGACTGAAACTAAAAATATGCCATCGGTTATTTTGGCTAAAACAGTTAAGGGTTATGGTATGGGCGAGTTTGGTGAGGCTGCCAATAGTGCCCATCAACAGAAAAAGCTTGATTTTGATGGCTTGAAGTATTTTCGTGACCGTTTCTCAGTACCGATTTCTGATGAGCAGCTAGAAACCAGCGTGCCTTTTTATCGTCCGGCAGACGATAGTCCGATTATGGAGTATGTTCGCGCTCGTCGTCAGGAACTGGGAGGTGCTTTGCCTTGTAGACAGGATAAAGCAGAAAGTTTGTCGGTGCCTGATTTAGCGGCTTTTAAAATGTTGCTAGACGGTACAGCTGACCGTGAAATGTCTTCAACCATGGCATTTGTGCGAATTCTATCTATTATTTTGCGTGATAAAGAGTTAGGCAAGCGAATCGTACCTATTATTCCCGATGAAGCTCGTACCTTCGGTATGGAAGGTTTGTTTAGACAAATTGGTATTTATGACCCAGCAGGTCAGTTGTATGAGCCGGTCGATCATGATCAATTGATGTGGTACAAAGAGTCGTCAAACGGCCAAGTGTTGGAAGAAGGCATTAATGAAGCGGGCGCCATGTCTTCATGGATTTCTGCTGCAACCGCCTATGCCAACTATGGTGTGGCGATGATTCCATTTTATATCTACTATTCGATGTTTGGCTTCCAACGTATTGGTGATTTGGCCTGGGCTGCAGGTGATTCACGGGCACGCGGTTTCTTAATTGGGGGTACGGCAGGACGCACAACCTTGGAAGGTGAAGGTTTACAGCATCAGGATGGTCACAACTTGGTGATGTTCGATGCGATTCCAAATTGCCTTAGCTATGACCCAACATTTGGTTATGAGATGGCGGTAATTATTCAAGATGGTTTGCGTCGAATGTTGACTGATAAAGAAGACGTGTTCTACTACATTACTGCAATGAATGAGAACTATAGCCATCCAGGTATGCCTGAAGGTGTTGAAGAGGGCATTCTAAAAGGGATTTATCCATTTAAACAATCAACTGCTAAAGCCAAACATCGTGTGCAATTGATGGGTTCAGGTACTATTTTCCGTGAAGTGATTGCAGCGGCAGAGCTGTTAGAAACTGAGTGGGATGTAGCTGCAGATATTTGGGGTGTGCCAAGCTTCAACCTATTGCGTCGTGATGGGATGGAAGTGACGCGCTGGAATACCCTGCATCCTGCTGCTGAGCCTAAGGTGCCTTATGTTACTCAAGTATTGGCTGACGCTGAAGGGCCCTTTATTGCCGCAACGGATTATATTCGTGATTATGCAAATCGCATTCGTGAATATGTGCCAGGTGACTATCACGTATTAGGAACAGATGGCTTTGGCCGCTCTGATACCCGTGAACAATTGCGTAAGTTTTTTGAAGTGAATCGATACTATATTGTACTTGAGGCGTTAAAAGCGTTAAAAGCTCAAGGCAAGATTAAAGCGGAGGTGCTTGAAAAAGCCATCGCTCAGTATGGTTTGGATGCGGAAAAGCCTTTCCCGATTCACGCATAATTAACGCTGATAGTTAAGGATATTAAGATGGCAAAAATACAGTTATTAGTCCCTGACATCGGCGATTTTGATAGCGTTGATGTGATTGAAGTATTGATTCAAGAAGGTGATCAGATTCAGCTTGATGACTCTGTGTTGACCTTGGAATCAGACAAGGCAACGATGGAAGTGCCTGCAACTTATGCCGGTAAGGTATCGAATTTGCAGGTTAAGGTAGGTGATAAGGTGGCAAAAGGCACCTATATCTGTGATCTTGAGGTTGCAGAAGCCAGCGAAGCCGCCACGCCAGTTATCGAAAAAGCGGTCGCACAAGCGCCTAAGCAAGATACTACATCAGTAGAGGCTGAGGTAACACCCAAGCTACATGAGCAAACTCACGCATCTAATGTGGGATTACCCATTGCGAGTTCTGTGGCCAACACCCCTAAGCCAGTTAATCGTCAAAGCAGTGGTGCCGTGCATCATGCTACGCCGGCGGTACGTGCGTTTGCAAGAGTACTTGGAGTTGAGTTGACCAAGGTTGCGGGTACGGGTAGCAAAGGGCGTATTCTAAAGTCAGATATTGAAGCCTTTGTAAAATCGGTTATGCAGTCCGGTAGTACGGCTGCGGTGACCGGCGGTAGCGGTATCCCAGCTGTGCCTATCATTGATTTTGCCCAGTTTGGGGCAATTGAAGAAATTGAGCTGAGCCGGATTAAAAAGATTTCTGGCAAACACCTTGCCACAGCTTGGCTCAATATTCCGCATGTTACCCAGTTTGATGAGTGCGATATTACCGATCTTGAACAGTTCCGTAAGGACATGAAGACACAGGCTGAAAAGGCCGGCGTTAAACTCACCCCGTTGGTGTTTATTATGAAAGCGGTGGTCGCTGGATTAAAAGCCTTCCCTAATTTCAATGCGTCTTTGTCGCCTGATGGACAAAAATTAATCCGTAAAAGCTATTTCAATATTGGTATTGCCGTCGATACGCCCAATGGTTTAGTAGTGCCAGTCGTGCGTGATGTGGATCAAAAATCTATCTTTGAACTATCGCGCGATTTAATGGAGTTGAGTGCCAAAGCACGCGACGGTAAGTTGTCACCTAAAGATCTCTCTGGTGGATGCTTTAGTATTTCAAGTTTGGGTGGCATTGGCGGCACACAATTTACACCGATTGTGAATGCACCTGAAGTGGCGATTATGGGTGTGTCGAAAGCCGCTATGCAGCCCGTATGGGATGGTGCTGCTTTTCAACCTCGCTTGATCATGCCCTTTAGTGTTTCTTATGATCATCGCGTGATTGATGGTGCCGAAGGGGTGCGTTTCACCCAGTTTGTTGGTCAGCATTTGGCGGATATTCGCCAGTTATTGCTTTAATAGATAGGAGCAAGTATGAGTCAAGTTGTTGAAATACGGGTTCCTGATATTGGCGATTTTGCGGACGTCGATATTATTGAAGTACTGGTGAATGTCGGTGATGAAGTCGTTCAAGATGATTCATTATTGACGCTTGAATCAGATAAAGCAACGATGGAAGTGCCTTCACCTTTTGCGGGTAAAGTGGTGGCTGTGACCGTAAAAGTGGGCGATAAGGTTCGTGCAGGCAGTGTTATTGGTCAGATGGAAATTGCTGATGAGCGACCTGCTCAACTAGCTGAAACAGCTGCAGCCGAGTCTGCACCAGCACAAGTTCAGTCAGCTACTGTGTCGTCGCAAGCACGTTCAAATCAAAACTTACCTGCTGCTGATAAAACAGCTGAAGTGGTGGTATTAGGCGGTGGACCCGGTGGTTATACCGCTGCTTTCCGTGCGGCTGACCTTGGCAAAAAAGTTATTCTAATAGAGCGTTATCCGGTCATTGGCGGCGTATGTTTAAATGTAGGCTGTATTCCGTCTAAAGCGCTGTTACACATGTCGGTGATTCTGAATGAGACTAAAGATATGGCGGCGCATGGTATTAGTTTTGCCGAACCCAGCATTGATCTTGATAAAATGCGTGCATACAAAAATAGCGTGATCACTAAACTGACCGGTGGTTTGGCTGCTTTGGCGAAACAACGAAAAGTTGAAGTGGTGACCGGTTATGGTAAGTTTAGCTCGGCTAATACAATTAGTGTGACAGCGGAAGACGGTTCAACACAAACCATCTCGTTTGAAAAAGCGATTATTGCCGCTGGCTCTCGCGTGATCAAGTTGCCATTTATTCCTCATGATGACCCTCGTGTAATGGACTCTACCGATGCACTTGAATTGGCCGAGATTCCAAAACGTTTATTAGTGATTGGTGGTGGCATTATTGGCTTAGAAATGGCTCAGGTTTACGATTCTTTGGGATCAAAAGTGACGATTGTTGAGTTGGGCGACACCATTATTCCCGGTGCGGATAAGGACATTAGTCGCCCGTTGTTAAAACGGATTAAATCGCGCTATGAAAATGTGTTTTTAAAATCTAAGGTCACGCATGTTGAAGCGTCAGAAGGCGGTTTAGTGGTGTCGTTTGAGGGCAAGGATTGTCCTACCCAAGACACCTTTGATCGCGTATTAGTCGCGGTTGGTCGAACCCCTAATGGTAAATTGATCGACGCTGAGCTTGCTGGTGTAGCGGTTAACGATTGGGGCTTTATCGAAGTCGATGAGCGTCAACAAACGAACGTACCTCACATCTATGCTATTGGTGATATTGTCGGGCAACCGATGTTGGCACATAAAGCGGTGCATGAAGGTAAAGTGGCTGCCGAAGTAATTTGTGGTTTACCCAGTGCCTTTACGCCGATGGGGATTCCTTCGGTCGCCTATACTGATCCAGAAGTAGCCTGGGCGGGTAAGACTGAAGACCAGCTCAAAGCCGAAGGGGTTGAATATGAAAAAGGGGCCTTCCCTTGGGCAGCATCAGGTCGCAGCTTAAGTATCGGGCGCGATGAAGGCTTAACTAAAGCCTTGTTCTGTGCCAAAACTCATCGCTTGTTGGGTGCGGGCATTGTCGGTACGAATGCGGGTGAGTTGATTGCTGAGGCCATGTTAGCGATTGAGATGGGTGCTGATATGCAGGATATTGGCTTAACCATTCATCCTCATCCTACCTTGAGTGAGACACTTGGTTTTGCCGCTGAAATGGCTGAAGGCACGATCACGGATTTGATAGCGCCTAAAAAGAAAAAATAATCTTTAGTTTGGCTAGTGTCCCATAATTGATTTATGGGACACACATTTGATTACAAGGTACACCAAGTCTGTGATAGATGAGGTTATAAGTCTTTGTTTTCACTTGGCATGTTTTGATCTGAAAAAAGTAAATCTATTTCTTCTTGGCTCAGATATTCAAAAGCATTAGCCTGTTTGGATGCCACTGCACTGGGTAAATCAAAATCTAAATGTTTAAGGTGTACTTCATTGAGTTTATTGGTGAAGTTGTTAAGCACCTGAATAACTTGCCCGCTAAGATCTCTATTTGTTTGTTCAAGAATGATGTCTTGAAGTTGGTGCATCCAGTTCACCTGTGTATCTCGTAACCTAGTTAAGTATTCGGCTAACTGATTATTTTTAGCTGCTTCAGAATAGTCTAGGTTGAGTTCGCGGATATCGGCTAAAATTGTCTCGGCTATTTGAATGGTTTGAAGTGAGGTTTCCTCGAGACGTTTGTCAAGATAATCTAAGCAAGTTTGGATTTTTTCTTGTGGACTTAATTCAGACATAGAAACCCTTCTAGAAGATTTTGATGTTATTAAACAATGTTAAGCATAGCCTAAGTGAAAACAAAATACGACTGATAAATTTATTGGCCACTAAATGACACTTCCCGTAGTTTTTGAATCAAATGAATTTGTTGTGTTGGATAAACCCGATGGGCTTAGTTTTCACTCTGAGCAACAACCAGGCCTGGTTGTATTGGCCGAGCGTCAACTTAATCAAACTCTCTATCCGGTACATCGTCTAGATAAGATGACATCCGGTTTAGTGATAATGGCTAAAACAGATCAAGTGGCTCGCCAATTTCAACAAATGTTTGAGCAAAGGTTGATCGAAAAATATTACTTAGCAATATCGACCCATAAACCCAAAAAAAAGCAGGGTTGGGTAAAAGGGGATATGGTTGCAAGTCGCCGAGGAAGCTGGCGTTTGAGCGTTGGTATGATGAATCCTGCTATAACCCAATTTATAAGTCTTGCAAGTCAACCTGGTGAACGCTTTTTCTTGGTTAAACCCCATACGGGTAAAACACATCAGATTCGGGTCGCTTTAAAAAGTTTAGGCGCGCCAATTGCCGGCGACATTCGATATCAGTTGGTGGCCGATGCTATGCAGGAGGAGCGGGGTTATTTGCATGCTTTTGCTTTGCGCTTTAGTTTAAATAACCATCAGTTTGAGTTTGTTCTTGCCCCTAGTTCTGGTCAGCGTTTTTTGGCGAATTCAACCTTTTTGACCGCGCAGCGTTGGGCTGAACCATGGATGCATTTTTGATAATCGGGATGGATTTCAATGACGCTTAAATATTGGCAAGATTTACCACTAAGATATTTAAATCATGAGCAGTGGGAAAACCTATGTGATGGGTGTGGGTTATGTTGTTTAATTAAGTTAGTTGATGAAGATACGGGTGAGTTAGCACATACTCGAGTTGCATGTCAGCTAATGGACATTAAAACAGGCCTCTGTAGTAACTATAGTCAACGAAAAAAATACGTACCAGAATGTGTTCAATTAGATATTAGTAAAGTTGCTGAGTTTGACTGGTTGCCTGAAACCTGTGCATATCGATTAAGATATCATGGTTTGCCTTTACCAGCTTGGCACCCACTAAACACGGGAAATAGAGAACAAGTTAAATATCATGGTTTGCAAAGTATCCCGGTGGTCTTGTCTGCACCGGGAATTGCACCAGAAGACTATGTTATTCAATTACATACTTGTAATATTTCTCATTAAGATAGGTAGCCACATCTAATACCTCGTCTTCAAACCATCCCGTGTTTAAGTTAACATTACAAAAGTTAACTGCTGCGATAAGTCGTTCAAAGCTGGGTGTTTTTGCTGTGCTGTAGGGGTTAGCAGCATGACAACTTAGGCAATTAGCATCTTTATGTAAAGATTCTCCTGCCCGCGGATCACCACTTTGTGCATTGACATGTGTTGCACTTGCTAGTAAAAGACTAGCGCTTAATAGTGTTAGAGCACGATTCATAAAATCCTCCGGTGTTGCATGGTTAAGGAAAAAGAAAATATCGCGTTAAAATTACAAGGGTTGCAGTTTTATTCTAGCCTTATGTGACAAAAAAAATCAAAAATAAACTAAAAAATAATTTATTGACCAATAAAACAGGATACCTCATGAGTGAACAAACGTTAATTAAGGGCAAGGATGCGAGCCTTGAAGCTTCATTACTAAAAATGCAGGCTATTTTTGATGATTTAGCGATCGATTTAGATAAGCAACAGTGGCTAAACCCAGCAGAAAATATTTATTCGTTACATATTTTTGATAAAGCTTGTCCGGCACTTTTTACCAATGGCAAAGGCGCAAGCCGCAAAGCGACGCAAGCGAGTGCAATGGGGGAGTATTTAGAGCGCCTGTCAACTAACTATTTTTTCTCTGATTATTATTTAACCCTGCGCGAAGAACGAGATGGTCAGCAGTTTAATGACTGGCTGTATTATCCCCATGATCGCCATTTTGCCCCAGAGGATTATCGCCAGGCTTTAACACCTGAACTGTGGCAAATCTATGATCCCCATCAGGAGCTTACCACACATCACTTGTTAAGTTTCAATGATACGAGTCCAATGATTCGCGCTATTGCTATGACGGAACAAACAACCAATGAGCGCGTCTATTTTCCAGTTAATATTTTGAGTAATTTATATGCCAGTAATGGTTTATCCGCAGGGAATACGCCATTAGAATCAGCCGTGCAGGGTTTGTCAGAAGTTTTTGAACGCTGGGTAAAAAATAAAATCCTGACTGAAAATATTTGCTTGCCTGAAGTGCCAGATGAGGTGATTGCAGGGTTTCCCGCGATTGCGCAAGCTATTGCAGATTTAAAAGCGCAAGGACTGGCAGTATCCGTGCGTGATGCGTCATTGGGCGGGCAGTTTCCGGTGATGAATGTCACATTATTTAATCCGAAAACAGGTCAGTGTTTTGCATCTTTTGGTGCGCATCCCTTATTCGAAGTGGCATTAGAACGTACGTTAACCGAATCCTTACAAGGGCGGCATTTGCAAAATCTCGATGGCTTTCAAACGCCTACGCTGGATCAGTTTGCTGTTGCGGAAGCAGAAAACTTAGAAAATCACTTTATTGATTCGTCTGGGTTAATCAATTTGCATATGTTGGCCAGTACACCTGATTATGCCTTTTGTGCCTGGGAGGGTGCCCAAACTACCGCAGGGCAGTGGTCTGAGCTGTTGGCTAAAGTAACCGGATTGGGTTTTAGGGTTTATCGCGCTGATTATCAACATCATGATTTTTGTGCGACGCGCTTGATTGTGCCAGGCATGTCAGAGGTCTATCCGATGGATGAATTGGTGCTTAAAAATCAAAATGATGGTCGTTTATTACGCGAAGCTTTATTTAGTGCCGAGCAAGGGGACTATGCCGCTGTGTTAAATGTGTTAGATCATGTGGGCTTTAGTGATCATCAAGGTGTGGCATCGCTTATTGGTTTAATGCCTGATCCTAACCAGGCCTGGTCGGCATTAAAAATAGCTGACCTACGTTTTTGGACCGAGCTGGCACTACAGGATTACGAAGCCGCGGCCGATTCACTTTATATTGCTAAGGCGTATGCGACAGCTGGCGCGGCAAGCTGGCAGCCTATTTATGAGTTAATGGATTTATGCTTAGCATTAAAACTTCAGGATAAACAATTTGTGCATTATGAAGCGACCCTAACACATTTGTTTGGTCAGGATGTTGTTGCTAAAGCTGTGCAGCATCTCAATGGTGAAGCAAGGTTTTGGGGATTATCATTGGGGCGTGCGATGTTTTTTGAAAGTCAGCGCCATCTAAGTATGCTAGCGGTATTGGATAAGGCACGTTCGGCTAAACAAGCGTTTGGTTATGCAGATTGAATCAGCGCGGGATAAAAAGCCTGGGTAATGGCTTTTTATCCCGCGATTTTTGAAATGATTAAAAACGGTAAATGAGCGACAGATTGGTTTCGCCATCCGTCTTTTTCGCATCACCTGGATTCGAGTTGTAACGATATTTGTAGCTAGCACTGACTGAGAATTTGCTATTTAGTGCCGCACGTAACCCGGTGTTGGTTTCCAATTTATATTGCTCTGGGCCTACAAAATACAGTAGGTCTTGTACAAAGCTATAGGTCTCATTAAATTGGTGGTCAAAGTCGAGTTTTAACCGTCCCGTTACTTGATCGAAATCATCATCTTTTTCGATAAATTTTACTGTTTGGTAACCTATACCGGCTTCACCTTTTAATAAGCTTGCATCAGTTCGATATAGTACGCGGCCTAAACCTACAGCAAAACTCAAATCTGAGTCGAGGTCGGCAAATTTGTCGCGCTCACCACGCGTATTAACGAAGGCATAAAAATCACGTGCTGCGTTAAGGTATTGATCAGCTTGTAAGTCAATGACATAGCGTTCAGAGGTGGTTTGATTGTTTTCAGAACGATATTGAACTTCCAAAAGACTTTTATATTCAGTCGTTTCTTGGATATAGTTAACACGCAGTCTCGCATTTAGGTTTTCACTGACCGTGTTGCCTGTACGACTATTGAAGCCCGCTTCTCCCATACCGTTCCAGCCTAGGGTGGGTGTTTTAGCCTGAGCTGTGAGCGGTGTTAATAAGCCAACAGTGATCAGGCCGGCTAAGAGTGTTTTTGGATTGGTTTTAAACATACATAGTTCCTATTTTGAGCAGTAAATTAAAATCGATGTGCAGTATAACAAGCTTAACGAGGAGGTCAAATTTGCAAAAATTTGATACTATAAGCGGATTACTACAGACGGGATGGAACCATGAAGTTCGATTTTTTAGATTTTGAGCAACCCATTGCTGAGCTTGAGGCCAAGATTGATGAGTTGCGCCACCTTGAAGGCAACCAGGATTTTGATTTAATTCAAGAGATCAAATCATTAGAAGCCAAAAGTCAGGCCTTAACCGAATCGATTTTTAAAAACTTGTCTGATTGGCAAATATCGCAACTTGCCCGTCACCCGCAACGTCCTTATACCTTTGATTATGTTAAAAATATTTTGACTGATTTTGAAGAGTTGCATGGTGATCGTGCTTTTGCTGATGACAAGGCGATTGTGGGTGGATTAGCGCGACTAGATGGTCAGCCTGTGATGGTTATTGGGCAGCAAAAAGGACGTGATACCAAAGAAAAAATCCGTCGTAATTTTGGTATGCCACGACCGGAGGGCTATCGCAAGGCTTTAAGACTGATGAAAATGGCCGAGCGCTTTAGTATGCCGATCTTAACGTTTATTGATACGCCCGGTGCTTATCCCGGTATTGATGCTGAGGAGCGTGGCCAAAGTGAGGCGATTGCTCGCAACTTAATTGAAATGGCCGAACTACGTGTACCGATTATTTGTACCGTGATAGGTGAGGGTGGGTCTGGTGGTGCGCTTGCAATCGGTGTGGGCGACAAGACGATTATGATGCAATATAGTACTTATTCGGTTATTTCACCAGAGGGGTGTGCGTCTATCCTATGGAAAAGTGCCGCGCATGCTGCGGATGCGGCGGCAGCGCTTGGCGTGACGGCACAGCGTCTTAAGTCACTTGGGTTAATTGATGCTATTGTGCCAGAACCACTTGGCGGTGCGCATCGTGCGCCTAAGCAAGCAGCAGATAGTTTGAAAAAAATACTTATTGAGGAATTGGCGCGCTTAAAATCTATGCCAATTGATAGCTTGTTAGCCGAACGCTACCAGCGTTATATGAGTTATGGTAACGTTGAGCTCTGAGCTTAATCAGGCGTTTGAGCATTTTTTTCAACAACTTCGTCAAGTCGCCGACCCCATTCCGCGACTGGTGGTGGCATGGAGTGGTGGATTAGATTCCTCCGTCTTATTGCATGCCCTCAAGCAGTACACGACGCGCTTTTCGGTATCTGTCAGTTTATCTAGCGTTCATGTCAATCATGGTTTAAATGAATCGGCTGACCAGTGGCAACAGCATTGTGAGCAACTTGCTCAGGTCTGGCAGGTTGAGCATCAAACTCTACGCCTTGATTTAAAAGATGGCGCAAATATCGAGGCGCGTGCTAGAGCAGCGCGATACCAAGCCTTGGCAAATATTTTAGCTAACCAGGCCTGCTTGCTAACGGCACATCATCAACAGGATCAAGCTGAAACCGTTTTAGCAAGGTTGCTGAAAGGGGCTGGAATACAAGGCTTGACTGGTATGCGGTTATTACGACCTTTAGGTGTTCAGCCGAATAAGCCAAATCAGCTGTTGGGACGGCCGCTGTTAAATGTGAGTCAGGCAGCACTGCAAGATTATGCTGAGCGTTGTGGTCTCGTCTGGGTAACTGACCCGATGAATAATGACCAACATTATGAACGGGTATTTATGCGTGAAACGCTATGGCCCGTTTTGAATCAACGTTACACTGAGCCAGCTCAATCAATCACCATGTCCGCAAGGCTTCTACAAGAGCATCATGAACTCTTAGCAGAGTATCAGCAGCAGGATTGGCAGGCCTGGTCACCGAGTTCTCAGCGGTTTGATTGGGTGTTTCTCAGTCAATTGAGTTGGCCACGTCAGCAGGCTTTAATTGCGCGGTGGTTTGATGAGTTTCATGGTTTGCGTTTACGTCAGCATCATTGGCAATGGTTTGCCCAGCAGGTTGGTTCGGCAGCCAATGATAAGCACCCGCAAACACAGGTTGCGGGCAAGCCCATGCAGCGCTATCGCAATCATATTTACTACCCTGCGCATGTCCCCATGTTTCACCTCAGGTTTGATGAACCTTTAGCGTTGCAAACCTGGTTAATCAAACATTGGCCTTGGGTGGGTTCAGATTTCACAGTTCCGCAATGTCCACTCCTATTACGCAATCGGACACCAACTGATGGCTTTGGCGGCGTAAGTTTAAAGAAATGGTTTCAAAGTCGGGCTGTGCCTCCTTGGATACGGGAAGCATGGCCGGTCGTTGAAAACGAGCAAGGTTGTTATTTGTTGGGCGTGAATTAAATTGAAGCCTAGGGGTTTTTAAGCTAAAATGCATTTCCATTCTAAGCTATAAAGTTTTTGCACTTTTTTTAAATCGCAAAATCAATAGCGTTTCTTGCATCCTCAAGTTTTTTACAAAGTGTGTGTAATGACCAAATATATTTTTGTTACCGGCGGTGTGGTTTCTTCATTAGGTAAGGGCATAGCGGCGGCGGCGCTGGGTGCGTTATTAGAGGCACGTGGCCTTCGAGTAAGCATGTTAAAAATGGATCCGTACATTAATGTTGATCCAGGTACGATGAGTCCATTGCAGCACGGTGAAGTTTTTGTAACCGATGATGGTGCTGAAACAGACCTGGATTTAGGTCATTACGAACGTTTTGTGCAACGTAATTTTAGTCGTGCCAATTCCTTTTCAACCGGTCAAGTCTATGAAACCGTGATTCGTCGTGAGCGTCGTGGCGATTATTTGGGTGGCACGGTACAAGTCATCCCGCACATTACCGATGAAATTAAACAGCGTATACGTCAAGCAGCGGGTGATGCCGATGTTGCGTTAGTTGAAGTCGGCGGCACCGTTGGTGATATTGAATCCTTGCCTTTTTTAGAAGCGATTAGACAAATGGGTGTAGAAGTAGGTCGCGATAATGCGATGTTTATGCACTTAACCTTGTTGCCTTATATAGCGGTTGCTGGTGAAGTTAAAACCAAGCCTACACAACACTCGGTTAAAGAGCTGCGCTCGATTGGTATTCAGCCCGATGTCCTAATTTGTCGTTCAGAAATTCCTTTAGCAGACGCTGAAAGACGCAAGATTGCGTTATTTACCAATGTGGAAGAGCGCGCAGTGATTAACTCGGTTGATGCAAAATCAATTTATCAAGTGCCTAGAATGTTGCATGAACAAGGCATGGATGAACTCGTTGTCAAACGTTTAGGATTGATAGGTTCTAAAGCATTGGATTTAAGTGACTGGGATCGTGTCGTCCATGCCCAGTTAAACCCACAGACGGATGTCAATATTGCCATGGTTGGCAAATATGTCGATTTAACCGAAGCTTACAAGTCTTTAATCGAAGCTTTACTTCATGCCGGTATTCATTCAGCTACCAAGGTTAATATTCATTACCTTGATTCTGAAGAGTTAGAAAAGAAAGGTATCGCAAAACTTGAAAGTATGGATGCGATCCTAGTGCCTGGTGGATTTGGTGAGCGTGGTGTAGAAGGTAAAATCCTAGCGATTAAATATGCGCGTGAATCTCGCAAGCCATACCTTGGTATTTGTTTAGGTATGCAAATGGCGGTGGTTGAATATGCTCGTCATGTTGCGGGTCTGACAGGTGCGCATAGTACCGAGTTAAACCCAAATACGCCTCATCCTGTGGTCGCTTTAATTACCGAATGGACAGATGAGCAGGGTGCCACTGTGGCGCGTTCGGCGCAATCTGATTTAGGTGGCACGATGCGGCTTGGCGGACAAAATTGTAATGTTAAGTCAGATACTAAACTTGCAGAAATCTATGGTCAAGCTGTTATTCGTGAACGTCATCGTCATCGCTATGAAATGAACGAAGGTTATGTTGCTCGCCTAGAAGCAGCAGGCCTGGTATTCTCGGCCCATTCGGCGGATGGTAATTTGGTTGAGTCGATCGAAATTCCTGACCACCCATGGTTTGTTGCTTGCCAATTTCACCCTGAATTCACCTCAACGCCGCGCAATGGTCACCCATTATTTAGTGCATTTGTTTCAGCGGCACTTACAGCTAAACAAAAAGGATAGCTATGCAACTATGCGGTTTTAATGTAGGTATTGATCAACCTTTTTTTCTGATTGCGGGCCCCTGTGTTATTGAGTCAGAACAACTTGCTATTGATACAGCAGGCAAGTTAAAAGAGTTGACGTCACAATTAGGCATTCCCTTTATTTTTAAGTCTTCGTATGACAAGGCTAATCGTTCTTCAACAGCGAGTTTTCGTGGTTTAGGGATTGATGAGGGTTTGCGTATTTTACAAAAAGTTAAAGATGAAATCGGTGTGCCGGTCCTAACTGATGTTCATGAAGATACGCCGTTGGCCGAAGTGGCATCAGTGGTTGACGTTATGCAAACGCCCGCGTTTTTAGTTCGTCAAACTAACTTTATTCAAAATGTCTGTCGCCAAGGACTGCCGGTTAATATTAAAAAAGGCCAATTTCAAGCGCCTTGGGATATGGACCAAGTGGTCGCGAAAGCGCGCGAAGTAGGCAATGAGCAGATCATGGTTTGTGATCGTGGTACATCTTTTGGTTATAACACACTCATTTCCGATATGCGTGGTTTAGCCTCTATGCGTCGTACTGGTTGCCCAGTGGTGTTTGATGCGACTCATTCTGTCCAGCAACCTGGTGGGCAGGGCTCTACATCAGGTGGGCAACGTGAGTTTGTGCCCGTGCTAGCCCGTGCGGCCATAGCAGCCGGGGTCGCTGGTATTTTCATGGAGACCCATCCAGATCCAGCGAATGCTAAAAGCGATGGCCCTAATATGTGGCCACTCGACAACTTACAGCCGGTTTTAGCGGTGTTAAAAGCATTGGATGATGTAGTCAAAGAGCAAGGTTTTATTGAACAAAGTCTGATCGGTTAATGCAGAATTTTGTTTGGTGTTGAAGTTTTTTTATTTGTTACTCAAAAGGTTAAAAAATGTCATTGATTAAAGAAATCAAAGCGCGTCAAATTATCGATTCACGTGGTAATCCCACTGTAGAAGCGGATGTGATTTTAGCATGCGGTGCGGTCGGTCGCGCTGCCTCACCTTCTGGCGCTTCAACCGGTTCACGCGAAGCGATTGAGCTGCGTGATGGTGACAAGTCTGTGTTCATGGGCAAAGGTGTCATGAATGCGGTCAACAATATTAAAAATGAAATTGCCCCAGCCTTAGTCGGTAAAGATGCGACACAGCAAGCTTATATCGACCAAATCATGATTGATTTGGATGGTACGCACAATAAAGCGCGTTTAGGTGCCAACGCAATTCTAGCGGTGTCGATGGCTTGTGCCAAAGCAGCGGCGATTTCAAAAGGTCAAGCCCTGTTTGAATACCTAAAAAATGACAACTATCGTATGCCGGTACCGATGATGAACATTATCAACGGCGGTGAGCACGCGGATAACAGCGTTGATTTCCAAGAGTTTATGATTATGCCAGTGGGTGCCCCCAGCTTGTCTGAAGCGCTACGTTACGGCGCAGAAGTCTTCCATACCTTGAAAAAAGTGTTGCACGACAAGGGCTATAACACTGCAGTGGGTGACGAAGGTGGTTTTGCCCCAGATCTAAAATCAAACGAAGAAGCGATTACCGTTATCCTAGAAGCGATTGAAAAAGCCGGTTATGTGCCTGGTAAAGACATCATGATCGCACTTGATGTGGCCGCGTCTGAACTTTATAAAGACGGTAACTATGTGTTAGCGTCAGAAGGCCGTACCCTAACCAGCGCAGAAATGGTTGATTTTTACGCCGACTGGTGTGCGAAGTACCCAATTATCTCCATCGAAGATGGTTTTGATGAAAGCGATTGGGATGGCTTTAAAATGCAAACCGAGCGTTTAGGTAAAAGCGTACAATTGGTCGGTGACGACTTGTTTGTAACTAACACCAAAATCTTAAAAGAAGGTATTGAGAAGGGTATTGCTAACTCTATTTTGATCAAGGTTAACCAAATCGGTACGCTAACTGAAACTATGAATGCGATTCAAATGGCAAAAGATGCCGGTTATACCGCGGTCATTTCGCATCGTTCAGGTGAAACCGAAGATGCGACCATCGCCGATATTGCCGTAGCGACAGGCGCGGGTCAAATTAAAACCGGTTCGATGTCACGTTCAGACCGTATTGCTAAATACAATCAGTTGATTCGTATTGAGGAAGCCTTGAACGAAGCTGGTGGTGCGGTTTACCCTGGCAAATCCGCTTTTTACAATCTTAAGTAAGGTTGGATAGTGTGAAGCGCGCATGGCTAAATTTTGCTTTAGTTGTGGCGCTTTTTTGGATGTCATTTAGTTTATTGTCATCAAAAGGCGGCTGGGGTGAGCGCCTTTTTTTGCAAGACCGTCTAAGTGGTTTGCAAGCTGATCTTGCGCAGCAAGAGTCCTATAATGCGGTACTCCGTGAGCATTTAGATAGCCTTTATTCCAGCCAACATGCTATTGAAACAGTAGCACGTTATAGGTTGGGCATGATTCAACAAGGCGAGATTTTTGTTCAGTTTTTAATTGAGCGTCCCGAACAAGTTTCCAGTACACCTGCAGAGTCATCGATAGAACAACCTATAGAAAGTCCCTTACCATTTAATCCCATCGAATAGTGTTTATTAAACCTGATTGTTTGATCGTTGTTTTTTAAATAGTATGTAAAGTGCACCCGTGCCACCGTCTTTCGGCAGGGCTGAGCAAAACCCTAATAATGATGGAAAACTTTCCAGTATCTCTATTACACGTTGTTTTAGGATCGGCCCAGCATCAGAGTTGTAGCCTTTGCCATGAATGATCAAGACAAATCGAGCACCTTGATGTAATTTTTCCCGCAGAAAAGTATTTAAAGTCTGTGTTGCTTGATCCTGTGTCATACCATGAAGATCCAGCATGCCCTGATGGGTGTAGTGACCGTGCTTAAGTTTTTGAATATCTTGTGGTCTTAGACTTGGGTCGAACCAGCTAATGGCACCCGAGGGCGAGTTTGCTATGTCTCGGTTAACACTATGGCTAACGCTTGCAAGTTGATTAAGTCTGGTGCGCCGTTGTATTTTTTTTATGACTTGTGCAGGGTTTGATTTGCTTGAATGTTTTGTTTCTTGTTTATTTTGCAACGGCTTTAATGGTTTTACATCAGCAAAAGCCTGTTCAAGTAGGAATTTATCTTCTTTAGATAGGTCAGACACTTTATAATTCTCTCAACTTCGATATTACCTCTCTAGAGGCAAGGACTGCAGCAGATGCGCATATTACTTTCAAATGATGATGGTTACTTAGCACCCGGTATTCAAACACTATTTCAATTTTTAAACAACCATGAGAAGGTTCGTGACTGTGTCATGATTGCGCCTGATCGCAACCGCAGCGCGGCCAGCAATTCCTTAACCTTAACTCATCCTTTGCGTATTCATCATTATGCGCCCAAAATCTTGAGCGTGGACGGTACTCCAACAGATTGCGTTCATTTGGGTATTAATGGTGCACTTGATTACCAAGCTGATATGGTCATGTCGGGTATCAATGAAGGTGCCAATATGGGGGATGATGTGCTTTACTCTGGGACGGTGGCTGCAGCAACAGAAGGTCGTTTTTTAGGTTTGCCTGCTATCGCGGTTTCTTTGTGCGGTCATCAACACTATGATGCAGCGGCTCAAGTGGTGGGGGTATTACTCAATAAACTACCTGGCTTAAAGTTGGATCGTAATACAGTATTGAATGTTAATGTACCAGACATTCCGTTCAAGCAGATTCGTGGCATTCAAATTACTCGATTAGGCAAACGCCATGCATCAGAACCGGTGGTATCATCGCGTGATCCACGTGGAAAGCTTATTCATTGGATTGGTCCGGCTGGTCAAGCCGCAGATGCGGGTCAAGGCACCGATTTTTATGCTGTGGAAAGAGGGTATGTCTCCATCACACCGCTTCAAATTGATTTAACCCACTATAGAATGCTTGAGCCACTTGCTGATTGGCTAAACAGCTAAATTTACTTCAAGGTTCGCTTCGATGAGTGTATTAAAAGAGTCACTGGCCTATCCTAGTCCTGCATATCAAAAACTGCAGGGGATGGGGCTGACTTCACAGCGTAGACGCGATCAAATGATACTACGTTTGGAACAACAATCTCATTTGCGCCTTGACCCGGAGGTTTTGCGAGCCATGCGCCATACACCTAGGCACCTATTCGTTGATGAAGCGCTAGCTCAACGCGTTTATGAGGACTGTTCATTACCTATTGGTTATGGTCAAACCTTGTCGCATCCCCGTACGGTAGCTATGATGACCTCTTGGTTAAATCGAGATGATTTTTTATTACAGCAAAAGATTTTAGAGATTGGAACAGGTTCAGGCTATCAAACAGCGGTGTTAGCCTGGTTTAGTAACAAGCTTTATTCGGTTGAACGCATTGAGCCTCTACAAGCGCTTGCTAAAAAGCGCTTAGCCACCTTGGGTAAAACTCACGTAACCTATGCCCTAGCAGACGGTGAGTTGGGTTGGGCGTTGTTTAGTCCATATCCGGCCATTTTATGTGCCGCTGCAGCGGCTAATGTGCCTGAATCCTTGCTGGCACAATTAGCTAATGGTGGACGCTTAGTTTTGCCAATTGGTGAAGCCAATCAACGTCTGGTTGGTATAGAAAAAGATCAGTATGGGCGAATTACCCAAACCGATTTGGGTGAAGCACAATTTGTCCCATTGCTATCAGGATTGCATGAATGAAATTATTTGGTCCCTTATATGATTTAGTTTTGAGCTGGTCGCGTCATCGCCATGCTCCGCGCTATTTAGCTGGGATGAGTTTTGCGGAATCGTCTTTTTTTCCAATCCCCCCGGATGTGATGCTCATGCCAATGAGTTTAGCACGGCCAGAAAAAGCGATGTATTTTGCCTGGTTGACCACATTATTTTCGGTATTGGGTGGGGTGTTGGGCTATTTAATCGGCATGTGGTTATTAGAATGGGTTTGGCCACTAATCGAACGGGTAGGCTATGCGCCTTATTATGATGTCATGGTGGAGTTGTTTGCTGAATATGGAATTTGGATCATACTTGTTGCTGGTTTTAGTCCGTTGCCCTATAAAATGTTTACGATTACCGCTGGCGCAACAGGTATGGCCTTATTGCCTTTTATTATCGCTTCGGTGATAGGGCGGGGCGCACGTTTCTTTTTAGTGGCCAGCTTAATGAAATGGGGTGGTGTGAAAATGGAGCCCTTTATACGTAAGTGGGTTGAGTGGTTGGGTTGGGCATTTGTGTTGGTCGTTTTTGGGTTTATAGCTTACAAACTTTTATAGGGTGCAAAGAGTATGACAGCATTATCTCTGAAATTAATGGCTATATTGGTGATAGCAGGCCTGCTAGCAGGTTGTGGCCAAGCACCTCGTGCGTATTTAGATGATAAGGATCGGCGATTGGCTGCACAAACAAGCCAGTCGGCTGACTCTAACGCCACAAAAGCGGATGCGGGAACGTCAAATCGGGGTTTTTTCGCACGTTTTCGTTCACCCTGTTCCGTTAAAGAAGGTTATGAAGTCCAGCCAGGTGATACCTTGGGTGAAATTGCACTGAAATGCGAGTTGCCCCTTCAGGAGTTAGCTGGTTGGAATGGATTGGCCGAACCCTATATTATTTTTCCAGGACAGCGTTTGCGCTTGGCGGCCGATGCGCCGACACCTGCACCCTCAACGACAGCTACAACGAACGCTCAAACAGCCACGCGCACTGCTCCAGCGCCCACAACCGCAAAGCCTGCTGCGTCTGGCGCATTGAATTGGGTATGGCCTACGCCACGTTATGACGATTTTCAATGGCAAAAAGATAGTGTTGGTCGAGAAGGGTTAATTATTCGTCTGGCTCCCGGTCAAGATGTTATAGCGGTAGAGGCGGGTGAGGTGATGTTTGCGGGCGAGAGTATCAGTCAGTTTGGGCAAATGGTAATGATCCGCCATCGAGATGGGTTTATGACCGTTTATGCGCACAATCGTCGTTTGCTTGTGATCGAAGGACAGCCGGTTATCCGTGGTCAGAAAATCGCCGAATCTGGGCAGTCAGGGACTGCACAACAACCACAACTCTATTTTGAACTGCGCAAAGATAATCAAAAGGTGGACGTCAGTCAATTTCTGCGTCCACCACGAGCACGTTAAGTTAGTCGTGACTTGGCGCCATGATCAGCGCGATGACGACTTCGCGGTCTTCAGTGGTTAAAATGTTATAGGTTCGACATGCGGCGTCGTTACTCATCACTTCTAGGCTGATGCCGCGTTCGATAAAAAATTGCATCACAGTAACCGGGGGAAATATTTGGCGTTCCCCTGTGCCTAAAATTAATACCTCAGGTTTAAGATCGCTTAGTATTGACAGGTTTTGCTCATTAAGATCATCAAGTTGCGAAACCGACCAATCAAGTAGCAAATGATGCTGGCTAATCACGCAACTTTGGCTTATCACTTGTTGATTAACGCGCACACGGTTTGGTTCGTAGCTACGAATGCGATTAACCCCTGGATTTAAGTGTTCAGTAAACTTCATCGGATTCCCTTGAATACAAAATACATATCAGGATTTTACCTTGAATCAATTGACGAATTTTGTAGATTCTGTATCATTTAAGGTTTATTTTTAGTCTTGCTAACCCCTCGTATTAATGCATTAACCTTAAAAGGCCATTTCGTGACTAGCGAATTTCAAAGAATTAAGCGTCTTCCCCCTTACGTGTTTAACATTGTAGGTGAACTCAAAGCTGAAGCCCGTCGTCGCGGCGAAGATATTATTGATTTTGGGATGGGAAACCCAGATCAAGATACCCCTAAGCATATCGTGGATAAATTAGTTGAGGTGGTGCAGCGTGAAGGTACCCATCGTTATTCGGTATCACAAGGCATTCCACGCTTACGTAAAGCGATTTGTAATTGGTATAAGACTCGTTTTGATGTCGATATTGACGCGGATAAAGAGGCGGTTGTAACCATAGGGTCAAAAGAAGGCTTAGCGCATTTAGCCATGGCAACGGTTGACCAGGGGGATACCGTATTGGTACCTAATCCAGCTTACCCTATTCATCCTTACGGATTTGTGATTGCTGGCGCCGATATTCGTCATGTTGCTATGTCGCCCGATGTGGACTTTTTTGAAGAGCTAGAAAAAGCCATCAAAGACTCCTGGCCTAAGCCTAAGATGTTGGTCCTTAACTTCCCAGGTAATCCGACTACTCAAACCGTTGAATTGGATTTTTTTGAGCGCGTGATTGCTATTGCCAAGGCACACAATATTTGGGTTATTCACGACTTGGCTTATGCGGACATTGCATTTGATGGTTATGTTGCACCTTCCATTATGCAGGTTGAAGGGGCGAAAGATATTGCCGTAGAGTTTTTCACCTTGTCGAAGAGTTACAACATGCCCGGCTGGCGTGTCGGATTTATGGTGGGCAATCCAACCCTGTGTCACGCTTTAAAGCGGATGAAGTCTTATTTAGATTATGGCACCTTTACGCCGATCCAAGTGGCCGCGATTGCCGCGCTTGAAGGGCCGCAAGATTGTGTTAAAGAAATTTGCGAAATGTATCGTGTGCGTCGTGACGTGCTTTGTAATGGCTTGAATGCTATAGGCTGGCCGGTTGAGCCGCCCAAAGCCACGATGTTTGTCTGGGCACCTATCCCGGAAGCCTATCGTGACATGGGTTCGATTGAGTTTTCTAAAAAACTCCTAATTGAAGCGAAGGTTGCCGTAGCACCGGGTATTGGATTTGGTGATTATGGCGATGGTCATGTCCGTTTCGGTTTGATTGAAAATGAACTGCGGACACGTCAGGCGATTCGCGGTATTCGCGATATGTTTAAGAAAGATGGTTTAATTCAAGGAGTGTAATGTGCAACCGATTCGATTAGGAATTATTGGCTTCGGTACGGTTGCGAGTGGGTTAGTGTCGATTTTAGCGACGCAAGCACATGGCAGTCGCGCCAAGATCGCCCAAACTTTTACCATCCAGAAAATAGCGGTTCGTGATCTCTCACGTCCTCGTGTAGTGGCAACAGGTGATATCCCATTAACCGACGACCCGTTTGAGTTGGTTCAAGACCCCAATATTGATGTTGTAGTTGAATTAATGGGGGGTACAACCCTTGCACGTGATTTAGTCGAGCAAGCGATTCGAAATGGCAAGCATATTGTTACGGCTAACAAAGCGCTGTTGGCTTTGCATGGCAATGAATTGTTTGCATTAGCTGAACAGCAGGGTGTACAGGTTTATTTTGAAGCCGCAGTTGCCGGTGGTGTGCCAATAATCAAGGCGCTTCGTGAGGGACTGATTGCCAATGATATTGATTGGTTAGCCGGCATTATAAACGGAACCGGTAATTATATCCTGACCGAAATGAAAAAGCCGGGCGCAGTATTTGAACAGGTGCTTGCAAAGGCTCAGGAGTTGGGCTATGCCGAGGCTGACCCCACTTATGATGTTGAGGGCATTGATGCCGCGCATAAATTAACTATTTTGGCCTCACTTGCTTTTGGCATAGAGTTGGCCTTTTCGCGTGTTTATACGGAAGGGATTAGTCAAGTATCAGCTGATGATGTACGTTTTGCGCAAGCGTTTGGTTATGAAATTAAGCACCTTGGTATTGCAGCAAAAGAACCGAGTGGCTATTCGCTGCGTGTTCATCCCGCTTTGGTAACCAAAACGGTGTTATTGGCTGATGTAAATGGTGTGATGAATGCTGTGTTAGTTCACGGTGATCAAGTTGGCGCGACGATGCTTTATGGCCCGGGGGCCGGTGGTGCAGCGACCGCCTCAGCGGTGATGGCGGATTTATATGATTTGGGACGATTATGGCAAGCGGGTACAAGCCATTTCGTCCCACCCTTGGGGCGATATACGGCAGATCTGAAAGCCACGGCTACTATTTTGAATATTGATGAAATTCATACCGGCTTTTATGTGCGTTGTTTGGTTGAAGATCATCCAGGTATGCTAGCGGCTATTTCGCAAACCTTAGCCGACTTTGATATCAGTATTGAGCATTTACACCAAGAGCCGATTAGTCACGACGATCAAGCCAATCAAGCCTTATTAGCTTTTACCACCAATAAGGTGCGTGAAGCGACCTTCAATCTTGCGCTTGCCAAGCTTGAAGCACTAGATGGGATGTTGGGCAAGATTAATAAAATCCGTATGAGTGATTTTTAATTAATGACTCGACAATCACAAGCCTTAACCTTATGGATTCATCCCGCCTTAGGTGTTGAGGATGTTGCACAGGTATCAAAAGAGCTAGGCAAAAAAATATTGCCCGCTTGGCACCGTTTGCTAGCTAGAGGGGATTTAATACCCCAAAAGCCCAAGCATTTTTATGCCAAGGCAGCGTATTTAATGCATCAAGTCACTATGCCTGCGATTGCAGCTACTGAAGCCAGTTTTCAAGTCATCGGCTTTAATGAACAGGATTTTTGGTTAAAGGTATCGCCGGTACATTTGCGTCCGGATCGCGATACCTTAGTCCTGATTCCTGAAGCTGAATTAGCAATGACCGCCGATGAGGCCAAGTCACTAAAGTTTGCCTTTAACCGTCATTTTGAAGCGGAAGGTTTGCAATTAGAAGGTACTGACCAGGCCTGGTTTTTGCGTTTACCTCAGGTGATTGACTTCCAAAGTGATACCCTAGATAGTTTGAAGTATGCTTCGATGCAAGGGCGTTATCCAACCGGCGCCAGTGCGGGTTATTGGCGTCGTTTAATGAATGAGGCCCAAATGTTGTTTCACAGCCATCCTGTTAATGAGCGTCGCCGCGAGCAGGGGCAGTTAGACATTAACAGTGTGTGGTTTTGGGGCGAAGGGCAGTTGGATTTGGCTAAGATGACGTCGCGCAATGATGCGCAAATTTGGTCAAATCATCCCTACCTAATTGGTTTAGCTAAATTGACACAAGCCCATCAACTGGCTCCAGTAGATAGCTATATACAGTGGCAACAACAGGTCGATTTTAATGTCAGTCGTCATCATCTGATGCAGGTTTTGACGCCTTCACTCTCGAGTGTGCAGGACTATCTTATTTGGTTAGAAGAAAACTGGCTAAGTCCGATTGCAGCAGGCCTGGTAAATGATCAACTGCATTCCGTTTATATTGATTTTGATTACACCATGGGTTGGTTGGTTGAGCCGCGTTGTTTGAAACGTTTTTGGCGCCGTTCCATTCCGTTTAAGATGATTAAAGAGTAGGTTACGCATGAATTTTATTGAAACACGTGGCAATGACGGTCATTTCCCGCCCCAGTTTACCTTTTCACAGGCGATCTTAAGCCCGATGTCATCCTACGGTGGCTTATATTCACCTGAATCCTTGCCTAGCTTAGACCAGGCTTTTTTGCAGGCGCATCTCGATTCAGATTATAAGACCCTTGCCAAAGCGGTACTAATGAAGTTTGAAGTCGATATCCCTGAAGAGGTGATTGATCGCGCTTTAGCCCTATATGATCAGTTTGATGATCCTAAGCATCCCGTCCCGGTTGTGAAGGTTACCGATCGTATTTTTGTAAGCGAACTTTTTCATGGCCCCACGCGTGCGTTTAAAGATATGGCGCTACAACCTTTTGGTACCTTGTTGTCTGCGGTTGCACAAGCGCGTCAAGAACAGTTTTTGATTCTAGCAGCGACCAGTGGTGATACCGGGCCTGCTGCGTTAGACACTTTTCGCGATAAACCGAATGTTCAGGTGGTTTGTATGTATCCTGAGGGTGGTACCTCGGATGTACAGCGTCTGCAAATGGTCACTGAAGCGGGAAAAAACCTCAAAGTCATTGGGATTAAGGGTGATTTTGACGATGCGCAGTCAGCATTAAAAACACTGCTAACTTCGGATGAGTTTAAAGCGACTTTACAGCAAAAGGGGATCTCGGTATCGGCCGCTAATTCTGTCAATTTTGGGCGTATTATTTTTCAAACGCTTTACCATATTCATAGTTATCTTGAACTGGTTCGGATGGGTGAAATTAGCTTAGGTGAGCCGGTTTATTTAAATGTGCCCAGTGGTAATTTTGGTAATGCGTTAGGCGGGTATTATGCATACAAGATGGGCTTACCTGTTGCCAAAATCTTAATTGCATCTAATGATAACAATGTCTTAACTCAATTTATTAATCAGGGTGTGTATGATTTGCGCGGGGCTCAGGTTCAACCGACTAAATCACCGGCTATGGATATTCTAAAATCCTCGAATATCGAACGTATTTTGTTTGATATGTTGGGGGCAAAGCGCACTCGCGAGTTGATGTTAGCGCTTGATAAAGACAAGTTTTACCAATTAACACCGGCTGAATTGGCTAAAGTCCAAGCGATTTTTGCAGCGGACTACTGTACGGATGAAGAAGGTGCGCACTACATTAAACAGCACTTTGAGCAGGGTTATTTAATGGACCCCCATACGGCGACCAGTTTTAAAGTGGATGCTACCCAAGTGGATAACCCGGCGATTAAGTCGATTATTTACTCAACTGCAGAATGGACTAAGTTTTCACCGACCATTGTAGCCAGTGTGTTTGGAGAAGACGTGGCGAATGATGAAGCTGCTTTGCAAAAAATGGCCGCAACTGGTCAAGCATGCATTCCAAAACAAATTGCTGCCTTATTTACCAAGCCGGCCGTGCAAGATAAGGTCATTGATAAAAACGACATAGAAGCCGAAATTCTGCGCTTTTTTGAGGTTTAATGTCGTCCACTTGTTTATACAGCTAAGCCCTAACGGCTTGGCTGATTAACTGCGGCTAAGCTAGCCTCAGATTAAGCGTAAATAGTCTATCCGTAGTTGTAATTGACTGCGTCCCATAAACTCATTCCGTTGCAATTGATAGAGACAATGTACTTTGGCTTGCTCTGTTTCGTTCAATGCAACAAATTGCTCGATGAGGTCCTCAGCGGGATTAAAAAATATTGCATTAACCGCTATTTTGTCATGGCTATGAGCTAGCTTTAGGCTGAGATGTTGTGATTCTTTGCCAACACAGCGCCAAGCAATCAGATCAAAATGGCCATCAAAACGCGGACTTGGCCAGTCCCGCCCGTAAGGCTCTAGGGCATCAATTTCGTTAAGTGTAGCTAAATCCAATTGCTGGGGATGCAATTCTCCGTCACTCCATAGGGTCAATTTGGGCCGCCTATGATCGAGTTGCTTAGCAATTTGCTGGTTAATTTCCTGTTTAAATAGCGCTAATTCAGCGACTGGGATTTGACAACCTACCGCGGCTTTATGGCCGCCTTTACTATTAAATAGATGGGGGTGCTGCTCGGCAATGGCGTTAAATGCACTGATTAAATCCACCTCGTCGACAATAGCGCGACCACTACCAGCATACTCCTGGTCATTGAGCTGGGTGAGTGCGATACACGGCAAGCCATAGCGTTCGCCAATCCGCGCCGCAATGATTCCTTGAATACCCGGATTGCCTTGCAGAGCAATCACGATACAAAAGGGTGCTTTAACCAGTTGAGCCTGTGCTTGCGCAATGGCTTCGGTCATCATCGCGGTTTGTTGTTGTTGGCGCAGCGCATTATCGCGATCTAATTGTGCAAAGGCATCGAGGGCTTCAGCGATATTTTGGGCATTAACAAAGCGAAAGGCGTTTTGAACATCGTTAACCCGTGAAGCTGCATTAATCCGTGAGGCTATTTGAAAGGCAATAAACTCGGCATTAAGCTGACTGGGTTTTTGAGGATGTGCTTGTTGAACGGCTTGCCACATAGGATGCGTAAATTGATTGGCTTGCACCAGGCCTGCTTTCACTACCGCGCGATTGTTGGGGCTTTTTAAACTGACACTATCAGCGATGGTTCCAAGCGCCACTTGATGAAGTAGTGGGCGTAAATTGGGAGCATCGGCAGGAAGAACGCCTTGAGCAATCAGGGTTTGTCTGACCTGTGACATGACTAAAAAGAGCACAAAACAACCGCAAATCTGTTTGTCATACCCACAGCCTTCAAGTTGTGGGTTTACAATACTCGCAGCACTGTTTGGCGGACCCGCGACCGGAATTTGGTGATGATCAGTGACGCAGACAGCGATGCCGCGTTCAGCAAGATAGGCAATTTGTTGTTCATCGCTTGAGCCTTGGTCAGCGGAAATGACCAGGTCTATGGGGTGTTGCAAAGCAACAATACGCTCACATAACTCTTGGGTTAATCCATAGCCGTCAGCGCGCTCAGAAATAATACACGCAACACGATCGGGGCTGACACCAAGATATTCGGTTAGGCTTTGATAGCCGACCCAGGCTGAGGTTACCCCATCAGTGTCATAGTCAGTCGCGAGGACAATTAGACCATCTGATTGGATCGCGCGAGCAATCAGTTGTGCGGCTTGATCAATGTTTTTAAGCTCACGCGGATGTTGCAAATGTTTTAATTGTGGGTGAATCCAAAAATGGAGATCAGGCTGTTTCGCTTGAGTCAGATCTGATGCCTCTAAGCGTTGGGCTAGCAAGCGCGCGGTAAGGGGGCTTAATCCTGCTGAGATGGCTTGATCATAAATGACTTGATCACACGAGCGTTGTTGAATAGCAATAGTCGGCGCATAGGAAAAAGTCATAACAACAGTCACTTATCAAAAGGGAGTCATTCTAACAAACTTGCCCTTGGCTCGCGACTAAACCAGGCAAGTAATTGCGACCAGGTTGCCGATCGCATTGGCTCTGTTTTGCTAAACACAAACGCCGGTTCGTCGGAGTCCGGTGCCTCAAAGTGGGCGATTTGGCGTTGCATAACCGCAATGGTCGCATCAGAAGGGTCCTGTTGTTTAATGAGCCGTTCGACAATGCGTTCTTTAGCTAGCGTAGGATTAGGGATAAGCGAGAAGGTAGCACAGTCGGCTTGATGACGTGCCGCCAACGAATAAAACCGTTGGCGACTGGCTTTGGCTAAAAAAGTGGCATCAACAATGACATCGCGGCCGGCTTGTAACGCTGCGGCACAAGCCTCATATAAACGTTGATAGGTCGCTTGATTGGCGTCGCTACTGTAGAGTTGTCTTTGTGCTTGCCCAGTCACACGTTCGGTAGCCGCAATGCCAAACCAGCGTTTACGTTCGCGGTCAGAATTAATCCAAATCGCACCGGTTAGGTTAGCGAGTTCATTGGCTAAAAAACTTTTACCACTGCCTGAAATACCCTGCATGATTAATAACTTGGGTGCTTGTTGTGCAGGAAACGCATAGGACTCAGCGAGCGTAAGATAGTTGAAAGTTTGGGCTAGAACCTGTTCGGCTTCGGCTGAAGCAGAATCCATTTGTTCATAGCGTAAGCCACTGATTTTGGCGCGCACCATGGCACGATAGGTTTGATAAAAATTGATGATCCCTAGCCCGGCATAGTCGCCGCTTTCAATCAGATAGCGATTGAGGAGTTGTTGGCCAGTTAACTCACAGTGATTGGCATCCAGGTCGGTGAGTAAGAAGGCTAAATCTGACATTACATCGATTAAGCGAAACTGCTCATTAAATTCAATTCCATCAAACAACACCAGTTTGCCTTGATAGTAAGTGATGTTGTCAAGATGAAGGTCACCATGGCAGGCGCGCACAAAACCCAGCTGTTGTCGTTGTGACAATAAAGGCGCCAGTAACGTATGTTGAGCTTGGGTGTGCTGAGCTAAAAACTGTAATCGAGTGAGTGCCGACTGATCCAGCTTTTGTTGGACAATCAAACGTTCAAATAAACTTTGCAGGCTTGGAAAATTGGCCACCATTGGCTGCAGGACACATTCAGCCGAGCCCCAAAAAGCCGGTGGGTTAATGATCTCTGCTTGAAGGTGAAAGTCGGCAATCCGTTGGGCCAATTCGGTTACCCCTTCAATGTTTAGCGATTCGCGATGGATGAGCCGACTTAATAATTGATTAGGATCAAACTGCCGCATTTTAACGAGATAATCAACCACCTGCCAATTGGGCTGTTCAGCACACTGCGGGCTTAAACTAAATTCATCGGTTTCACTATGATGATAGACATTTATTACATCCAGGTATAAATCAGCGGCGGTGCGTCGATTAAGTTCGATTTCTAACTGACAAAAATGTTGACGCTGTGCGAGCTCACTGAAGTCTAAAAACTCAAAACGGACCGCTTTTTTGAGCTTATAGGCATAATCACCCGTTAAAAACACACAGGAAATATGCGTTTGCACCAGCTGAAGCTGCTGGACCGGATGCGGGTAATGGTCAGCGACTTGTAGCCAGTTAATGAGGGCCGCTTGTAAGCTAGCTGGATTCATATCACACAGACCTGTTTTATGCTGGTTGAGCTTTGCTCTGAGGTATTTTGGATTAAAAAGTCAGTCATAATTTTGGCCCAATTGTCTTGGATGGCTTGCAAAATGAGCTGGTCTGGCATTTTAGCATTGAGTGGGTCTGCGACGCCCAAAATCTGAGCGATTTTATAAAGGGCACCTTGATTAGGCCAAACGGCTTGGCTTTGCGCCGATTTACTTAATTTTAGCCCTTGCTGATTAATTAATAGGGGGTGATGTTTATAAACCAGTTCGGCGGCAGAAGGATGCCAGTGTTGACGCAATAATGTCTGGGGCCAACTGGCTGCCAATAAGTCTTGACCACGAACAACATGGGTCATACCCATTGCCCACTCATCCCAAGCACAGGCAAGATGGTAGCCAAAGATCTGATCGCGTCGCCAAATAATGGGATCCTCAACAGGCTGAGGTGAAGTTTGCTTGCCACACCACTGATCTTGCCAAGAGCTGCGCTGATCAGGAAGTTGCAGTCGCCAGGCCTGCTGAAGGTCAAAAGGATGGTGGCGATGACGACAAAAGTTATCATATTGAACTTGGCCTTGTTGACGCTCACGAATCATTTGACGGGTGCAATGACAGGTATAGCAGGCCTGTTTTGCTTGTAAATCGTATAAGGCCGCGAGGTAATCAGCGGTATGCTGTGATTGGTAATAAACCTCGCCATCCCAACCGAGTCCAAAGGCGTCGAGTTGGTGAAGCTGTTGCGTGATGGCATCAGGTTGAACCCGTGGGGTATCTAGATCATCAATACGCAGTCGCCATACACCTTGGTGGAACTTGGCATCGCAATAGGAAATAACCGCTGCAAAAAGGGAGCCAAGGTGCAGCGGTCCAGAAGGTGAGGGCGCAAAACGCCCGATATATAGAGGGTTAGGCAACGCCTTGTTTTTCACGAATTTCTTGTTGGCGCTTCATTTCAACGGTAAGTGTGGCGGTTGGACGGGCTTCCATGCGCGCTAAACCAATTTCCTCACCGCTAATTTTGCAATAGCCATAGTCACCGGTTTCGATGTCTTTCAATGACTGATCAATTTTAGCGATCAGTTTACGTTCACGATCACGGGTGCGCAGTTCTAATGCAAATTCTTCTTCCTGCGTAGCGCGATCATTTGGATCAGCAGGTGTTGATGAATCTGTGCGTAAATGACTTACGGTGGATTCCGCTTCAGCCATCAATTGTTTTTTCCAAGCTAAGAGCTTTTGTTTGAAATGTTCCTTCATGCGCGGACTCATATAGTCTTCGCCTGCTTCAGTTACATATGCTGGATAATCTTCAATGAAGGTATTGTTAAGTTCCATAGTAAAACGCTCCTAAATACACAAGGAAAAGCGACGGTAAAGAGCGGATTAAGTCGGTAATAAGCCTTAATCCCTAAAAATTAAACGGGATTTATATCAGGTTTACAATGTTTGCACAAGTTATAAAAAGATGAAATATTAATTAACTCCCGGGCATTTGTTGGTAAATTTGGGCTTTTATGCGTTAATTTTGCTATGATTAGCGCATTTAATTTTAAGAGGTGTTTTATGGCATCAACTGCAAATTTATCGGCGCTGTTATTTGATGTTGACGGCACATTGGCCGACACAGAAAAAGAAGGGCATCGCGTCGCTTTTAATCAAGCCTTTAGTGATGCGGGTTTGGATTGGAATTGGGACGAAGCCTTATATGGCAAACTTTTAAAAGTAACGGGCGGTAAAGAACGGATCAAGTTTTATTTAGCTGAGTTTAATAAGCAGTTTCGTGCCCCGGCAGATTTGGATAAATTTGTTAAAGGCTTGCACCTGGCCAAAACCGACCGTTACATGCAATTGATGGCTGAGGGTAAAATTCCCTTACGTCCAGGAGTTGAGCGTTTACTAGATGAAGCCTTAAGTGAGGGGCTTAGACTAGCTATAGTGACCACTACCACGCCAGAAAATGTCACCGCTTTGTTAAAAAGCACGCTTGGGCGCGATGCCATTAAATGGTTTGACGTGATTGCTGCCGGTGATATCGTACCAGCTAAAAAACCTGCGCCCGACATTTATATTTGGGCGATGGCGCAAATGAAGATAAATCCGAGTGAAGCAATGGCGTTTGAAGATTCACGCAATGGCCTGAAATCGGCACTCGATAGTCGGCTTAAAACGCTTATTACGATTAACGATTATACCGCGCACGAAGATTTTACCGGTGCCGCCTGGGTGCTAGATCAACTCGGTGAGCCTTTAAAGCCCTTTAAGGTCTTGGGGGGTAAAGTTTCATCGAATGTGAATGCAACTTATGTTGATGTCAGCCTACTGCGCTATTTACATCAAGCATAAATTTAACGATTTTTAACAAGGCAACAGGGAGTTTGCATGTTACTGGCAATAAGAGAAAAAGTTCAGGGTTGGATTGCCTGGGCAATTGTAGGTGTGTTGATTGTACCTTTTGCGTTATGGGGTATAGACCAATATGCTACAGGTGATCGGATTGTAGTGGTCGCTGAAGTGAATGACGAGCGTATCAGTGCCACAGAATTTATGCAGGTCTACAATACACAACGTGTTCGTCTTCGCCAGCAGTTTGGTGATATGTATGATCAAGTGGTTGATGACGAAGTGCTGCGTGAACAAGTACTGGATAGCTTGATTACCAGTTCGTTGATTCGTCAATGGGCGGTAAATAATCGTGTGGTCATTTCTGATGCCCAGCTAGCTGCAGTTATTCAGGGTGCCGATGTGTTTTATGAAGACGGTGTTTTTTCACAGCGCTTATATCAAGACCTGTTAGCGCGTAATGGCTTTACGCCCGCGACCTTTGAGCGTGACCAGCGTAACTTCCTGCTCGAAACTCAATTTCAAAATTTATTGGCCAGTTCGACGCCCGTGTTTCCTTTTGAAAAGCAAGCTCTTTTAGACCTTCAAACGCAAACACGTCATGTGGATTATGTCCGTGTTGATCATCGTGTGTTTAATAAAGAAGCTGAAATTACCGACGAGCAAATTGCGCAGTACTATGCGGCTAATGAAGATGACTATTTACAGCTAGAGCGCGTGTCGCTAGCTTATGTCACCTTATCCTTAGCTGAGATTGCCAAGGATATTGAAGTTACTGATCGTCAAGTGGCGGATTTCTTTGAATTAAATCAGCGTTTGTTTGCCGTGCCTGAGCAGCGTCGTGCAAGTCACATCCTATTAACTGACCGAGGCGATGAAACCCTGGCTAAATTGGCTGAGTTACAACAACGTCTCGCAGAAGGTGAAGATTTTGCAGAACTAGCGCAAACCTACTCTGAAGATCCAGGCTCGGCACGTCAAGGTGGTGATTTAGATTTTTTTGAAGCCGGTATGATGGTCGAGGCGTTTGATCAGGCCGTATTTGATTTAGCTGTTGGCGACGTCAGTGAACCAGTACAGACTGAATTTGGGTTCCATATCATTAAACTCACTGATATCAAACCGATGCAACTTCCAAGTTTAGACGAAATTCGTGATGAGGTCGTGCAGCAGGTACGACTAGAGCAAGCGGAGAGGGTGTATTTTGAGTTACTAGAGCAGATGACTCAAATCGCTTTTGAGCAACCTGACAGCCTAGATCCAATTGTCGAGCAATTGAATTTGCCTGTTGCGACCACACGGATGGTCACGCGTGATGGCGGACGTGAACAAGTCACCTCACGTCGTACTGTAATGGAAGCGGCTTTTTCTGATGATGTTCTACAACAGCGTTTGAACTCAGTACCTATTGAAGTGGGTCCAAATCAGACGGTGGTGGTGCGTATTGCCGAACATCAACCGGCGCGTTTGCAAGCTTTAGAGGAAGTACGTGCTGATATTGAGCGTCAATTAGTGCGCGAATATAGTATCAGTCGCTCTGCTGAACGTGCAGCAAGTTTGTTGGCGCAAATACAGGATGGTGTCGCGGTTGAGACTTTAATTGGCGAAGGCATCGAATGGCATCCAGTAGGTTGGATTGAGCGGGAAAACCAACAGATTCTGCCACAAATTACCGCAGCGGCTTTTTCAGCGGCCAAACCTACATCAGCGCAACCTACTTGGAATAGCGTCCAATTGGTGACGGGTGATACGGTATTGGTTAGGGTGAATGAATTGGGGCGCAGTGAACAAGCTGATAACGCTGCCTTGCGTAATCAGTTAGCACTGATTTTGCAAGAAACCTATCAAACCGCTGAAGTAGAAGCGCTAATGGCGAGTTTGCGTTTAACAGCTAAGATTGATAAAAAATCTAATTACCTTACCCTAAGGTAATTAGTCGTTTTAGCTTCATAGTTTTAAGCCGTGCTTGTCACGGCTTTTTTATTGAGCTTTCTCCTGCAACGCTTTACCATTAAAACGAATACCTGACCAGCCTTGTTGCATAAATTGGCGAATGTTTTGATGGTCAGTTGCATCAGGATGACCAAGCACGTCTTGGGTATAAAAATCACCAAACGCATTTAAGGTAGCCTGCGTATCTAAACCATGCAGTTTGGCAAAAGCAAAAATCTTACAAGAGCCATTGTTTTGTCCTGCTTCGTTAGTTTGTTGACCATTACTAAATGCGGTAGGGGTGAAATGATAATGTGCTTCAATGGTGGCGATCACCTCGCTAAAGGTGACAGGGCCAAGATTAAGTTGTTGGATTAACGCTGAAGGTGTACGTATTGCAGACATACTCGTCTCCTAATGTATTAAAAAGATTCCTATTAAAACGATTCGGTGATTAAACGGGTGACGCCAAAAGCCGCCGAGTTGGTGGAGGCATCTGGGTCAGGCAAGGGCGCTAGTCTATCACCAAACAGCTGACGACGTCGTGCTTGCCAGGCCTGGTTACGCACGCCGCCGCCAATACTAAAGATGCGTTCAATCTTAGCCCCCATGCGAGTAAGTTGATCATAAGCGGCTTGTTCAAGTGCAACCAAGCCTTCGGTCATGCTAATAAATGCTTGCTCATCGGTTAAATCATCAAAGTGGCTGGCGGGGTGTTGAGGATCCGCTAAAGGAAAACGTTCCCCGGTTTGCGTTAAGGGGTAGCGTGCGAGTTCGGGTTGAGCTCTCCCCACTAATTGTTGACTCAACTGGCTTAAACGCTCGGTATTAAAACGCGTTTGGTAAATTGCGCCTCCGGCATTAGAGGCACCGCCGACTAACCAGGCCTGGCCAAGCCGATGACTATAAAGCCCATGTTTAGCCGATGCGAGTGGTTTGGAACTCAGTAGTTTAAATGCCAGGGTCGATCCCATCGTAATGACCAAATCACCGGGTCTTGCCGCTGGTGTCGCTAAAAAGCTGGCAATACTGTCGGTGGTACCGGCATAGACTTGGCAGCTTACAGGCAATCCCCAGCGTTGCCGAGCCTGTTGTCCCACTGTGCCAATCGGTGAGCCAGTCAGGCGTATCCGGGGCAGCGGCCATTTAGCAAGGGCCTGCACGCTATCCGGCCAGCTTAACTTCACAGGATCAACGCCCATTTTCAGCTGCGTATTTACGTCCGAGTATGCAAATTGCAGCGGTGGATCCAGGAATTGCGCATAGAGCCAATCGAGTTGATGCCAGATGTGTTTAGTGGCGGTGTGTTTAAATAACCACAGGGCTTTAGCTAAGCTGGCTTGCGCGCCTTGCGCTGGCGAATCCGCAGCCAGTAAGTTGCGATAGGACTTGGCCTCAGCTTGCGCGCGGTTATCGTTATACATAATAGCCGGTTCAATGACTTGCTTATCCTTGTCAAGTCCGATAACCGTGCTTGAGGTGGCATCGGCAATCACTGCTTTGACTTGTGGAAGAAAGTCTTTGAGTTGCGCAAATAAACCGTCAAGCATCAGCAACCAGTCTTGGGTAGACTGCTCGCTAGGCAAAAAGTTATGTTGTTTAGCATAGGTATCGATGCGAGCTTGATGGGCAGCGAAGACACTTTGGCCCTCGCACACCAGTTGCGCTCTAAAGCCAGACGTACCTAAATCTAAGCCTAAAATATATGCGGAGGTGCCGGTCACTGTTTTAAAAACCTGTGCAAAAAATAAAAGCCTATTATAATCCCATTCATATTAATCTTATGACGCCTATTTCATTGAATCGTCCATGCGCTTATCACAGATAAAAATTGTCGGGTTTAAATCCTTTGTAGAGCCTACCAAATTGCAGTTGGCCCATGCGCTGACGGCGATTGTAGGTCCAAATGGTTGTGGTAAATCCAATAGTTTAGATGCGGTTAGATGGGTGATGGGCGAAAGTTCTGCGCGTGAGTTGCGTGGCGGTGAGATGAACGATGTGCTTTTTAGTGGCAGTGATCAACGCGCGCCGGTGAGTCAATGCAGTGTTGAATTGCTATTTGATAATACTGCGCTAGCTGAATCGTCAGACCAACAAGATGTGCTCGCAGGCCAGTTTGGTCGGCTAACTGAGATTTCAGTAAAACGGGTTCATCATCGTGAAGACGGTACGCGCTATTATCTGAATAATCAGCCGTGTCGGCGGCGCGATGTGTTGGATTTATTTAATGGCACCGGTCTTGGGCCACGTAGTTATGCCTTAATTGGCCAAGGTTCTATCAGTCGTATTATTGAAGCTAAACCGGAAGATTTACGCCATTATATTGAGGAGGTAGCCGGTATTGCAGGCTATCGACAACGGCGTAAAGAAACCTTAACGCGGTTAAACAAAGCGCAAGATAATCTGAATCAACTGAGCTTGCTGCAAGAAGAATTGCAGCATCAGCATCAACATTTAGTGCGCCAAGCTGAGCAAGCGCAAGCGTTTCAAGATATTCAATCTCAGGTAAAAACGCTTACCTGGCAAGTCTATCAAACTAAGTGGTATCAAACCCTGACTAAATTGGCAGATTTGGGTGATGAATTACGTGCGCAACAGGCATTGTTTAGCGAAACTAAACAAGCCTGGGATGCGGCACAAATTGCATGGATTAACGCCAAACAACAACGCCAAGCAAATCAGCAGGCCTGGCAGGCGCACACCCAAGCCTATCATCAGCTTGATAAAGAAGTGAGTCGGCTGCAACAACAGCATGAGTTTGCTCAGCAACAAGGCCAACAGCAACAACAAATGCTTAAGCATTTAACCGAACAGCAACAGCAAGCGGAATCGGCCTTAATTGATCTGACACAAACAGAAGCCTCGCTACGTGCAAAACTTGATGAATTGAATTTAGAGCAGGACAGTCAATTGGAGTTATTGGATGAACTGACCGAACGAATTACCAGCATTGAATCACAACAAAGTCAGTATGTATTGGCTAAGACGCAGGCTGAAACCCGATATCAGCGCCTTAATCAACAGTGCCAACAGGCCGAATCAACGAAACAAGGTCTTTGGCGCCAAATCGAGCAAGCCAAACAGCAGCAGGCCTGGTTAACGGATACCCTTAATGCAGAGGCCGCTACCCAGACGGATTCAGCGCTGCAGACCTTAGCAACGGGTGAGCAGGACACGCTTAATAATCTGGCGCTTCTGCGTCAGCGGATTCTGGACGCTGAGCAGGAGCAAACGCAATTAGCGCAGGCGGTGCAGCAGGCGCTGGAAGATCAAAAACAATGTCAGCAAGCCCTGCAAGATGCGCAGCAGGCTTGGCAAACTCAGCTGGCACACTATAATGCATTGCAAGCATTACAACAAAGTTGGCGCAATAAGGCGCAATCGCAATTAGACAATCAGCCCGAGCAGCAGGCGTTTGTTACGCCTTATCAATGGCTCATTGAGAGCCTGCAAGTCGAGTCAGCCTGGCAAGAGGCCGTGACGGCTTGGCTAGGTCCGCGCATTCATGGCTTAGTATTTGATCGTTCACCTGTTGAGCTGATAGATGCAGCAGAACCGCCTCGAACCACTATTGCTTTTATGCTCTGGCCGCCCGCAACAGAAACCTATGAACCGATGGCAGGCAGTTTAGCCGAGGTTATTCATGCTCCATTGGCCTTGCGCGCCTTGGCCAATAACCTGTTACGGCGTGATCTTCATCTCTCCTTGCAACAGCAGTTAGCTCAGCTTGCTGCTGATCAAGCGATTATTGATCAAGCGGGGCGGATTTATTTTCCTCACGCTTGGCAAGCACCTTATCAGGATCAACGTGAGACTGAAGGCGCGATTTATTTAGCCCGTGCTGATGAAATAGCGCGACTTGAGCAACAACTCCCCCAACTTGAGCAAGCCAAAGATACAGCGCAGCAGGCACTCAGTCAACAAGAGGCCAAGCTACAGCTTCAGCAGCAGGCCTGGCAAACCCTACAAGTACAACTGCCAGTATGGAACGAACAATTACAAACGCTTGAGCAACAGCATGCCAAAGAACAGGCACGCCAAGCCACGAATCTGCTGCAACAACAACGCTATCAAGCGCAGCTAGTACAAGCTCAACACCAGCTTGAGGCACTCGAGCAGGAGTTTGACCAGCTCGATACCGAATTAGAGCTGCGTTACGACGAGTTGGATCAAGCGCAGGCTGATTTAGAGGCACCGCAAACCGCATGGACACAGTTGGAGCAAGCCAAGTTACCGCTGGTGCAGCAACAGCAACGCATTGAAAATCAATATAGTCAACACCAAGCGCAACGTGTGGTCGAGCAACAGCAGCTGGATCAAGTGCTGTTGCAAAAGCAACATTACCAACAACAACGCTTACAAGCCGAACAGGGCTTACAACAATGGCAACCCAACTCAGACGCTCTGCCTGACGTAGCTTCAGACGCATTAGTAGAGCAAGAAGCCAAGTTAGCGGCTATGGTAGAACATCTTGCGGAGCTTGAACAGGCTGTGAATCAAGCCGAACAGACGTTAGAGCAAGCGGAATTACAAGCGCAGCAATGCCAGCAGGCGCATCAAGCGGCACAATATCAACTTGAGAGTCTGCAACAGCAGTTGGCCCATCAGCAACAACAACTGCAACAACTGACCGAACAAATTCAGCAAGAGGGTTTGGCGCTCCCAAGCGCACATCAACCACCTGATCTGCAAGGTTGTTCCTTAAGTGGCTTGGAAGCGCAATTACGTGATGCTAAAAAACGGTTACAGGCGTTGGGTAATGTCAATATGACCGCCATTGACGAGCGCGATCAGTTGGCGGAACGTTTAGAAGAATTAGTGACTAATTACCAGGATATTGCCGAGTCTATTAACGAACTTGAGCAAGTTATGGCGGCACTTGACCAACAAAGTCGTACTCAGTTAGTAAGTTGCTTTGATCAGGTTAATCAAGGTTTTGCCGAATTGTTTCCGCAGTTATTTAAAGGTGGCAAAGCGACACTTAGTTGGCTTAATCATCATGACGACCCGTTAGAGGATGGGGTTGCGGTGATGGCGCAACCACCAGGAAAACGCAACAGTCGAATTCAACTTTTGTCTGGTGGTGAGAAAACCTTAACAGCACTGGCGTTAATCTTTGCCATTTTTCAATTGCGTCCAGCGCCTTTCTGTATACTGGATGAAGTCGATGCCCCATTAGATGATTCGAATGTTATTCGCTTCTGTGGGCTAGTCAGAAGCCTATCAGAAAAGGTACAATTCATTATTATTACCCATAACAAGACTACCATGGCAATGGCACAGCAATTGCTTGGTGTCAGTATGAATGAACCCGGTGTGTCAAGACTCGTAAGTGTCGATTTAGCAAAGGCCGTTGAGATGATAGGAGATGAAGGCGCATGAATGAAATGCAGTGGATATTATTGGCTTTTGCACTAGTCGTGGTGGTGGCAATTTATTTTGTCAGTCAAAAACGATCTTCCCGTCATATTAAAACTGAGCAGGAACCTAAGCAAAAAAAGACTTTCAATATTAAAAATCAGTTTGCTAAGGTGGGTATAAGCAAAGCCACTGAAAATCAGCCTAGTCAAGCCAGCACAAGAGCGACGTTTGAAGATAAAATTCCAAGTTTCAAAGCAGATGAAGATTTATCCACTCATTCTTCTCTAGCGGGTCAATCGGGTCGTGACGATGCTGATGCATTTGATTATTTGCAAGCTAAACTCGAATTAGAAGCTGAAATGGAACGTGAGCAAGATAGAGCCGCTTCTGCTTTTGGCCATCAGTCTGCTAAGTTGGCAAACAATCAAGATGGACCTAAACACAAAGTGATCGAAATCGATGATATGTTCCCGGCTGATGATACCTATTACCCTAAAGAAGTGCGTGACGGTCGTCATAACTATGCTGAGGCGCCCAGTCAACTTGAAGTGCCGCTTGATAATAGCGAGCCCGAAACTTTTGCCATACTTGTTTTGTCTATTGCCGACGAGTTCTCAATTAAGGCGATTGATCAAGTGCTTAAAACCAATGGCTTAACCTTTAACGCTGAAGCGGGTATCTTTGTTAAAAAAGTCAATAATAAGACCGTGTTGCGAGTGGCCAATATTTTTGAACCAGGGGTGTTTCCTGCCGAATGGGAAGAGGGTGCGAGCACCGCTGGTATTGCGATCATTTTACAGTTACCTACGCATATCAAAGCGCCTCGTGCCATGGATGAACTGATCCTGACTGCGCGGCGCGTATCACAAAGTTTACGAGGTCGAATGTATGACATGGAGCGTCGCATGATTCGGGAAACTGATTTGCAAGCCATGCGTGAACGTGCGCTCGACTATGAAACGACACGGATGTAATGGTCATTAAGCCACAATGAAGGATGACGTTTCGGTTTTAACCCAACAGGACTACCTCCTACTTTGTGCTGAGATTATGCTGCACAATCAAGCCTACTATCGGGACGATCGCCCGATTATCAGTGATGCGCAATACGATCAGCTTTATCAACGCCTTCTCGCTGTTGAAGCTGTGCACCCAGACTGGGTGACGGAACATTCGCCATCGCAACAAGTTGGTTTTGCTTCCCATCAGGCTTTTGCACCTATAACCCATCGCATGCCTATGCTGTCGTTAAATAACAGTTTTGATGACCAAGATCTGAGTGCCTTTTATCAACGCGCTTATGATCGTCTGGTCCAGATTCAGCATCCATTAGTTGCTAAATCCACAACTGAATTGGCGTTTTTTGCCGAACCCAAGCTCGATGGTTTGGCACTAAGTTTGCGCTATGAATCAGGGAGATTAGTCACCGCAGCGACCCGTGGCGATGGTGAAACAGGTGAGGATGTCACTCATAATGTGCGCACTATTCAAGATATTCCCAAGCGATTGCGAGGTGATCACTGGCCAGCGGTATTAGAAGTCCGCGGTGAAGTGTTTATGACCAAAGCATCGTTAGCGTCGCTCAATGAGCAACAACTCGCCAGAGGTGATAAACCCTTTGCGAATCCACGCAATGCAGCAGCAGGTAGTTTAAGACAATTAGATGCGAAGGTTACCGCACAACGCACTTTGAACTTTTTTTGCTATGGCTGGGGTGAAGTCAGTGAGGACATTCCTTGGCCGAAAGACTACCCTGGTGTGATGGCGTTATTAGCACAATGGGGTTTACCGATTAACCCGCTTGGCCAGGCAGTAGCAGGCCTGGATAAGATGCTGGCCTATTATCAGCAGTTATCTCAGAAGCGGCCAGATTTGGCCTATGAGATTGATGGCATTGTCTATAAATTAGCGGATTTATCGGCGCAAACGGCACTCGGGTTTACCGCAAAATTTCCGCGCTGGGCCATTGCACGCAAGTTTCCGGCGCAAGAGGTGTGGACTGACTTATTAGGCATCGACATTCAGGTTGGACGTACCGGGGCACTGACCCCGGTGGCACGACTTACGCCAGTGGCTGTAGGTGGCGTAGTGGTGTCCAATGCCACCTTGCATAATCTTGATGAAATTCGGCGCAAAGATATTCGCATAGGGGACAAGGTTATCGTCAGACGTGCCGGTGATGTGATTCCCGAGATCGTCGCCTCACTTGCTGATCAACGAGTGGGCGAGCTAGCCGAATTTAGCATGCCATCTCAGTGTCCTGTATGCGACTCCGCGGTATTTAAGGATCCTGACAAAGCGGTTTATCGCTGTAGCGGAGGCTTGTATTGTCCTGCGCAACAGCAGCGCGCACTAGAGCATTTTGTGTCGCGTAAAGCGATGGATATCCAAGGCTTAGGCAGTAAAGTCATCACCCAATTAGTCGCGGCCGGTTTGGTGTCCCATCCTGATGATTTTTATCAGCTGACATTGGAGAGTTTATTAAAACTTGAGCGGATGGCAGAAAAATCAGCCCAGAATCTGCTGGATGCAATAGCCGCATCCAAGCAAATCACCTTTGCGCGCTTCATTTTTGCGCTAGGTATTGCGGAGGTAGGTGAGGTGACGGCCAAAAACCTGGCGCGTACCTTTAGCTCAATTGATGATTTAATTGCGGCCGATACCAGCCAACTACTGGCGATTACCGATATTGGTCCTGTAGTGGCTGAGCAAATTCAGCGATTTTTTGCCCAGGCACATAATCGTGAAGTGATTAGCGGACTGATCGCAGCCGGCATTCATTGGCCCACTAGCAGCTCAAACCAAAGCCTAAGCAAACAGGCCAATGACTCAACCCAGCAAGCGACAGATGATCATCCGTTTGTTAATAAGACCCTGGTGATTACCGGCAGTTTTGATGAATTTTCTCGAATTGAGCTGGCAGAGCGCTTTGAAAGTTTGGGCGCTAAAGTGACCAGTAGCGTCTCCAAAAATACGGATTTTCTCATTGCCGGTGATAAAGCCGGTTCAAAACTAACCAAAGCTGAGGCGTTGGGCATTCCCATCATCAAGGCTGATGAATTAACGCGCGTTTTAGGAGCAGTAGATGGTTCGACCACGTAATGTGGGCAAGGTAAATCGTAAAAAACCGATCCCAGAATGGGAGCAGGAAGAGTTTACCAGTCGCACAGATATAAAATTAGCCGCGCAGGAAGTGACCGATATTGGGGTGTCGCTTGCTGAGTTTAGTGACAGCCAGCTAAAAAAAATGCAGTTGCCACAAGAATTATTGGACGCTGTGTTGTTATTAAAAACTATGACGGCGGGTCCGGCGATCAAACGTCAGCGTTTGTTTATTGGTAAATGGTTGCGCCAACATGAAGACGAGTTAGCGGAGATTAGAGCTCGGTTAATTGAAGCCGAAGAGCGCGCTAAAAAGCAAAATTTACACTTTCAAAAGTTGGAGCGTTGGCGGGATCGGTTATTAAGTGACGGTGACGAAGCACTCAATGCCTTACTTGAAGATTTTCCGCAGGCCGATCGAACCCTATTGCGCCAACATGTGCGCAATGCGTTAAAAGAAGCCGAGCAAAACAAGCCGCCTAAATCCGCACGGGCTATTTTCCAATATTTACGAGGACTGGAGTGGTAATGAATAATCCATTGGTAAAGATGATGCTACGGCGTTTTATTATGCAACTAATTAATAAACTCATGCGCAAAACAATGGGCAAGGCGCCGCGTCGTCCAGGTCGTTTTTGATTACTAACAGATCTGTCAAGATTGCCGGCGACGCTTAAGTAGCCGGTAAAACCGTTCCAATTCAAATAGCAGCAGGCCTGCTAATATCAACATCGCCCCGATAATAACCGGCCAGGTCAGTTGTTCATCATTGACTGCCACCCCAAGTGCCACCGCAAATACCGGTGTAATCATCGGTATCATGCCTAAGCGTAGCGCATCTAAATGTTTCAGCACGTAATAATAGAGCGCAAATCCGATTACCGAGCCAATCAGGATTAAATAACCTAGTGCCCAACTGGTGCGCACTGAGAGTTCTGGCCAATCAAGTAGCACTCTTGGCTGCAGGATTAAAAACACGATACTGGTGATCCATAATGCACCGGTTACCACATGTAGCGGTGGCAGGTTGTGGGCAGTTTTTTTAACCAGAACGGTGCTCAATGAGTGAAAAAACACCCCAATCAAGGCCACGATTAGACCTTGCAGTAATAAATCTTGGGTCGAAGCTGATTCAAGGTTGGGTACAAACAATACCATTAAGCCAATTAAGCTTACCCCAATCCCAAGCCATTTGGCCAGCGTTAAGCGTTCTGTTTGTAAAATAAAATAGATCAGCAGGCCGGTGACAATTGGGTTAATGCCCCAAATCAAGGCAATCCAACCTGATGGCATGGTTTGAGCCGCCCAATAGACAGGAGTCATCCCACCTAATAAGCCGATGGCCGCAGCACCATAGACTTTGAGCGCAGACCAGCTAAGATCAAAGCGTTGTTGTTTAAATAGGATAATCAGCGGTAGGATAATAAGTGCACTCAAAATGAGTCGCGCGGCCACGCCGAAAAACCAGTCTGCTTCACCACTCCATTGAATGGCTAAAGGGGTCGTCGTCCAGATAAGAATCACCACCAGATAGGCAAGACTGATTGGTAACATCACTTTAGTAGGCCTGGTAAGAGCTTAAGCAGAGCGTTTTGGGACAAAAACACCGCGTGCGCGATCTTTTTGTACTTGACGAGCTAAGAAAACCTGGCCGTTCATAACCAAATACACGCCTGCTGGCAGCAGTTGTGCCGCCATCAATGCCGCACCCAAGTTAAAGCTGGCATCGGATTGGCCCAGTTGAAAGGGACGCATCGCCCCTGTTAAGACTAGGGTTTTATGGGGTAAGTTCGCTAGGCGGTCAGCGATATAGATAGCGGTTTCAGGCATGGTATCGGTGCCATGGGTGATCACAATCTGTTCACTATGATCCGCCAAGCAGGCCTGGTAAATCGATTCGCGATCAGTGTCATCCATCATTAAACTGTCTTTTAACATCACGGCGTTAACCGACAGGGGTAGGGTGTGGTTGGCCTGAGCTAACAAGGTCGGAAGATGGCTTTGGCTAAACACTAATTCGCCTCTTAAAGGGTCATAGTCTTTATCAAGTGTCCCCCCACAAGCCAAGATACTGATTGCGTCCATGTTGTTGCTCACTGTTAAGAAGTTAGGTGGGGCGTAGTATGCCGCGCACTATGCCTAGAATTTCAATATCTTGGTTTTTTAGAAAAATTGGTTTCATCTCGGCATTGGCGGGTTGTAAACGCACGCCCTCCGCTTCAATAAACAGTTTCTTCATGGTGATTTCTTCTTGGTTAATGCGTACTACCACTGATTCACCATTTTCTGCTGAATTACAGCGTTCGATAATGACAATATCCCCATCGCAAATGTCTTCATCAACCATGGAGTCACCTTTAACACGCAGCGCAAAGGTCTCTTTTTTAACCAGGCTTTTTGGCACGCTGACTGAATCGTAATCCAATTCCATTTGACGCGGTTCGCCGGCGTAGGTCCAACCTACTAGGGGAATATCGACCCATTCTTCATCCATTAGTTCAAATGCGGTCTGGTTATCAAAGGCCAGTTTTTGTTGACGTCTAGGGATTAAATAGGCCAGGTTACTCATTTTGGAAATACCTGTTTAAAGGGCTTAACCACCACAGAGTCATAGACGCCTGCGGCGACATAGGGGTCTTCTTCTGCCCAAGCTGTTGCCTGCTCAAATGATGCAAATTCTGCAACGATTAAACTGCCACTGAAGCCTTCTTGGCCATCAAGCAGCGGATGTGGGCCGGCTAAAACTAAGCGTCCTTCGGCATCAAGTGCGTCTAATCGAGCTAAATGCGCAGGCCGAGCGGCGAGGCGCTTAGCTAAGCTATCAGCAACGTCTTGTGCCATGATCGTAAATAACATAGTGGCTCCTGAGTTAATATTACTGATTAATCTTTTTTGATATCGGCGGTTTGGGTGGTATCCGCTGAGTTGGCTTCAACGGGCGTGTTCTCTGTTTCGTCCTGCTGGGTGTAACGGCTAATGTATAGCCCTTGAATTAAGATAAACGCAAAGGTCAATCCCATCAAGCCAAACAGTTTAAAGTTAACCCAAGCATCAAGAGAAAAATTGTAATACACCCACAAGTTAATCACGCCACTAAAAACAAAAAACGCAATCCACATATAGCTCAAGCGCATCCAAACCTGGTCGGGCATTTGAATTAGGCCTTCCATCATGCGGCGCACAATCGGTTTGTTGCCAAACATATAATGACTGGCTAAAAACACGGCTGCAAAACCCCAGTTAACAATGGTGGGTTTCCAGGCGATAAAGGCTTCATCTTGCAATAAAATAGTGGCGCCCCCCAAAATAACAATGAGTGCCAGGGTTATCAGATGGATTTTCTCTACTTTACGGTAACGTGCATACAAATAACCTACTTGCATAATGGTCGCCACGATCGCCACAGCGGTTGCGATATAGATGTCATACATCTTGTAGGCAATAAAAAATAGGATAACGGGAAATAGGTCGAATAATATCTTCATTAGAACGCGAATCTCATGATTAATTAAGGTTGTCACTTATTCTATAAGCTAACTGGTTATAATAACAGCCTAAATAAAGTGAATTAGATGAAGGAATGGGGTGAGTAAGGTTGATTTTCACTGCCACAGTCAGGCATCAGATGGCAGCCTGAGTCCTCAGGCTTTGGTTGATTTGGCGCTAGACAAAGCGATTAGTAGTTTAGCGATTACCGATCATGACACGACAGCAGGCTATGAAGCAGTTTATCCCTATGCCAAAAATCGTGGGTTAGATTTAATTAGTGGCGTGGAAATTTCAGCTTTGTGGCAAAATCGTACCGTTCATATAGTGGGTTTGAATCTTGTGGTGGATAACGCCCCTTTGCAGACCATGCTTGCGGCGATTCGTCGCTTACGCTGGCAACGCGCTGATGCTATTAATGCCCGCTTGCAACAACGAGGTCATCCTTGTATGGCCGCGCGGCTCAAAGAAATAGTGGGTGATGGTGTGGTCGGGCGACCGCATATTGCGCAAGTGCTCGTTGAGCGTCAGTACGTGACGTCGATCAACCAAGCGTTTGATAAGTTTTTAAAACAAGGTCGAACCGGTTTTGTGGCCGCCAACTGGCCAGAATTAGCAGAGGTGGTCGCAACTATAAACTCGGCTGGCGGGCAAGCGGTGTTGGCTCATCCAGGAAAATACAAGTTAACTAGTCGTAAATTGAATGGTTTATTGACTGACTTTAAATTAGCCGGTGGCAGCGGTTTAGAAGTGGTCACTCAAAAATTTGCCAGCTCTGAAGCCATTGGTATGGCCGATCGTGCCAAACGCCATCAACTGATGGCATCGGTTGGTTCAGACTATCATGGACCTGAGCAAACTTGGCGCCAGTTAGGCGCCTTAGCCGCGCTACCGCCAGGGGTCACGCCGATTCAGCAGGCCTGGTTAGGCACACAGGCGGCCAGTTTTAACGCACAGAATTTGTAAGTATTTAAATTAAAGAAAAATCATGTCAAAACAATGTATTTATATTGAAGTTCATCCCGAAAATCCTCAGCCACGATTGATAACGCAAGCGGTTGAACGATTAGAAGCCGGCGGGATTGTTGCCTTTCCAACCGAGTCAGGTTATGCGTTAGGTTGTTTGCTAGATAATAAAGAGGGCGCAGAGCGGATTCGCCAGCTGCGTCGTCTTGATGACAAGCATGATTTCACGCTGATGTGCCCAGATTTAAGTCACCTCTCGCATTATGCCAAAGTAGGCAATGTGCAATTTCGCTATTTGAAAGCCCATTTACCTGGGCCTTATACCTTTTTATTGCCTGCCAGTCGTGAAGTGCCGCGGCGGATTCAAAACGCCAAACGCAAAACCATTGGTCTGCGCGTGTCGCCTAATAAAGTGTGTCAAACGCTATTAAGTTATTTCGATAAGCCATTGATGTCAGTGTCTTTAATTCTGCCAGGCGATACCCTACCGATGGCCGATGCTTGGTCGATCAAAGAAACCCTGGAGTCTCAGTTAGACGTAATAATCGATGGCGGGTTTGGCGGCTATGAGCCCACTACGATTATTGATTTTACCGATGACGTACCGGTATTGGTCCGTCAAGGCCAAGGCGTGTTTGACGAATGATGGCGATGAATGAGCTCAATTTTATGCAGTTGTTGGCAATTTGGGCCTTGCCCGTTATTTTTGCCATTACCTTGCATGAAGCGGCTCATGGTTGGGCGGCAGAAAAATTAGGCGATAAAACCGCTCGGATGCTTGGACGGGTCACCTTAAACCCAATCAAACATATTGATCCTATCGGCACCTTGCTGGTGCCAGCGGCCTTGTTATTTTTTGGCGGCTTTATTTTTGGTTGGGCCAAAGCTGTCCCCGTGAGTATGCGCAATTTTAAACGCCCCGAACGGGATATGGCGGTGGTGGCCATTGCCGGACCGGCAGCGAATTTGCTGATGGCGGTATTATGGGCGTTGGTACTCAAGCTGGGGTTTATCTTGGTGGGTAATCAACCTGAAGTCGGGCAGTTTTTAATTTACTCTGGCATCGCCGGGTTGAGTATTAATATTATTTTAATGCTGCTCAATTTACTGCCTATTCCGCCTTTAGACGGCAGCCGTTTGGTGTCAGCCGTACTTCCCAAGCCGCTCGCGTGGCAATATAACCGGCTAGAACCTTTTGGTTTGTTTATTTTGCTCGGTTTGGTGGTGCTCGGTGTTGTGAGCTGGTTGCTGAGTGGGCCTTATCAAGCAACCTATCGTTTTATGCTTGGGTTGATTGGGGTTTAAAGGGTGAGTGAGACCTTGCCACTTCAGCCAGTTCAGTTAGAACTCCCCCTTGCTTGGGTGCGAGGCGAGCCGATTACCCACTTGCCCAAAAATCTCTATATACCGCCCAAAGCCCTGAAGGTGCTACTAGAAACCTTTGAAGGGCCACTGGATTTACTGTCGTATCTGATTAAAGTTAATCGATTTGATATTGCCGATATTCCGGTGGTAGAGATTACGCGACAATATCAAGCCTATCTGAGTATGATGCAAGAGCTGGATATGGAATTAGCGGCTGAATACCTCTATATGGCGGCCTGGTTAACGGAGATTAAATCACGCCTATTATTGCCTCAGCCCCCTGCACTAGAAGACGATGAACTTGAAGTGGACCCGCGTGAAGCCTTAATGCAACAACTATTAGACTATCAGGCCTATCAACATGCTGCGAGTTGGTTAGCCGAACAAGTTACGCAAGCGCAAGCTGATTATCCGGTCATGCTAAACGTCGATTGGCTTGATGCTAGTGAGGACGATATCGCGGCCAAGCAAGAACCGGCTCCGACCCCGCAGATTGAGTTAGGCGATCTGTGGCAAGCTTTAAGCCGAGTAATGCAACGACAAGCCCTGGTTAAACCTCATCAAATTGGGGAAGAAAAAATCTTGATCAGTCATAAGATTGCGTATATCGAAGCCTGTTTAGCCCAACAGCCGATGCAACGTTTAGCGCTATTGGATTTGGTGGTGTGGCAGGAAGGTAAACCAGGCCTGGTTGTTACCTTTATCGCGCTATTGGAATTATGGCGGCAAGGTCGGGTGCAGTTGTTTCAAGACGAGGCGGATCAGTGGCTTGAGGTCTTAGCCACGTGAAGCAGTCTAAGGCCGCCTCCAGCATGCAAGCACAACTCATGACGCTATTAATCACCGCGGATGAACCTTTGCAGCCGGTGGTGTTACGCCAGCATTTAGCGGCCAGTAATCCGCAGCCATTTGATTTAGACGGCTTGTTAATAAATTTAGAAGCAGCATTAGCACCGCTTGGGCTGCGCTTAAAAATTAATCAAGCGGGGGTGCGTTTGGTTTTGTCACCCGTGCAGCAGGCCTGGTTAGCTCAATTTGAACCTCAGCGGACGCCAAAACTATCGCGCGCGGCGCTCGAGATTTTGGCTATTTTAATCGTCAAGCAACCCATAACGCGGGCCGAAATCGAAGCGATTCGTGGCGTGCAGGTCAGTAGCAGTAGTTTGCAGCAACTTAAAGAACTGGGCTGGATTGATCAGCAAGGGCAAAAGCAGGTGCCTGGCTTACCTTATTTGTGGGTCAGTACCGATAAACTGGTGCAAGACTTGGGTTTAGCTTCAGTGCAGCAGTTACATGATGAGTTAGTGGCGCGTTTAGCTGAATTTAAGCAGGATAATAACGGCCTGAATCCGCTAGAGAAAAACGCAGCCGCTACGGAAAGTGCTAAAATCCCTCTTCAATAGCACAAACAACCATAGCACGAACAAAATACACTCGTTAATAAGGAAGCATGAGCCAACGCCATGACAGATGAAAAACTACAAAAAATTCTCGCGCGAGCGGGATATGGTTCACGCCGCCAAATTGAACAACTCATTGAGCAAGGCTTAGTTCAAGTCAATGGCCGTACTGCCAAATTGGGTGATCGTGCTAATGAGCAATCGCAATTGTCGGTTCGTGGCCAAAAGGTTAAAGCAGAACGACTCGAAAAACAGCCTACCCAGGTGATTTTGTATCATAAACCGGACGGACTAGTCTGCTCGCGGCAAGATGAGCAGGGGCGTGATAGCATTTTTACGCAGCTACCCAAAATTATTCATGGTCGTTGGATTAGTATCGGTCGCTTAGATCTTAATACCAGTGGCTTGTTATTGCTGACCAATAACGGCGAATTAGCTAATAGAATGATGCATCCTTCATATGAGTTGGAACGAGAATATGCGGTGCGGGTATTTGGCGAAGTCACTGAGGATATTCTGACTCGGTTGCGCACAGGCGTCCAATTAGATGACGGTCTGGCTAAGTTTGACTATGTGGGCCGTTTACCTTCTGATGAAGAAGCCCAAAACCAGTGGTTTCGGGTCATTTTGCGCGAAGGAAAATACCGAGAAGTGCGCCGTTTATGGGAAGCGCAAGGCGTGAGGGTAAGTCGGTTGATCCGTGTCAGATATGGTGATATCAGCTTGCCAAAAGGGCTGCGCCGTGGCAAAACGGAAGCACTCAACTGGATGCAGGTCAATAAGTTGCTAAAAGCGGTCGAGCTACCCGAAGAAACTCGTCCGGATTTACGTCATCGACCTGAAGCGGCAGAGCGTCAAAAGCGGATGATGGTTGATCGTGCTAAACGCTCGACTCAATATGCAAAAAGACGGCGGTAAGCCTAAATGATGTGGCGCAAGGTGACGCGTATCGGGTTAGTCGGCTTGCTGGTCTTGCCGCTATCGATTTATGCCGTTAATGGCTCGGCAAATGATTTGGTTAAGGCTTCAAATAAGGCCCCTATCAATGCAGCGGACCGCCTGTTACCTAGTTTATCGACCATAACCGAGTCTGAGCTTACAGAGCTGGCTAATCGTATTCGTTTTAATGAAACGGCGAATCGTGCCGAATGGCAAGTGTTTTGGAGTCCTCGCGAAGCGTTTCCATCCTTAGGGTTGGGGCATTTTATTTGGTTGCCCGCCGAGGTTGCGGTGCCGTTTGAAGCGGGATTTCCGGCCATGGCACACTTTGTAGCACAGCATTATCCCACCCCACAATGGTTGCTTGCTGAGCATGCGCCCTGGACAACGCGTGCTGAGTTTTTGGCCGCACAACAAACTGGTCATGATGATATTCAAGAATTGCAGGCCTGGTTATTAGCTACGCAAACATGGCAAATGGCGTTTATTTTAGAACGCTTCGCAGTGCGCGCTGAGCTAGCCAAAGCACGACTGGCGCTAACCGACCAAGACCCGCGATGGCAACTGTTCATGCATCTAATGACGAGTACCGCTGGTCGTTATGCTTTGATTGACTATAGCAATTTTAAGGGTTGGGGTGATTTGGAACAAGAGCGTTACCAAGGGCAGGGTTGGGGACTGTTTAATGTGTTAGAACAGATGTTAGCGACCAATGAAAATATTATGAGTGCTAATAAAAACAATATTTTGGAAAACTTTTCTGATACCTCTTATCAGGTATTGGAGCAGCGAGTAAGCCTGGCCCCCAACCCTGAAGAGCGGTGGTTGCCTGGCTGGAAAGTGCGTACTCAAACCTATCGGCAGGTGATGTAATGCAATCCGCTTTTCCACCGGTAAATTGTCGTCGATTTTGTACGCTGCGCGTATTATGGCAAACCAGCCGTCCTAATTTTTTGATTTTGGCACTGGTGGTCACGGCCCTAACGGTCGCTTGGCTCGTTTGGGCGGGCTTTGAGCTCTCACCAGGCCTGGTGATAATGGTCAGCTTGGCTGCACTTGTAGTACATGCCAGTGTTAACTGGCTCAATGAAGTGCATGATGCGCGCACTGGATTGGATCAGCTCACCCAGCGCACGCCATTTAATGGTGGCAGTGGTGCATTACAAGGTTATCCTGAGGCACTAAAAAATGTCCAAACTGCTGCGTTTATTGCGATTGCTTGTGCAGTCGGATTCGGCATCTATTTGGTTTGGTTATGGGATTGGCGCATCATTCCATTAGGATTGCTTGGGCTGGTCGTTATTCTCAGCTACAGTCCTTGGATGACACGTCAACCGGTATGGGGTTGGTCGTCACCAGGATTGGGGCTGGGTTGGGTGTTGATGTTAGGTGTAGCCTTTGCGCTGACTGGGCACTATCCTACTGAGCTGATGGCGTTGGCCTTGCTGCCTTTTTTGTTGATAAATAATTTGTTGTTGCTCAATCAATTTCCCGATAAGCAGGCTGACCAGCAGGTTGGCCGTCGGACCTTGCCGCTAGCTGTAGGCGATCGCCATGCGCTGTGGGTATTTAAAGCGAGTGTGTTGGTCAGTGTGCTGCTACTGGTGGGATTGATTGGATTGGGTGTGTTGCCTTGGTTGAGTCTAGTGGCCTTGGTCGGCTTTGTACCGGCTGCTTTGATTTGGTCAAAATTACAGCCGCATTTTGAACACACTGCCGATGCATTATTTATATTAACCATGAATGTGGTGATGATTTTGGGCGTGCTTGCGTTACTCGCCATTAGTTTAATGATCAGTGCCTGGATGGGTTAGGAAAAGCGATGAAGATTAATAATATGACCGACCTGATCGGCAATACCCCGCTAGTGCGGATAACCCACATGGCCGATTTAGCCGAAGGCGCTGAAGTGTGGGCTAAAATGGAAGGGCAAAATCCAGCCGGCTCTGTCAAAGATCGTCCGGCTTATAACATGATTCTGCAAGCGCAACGCCGCGGAGATATTAAGCCAGGTGATACCTTAATTGAAGCGACCAGTGGCAATACCGGTATTGCGTTGGCGATGGTCGCGGCAATGATGGGGTATAAGATGGTGTTGATTATGCCCGCCAATATGAGCATTGAGCGTCGTGCCTCTATGGCTGCTTATGGCGCAAAACTGATTTTAGTCAGTCAAGAAGAGGGCATGGAAGGGGCGCGCGATTTGGCGTTGGCGATGGCGGCACGCGGTGAAGGGCAGGTTTTAAATCAGTTTGCTAACCCCGATAATTATTTAGCGCATTTTAATAGCACCGGCCCGGAAATTTGGCGTGATACCGATGGCCAGTTAACCCACTTTGTCAGCGCAATGGGCACGACCGGCACCATAGTCGGTACGTCTTTGTATCTCAAATCCCAAAGCCCAAAGGTGCAAATTGTCGGTGTGCAGCCCACCGAAGGGGCATCTATTCCGGGCATTCGTCGTTGGCCTGCAGCCTATTTACCGGCTATTTATAAACCCGAACAGGTGGATCGCATTATCGATATGTCACAAGAAATGGCTGAAGAAACGACGCGTCAATTAGCGGCTAAAGAAGGTATTTTTGCGGGTATTTCGTCAGGCGGTTGTGTGGCCGCGGCCCTGCAAATCGCACAAACCACCCCGCATGCCAAGGTGGTGTGCATTATTTGTGATCGAGGCGACCGCTATCTATCAACCAATGTGTTCCCAGCGGGTTAGGTCAGTGATGTTTGAGAGCAAGATAACAAGAGCAAGCCGATGAGTGCCGTATTAGTATTTGATATTGAAACCGTGCCGGATATTGCGTCGGCTCGTCAGGTCTATGGCTGGCAAGAATTATCTGATCAAGATTGTTTGGCGGCGCTCAGTTTAAAACGACGCATTGAAACGGGCAGTGATTTTCCCAAACACTTTTTGCATCAGGTGGTGGCGATTTCGGCGGTGTTAAAAACGGCTGATGATGTCAAGATTTGGTCAATTGGTGAAGTTGATGACAACGAGGCCAGCCTCTTGCAGCGGTTTTTCGATGGTATTGGTCGTTTTCAGCCAACCCTTGTCACTTGGAATGGTGGCGGGTTCGACTTGCCGGTATTGCATTATCGTGCGCTAAAACATGGGATTAACGCGCAAGCCTATTGGGATATGGGCGACTTTAATCGCGAACGTAAATGGCACAATTACATTAGTCGCTATCAGTTTGCCCATATTGATTTAATGGATGTGATGGCCGGTTATCAACCCAGAGCCAATGCCAAACTCGATGAAATCTCACTGATGCTGGGGCTGCCAGGCAAAATGGGCTTGAGTGGTGCGGGGGTTTTAGAGCAATATTTGGCCGGTGATATCCAGGGTATTCGTGACTATTGTGAATTAGATGTGATCAATACCTATTTGATTTATCTAAGATTTCAATTAATGCGCGGCTGGTTAGATCAAGCGGCTTATCAGCATACACAGGCAGAATTAACTGAGGTGTTAAAAAATTCAACCCATTCACATTGGCAGGCTTATCACCAGGCCTGGCAAGCAATGCAATCTACACAAAATTAAAGGTTAGGGCATGGCCAGAGAAATAGAGCGTAAGTTTTTAGTCACCGGCGATGCTTGGCGTGACCAAGTGATTCAGCAGACACGATTTGTACAAGGCTACCTCAATTCAATCGAGGAAACTTCTTGTAAAAGTTCAGTGCGAATTCGTATTGAAGGTACGCAAGCGAATATAAATATTAAGAGTCTTGAGATAGGCTTGAGTCGTGATGAATATGAGTATCCTATTGCGCTTGCTGATGCCGAAAATATGCTTAAAAAACTGACAGTTGGGCCGATTATTGAAAAAATTCGTTATCTGGTACCCGCTGCAATTGGCGTGTGGGAAATCGATGAATTTTTCGGTGATAATGACGGTCTGATTATTGCAGAACTTGAATTACCTGATGAACGTACACCGGTGACTGTGCCAGATTGGATTGGTCGCGAGGTGACAGATGATTTGAAATACTATAATGTTAGTCTATCCAAAAATCCTTATAGCCAATGGAAGCAACATGAAACAAATTAAACATAATTTAAATCAATGGCTTAGTCGCTGTTCTTTTGTTGGAATCATGCTAGTGAGTGGCGCAGGTTATGCCGCACCAGGCCTGCTAGATGTGTATCAAATGGCCGTTGTGCATGATGCGACCTTAGCCCAAGCTCGCTCTGATTTAGAAGCGGATCAGCAACAGCTTGTTCAGGCGCGTGCTTTGCTATTACCAAAAGTGAATGCGACAGCCGGCTTGAGTTACCCAGATATTGAGCGCAATCAAAACCGTCAAAGTTTAGGTTTACGTCTTGATCAACCGCTTTACAACCGCGAAGCGTTTAGTCTATTCGATGAAGCGACGATTCGGATTAATCTTGCCCAGTTGCGCTATGACAATGTGGCACAGAACCTGATGACCCGAGTGAGTCAGGCGTATTTTGATTTGTTATTAGCCCAACAAACCCTAAGCTTTGCTCAAGCACGTGAAGCGGCCGAGAAAATTCAATGGGAACGCGCCCAAGCCGCCTTTGAAGTGGGGTTGGCGAGTCGTACCGATGTGTTACAAACTCGTTCAGCCTATGATTTAGCGATGGCCGACCGCATTGAAGCAGAAAATAATGTCGATATTAGTCAAGAAGCCCTGCGTCGATTGACCGGTCAACCTGTGTTACAAGTACAAACCTTACCGTTAGAGCATAACATTGCTCCTGATGCGGCCTTAATGCGGATGGCTGAGCAGGCCGGTTTGGCCAATGAATTTAGTCAAAACCTTGCGGTACAAATTGCTACTGAGCAACAACGTTTAGCCGAGCAGGGCATCACGACTCGCCAAGCTGATCGTTGGTTCGATGTGAATTTGACTCTGTCACATAGTCGCACCGAGTGTGGTGGCAGTGATCGTGATCCCTTATTGTGTCGCAGCGGCAATAATACCGAATTGGCCATCAATGCGACGCTACCTCTTTATCAAGGTGGTTTAACCTCCTCAAGAATTGATGAAGCCCGTTTACGCAATCAAACCGCGATGACTGCGGTGCGTGAAGCGCGCGAGCAGGCGAGTTTAGATGCGCGGGTGAGTTTGCGCAATTTAGAGCGGGGTCAAGCGCGTGTTAATGCATTGCGAGAAGCGGTTAAATCCAACGAAGCCTTTTTAGAAGCCGCCGAAGAAGGCTATCGAGTAGGGTTGCGTAATTTGATTGATGTCGTAACAGCGCGATCTAATGTGTTTAATGCACAAAATAATCTCGCTCAAGCTATGCAGGCGTTAGTTTTAGAGCAGCTACGTCTTAAACAGGTGCTTGGACAATTACAACCTGACGATCTTGCTCAGGTCGATCAGCTATTGATTGCGCCTTAGCCGCGATTGGTGTGATGACCACAGCAAATAAGTTAGGGCGTCGCGACGCCCTTAAGTGGTTAGGTCTAGGCGGCATGGCGCTGAGTTTAGTCGGCTGCCAGTCGGTAAATGCCGCTGATACGATTAAAATGGGGGTGACCGGACGCCCGCGCACCCTGGACCCGGGTCGTGCCACTGATGCACTCTCCAGTCGGCTGAATCGGTTGCTTTATCAAGCCTTAATTGATTTTAATGACGCCTCCCAACCGCAACCAGCCTTGGCTGATTGGCAGATGTTAACCTCCACCCATTATCAATTTACCCTGCGCCAACCTCTAGCGCGATTTCATCATGATCAACCACTGCATGCACAGGATGTGGTCGCAACCTATCAGCGGGTATTAGATGCGGATTTTGGCTCGCCGCATCGTGGTAATTTAAGAAATATAGCCAGTGTTGAGCTTGATAACGAGCTACAAGTGAGCTTCAAGCTCCATCAACCTGATCCGTTGTTTGTCAGTCGCTTGAGTTTAGGTATTTTACCGGCTGATTTAATCGCCAAGGGACATAACTTTGGTCAGTCACCTGTCGGTAGTGGGCCGATGCGTTTTATCAGTTCAAACGAACAGGGCGTGGTGTTGCAACGCCAAGATGGCATCGAGGTGCAGTTTATTGTCGTGACGGATGCCTTGGTCCGTGTGCTGAAACTGGTACGCGGTGAGCTTGATTTGATTCAGAATGATTTATCGCCTGAGTTGGTGGCCTATTGTCAACAACATCCAGCGCTCAAGGTGGCTTGGCAGGCTGGCAGCAATTTTGCCTACATTGGCATGAATATGAGTGATCCATTACTGGCTAATCCATTGCTGCGTCAAGCCATCGCGATGGGCATTGACCGTCAAGCGATTGTTAATGCGATGTTCAAGGGTCAAGCTCGTTTAGCCGGTGCGTTACTGCCACCCGAGCATTGGGCGGGTCATGGTGGCTTAACGGGTGTAGCCTATGACCCGGACCAAGCGGCCGCTTTTATCAGTCAGTTGCGCCAACAGCAGGCGGTGCCCAGCAGCGGTTTGCTCCCTTTGAGCTTTAAAACTTCCAGTGATCCGACGCGCATTCGCATTGCGACCTTGTATCAAGCGCAGTTAAGGGCGGTTGGCATTGATTTGCGCATTCAAAGTTATGATTGGGGTACGTTTTACAGTGATATCGTACAAGGTCGCTTCCAGTTATTTAGTTTGGCTTGGGTGGGAATTAAAAGTCCGGACATTTTTGATTATGTCTTTGCCTCCCATGCCTTACCGCCAAGTGGTGCAAATCGCGGGCGTTATCAAAGCGAGCGAGCCGATGAATTAATTATCAAAGCGGGGCAGAGCAGCGATTTGGCTACCCAAGCATATTATTATCGCGCGCTACAAGCGCATCTGGCCGATGATTTGCCCGTCATTCCGCTTTGGTATGAAAATCAGTATGTGGTATCAGCCCAAAATATACTGGGTTATCAATTGCATAGCGATGGCCGTTATGATTCATTGGTGCAGGTCACAAAAAATTTTACAAAAAGTGCTTGACCCTAGGCGCTGACTCTTTATAATACGCTCCATCAACGCGAGGGGCTATAGCTCAGCTGGGAGAGCGCTACAATGGCATTGTAGAGGTCGGCGGTTCGATCCCGCCTAGCTCCACCAACACCTTCGCGAAGATGATATATGTCCCGTTCGTCTAGAGGCCTAGGACACTGCCCTTTCACGGCGGTAACAGGGGTTCGACTCCCCTACGGGACGCCATTGCGGGAATAGCTCAGTTGGTAGAGCACAACCTTGCCAAGGTTGGGGTCGCGAGTTCGAGTCTCGTTTCCCGCTCCAAATTTCGTTTCACGGCTTCCTAGGCCCTTAGCCGTGTAGCAAATGTTAAAAAAATTAGTCCCGTTCGTCTAGAGGCCTAGGACACTGCCCTTTCACGGCGGTAACAGGGGTTCGACTCCCCTACGGGACGCCACTTTTTAAAGCCAGTTATGCTTGCATGACTGGCTTTTTTTATGGGTTTTTTTCATCAGTCTGTCATAAAAGCGCATAATCTCTGTTAATCTTATGATAAATTTTAATCATGTTTATCAAATTCGTAAGGGAAGATCCATGCAACAAAGTGATATAGGTTTAATTGGTTTAGCGGTCATGGGGCAGAATTTAGTGCTAAACATGGCTGATCATGGTTTTAAAGTGTCGGTCTATAATCGCTCTGCAAGCAAAACCGATGAGTTCATGGCACAAAGAGTGGGTGATTTACCCATTCAAGCCGCTTATAGCCTTGAAGACTTAGTCCAGCAGCTCGCCGCACCGCGTAAAGTCATGTTGATGGTTAAAGCGGGTCAAGTCGTTGATGATTTTATTGCCCAGCTAGTGCCTCTGCTTAGTCAAGGTGATGTCATTATTGACGGGGGTAATTCGCTTTATACCGATACCACCCGTCGCAGCCGTGCGTTGGCAGAACAGGGTATTCATTTTATCGGTACCGGTGTCTCGGGTGGCGAGGAAGGTGCGCGCTTTGGGCCATCGATTATGCCGGGTGGGCATGAGCAGGCCTGGCCGTTAGTCAAACCTATATTTCAAGCGATTGCGGCCAAAGTAGGTGATGAAGCTTGCTGTGAATGGGTGGGGCCTGAAGGGGCCGGTCATTATGTCAAAATGGTTCACAATGGTATTGAATACGGTGATATGCAACTCATTGCTGAAGCCTATCAACTGATGCGCTTTGGATTGAAGATGAGCGCTGATGAATGTCAGGCGGTGTTTGCTAAATGGAATACCGGGGTACTCGACTCCTATTTAATTGAGATTACCGCCGATATTCTTAAATTCAAAGATACGGATGGCGAGCCGCTAATTGATAAAGTATTGGATGCGGCAGGCCAAAAAGGTACCGGCAAATGGACGGGGATTAATTCGCTCGAATTGGGTGTGCCCTTAACCCTGATTACCGAATCGGTTTATGCGCGTTGTTTGTCGGCGTTAAAATCGCAACGGGTTACGGCTCAAGGCGTGTTAACCAGTCAAGCCCAAGCGCCTGCGGTAGATCGTGAGGCCATGCTCCAAGCGATTCATGATGCGCTTTACGCGAGCAAAATTATTTCCTACACTCAGGGTTATATGCTGATGAAGCAGGCCGCAGCCGACTATGACTGGCCATTAAACTATGGCGGCATCGCCTTAATGTGGCGAGGTGGCTGCATTATCCGCAGTCGCTTTTTAGGCGAAATCAAACAAGCCTATGAACAAAATCCTGACCTTGATTCGCTGATGTTGACGCCGTTTTTCACCCAAGCCTTAACCCAATCTGAAATGAATTGGCGTCAAGCCATCGTGTTTGGCGTGCAGGCTGGTATTGCAATGCCAGCCTTATCCGCAGCCTTGGCGTTTTATGATGGTTACCGTACTGCGAAGGGTTCAGCCAATATGATTCAAGCTCAACGTGACTATTTTGGTGCGCATACCTATGAGCGTACCGATCGCCCGCGTGGTGAATGGCACCATACCGACTGGGTGGGCTCTGGCGGGTTGGCTCACTCCACAACCTACGAGGTGTAGTTATGCCGGTTTCCTGTACCTATGTGATTTTTGGTGCCACCGGCAACCTGTCATTAACCAAGTTATTCCCGGCTTTTTATCATTTAGAAGTGCTAGGGCGCTTAGACCCAGGTGTGAAAATTGTGGCATTAGGGCGTCGTGATTGGCAACGCAATGATTGGATTGAGCAAGCTAAGCAGGCGGTATTGCCTGTTGCGCGCAAAGGTCTAGATAATGCGGTGTTTGAACGCTTTAGTGCCCGTTTAGACTACATCAAGGTCGATATCAACGAACCGCAGTCTTTTTGTGAGATGGCCGCCTATTTTGAGCAGCACGACTACCCAAAAAACATGGCGTTTTATTTATCGATCAGCCCGAAAGAATTTAACCCAGTGGTGCAGCATCTTGCGAAGGCGCAATTACTGGATGAGCGTGATGGTTGGCGACGCGTGGTGTTTGAAAAACCCTTTGGCTATGATCTAGAAAGTGCTAAGAGCTTGCAAACCCAGCTCAATCGTTGCCTAGATGAAAAACAGATGTATCGCATTGACCATTATCTAGGCAAGGGCATGGTGCAAAACCTGATGGTGTTCCGCTTTGCCAACCTGTTGATGGAACCCTTGTGGAATCGCAATTACATTGATCATGTACAAATTACCCATGCTGAGGCCAAGCCAATTGGCACTCGTGCTGGCTATTATGATGGCAGCGGTGCGTTGCGCGATATGATTCAAAGTCATCTATTGCAACTGCTCGCTATTATTGCCATGGAGCCACCGGCCTCGATTGAAGCTGAGGATTTGCGCAACGAAAAAGTGAAACTTCTTAAATCCATTCGACCTATTGCTAAATCGGCGGTTAATGCCCAAGCTTATCGTGCTCAATATGCGGCAGGAAAAGTGAATGGCAAGTCGATGCCGGCTTATTTAGACGAGCCTGGGGTAGCACCCGACAGCGTGACGGAAACTTATGCAGCCCTGAAACTATACATTGAAAACTGGCGTTGGGCAGGCGTGCCGTTTTATGTTCAAACCGGCAAAAACATGCCTAAAAACCAGACGATTATTTCGATTTGTTTTAAGCATCCCCCTAAGCAATTTTTTCGTGAATCCCAGGTGAAAAAAATGGCGCCTAACTGGTTGGTGTTTGGGATTCAGCCGGAAGAGACCATTCGAATTGAAATGACCGCTAAACAACCGGGGTTAGAGATTAATACCCGCCAAGTGTCGCTCGATGCCAGTATGCGTCAAGAAGATGAAGAGCAACATGATGCCTATGAAGAATTGTTGCTTGATGTCATTAAAGGTGACCGCTCATTATTTTTACGCTTTGATGAAGTAAAGGCGGCTTGGAAGGTGGTCGAGCCGGTCTTGCAGGCCTGGTCATCGGATCGTGGCTATATTGATACCTATGCTTCAGGCACATGGGGGCCGCGTGATGCTAATAAGCTGTTTGATCAGCCGGGTCAGCAGTGGCGGGTTAATTTGGAACCTGAGGAGGGTACGGATGCCTAATTCATTACCCTCATTACCCGATGGTTGGCAGGTTTTTCAAGACACTGAGCAGCTTGCGCAACAGGTCGCTCAGGACATTAGTAGGGCGGCTATCCAAGCCATTGCTGAGCGTGGGGCGTTTCATCTGGTGACCGCCGGTGGGCGCACACCTAATCGGGTTTATCAGTTGCTAGCGCAAAGTCAGCAGGCCTGGTCACACTGGCATATTTACATGGGCGATGAGCGCCAAGCCCCCGTAGCTGATCAACAACGTAATGCCACCGCGTTATATCAGTATTGGTTAGATAAGGTAACGATTCCAGATAACCAGATTCACCTGATGCATACCGATTGGCCTATTGCAGAGGCATTGGCGGATTATCAACAGCAGGTGGCGGGGGTTAAGTTTGATTTGACCTTACTTGGCATGGGAGAAGATGGCCATACTGCCAGTTTATTTCCTAACCAGGCCTGGCGAAGTCTAAAGGGTGATGTGGCACTGATCGTCGATTCACCCAAACCGCCGCCAGTGCGTTTAACCCTGACCTTGGCTAAACTTAATGAATCAAAACGACTCATTAAGCTGATTACCGGCCAAGAAAAACATCCAGCCGTGCTGGCGTGGTTGGCGGGTAATGGGTTACCGATTGCTGCCCCAACTGGGGTTGAGGCTACCATGACTTACTTAGATGAGTCGGCTTGGTCTGGTTGTTGAGCGTTTGATATTTTAGGTGCTTCGCCCTTATTAAAGTGGGGGATAGGGATAAAGCGAATCACCAGATATAAAATACTGCCCACTAATAAGCCCATAAAAATATTACCAAACCACAAAGGTATCCAGATTTGTGGAAAGACTTCAACTAACCAACCCCAAACGCCTAAACCTTCGGTGACTTCAATGTTACGCAAAGTGGGCATGCCAAGTATCCAAGCCCCCACTAAATAGCCAAAGGTCCAAATGGGCCACATGGTCACCGGATTGGTAATCCAAGCTAGCGCGACTGAAAAAGGAATGTTGGCTTTGGCAAAGTAAGCAATAATGGCGGCCAGTGGCATTTGTAATGGCACAGGAATAAACGCACAAAAAGCGCCCACAAAGCCTGCTTTTGCCATAGTATTTCTACTTGGACGCCATAATTCTTTTTGTTTAATCCCGGGAAATTTACGATTAATCCATTCGCTGTATTTAACCGCACGAATACCCTTGATAATGCTGAATTTAACCGATCGCATTTTGCTCCTTTTGTGCCAAAATACTCACTTCTTCAATGTTGGTAATGGCTTCTACTTGGTCTAGTAACGCACCCAGATTAGTGTGCTCACTCACCTCGATATCCAGTGCCATATCAACGGTACCTTCTTCTTGATTGGTCAGGGTATTTGACCGGGTTAAGTTTACATCAAAATCGGTTAATTTCGACATCACATCGCGTAATAATCCTTTACGATCAAAGGCTAAAATGTGCAAGGTCAACTGTAAAATGCGCGGCGGTGGTTCAGCTTGGCCTAACCAGTTGACCGCAATCAAACGTTGCCGATCATGATCAGCTAAATTGAGAATATTATTGCAGTCTTGACGATGAATGGTGACCCCGCGACCGCGTGTAACAAAACCAACAATGTCATCCCCTGGCTTGGGTACACAACAGGGGGCGAGGGTGGTGCGTAAATTTGGAGCGCCAACCACATAGGCATGTGGTTGATCGCTGCTATTCAACATTGCTTCTGGTTTAGCCGAACCTATCGGTAAAAGCTTGCGCTGCGTAAGCAGGCCTGGTTGCACCAATTTTTGTAAAGCATTAAGCAGTTGGCGTTCGTTCAGCTGACCTTTGCCCAAGGCTTCGTAAAAGTCTTTTAACTGGTCAAAACCAAAATATTTGGCACAGTCAGTGACTGGAATATGTTTGGCATTTAAGCGCTTCGCTTCACGCGCATAGAGCTGTTCGCCCGACTCAATATTTGCTTCTTTATTGCGCCGATTAAACCAGCTGCGAATGCGGGTCCGCGCGCGTGAGGTTTTGATATAGCCAAGGTTGGGGTTGAGCCAATTACGATTAGGCTCGCCATTGCGCATGGCGAGAATTTCTACACGGTCCCCGGTTTTAAGCGCTTGCGTCAGCGGGATAATATGGCCATTAATTTTTGCGCCACGGCAACCATGACCTAAATCGGTATGAATGGCATAGGCAAAATCCAGTGCTGTCGCATCTTGTGGCAGAGTAATAATCTGATTGGTTGGCGTAAGCACATAAATATGTTGGCTTTGTAATTCAGTCGAAATTTCATCAAACACCTCGGCATCATCGCGATGTTCAAGGAGTTGACGCATCGAATTAATGCTGGCTTCCAAACGTGCATCATAGCCTTTGCCGCCTTCTTTGTATTTCCAGTGGGCGGCAATGCCGTATTCGGCATGCTGATGCATCTCATGGGTGCGAATCTGAATTTCAACCGTTTTGCCTTCAGGTCCCATGACAACGGTATGAATAGATTGATAGCCGTTATCCTTAGGGGAGGTGATATAGTCATCGAATTCATCACGAATAAAATTCCATTGCTCATGAACGAGGCTCAAGCAACGGTAACATTCTGCAACATCCTTGACATAGATCCGCAACGCCCGCAAATCATAGAGATCATCTAGACGTTGGGTCTTCCGCGACATTTTTTTCCAGATGCTATAAATATGCTTAGGACGGCCGGTTACCCGCGCATGAATACCTGCATTAGCGAGTAACTGGGTAATGTAGCTGATGAGGTTTTCAATATAGTTCTCACGTTCGACCCGTTTATCAGCCAGTTCAGAGGCAATTTTTTTATATAAATCAGGTTCTAAAAACCGAAATGACAGGTCTTCCAGCTCCCACTTAAGCTGGGCAATACCAAGACGATTGGCTAAGGGGGCAAAAATCAGCTGAGTTTCCGCGGCGATTTGTTTACGCACCGGTTCTGGTTCGTGCTTTAAATTGCGCAAACGCGCAACACGATAGCCCAGTTTGACCACCATCATGCGGATATCTGACGTCATCGCTAGCAGCATTTGGCGCAAACGTTCCGTCTGTACCGCATCAGAGTGGGTGTTAGGGTCGAATTCTTTAAATTGATTTAAGCGACGAATGCCTTCAATAAGCTTAACGCACTGTGGATCAAAGCGTTTAGCAAGGTCATCACTAGAATAGTAGGGGATTAAATTGGAATCACTCGCGAGGGTCGCGATATAGGTTGTATCATCCAAATTTAATTGGGTTAGCACCGAGCAAGCTTCCAAGCTCGATACACTATGAATCATTGGCAGGGCTTGAGCCTCTAATGCCAATTGACAGGCGTCTAGCATCGCCTTCGACATATCCCCCAACGCTTTTTTGGGGAATAGAGATTGTGCGAGTTGTTCAGGAGACATGCTAGACACCTAACTTAGCGGTCAAAATGACGTGTAAACAGGCCTACTCAGTCCGTGCAGTCACTTCTAATAAATGAAAACCAAACTGGGTTTGTACTGGACCTTGAACTTCATTAACCGGCGCACTAAATACAACACGATCAAATTCTGGCACCATCATGCCTGGACCAAACTCACCTAGTTCACCGCCAGAACGGCCTGATGGACACTGTGAATGGGCACGAGCCAACTCGGCAAAATCAGCACCTTCGGCAATTTGGTTTTTTAAGTCCAAGCAGGCCTGCTCTGTGGCTACTAGAATGTGTCTTGCGCTTGCTTTCTTTGCCATGTAACGATTCCTTTATTTAAAACTTAATATAAAAAACTAACGTAACCCAATGAAATGATTTGAAATGTGCAGAGCTGTTTCTGAAACCAAATCACCTAAAATATGCTCCATCAAGCCCTTTTGTGCTTCATAGTGGCGCACTTGTTTAGCGCCAATAATGTCGCGTACTACATAGCCTAGATCGCCTAGGCCATCAATCAATCCCAGTTCGACGGCTTCATCGCCTAACCAAACTAAGCCTGAAAATAGTAAGGGGTCATCTGATAAGCGGTCACCACGACCACGTTGCACCACCTCTATAAATTGTTGGTGGGTGCGTTCAAGGACGCGGTCTTTAAAAAACTGTTTGGCGGCGGGATCTTCCTCACCAAACGGATTAATAAAGGTTTTAAACTCACCTGCCGTCATTGAGCGGTTCTCAACCCCAAGCTTATCCATCAACTCAGTAAAGCCAAAACTATCAAACCGCACACCAATTGAGCCAATGATAGAGCCTTTATCAGCAAAAATCTGATCGGCCGCCGCCGCAATATAATAACAACCTGAGGCACATAAGTCTTCTGCAACGACATAAACCGGTTTGTTATGCAGGGCTTTTAGTCGCGTAATCTCATCATTAATCAGTGCCGATTGCACAGGGCTGCCACCAGGCGAGTTCATGTGAATCACCACCGCCACTGAGTTTCGCGCTTCAAATGCCTCGCGAAGTAGAGGGTTGATCGTGTTAGCACTGGTGCGGCTATTAGGCATAATGGAGCCTTGAATAGAAACAAGCGCAACATGACCTTCGCCGGTCGCGGGTTTTTTGGCACCATTAAAGAATCCGACTAACATCACAATGGATACGGTGATGTAAAGGACCACCGCCAGTTTAAGCAGGTTAGTCCAACGGCGCGACCACTTTTCTTGATTCACATAGGCATCAGCCGCATTGGCTAACCGATCGAGTGCAGGTGTAGATAAATTAGACGATGATTTGCTTTGCCCCGGGTTTTCAACCGGTTTATTTTCAGTCCAAGGGTTATTGGAATCCATTCTTACCTCAAAAGTTTTGCGACTGGCGTATAATTCAAAGCCTGTATTCTAACCGTTTTTAGTAGGCGTATGTCGGATCAATTTAAGGATCAATTTAAGTTTGATGTCAGTGCGTTCTTAGCGAATTTGACTGAACGCCCGGGTGTTTATCAAATGCATAATGACCAAGACGAGCTTATTTATGTGGGTAAAGCCAAAAATTTAAAGCGTCGGGTTTCCAGTTACTTCGTTAAAAATCATGATGCGATTAAAACCCAGGCGATGGTCGCGCAGGTGGCGCGCATTACGGTCACCGTCACCGATACCGAATCGGAAGCATTAATTCTAGAAAACACCTTAATTAAGCGGCTCAATCCGCGTTATAACGTGTTGTTTCGTGATGATAAGTCTTATCCCTATCTCTTTGTTTCGACAGGAAAAGACTATCCTGCATTGAGCTTTCACCGTGGCGCCAAACGCCGTGTTGGGCGTTATTTTGGTCCGTTTCCTAATGCCGGTGCAGTGCACCAAACCTTGCAATCTTTGCAAAAAATTTTTCCGGTACGTCAATGTGCTGAAAGCGTGTTTAAACATCGTTCACGCCCCTGTTTGCAATATCAAATCAAGCGTTGCTCAGGGCCTTGTGTCGGACTAGTTAGCCAGCAGGATTATGCTGAGGATGTGCGACTCACCCTCATGTTTTTAGAAGGCAAAAGCTTTGATGTCATTGAAGAGCTAGGTCAGCAGATGCAAGCCGCATCGGATGATTTGTCATTTGAAAAAGCCGCGCTGTTGCGCGATCGAATTTCAGCGCTGCGCACCATTCAAAGTCAGCATCTTATTAATCAGCCTGGTTCGCAAGACTTGGATGTCATTGCGGTGCAAGTGCGTAATCACCAGGCCTGCGTGACCTTAATGATGTATCGTGGTGGGCATTTATGGGGCGGCGAAAATTATTTTCCAAAGTTTAAATATGCTGATGAACAAACCCTGGCGGAAACACTGAGTGCCTTTATTAGTCAGCATTATGATGGCCACCCGATACCCAAAACCTTGCTCACCAGTCACGAAATGAACGAGCAGGCCTGGTTACAAGAATGGCTTAGCCAGAAAAAACAACAAGCGGTCACGATTAAGCAGGCCAGTCAAGCGACCTCGAAAGGACTGGTGCAATTGGCATTGAGTAATGGTGAAGCCGCGCTTAAACAGCATTTATCTCAAAAGGCCAGTCAGTGGGACCGTGTCATTGCGTTGCAAGATGCGCTTAATCTCGCCCAACCGCCCAAATATATGGAATGCTTTGATATAAGTCATACTATGGGCGAGCAAACGGTTGCCAGTTGCGTGGTGTTTATCGATGGCGTGCCGTCGTCACAAGCCTATCGCAAATTTAATATTAGCGGTATTACCGGTGGCGATGATTATGCAGCGATGCATCAAGCCTTAACCCGGCGCTATTCGCGTTTAAAAACCGAACAACAGCCCTTACCAGACCTGGTGATTGTCGATGGTGGTAAAGGTCAACTCACCCAAGCGATTGCGGTACTGCGTGAGTTAGAGTTGGATCAATTACCATTAGTGTCCGTCGCCAAAGGTGAAGGGCGCAAGGCGGGCCTTGAAATTCTTTATACGCCTCATAATCTTGAAGGGATTGATTTAGAAGCCGATGACATCGCGCTGCACTTAATCAACCATATTCGTGATGAGGCGCATCGATTTGCGATAACCGGCCATCGACAACGTCGCCAAAAAGCGCAAACTCATTCGCAGCTTGAAGACATCCCGGGTGTCGGACCAAAAACACGCAAGCTGTTACTCACCCATTTTGGGGGGTTGGCGCAAGTGAAAGATGCGGCGGCCTCGGAATTGGCTAAAGTAAAAGGCATTAGCCCGAATTTAGCGCAAAAAATTTATGACTTTTTCCATGGTGAATTATGAACAATGCTACAAACGACGCAATAAATCCCAAGACCAGTATGCCGGAATCTGAACAGCGTCCTATCTTAGCCGCGACTCAAAAATGGTTGCAAACCATCGTGATTGGACTCAACTTTTGTCCCTTTGCGCAGCGTGAGTTTGATAAAAGCACTATTCACTATGCCTTGGTCGATAGCCGTAAAACCGAGGATGTGTTAACCGCCTTGCAAGCTGAATGGCAACGACTTGATCAACAACCAGACATCGCCACCACCTTGCTAATCTTGCCCTATGGCTTTGAAGGGTTTTGGGATTATTTGGAATTGGTGGATCTGGCTGAACAGCTATTAGTCATGGAAGGTTATGAAGGGATTTATCAAGTCGCTAGCTTTCATCCCGATTATTGCTTTGCGGATGCCGATGAACAAGATCCAGCCAATTTTACCAATCGATCACCTTATCCGATGCTGCATATTTTGCGCGAGGCCCAACTTAGCCAAGCGCTAGACCATCATCCTGATCCAGAAGCTATCCCGCAAACCAATATCGACAAAGCCAGAGCCATGGGCTATCAACAACTTGAAGCACTGCGCGCGGCATGTTTAAGCTAAGTGAAATTTGGCGTTACCCCCTTAAATCCTGTGGCGGATTTAAGGTGCAGCAGGCCTGGTTAGATAGTCGAGGTTTGGTGGGCGATCGTCGTTGGATGCTGATTAATGCCAATGGGCGCATGGTGACCCAGCGCCAGGCACCTAAACTCGCTTTAGTGCAGGTTAGGGAACTTGAGTTTGAACAAGCATCGCATCAAGCCTTGCCAGAGGATTTGATACCAGGCCTGCTGCCGCTGCGCGTTAATGCACCGGGCATGAGTGAATTAACTATTACGCCATTGGATGAGCAAGCGAAGGGGCTGCGCTATCGTGAGGTTGGCATTTGGCAAGACCGTTGCCAGGCCTGGTTAGCAGATAACACCTGCCATCAATGGTTTAGTGATTACCTAAATCAGCCGATCTGGTTAGTTCAGCAGCCCTCAACCATGTTGCGACCGATTGATCCTGATTATGCAGACTTGACGCCATCAGGTGCCCCTCAGCAAGTTGCCTTTAGCGATGGCTTTCCTTTGTTACTAATTTCTCAAGCGAGCTTAGATGATTTAAATCACAAATTAGCTAGCAAAACTCAGCCTGTTGCCCCCATCGCTATGGCGGCTTTTCGACCCAATTTAGTGCTATCGGGCTGTGATGCCTATGCAGAAGACCAAGCCAAACAATTGGTCGTGATGGGTGAGCAGGGCGAGCAGTCATTCGACCTCGTGAAACCCTGTGCACGTTGTGTCATTCCGTCCATTAACCTTGCAACCGGGCAGTTTGAAGACGAGCCGACTCGTACGCTCAAAACCTATCGTCGCGATGCGACTAATCAGCAAATTTATTTTGGCCAAAATCTATTATTAGGCCAAGATTTATTAAATGCAGTGCAACAACATCCACAACAAATCAGCGTTGGAACTAGGGCGCGACTGATTTAAGCAGGCTATTCATATTTAATATATACGCCACTTTAAGGGATTCTTCAGTGCGCCTAGCGCGCGATGGTGCTAAAATTTTGCGCATTAGCATTGAACATAGAGATGGGTATGAAACTGCAAGACCTTCCAATGAGCATTACCTGGCTACGGGTTGCGCTCATTCCGCTATTTATATTAATTTATTATTTACCATTTGAAACTGCCCGATTTGTCGCGATGTTGGTGTTTGTCATCGCAGCGTTGACTGACTGGTTAGACGGCTATTTGGCGCGTCGCTTGGATGCCACGTCAAAATTTGGTGCGTTTTTAGACCCGGTTGCCGATAAACTGATAGTCGCTGTCGCCCTGGTTATGGTGGCGGTAGAGTACCAAGACTTACTGATTACCCTTGCTGCTATTGTGATTATTATGCGAGAAGTAGCGGTATCGGCCTTACGTGAGTGGATGGCGCAGCAAAAACTCAGTGATGTCGTGGCGGTATCAAAAATCGGCAAATACAAAACAACCTTTCAACTGGTTGCCCTAGCTATGCTGATTTATGGTGGTAATCTATTCGGGGTGCCTTGGCCAACAATGGGTTTTGGATTGTTAATGTTGGCCGCATTATTGACCTTGTGGTCGTTTGTACAATACAGCATTGCGGCCTGGCCTAAGCTACGTTAACAGGCAAATTGACGATAAAACAATAGCTTGTAAATCGTCGATCGATCTTGAACTATCAGAAGACAAAATTTTGTCATAAAGCTGCAAAATAACGCTTGACCTTTAATGGCCAGCCCCTATAATACGCACCCATAGCGCGGGAATAGCTCAGTTGGTAGAGCACAACCTTGCCAAGGTTGGGGTCGCGAGTTCGAGTCTCGTTTCCCGCTCCAAATATGGCTGAGTGGTAGAATGGCTATACAGCGGATTGCAAATCCGTGGATCTCGGTTCGATTCCGGGCTCAGCCTCCATAGCCACAACAGCTTCAAAAACATGCTGCAAAGCAAGTCATCTGCCCAGGTGGCGAAATTGGTAGACGCAAGGGACTTAAAATCCCTCGCCCGAAAGGGCGTGCCGGTTCGACTCCGGCCCTGGGCACCATCTTATATTTATGATTTTCTTATTTTTTTTCTGATATATTTATTTGTTCTTCTTTATCTCCATATTCGTTTAAGTTTTTTGGTATGCACTTCAGTTGCAATCCCTCCCCCTATATCAAAGCTCCTTGCCTCAAATAAAGCCACTACGCCACTCACTTTATTGTAATACATATTGTTACCCTGGTAGGGGTTTGCTAGCATATGCAATGTATTACATTTGCAAGTGGTTTATTATGCAAACGTCGGTTAGAAAAGTCGCCGCCAAGCCAAAATAACAGTTGAGTGAATTGATAGTGCAATGTGATCTCAAAGCCCCACAAGATGACACGTTAAAAGTCTGGGAAGCCAATGAAGAAGTGGGCAATGAGGTTTGGTAAAGCGTATTTATGATCGCGGTGACATTGTCCGTGTTTGCCTCAACCCGATGGTAGGAAACGAAACCCAAGGTGACTTCTTCCCCTGTATTGTCCTTTCACCCAAAGCCTTTAATGCACTCGGCCTCGCTATGGTTGCCCCGACTACCCAAGTTGGAAACTTTGCTCGCCACCAAGGGTTTGCCGTGCCGCTATCCGGTATGCAGACGCAAGGGGTTGTGCTGGTGAATGGGATAAAAAGCCTCGATCTAAGCACGCGCCAAGCGAAATATATTGAAACCGCTAATCAAGTCATTATTGACGAATGCCTAGCTAGGCTTCATGCGATTTTGGACTAAAAATAGGAACACTATGAACCCTAACACGGCCACTACGCCTGAAGAATTAATGCGTTCGCGTTATGCGGCGTTTGAGCGTAAGGACTTTGATTATTTAGTAATGACTGAAACCAACCCCGAGCCTATGGATGCAGACACAAAAGTTTGGTTGGCTAGTCTGACCTGGTGTCGGCTGGAGATTATCAGTGCCCAGGGTCAGCAGGTTGAATTTAACGCCTATCACCTTGAACAGGGCGTGCCTTATTGTTTGCATGAGCGCAGTGACTTCGTGCAAAATGCACAAGGGCAGTGGTTGTATGATAAAGGTGAAGTTGAAAGGATCAAGTTGACTATAGGGCGTAATGATCCTTGTATCTGTCAATCGGGTAAGAAATTTAAAAAATGTTGTGGGGCATAAAATGAACACTATAAAAAAGAACACTATGTTTAAGCCGTTACTTGCCAGCATGTTGTTGGTTTTTTTAGTCGGTTGTGCCACCTATCCATTGAACATGAATAAAGCTGAGTGGGAGGCATTAACTCCCGCTCAGCAATTACAAGCGCGAGAGCAGCAAGCCTTGTTGGATCAGGCTCGTGCCGAGCAGCGAACCGCCGAAGCGAGAGCGCGCGAGCAGGAAATTGAAAAAGAACGTATTGCCTGGGAGGTACGTCGTCAAGAAGCCCGTTATGGTGATCATTTGCAATGCGTGATCAGCGATGTGCAACTGCGTAACGGTGATAACTGGCAACGCATTCATCCTTTTGCTCTGGACTTATTGATTGGCGAGCGCGCAGACATTAATTTAGATGAGTTTCGGGATGATCGGCGCAGTCGCAGCCATCGAGCGCAAGCACAGTTTGACGGTCAGACCCTAAGTCTATGCTCATCAGCGCATGGTTTAGACTGTGTTCGTGTGTTAGGCAATTTTAGTGATTATCATCGCGGCTTTGAACAGGCGTTTAACCAACCTAACTGGTTAAAAGGTTCAGCACGCTGCCAGTTTGTGCCCAAGCGCCGCTAATATCAGCTTAATTGTGCAGTTTTTTTGTAATGTACCGATCTGATTTGCAGGTCTTTTTAAGATATGTTGTCATGTACATGCAACGATTAATAATTAAGGAGACCTATGATTCATCGATTGTTTACCGTTATCGCTTTAAGTTTAATTACCGTTTTTCCGATCAAGTCCTTGGCTAATGCTGCTTTAACTGATGTGCCCGAACAAATTCCAAGCCAAACCCCTACAGCCGCGCCAACGGATCTGCAACTGGAGCAATTTTTAACAAGCTTGTTTAAGATTGAAGACCTGCATAATCACTATCAACAAACTCTTGCGGAAAAGCCGGTTGAGGAGATTACCGAGCAGTTGTTAGCGGAGGTGCATGACGCTTTTAATGAAGAAGCGACCGATATTATCAAGGCCCAGGGTTTAACACTGCCTGTGTATTCAGAAATGTTGAACCTGATGGAAAATGATCCGCATTTTTTGGCTCGTGTGCAGCGCAAAGCGGATGAAATGCACTAGTCGAGTTACAACATACATGATCACTGTTTTCGGTCTGCTGCTTTAACACAACAGACACACAACAAACGGCCAGCAGGCCTGCTCATTCTCTTATTCTTAAAAGCCTAAAAACTCACCGCTGTTTGTGCTATAAATAACAGAATAAGGGAATTTACTATTAATGAATAAAGCCTATCTGTTGTTAGCACTCTTGCTGTTACTGATGTTAATGGCGTTGTTCCCGCTAGATTCCGCCACCTATCCCTCGTTACTATTCAGCCTCGCGTTACTGGCTTGGTTAGCCTACTCATTCAACTATTCTTGGCTACGCTTGCGGCGTCAGGCTATTTTAACTCTTACCGTTCATGCCACGAGTGGTTGGCAGGTTTTTGTTAATAGTCTATTGCTCAAAGCGGTAGCCTTAATTCTCAGTGTGACAGGCGCATTCGGTGGGCTTTGGGTGGTCACAGGCTTGGGCCGCGTCGGTAATTTGGTATTCATAGACTGGGGTGTGCTCATTAGCAGTGTGTTTAGCTTTATGGCTATTTATGCCTGGTTAAATAATAAGAGTCGTGTGCATCTTAAAACGGGCTTTAATTTTGTGCTACTTTGGCCGACTTTTTGGTTGAACTTGCTTGTGATGTTGTTGCTCTATGTCGTTGTTTTTGTTTGTTTTGCTGAGATACCTAACTATACCACACAAAGTTGGTCAAGTTTGTTTGCACAAGCCCAAGTTGGCATCAATACTGAGATTACAAGTTTGGCTTGGTTGTTAGCGTTCGATAGCGCAACCAGTCAATATCTCTATGGCATAGTGCAACGCGCCAGTTTAGCCGCAGCGGATGATGCACAGGCTATTTCATTTGGTGTGCAAGGCCTGTTTTGGTTAGCCTTGTTGGTGTGGAATGGGCTTAAATTTGCCTTGGTTTGGTCCGTGTTGCTGGGGTTGGTGACCTATATTGCCCAAGTACAAAGTGATCAAACTGTTAAAAGTGCAACAGCAAAAGGCTTTGCTTTAGGCTTTAGTTTAACCTTAGCAAGCTTGTTTGCAGTTTATTTTATGTTAAATCAGTTTAATGCGGGTGGTGTGATACAAACCATTATGTCACCACTGCAAAAAGTTATCCCTGCTTTAGAACCCGCTTGCTCAGACGCGCGCCAAACTGTCCAACGCGATAACATTCAAGCTGACATAAATGTGCAACTGACTGAACAACAGCAAATGATTCAGGCTGAATTAGATGCAGAAATCGACCGCATTGTGACGACCTTGTTTGATCATCCTGAGATTAAGGCAGGGGTTGAGCAGTTTTTGGATTGGAATTTTAGTATTGCCGGTTCCTATGTGCAGTTATTTTTCAAAGGTGCGGAGTTGGTTGATCAAGCGGGCTTAGAAGATTTTATCGCTAGCAAGTTTAACGACACCGCAGGCCTGGCTATCGAACGGGTGGTGAATGATGAATTAAGTCAGCTCGATCAATTGTTTTTAGCCCGCGCGACTCAGCTAGTCACTGAGATTGAGTTGTCGGCCAACACGCGCCAAAGTCGCTGTTTTAACCTAGATGGATTCGAGCTAAATGTTGATCAATTGACCTCGGGTTATGCCGGAGGCGGCGGCATTGCGGCGATGATTACCGCGCGATTATCTGCACGGATTGCCGCCCAAGTGGGCACGCGTATGGCCTCTCAATTGGCGGCACGGGTCGCCGCAAAAACCGCTGCCAAAACAGCGGGGCGCACGGCGAGTATTGGCGCAGGGGCTGGCGCTGCCGCCATTGCTTTGGGGCCTTGTGCGGCAACAGGGCCGGGCGTAGGTTTGTGTGCAGGTGCGGTTGGAATTGGCGTGGGTATTGCATCCTGGTTAGCGGTGGATCTTGCGGTGGTGCGGGTCGATGAGCTGATGAACCGCGATGACATGCGTGACTTTATTTATGCCACCTTACAAGCACAACAAACCCTACTCACAACAGAACTAAAAGACAGCTATGCCAGCCAATTAGCAGGCCTGGTAACCGAGATTGAACAGGAAAGCTTTCGGGTTTTGGAGTTGGTGCGGTAACAATAGCTTAGAATATCACCATGATTAAACTTCTTCACACTGCAGATTGGCATTTAGGCCGCGTGCTTCATCATCATTCGTTATTGGCTGATCAGGCGCATGTTTTAAACCAGATTATGGATTATGCCGTTGCGCATCAGGTCGATGCGGTACTGGTGGCGGGTGATATTTATGACCGCTCGATGCCGCTCGCTGATGCGGTGCGCTTGCTTAATCAAACCATTAACCGTTTTGCCGAGTTGGCGATTCCGCTGATTATGATTAGCGGTAACCATGATAGTGCCGAGCGCTTAGGCTTTGCCGCCACACAATTGCATAAAACCGGCTTACATATCCTCACTGATATCCAACATGTAGCCGAGCCGGTATGGCTGCGCAAGGCCGACACCGCGCTGCAAATCTTTGGCATTCCTTTTGCCGACCCCGAGCGAGTTCGGCATGTGTTTAATCAGTCGGTTACGGATTATGATGCCGCCCACAATCTGCTGCTAGACCAGGTGAAAGCCGCGCGTGACCCCCATTTTCCGGCGCTGCTCATGTCGCATTGTTTTGTTGATGGCGCGGATACCTCTGAGTCGGAAAAAACCCTATCGGTCGGAGGATCGGATCGGGTGTCTTATGAGCCGATGCTCGCGTTTGATTATGTGGCTTTGGGGCATTTACACAGTCCGCAGTCAAAGGGGGCGTCTCACATTCGTTATGCGGGTTCACCGCTTAAATACAGCTTTTCCGAGCATTTACATAAAAAAGGCGTTACCTTGCTGTCCTTTAATTCAGCAGGCCTGGTGGCACAGGCGCATTTGCCGTTACAGCCCTTGCGTGAAATGCGCGTGCTCGAAGGCACCTTAAATGTTTTATTGGCGCAAGGTCAGCAGGATCCGCAACGCGACGATTACATTATGGTGCGCTTAACCGATACGACAGCCTTGCTTGATCCGATGGGGCGCTTACGCGAAGTCTATCCCAATGTGCTGCATCTGGAAAAACGCTTGTTGCAAACCGAGCCATTAGCGCAGGCTAACCCCAACCATATCAAACTTGATGCCGCGCAACTCGTTCGCGACTTTTACGCCCAAATTCAAGGCGAACCGCTGACGGACGCGCAGTCCGACATTATTAATGCCACGCTGACTAAACTCTTGCAACCCAATCAAGATAACTCGCTATGAAACCTCGTTACTTAAAAATTCAAGCCTTTGGTCCCTTTGCCCAGACTGAAACAATCGACTTTAGCCGTTTAGGTCATAATCCATTATTTTTAATTAACGGCACGACCGGTTCGGGTAAAAGCACGCTGTTAGATGCCATGACTTTTGCGCTTTATGGCGATACCACTGGCAAAGAGCGTGATGCCAGTGATATGCGCTGCCAATACGCAGCGGCTGATTTACCTACCGAGGTGGAGTTTAGTTTTGAGCTGGGAAATACGCACTATCGGGTTATGCGCAAACCGGTACAACGCCGGCCAAAATCTCGCGGCGAGGGCTTTACCGAACAGGCCGCAGAAGGTTTTTTATATGCTACCGATGCCAGCGGGCAAACCCGCTTGTTAGTCGATAAAAAGGTTAAAGAATTGACCGAGCGGGTCGTGGCGTTGATCGGGTTAGATTCAGAGCAATTTCGTCAAGTAATGGTGTTGCCGCAAGGCTTGTTTCGCAAACTGTTATTGGCGGAATCAAAAGACCGCGAACCTATTTTAAGTAAGTTGTTTCAAACCCATTTATACAAACAGTTAGAAGACAGCATCAAGGCGCAGGCGGCCCAGGTGCGTCAACAAAAAGACGCGCAACGCCAACAACTGATGGGGATTTTGCAGACGGTGGATTGTCGCGATAAAGAAGAGTTAGTGCAGCAAAGCCAGCAGATTGAGCAGGCGATTGTTACGTTTCAGCCCGAATATGATCAAGCGGCGCAGGCTTTAAAACATCATGAGCAGGCGCTCGAGGCGGCGCAAGCCTTAGGCAAACGTTTTGCGCAGCGTGATGAGTTGGTTGCACAGTATCAGCAGCATCTGCAAGGTGAACCGGGTATAGCGCAATTAAGACGACAAAGTCGCCAAGCGCAAGCGGTAGAGAAAGCTTATCCTTTTTATAGTGCGCTCCAGCAGGTTAAGCAGGCGCTGAACGATAGCCAGCTTAAAATGAGCCAGGATGATCAGGCATTAGCGCAGGCACAAGCCGATTTAGTCACCGCAAATACGGCTTTGCGGCAAGCGGAAACCGCCTACCAAGCGCGTGATGGCTTAACTCAGCAACTGCATCAACTTGAACAACTGCGGCCTAAAATCACCCAATTGGATGAGGCGACGGCACAACTCACTCAATTAGAGCGCCAGGCGCAGCAGGAACGGCAAGCCCGTGATCAATCGAAAAACCAGCTTGAGGCCTTGCTTGAGCGGCAGCAAATGCTTGAGAAACGCATTACACAGCTTAATCAAAGCCTGCCTGATCAAGTAGCCTTAACCCAACAACACCATAATTTGCAGGCCTTGATGACGCAATACCAGGCCTGGTCTAAGTTAACGCAAAAACGCCAGCAACGCGTGGCCGACTCGACTGACAAACAACAATTACTCAATGACGCGAAAGCAGCCCTGCAGCAGGCACAACACCGACTTAATCAGCTTGAATACGCTTGGCATTTGGGGCAGGCGGCGATTTTAGCGCAAACGCTACAGCCTCAGCAGGCTTGCCCAGTCTGTGGAAGCGTGACCCATCCGCAACCGGCACAATGGCAGCAGGACATTACACCAGTTGAACAAGCGGATTTAACTCAAGCCAAAGATCAATTGAGCAGGGCGCTGCAGGCCTGCTCCGCAGCCGAAATCGCGTTAACCGATTGCCAAACAGCCATCACGGCGTTGGATGAACAACTCGCTGAGTTGCTCGCCTTGAGCCCCCAACTGCCGAGCCTCGATAATGCGCAACTCATCGCACAACAGCAGCAGCTAACCCAGGCGTTAGAAGACGCCGAAACCCTACAGCAACATCTCCATGAGTTTAAGCAGCAATTGCCAACGCTGGTTGCCCAAGTGCAACCGGCACAGCGTGCGGTTGATTCGGCTAACCAGGCCTGGCATCAAACCCAAACTGAGCTGGCCTTGGCACAACAAAGCTTAACCAGTTTGCAGCAACAGATTCCCGATGACTATCGCGCGCCAGGCCTGCTAACAGCACAAATAGCCCAGTTGCACCAGCAACGAGAGCAACTGCAACAGGATTTAAACAACGCCCAAACTCAGCAAGCCCAACAGCAAAAAACGGTCACCATGCTGACCCAGCGCTTAGCATCGCAGCACGCGCATCAGCAAACCTTAGTTACCCAGCATCAACAAGCGCAAGCCGATTGGCTGGCTGCGGTGGCAGCGAGCGAGTTTAGCGATGAAGCAGAATTGTTAGCCGCTCGGGTAGCGGAAAGCACTTACCAGGCCTGGTTAGCTGAGATCCATCGTTTTGAGCAAGCTGAAGCCAAATATTGCGGGGGCATTGAGCAGTTGAATCTTGAGTTAGCAGGCATGAGCGTGCCTGATCTAAATCAATTGACCGAGCAGCTAGCTCATCAGCAACAGATTTTTAATCAGCATAAAAAACAATGGGATGATTTACAGCTTAACCAAGCAAAACTGCACAGTGCGCAACAACAACTGCAGCGCCTAGAGCAAAAAAGTCAGGCTTTGGAGGCAGAGTATCAGGTCATCGGCACGCTGAGTGAAGTGTTAAGTGGCGATAATCAGGCCAAAATTAGTTTGCAGCGCTTTGTGCTGGGGGTATTGCTGGATGATGTGTTAGCGACGGCAACCCTGCGTTTGCGCGCGATGACTAAAGGTCGTTATGAGTTGCTGCGAAAAGATGCCCGCAATAAGGGTACCAAAGCATCTGGGTTGGATTTAGAGGTGTTTGATAGCTATACCGGGCAAAGTCGTCCGGTGGCGACCTTATCAGGCGGGGAGTCGTTTTTAGCCGCGCTGGCGTTGGCCCTAGCCTTGTCCGATGTGGTGCAGGCTTATGCCGGCGGGATTAAATTAGACACCTTGTTTATTGATGAAGGCTTTGGCAGTTTAGACCCTGACTCCTTAGAGTTGGCGATAGATACGCTGAAAAGTCTGCAAATGAGCGGGCGTACTATCGGGATTATCTCGCATGTACAGGAGCTTAAAGAGCAAATGGCCTTGCGGATTGATGTTGTCGCCAGTGCACAAGGTAGCCAAATTAAACTGGTTGGGTTATGAGTGTGCTAGTCGGTATAAATTTTGCTTGATTAATCAAATTGAATTAGGATAAACCTCTTTTATTTGAGCCGACATTGATGATGCTAGCACACATTCAAACCCTTATTGCCAAAGCGCAAGCATCGCAACACTTAGCCCTGTCTTTTTTATTTTCAAGCATGGATATAGTGCGTCCGCTGCGTAAATTGGTGCATGATTTGCAGTTAGAGCGTGGTTCAACCAGTCTATTACTTATCAATCACCATGCCGATCGCTATGCCACAAAAGTTAACAGCTATCGGGCACAGTTTTTAGCGGATGAAGCCCAGTTTTTAACCGCCGTTAATCAATGGCAGCTCAAGATGGAACAGCACGCGCTGCCGAGTGGGGTTTATGTGCGTTTAGCCCATTTTTTGGAGCGATTGAATCACTTGCAGTCATTGCGTGAACAAATTGATACGCAAACCATTCAAGCCGATCAAGCTATTGAGGCCTTTTCGCAGATTATTAGCGCCGCATTAAGTTTTGTATTTGAGTTAGCGGAGCAGGCCTTGGATGCCGAGATTGCGCGAGCGATGTTAGCGCTATTTAACTTTATGCAGGCCAAAGAATTGGCAGGGCAAGAACGTGCGCTAGGGGTCGTCGCTTTGGGGCTTTCTGAACCCAATAAATTGGCCACCTTAACAGACGCGATTAAAGCGCGTGTTGATCAGCAACAACAAGCCTTTCAGTTGGTGCGAAGCTTTGCCACCGCAAGACAACTCGATCAGTTGGAGCAATTAAAAACGCGACCTTATCGTGCCGACCTAGACAACTGGCGTAAACGGATTGCTCAGCATTGTGCGAGCAATACACCCGCAAGTTTGCCATTAGCTGAGGGCTGGTTTGATTTGATGACCGAGCGGATTGATGGCTTTCAAGCATTAGAAGATGACTTGATAAGCTACTTACAGATTATCAGTGCCAAAAAAATGGCGGTCGAGGATGATCGGTCACTTGCTGAGCCTATTGTTGAAGAAATAGATTCACAAATTAAAACTCAAGTTGATGAAAAAGTGATGCGGATGAAGGGCGTATCGCATTTATTGTTGGCGCAACTCCATGATCAAGCTATGCAATTAGGCACGATTGAAGCGGAATTAATAGTGGCCAAACAAACCCTGCTAGACCGTCGCTTTATAGAGCGCGCCAAGGCGGTGCTGATGGTTGAGCATAAGTATTCAGAACAGCAAGCGCATCAATTTTTACGGGATCAAGCCATGAAGACCGGGATGAAGATGGTGGATTTAGCCAAGCGGCTACTCAAGCAGACTGAAAAATTCTAAACTGGTGCAAATCTAGTAAATTATTATATTACTTTGGTGCATTAAAAGGTAAGTGGTAAAAGAACAATATTTCATTTACACAGGTTCATTAATTTAAGTTATTGAAATTATTTATTATTTTTTTATAAAACTTGAATTGGCATAGAATGTGTTAATATTTTAATTAGAATTGCTTCGCAATTATCTTGGACAAAGGCGTCCATTCCCTTCAGTAAGTTGCTGAAAGGAATGGGCGTTTTTTTTTGCCTCAACCTTGGAGACTATCGACATGAAAAACATGACTGAATTTAACTCAAAAAACACCCTATCAAGACGTGCTTTATTTAAAGGTGCAGGGGCCGCAATGGCTGCATCAGTATTAGGTGCAGGTCCTGCACATCTTATGGCTAGTCCACTAGGTAAGCTTGAAACAACCTCAGCCAAATTAGGGTTTATTGCTTTAACGGATGCTGCGCCCTTGTTTGTGGCATTGGAAAAAGGTTTTTTTGCAAAACATGGCATGACTAATGTCGAAGTACTAAAGCAATCATCTTGGGGCACTACTCGCGATAATTTGGTGTTAGGTTCGGGACGTGGTGGTATTGATGGTGCGCACATTTTAACGCCCATGCCTTATCTAATTAGTTCAGGTGCAGTTACGCCTAATAATATTCCTGTGCCTATGTATATCGTTGCGCGTTTAAATTTGGGTGGCCAGTGTATTTCGGTAGGTCGTGAATATGCCGACTTAAAGGTTGGAGTGGATACCACTGCGTTTAAAACGGCATTGGCTGCTAAACGCAGTGGTGGAGCAACGGTTAATGCGGCTATGACCTTCCCTGGCGGCACTCATGATATGTGGATGCGTTACTGGTTATCTGCAGGTGGCATTAATCCAGATGCTGATATTAATACCATCACTGTTCCGCCTGCTCAAATGGTCGCCAATATGCGTGTTGGTAGCATGGATACTTTCTGTGTCTGTGAACCTTGGAATCAGCAATTAATCAATCAAAATATTGGTTATACCGCGAATACCACCGGCGAGCTTTGGAGTAAACATCCAGAAAAAGCCTTAGGTATGCGTGCCGACTACGTCGATGCGAACCCCAATGCAACGCAAGCGTTAATTATGGCGGTTATGGAAGCGCAAATGTTCTGTGAAGAGCCAGCCAATAAAGAGGAAGTGGCAAGAATTTGTTCACGCCGTCGTTGGATCAATGCACCTTTTGCTGACATTATTGATCGTATGCAAGGGAACTTTGATTATGGTACCGGTCGCGTGGTTGAAAACCATCCAGAGCAAATGTATTACTGGAATAATCAAGCTTCTTATCCATTTAAGAGTCATGATCTATGGTTCTTAACCGAAAACAAACGTTGGGGTTATTTGCCGGTTGACCTGGACAGTGAAGCATTAATCAATCAAGTAAATCGTGAAGATTTGTGGCGACAAGCCGCGGATCGTTTGGGGATTGATAAGTCAGCTATTCCAGAGTCTACATCACGTGGTATTGAAACCTTCTTTGATGGCAAAGTGTTTGATCCGCAAAACCCACAGGCTTATTTAGATAGTCTGGTTATTAAGCGTATTTAATGGGTCTGGGAAAGGAGTAAGTAATGAGTAATATCGCATCGCAAGAGCGCATCAAAAATTATGGCCAGTATGCTAAAAACCATGTAGCACCACCATTACTGGTTCTTATCGTTTTATTACTACTTTGGGAATGGCTAACTTCGGGAGCAACTGCAACACTGCCATCCCCGACCCGAGTATTGTCGGAAACCTGGGAGTTAATCATCAACCCTTTTTATGATCATGGTGGTAATGATGTAGGGATGGGTTGGCAAATCTTAGCCAGTCTTGAACGTGTAGCCTATGGTTTTACCCTAGCGGTGATTGTAGGGGTCAGTTTGGGCGTTCTGGTGGGTCAGTCTACCCTAGCTATGCGCGGTCTTGATCCTATCTTTCAAGTATTGCGCACTGTACCGCCTTTGGCTTGGTTGCCACTATCCTTGGCTGGTTTTCAGCATAGTGATCCATCAGCCATTTTTGTAATCTTTATCACCGCGATTTGGCCCATTATTATCAACACATCGGTAGGGGTTCGAAATATTTCCGAAGATTATCGCAATGTCGCACGTGTGCTTAATCTAAATGGTTATGAGTATTTCACTAAAATCATGCTTCCTGCTGCTGCACCCTATATTTTCTCTGGGTTGCGGATCGGTGTTGGTTTGTCTTGGTTAGCGATTGTTGCAGCTGAAATGTTGATTGGTGGCGTAGGGATTGGCTTCTTTATCTGGGATGCTTGGAACTCATCGCAAATTAGTGAAATTGTATTGGCACTGATCTATGTGGGTATAGTTGGGTTTATTTTGGATCGAATGGTGGCCTTTGTGGGCAATAAAGTAACCCGCGGCACATCAGCAAGCTAATAAATAGCCAGGAGATTAGGAGGCAATCATGAAAGAACAATTTTTAGATATCGAACATGTCAACATGGTGTTTGGCAGTGGCAAGAAAGAATCACGCGTATTAAGTGATATTAATCTTGAAGTTAAAAAAGGTGAGTTTATTGCGATTATCGGTCACTCAGGATGTGGTAAATCCACGGTACTCAACATTGTAGCTGGTTTGTTAGATGCTACAAACGGTGATGTCATTTTAGATGGTAAAGAGGTGAAGGGGCCTGGACCTGATCGTAGCGTCGTGTTCCAGAACCATTCTTTATTGCCATGGCTGACGGTTTATGAAAATGTGGCACTAGCTGTGAACAAGGCATTTAAAGAAAAAATGACGGCGAAAGAGCGTCATGAGTGGATTTTAGAAAGTTTAAAAATGGTTCATATGGATCATGCCATGGATAAATTGCCCTCACAAATTTCCGGCGGCATGAAGCAGCGGGTCGGGATTGCTCGCGCTTTATCACTTGAGCCAAAAGTGTTACTTTTGGATGAGCCTTTCGGTGCCTTGGATGCTTTAACACGCTCTCACTTGCAAGATGAAGTGATGCGTATTCAAGAAAATCTGAACAGTACCGTATTAATGATCACCCATGATGTGGATGAGGCCGTGCTGCTGTCTGACCGTATTGTAATGATGACTAATGGACCTGAAGCGACGATTGGTGAGATTTTAGATATTAAATTGCCAAGACCACGTAACCGAATCGAAATGGCAGACAATGCTGAATACAATCATTATCGTCATGAAGTGCTACATTTCTTACATGAAAAACAGCGTAAACATTAACTTATATTGGTGCTATTAGCACCAATATAAGTCATGATAAGGGCGGATAGTGGGTTTACAATAATTAACCTGTTGAATTTTAAATGATTTTTATGTTTGATCAATTGGCACGTTAAGTGCTCAAACATATTAAATTTTAGCGTTTTTAAAATACAATTTTAATTTTGGACAAAGGCGTCCATTTGTTTCGCATTAGCGGGATGAATGGACGCCTTTTTTGTTTTTGAAAAAAGGAGGGCGTACGCAATGAACGCCATTAAGCCCAAACTCTGCATTATCGGTCTTGGTATGGCCAGTATGCGGCTATTGGACGAGTTGGTTAAACACCGTGCTACTGAGCAGTATGACATTGCGGTGTTTAGCGCGGAAGCACCAGCCGGTTATAACCGCATTATGTTGTCCTATTTATTGACCGGTGAACAAACCCTTGCCAGTGTTACCAGCCATACGCCGGAATGGTTTGCGCAACAGGGTGTGGTGTTGCATTTGGGGACTAAAGTCACCGCGATGGATCCGATTCAGCAAAGCTTTACCACGGAAACAGGCGAGGTGTTTGGCTATGACCGCTTGGTGTTGGCTACCGGCTCGAATGCCAGCCGAATTGCATTGCCCGGTGCCGATTTAGCCGGCGTGCATTGTTTTCGTGATCTGCAGGATGTGGCACAGCTGAATGATTTGGATCTAACAGATGCGCGTCCGGTGATGGTGTTGGGTGCAGGTCTGCTGGGTTTAGAAGCGGCCTACGGTTTGGCTGGCAAAGGCCATCGGGTGATCGTGGTGCATCGTTCCGACCGTATTTTGAGTCAACAGCTTGATGCGATGGCGGGCAGATTGTTGCAAAAATCCATGGAACAGCAGGGCATCGAATTTGTGTTGCAACGCCAGCTTGCTGAGATTCAAGGCTCGCATCAAATCGAAGCCGTTCGCTTAAATCAAGGTGAAGTGTTTGAAGTAAAGGCCTTGATTACGGCGGTGGGGATTCAACCGAATAGTGAATTAGCCAAACAAGCAGGCCTGCTGGTGAATAGAGGGATTGTGGTTAATAACGCTTTAGAAACTTCACAACCGGCGATTTATGCGCTAGGGGAGTGTTGTGAGTTTGAGCAGCAAACCTTTGGCTTGGTTGCGCCGATCTATCGTCAAGCGACGATTTTGGCAGCGAGTTTAATGCAGCTGCCGACGCGTCCGTTTGAACACCAATTGAGTGCGACGCGATTAAAAGTGTCTGGTATCGAGGTGTTTTCGTTTGGTGATCCGAATCAACTGGGTGATCAATTGGTGTTGCAAGATCCGAGTTTAGGGCTGTATCGCAAGGTGGTGCTGGTGGATGGCGTGATTCAGTCGGCGATTTTGTTGGGCAATACCCAAGACGCCAATTGGTTGTTTGAATTGCATCAACAACAAATAAAAATTGATAACAGTCAACGCAGTGCGTTGCTGTTTGGCGAGGCATATTACGAGAGGGCTGCAGCATGAAAACAAAATTAATCGTCGTGGGCAATGGCATGGTCGGTCATGCATTTTTGGAACGCTTGGTGAAATCGAGCGGGTTTCACGACTTTGACATTACCGTGTTTGGTGAAGAATCGCGGGTGGCCTATGACCGTGTGCATTTGTCGTCCTATTTTTCGGGTAAAACCGCTGAAGACTTGTCGCTGGTGCCGGCGGGTTTTTATGCCGAGCATGGCATAGATATTCGTCTGAATCAAAAAGTCGTGGCGATTGATAAACACGCGAAAACCGTGACCACACAAGCAGGCCTGGTCGTCAACTACGACCTGTTGGTGTTGGCTACTGGCTCTTATCCATTTGTGCCGCCGATTCCAGGGAATGACCGCGAAGCCTGTTTGGTGTATCGCACCATTGAAGATTTGGAGGCAATGAAAGATGCCGCACAAACCTCAAAAATCGGCGTGGTGATTGGCGGTGGTTTATTGGGGTTAGAAGCGGCGAAAGCCTTGGTGGACTTGGGGTTAGAAAGCCATGTGGTCGAATTTGCACCAAGATTAATGCCGGTGCAATTGGATGAAGGCGGTGCAGCGGTACTCAAGCGCAAAATCCAACAACTTGGTGTTGGGGTGCATACCTCCAAAGCCACCCAAGTGATTGAAGACGGTGAGCAGGCACGTCATCGCTTGGTGTTTGCTGACGGTGAATCGCTGGAAACCGATTTTGTGCTGTTTTCCGCCGGTATTCGCCCCAGAGATGAATTGGCCGATCTAGCAGGCCTGGTTAAAGGACCACGCGGCGGGATTGTGATTAATGATCAATGTTTAACCTCCGATCCGCATATCTATGCGATTGGCGAATGTGCTTTGCATGAGGGCATGATTTACGGTTTGGTTGCGCCGGGTTATGCGATGGCGCAAGCGGTGGTCGATCAGTTGAATCACAAGCCGGCACAGTTTGTTGGCGCAGATATGTCCACCAAATTAAAACTGATGGGGGTGGATGTCGCCTCGATTGGCGACCCGCATGGCACGGATGAAGACGCCAAATCCTATATCTATGAAAACGGTCCAAAAGAGATTTACAAAAAACTAGTGGTGTCGGCGGACGGCAAAAAATTGCTCGGTGCGGTGCTGGTTGGCGATACTGAAGACTACGGCAGCTTGTTGCAATTGAAATTGAATGACATGGCGTTACCCGAGCATCCGGAACAATTGATTTTGCCGTCATTTTCCGGTGAAAAGGTGGGTTTGGGTCCGGATGCTTTGCCATTAACGGCCCAACTTTGTTCCTGTTACGACGTATCCAAGCAAGATCTGATTAGCGCATTGGATGAGGGCGCGAGCTGTTTGGCGGATATTAAAGCCTGCACCCAAGCCTGCACCGGTTGCGGCGGTTGCACTCAGTTGGTCACCAGTGTGATGAATTTTGAACTGGAAAAACGCGGTGTGGCAGTCTCGAAAGCGATTTGTGAGCATTTTCCCTATACCCGCCAAGAGCTGTATCACTTGGTGCGGGTGAATGGTTATCAAACCTTTGATGAATTGCTGGCGGCGCATGGCGAAGGTGATGGCTGTGATATTTGTAAACCAGCGGTGGCCTCGATTTTAGGCTCGGTGTGGAATGCCTATGCGTTTGACAAAAAGAACATCCCACTGCAAGACACCAATGACCGTTATTTGGGCAATATGCAAAAGGACGGCACCTATTCGGTCATTCCGCGTGTTCCGGGCGGCGAGATAACCCCGGACAAGCTGATTTTATTGGGTGAGGTGGCGAAGGACTATCAACTCTATACCAAGATCAACGGTGGTCAGCGGATTGTGTTGTTTGGCGCACAATTGAGCGATCTACCGACCATCTGGTCGCGCTTGATTGACGGTGGATTTGAATCCGGCCAAGCCTATGCTAAAGCCTTGCGCACGGTGAAATCCTGCGTCGGCTCAACCTGGTGTCGTTATGGCATTGATGATTCGGTGCAGTTAGCGATTGATTTGGAAAATCGTTATAAAGGCGTGCGCTCACCACACAAAATGAAAATGGGGGTATCCGGTTGTACCCGTGAATGTGCTGAAGCGCAAGCGAAAGACGTTGGCGTGATTGCCACGGAAAACGGCTGGAATCTTTTTGTTTGTGGCAATGGCGGTATGAAGCCGCGCCATGCCGATTTATTCGCGGTGGGTTTAGACCGCGAGACCCTGTTCAAGTACATCGACCGTTTTATTATGTTTTATATCCAAACCGCTGATCGTTTGCACCGTACATCGACCTGGTTAGAAAACCTTGAAGGTGGCTTGGATTATGTCCGTCAAGTAGTGATTGAAGACTCATTAGGCATTGCCGAACAGCTAGAACAGCAGATGCAAGCCTTGGTGGACAGTTATGCCTGTGATTGGCAACGCGCAGTGGACGATCCGGAAAAAACCAAGTTGTTCTATAACTTTGTTAATGCGGATGTGCGTGATCCAAATCAGGTCTATGTGCGAGAACGCGGTCAGTTGCGCCCGGCGACCGCGCAAGAACGGTTGGAATCGATTGAACTGGAAGTGGTGTAGGAGAAGGTTATGGGCGAGTTTAAAAAAGTATGCCAAGTTTCTGATTTAATTGATAATGCAGGTATCCCTGCCTTATTGGACACCACACCGATTGCGCTGTTTTATGTCAAAGGCAAGGTCTATGCGTTGGATAACTTTGATCCGATTGGGCAAGCCAGTGTGATGTCGCGCGGCATCGTTGGCAGTATCAAAGGCCAGTTGGTGGTGGCCTCACCGCTTTACAAAGAGCATTACGATTTGGCCAACGGTCAATGCCTTGAAAACCCAGAGATGAAACTGACGGTGTTTCCTGTTCAGGTGCGTGGTGCGACAGGTGAGGAGGCGGTATGGGTCGCACAGCCATAGCCAGCAGGCCTAATGAATTGGCGCCAGTGAAAACTACCTGCCCCTATTGCGGGGTCGGATGTGGCGTAGCGATGCAACCGAAGTCTGGGGGTGAAAGCTGGCAGGCGCTTGGCGATGCCAGCCATCCGGCCAATTTTGGCAAGTTGTGTGTGAAAGGCAGTGCGTTAGGCGAAACGCTTGATTTAACCGGGCGACTACTTGAGCCGAAAATTAACGGCCAAGCCGTATCAGTTGAGCAGGCCTGCCAAGCAGTGGCAGAGGGTCTAAGCCGAGTGATTGAACAACATGGCCCCGATGCGGTGGCGTTTTATGTGTCAGGGCAGTTGTTAACTGAAGACTATTACGTGGCCAATAAACTGATTAAGGGCTTTATTGGCACGGCGAATATTGATACCAATTCACGTTTGTGTATGGCCTCTGCGGTCGTGGGGTATAAGCGCGCCTTCGGTGCCGATGCGGTGCCGTGCAGTTACGAGGATTTAGAGCAAGCCGATTTGCTGGTGTTGGTCGGCTCGAATGCCGCTTGGGCGCATCCGATTTTGTATCAACGCATGGCGCAAGCCAAACGTGAGCAGCCAGATAAAAAAGTGGTGGTGATTGACCCAAGACGCACCGCCAGCTGCGACTTGGCGGATTTGCATTTGGCGATCAAGCCCGGCACTGATGCCTTGTTATTCAATGGGTTACTGGCCTATCTTGCCAAGCATAATCATTTAGATGCTGAATTTATTATCGAGCATACCGAAGGGTTGGTGCTGGCGTTGGATCAGGCCGAGCAAACCGCCGGTCATGATTTAACACAGTTGGCGCAGTCCTGTGGCGTGGATGAAGCCGATTTAACCCAGTTTTTTGATTGGTTTGCCAATAGGCCGCGCACGGTGAGTTTTTACTCGCAAGGCGTCAATCAATCAACTTCGGGTGTTGATAAGTCGAATGCGATTATCAATGTCCATCTTGCCACCGGTCGGATTGGCAAGTTGGGGGCGGGGCCCTTTTCGATTACCGGTCAGCCGAATGCAATGGGCGGGCGCGAAGTCGGCGGTTTGGCGAATCAATTAGCAGCGCACATGGATTTTCATCAACCCGAAGCGATTGAGCGGGTTGCCCGATTTTGGCGCGCACCGAAGATGGCCCAACAAAACGGCCTAAAAGCGGTCGAGATGTTTGAGGCGGTGCATCGTGGCGAGATTAAGGCGATTTGGATTATGCACACCAACCCGGTGGTGTCGATGCCGGATGCGGATTTTGTGCGCGAAGCCTTGCAAGCTTGTGAGTTGGTGATTGTGTCGGACAATATGGCCGACACGGATACCACTCGTTGTGCGAATATTTTATTGCCCGCCGCCTCTTGGGGGGAAAAAGACGGCACAGTGACCAATTCGGATCGGCATATTTCACGCCAACGCGCGTTTTGTAAAGCACCAGGTCTGGCACAAGCCGATTGGTGGTGGATCTGCCAAGTGGCGCAAGAAATGGGCTTTGCCGAGGCGTTTAATTATCAAACGCCTTATCAGATTTTTATGGAACACGTGGCGTTATCGGCGTTTGAGAATGATGGCGTGATCAGTCGGCGTGACTTTGATTTATCGGGTTTGTTCTCGCTCAGTGAACAGGCCTATCAGCAGTTTGCCCCGACACCTTGGCCGGTTAATGCTCAGCATCCACACGGTCAAGCCAGACTGTTTGCAGACGGCCAGTTTTTTACCGCGAATCGCCGTGCCAAATTGATTCCGATTACACCTCAATCGCCCAAAGAAAAGCCTTCACCGGACTATCCGTTTGTGTTGAATACCGGGCGTTATCGCGATCAATGGCACAGCATGACGCGCACTGCTAAAACACCCCGTTTATTGCAGCATCGCGATGAGCCGCGTTTGAGCCTGCATCCCGATGATGCGAAAAGTTTGGGTTTGGCGCAAGGCGATTTGGCGAAGGTTTCCTCGCGATTGGGGCAGGTGATGATGCCGGTTGAGCTGGATGCAGGCTTGGTTAAAGGGCAGGTGTTTGCACCGATTCATTGGACCGGCGTCTATGCCAAACACGGGCGGATTGACAGTTTGATTCCATCGCACACCGACCCCTTATCGGGTCAGCCGGAAAGTAAACACGCGGTGGTGAATATTCAGGTCTGGTCAGCGGCTTATCGCGCTGGTTTTTGGACTAAAGACACTGCTTGGCAGCCTGATGATTCCATAGGCTATTGGGTGAAAGTGCCAAAAGCAAACGCCGTTTTTTGGCATTTGGCGGATAAGAAAGCCTTTGATTTAGCGCATTGGCAATCGGCGAATCCGCAACTGGGTGAACCGGATCTGCGTTTAGAAGATAGCGCATTAGGTACGGCGCGCTTCGTTTGGCTGGATGCGCAAGGGGGTTTAAAAGCGGTGCTGTTTGTAGCGCCCAGTGTTGATTTGCAAGCGCCCTATGATTGGGTATCTGGGTTGTTTGACCAGCTCAGTCTTAGTCAAAACGAGCGCTACAGTCTGCTCAGTGGCATGGCGATTGAGCAAGAAGATGTCGGAGCGATTATTTGCAGTTGCTTTCAAGTGGGGGATAAAACCTTGCGTGCCGCGATGGCGCAGGGTTGCGATACGGTGCAGAAACTTGGTGAGAAAACCTGCGCCGGTACCAATTGCGGTTCGTGTATTCCTGAATTAAAAGCGTTGCTTGCCCTGTAGATGGCCCAAGGAGGCTGAGATGGATTATTTACCGATTTTTATGCGACTCAAGGGTGAACGCGTCTGTGTGATTGGTGGCGGCACGATTGCCGCCCGCAAATCGGATTTGTTTATTCAAGCGGGGGCCAAAGTGGAAATTATTTCACCTGAGTTAAAAGGTGAAATGGCCAGAATGCACCAAGCAGGCCTGGTCAGTTGGCAACCGACGGCATTTGAACCCAGTTTGATTACCGGATCCAAATTGGTATTGGCCGCCACCGATGATCAAGCGGTCAATGAAGCGGTGCATCAAGCCGCCACCGAGATGGGCATTGCGGTCAATATCGCTGACCAAACCGAGTTGTGTGATTACATTTTGCCAAGTATTTTACAGCGTGGCCCGATCACCATAGCGGTGTCTACCGGTGGACGTTCGCCGACCTTTGCACGGCATTTGCGGGTGCAGTTAGAACAAGCCCTGCCAACAGGTTTAGGTGAAGTCGCTTTACTGTTGCGCCAATTGCGTCAGCAATACAATCCGCTGATCGAAGAAGACGAGCGCAAACATTTTTGGCAAAATCTGCTCAACAGTGCCTTTTATCAAACCGCGTTAGAAGGCCGTTGGGATGAGGCCAGACAGATTTGTGCCAAAGCCTTTGCGGGTCATCAAACACCGACGGGTGAAGTATTTTTAGTCGGTGCAGGCCCGGGTGATCCGGATTTACTGACGATTAAAGCCTTGCGGATTTTGCAAACGGCGGATGTGATTGTTTATGACAGGTTGGTATCGGAAGAGATTATTAACCTGACCCGTCGGGAAGCGGAACGGATTTACGTTGGCAAATCCATGTCGAACCATACCCTGCCGCAAGACCAGATTAATCAATTGCTGGTGGATTTGGCGAAGCAGGGTAAAAAAGTGATTCGGTTAAAAGGCGGCGACCCGTATATTTTTGGCCGCGGTGCTGAAGAACAGGCGCTACTTAGAGAGCACGGTGTTGCGTGTACCGTGATACCGGGCATCTCATCCGCATCAGGCATTGCCGCTTCAACCGGGATTCCGTTGACCCATCGAGAGTATGCCCAATCGGTCAAGCTAGTGACCGGCCACACGCGTCAAGGCATCGTGGACTTGGATTGGGATTGCTTGGTTGATCCGAATCAAACGCTGGTGATTTATATGGGGTTGAGTAATGTCGAGATTATTACCCGCCAGCTCATCGAACATGGCATGGATCCAAGCACACCGATGGCGGTGATTGAAAACGGCACGCGCGCTAACCAACGCGTGTTGGTGACGGATTTAGCCCAAGCGACCGAGCAGGTGGCGCAGGCGCAGATTCAAGCACCGGCGTTAATGATGATTGGCAAGGTAGTGCAATGTGTTGAGCCGAGTGTGTGTATTGATTTAGCGGTGAGTACAGAGGTGCGCTATGGCTGATCACCCGTTTGCCGAATTCTTACGCATCCTCGGTAAAGGACCCAAAACCCGCCGTCCGCTGACGCAAGACGAAGCGAGTCAGGCCTTGGCGATGATTTTAGCCGGCGAGGTGACGGAGAAACAACTCGGCGCATTTTTGTTGTTGATGCGTGCCAATGGCGAAACGCCGGATGAATTAATTGGGTTTGTGAAGGGCGCGCGCCAGTCTTTTGGGTTGGATAACCAGGCCTGCCCAGCAGGCTTGCATTTGGATTGGGCGGCCTATGCCGGTAAATGGCGCTATCCGCCCTATTATCTATTGAGTTTAAAACTCTTGGCGCAAATGGGGTTTGGTATTTTGTTGCATGGCGATCAAGGGCAGTTTGCCCAGCGTCAGTATGCTCAAGCGTTTTTAGCCGAGTTAAATGTGCCGATTGCTGATTCACTGCCAGCGGCGCGTGCCATGCTGGTTACTCCTCAATTGGTTTATTTACCGCTCACCCAGTTTGCCGAACCTTTGCGCGAGATTTTGCATTTAAAAGAAGAAATTGGGGTACGCACTGTGTTTAACACCGCGGTGAAGTTGTTAAACCCCTTGAACGCGCCAGTTTCAGTACAGGGTATTTTTCACAAGGGCGTGGAGCAGTTACACTTGCAAACGGCTCAAGCCTTGGGTTACAAGACGAATTTAGTGTTTAAAGGTGAGGGTGGTGAAGCGGAAATGCGCCCCGATGCATTAAGCACAGTGTACGCTTGGCAAAACAATACACAAACAGAACAGAAAATGACGGCGCTGATTGAACGCCAACAACGCCCCGAACACTGGGATCGAGCAGATTTAGTGGCCTTGTGGCAAGGCAAAAAACAAGATATTTATGGCGAAGCGGCTGTGATGGCGACCGCTGCGGTGGCGTTAATGGGTTTGGCGACGATAGATTATGCAACAGCAGTGGCACGCGTGAAGCAGGCCTGGGCGCAGCGCTATGTCTAGTCTAGCCCAAAAACAAACCCTTAAAGCTAGTCAGCCTAGTATGGCTGTAAATAAAAAAGATGCTAAGCCCTCTGGCTTTGAATCGATAGACTATGACGAACTGATTGCACAAATTGATCAGCTGGTCAAACCCACCCTTAGAACTGAAACGATTCCCTTAGCTAGCGCCAATAAACGCATCCTGGCACAAGATTATTTTGCCAATTATGCATTACCTGCACACGCGACCAGTGCGATGGATGGTTTTGCGATCAACACCCTATCATTCAATAAATTTAACAGCCTTAAAGTAGTGGGGGCTTGCTGGGCCGGTGATCGATTACAGAACTTGGCAGAAGGGTGTGTCATGTCGATTGCCACGGGCGCATTAATGCCCTTAGGCGCTAATGCCGTGGTGCCGATTGAGCAGGCAAAATTCGATGCCAATAAACAATTTTTAATTGAGGATTGGCCAGAAGGGTGGAACGTTAAATCAGTCGGTAGTGATTTAAAATTAGGTCAATTATTAGCCCCAAAAGGTCAAGTGTTAAACGCGAGAACACTTGGGCTGTTGGCATCAGCCGGTGTGAGTACAGTAAGGGTTGTAAAACCGCTCAAGGTGTTAATTCTATCGAATGGCAATGAACTGGTACCGCTTGGCGAAGCTTGCCAGCAAGGGCAACAGTATGATGTGAACGCGATTACCTTGGCGGCTTGGCTGTACAGCGAGTTGGGGATTCAAAGTGACCAGGCCTGTTTGCCGGATAATCCGACGCAATTGGCCGATTTTTTAAAGGCACAAGCCCAAGTCTATGATCTGATTATCACCAGTGGTGGGGCGTCAGTAGGTAAGCGAGATTGGATTCGACCTGCGCTAGCCGATTGGACGGCAGCCTATGCGTGGCAGATTAATATGAAACCCGCTAAGCCATTTAGTTTAGCGCTTCAACAGGTCAGTGAAGAACACCAGGCCTGGTTAATGGCGTTACCGGGCAATCCGGTTGCCGCGATGGCTTCGATGGTTTTAGTCGCTCGCCAGGTAATTCATAACCTAATGAATACACATGTGTCAGCAAGACGTTTAGCCTTCCAAAAACAACCGGTTTTTTTTGAATGGACGGTGCCTCAGCATAAAATGCAGTGGCTGCTAGTACAAGAAACAAGAATGGGGTTAGTGCCTTTGACAGAGCAAAGCGCAAGTCATTTAGCGAGTTTCAATTTAGCAGATGGCTGGGTGCAGATTCCACCTCGTCATACCTTTAAGATAGGCAGTGAGGTAAAGTATCTCTCTTTTCGTGGTTTAGGTTTACGATGAAAAAACCCGCGCCGCTCGGGGTGGTTATTTTAGCCGGTGGCCGTGGTCAGCGGATGGGTGGACAGGATAAGGGTTGGTTGAACTTAAATGATCAACCGATCATTACTCACTTGCTCAGCCAGTGGCGCCAAAGTTTTGCAGGGCCAATTGTTATTAGTGCAAACCGAAATTTAGCAGATTACCAAGCATTAGGTTGCTTGGTTGTAACAGATGAATCAGTGCCTATGGGTGATTCAACTAGGCCATATCAAGGTCCTTTAGTAGGAATACTGGCAGCTATGCAGACAGAATTGGCTGAAAAGTGGCTCACCTGGCCTGTTGATGCCCCCAGGCTTCCTAACTGGTACTTTAACGAGTTTGCTAACAAATTTAATGATCCTAATAACTGGCTAGTAGAATCTTATCAAAACAGTCACCGTGAGCCCCTGCATATAGGTGTGGATACCTGCTTAAAAAGTCACTTAATAGACTATCTAAAGTCGGGTCAACGCTCCGTAGGAGAATGGTGTGAAGATGTTAAAAGACATTATCCAAGCCACCTTGCTGAAAGTATTCATTTTCAGCAAGGTGTTTTCAATCTTAATACACCTCAAGATTGGTTTAATTATCAACAAGGTGCGAAGTAATATTTTTATGAGTTTAAAAAGCTCGCAGACACATCTACGCATAACACATTTTTTTCGGCTGAAAAAATCCGCGTTAACACCTTTGAAAAGGTAATGTTAAGACTGGCATTAGGTAGACCTATGTAAGCAGTAGATATTTGCACCTGGTCAGGATGTTCCATCGCATTACGAAAATAAGCGCGTCGCGCCCATAATGCACCATCGCTGCGACTTAAAGGCGCGTAAGCTTTCACCATACTTGCTAGGTGCTCAGGTATTAAGCTTTCTACAATTTGAACACCATCACTATTTAACAAATAGATTCTTTCAACAGCATGGTGTTGCAACAGCTCATGGGTCGCTTGTTTAAAATCAATGCCTTGTGCGATGGCTTTTGACGCTTCAATAAGCATGTTTTTTAGAACGAGTTTTTTTTGTGTTTGTCCGCGGTTGCGTTCGGTTTGGTCAAACAAGCTACGATGGTGCAGCATTTGTAATTCATTGCGTAACCAAGATGAATCGTACTCGCCATGAGGATTGGGTTTGGCAAAGAAATACCCTTGGGCTAAGTCAACATCTGCATCTAATGCAATTAACGCATCAGCCTGGGTTTCGACACCTTCAATTGTTATGAGTGCGCCCGTTTCTCGGAGCAGATCTACACAGCGACCAAGCCAACGTAAGCGAGCGTTATCGCCTCTTGCATTTGCTAACATCGAACGATCAAGCTTGACTATATTAGGTTTGAGCTCCCAAATCCGGTCAAAATTTGAATGGCCCGTGCCAAAATCATCAATGGCGATCAAAAAACCCAGTGAGCGATAAAAATCGACAAATTCTTTAAGTTGACTGGTACTCTTAGCGGCATCCTCTAGGATTTCTAACACAATATTTTGTGGCTGCATATTAAGCGTTTTTAGATGTTCTAAAACCAGCTTTTCTCTAAGGTTTTTAGGATTAATCGAGACACTGTTTAGGTTGACGAATAACCATTGATCCATTGTGTGGAGTTTTTTAAATTTATTAACATGATTAATAAGACATTCGCGGTCAAATTTGGCTACCCTGTTTTCGGTTTCAGCTAAAAGAAAGGCTTCTAGAGGGGAGCAGGTTTGTCCCTGATTATTCTGTGCTCTAAGGAGTGCTTCATAACCGACAACGCGTTGATGAGCAAGACTTACAATGGGTTGGTAATGGGAGTTGATTTTCATATTAATAGTTGTCTACAAAAAATAAGTTAATTAGAAGCAATAATTGAGCATGGTATGTAATTAATATTATATTTCATAATCTTATTTTGCATTCTTTAGATCTAGTTGGCTTTTAGTTCAGAATTTTTTAAATTAAATCGCACTTTGCACCAATTTGTACCATGTCGTGATCGCCGCTTGATCCATTTGGTCGACCCAAACCGCATCAAACAGGGGTTGGGCGTGATGGTCTAAAAGCCATTGATTCAGCGCTTTGCCGAATGCACAAAATACGTCATATTGACGATTGCCTAGACCTAATAAGCCAAAGTTTAGCTGGGTTAAATCAACTTTTGTTTTCGACATTTTTTTGGCAAAGGATAAGGCGGCATCAGGGGCGCGGCCATCACCAAAGGTGGCGACCACAAATAATATCTGTTTAAAAAATACCAAGTCAGCTGGATTTAGCTCACCTAAACTTAGTACCTTAACTTGGGCGGGCGCGAGCTGTTCTGCCGTTTGATGGGCGAGGCGTTTGGCTTTACCCGATTGCGAAGCGTAGAGGATGAGCCAATCCGCTTGTTGCAGACCTGCTAAAGCCGGTTTTAAAACCGGCGTGGTTGACTGAAAAGGGGCTTTTAGCCAATTAAACATTAGTCATCATCCATAATAAGCACACCGGTATTGACCTTGTGTTTCTCTAAACTGACAAAAGGTTTGAAGCGAAACAGATCCCCATTTTCACCGGATAACACCTTGATGCCCATATTGGTCGCTAAGTCGGTATGAGCGGCTAAATGTGCTGGCTCACCGTGCACAGGAATTAATAACGGTGGTTGCAGCGCTTCGTAAAGCTTAATGATATCGCCTTGGCGTGGATGACCCGAAACATGTAGATGCAGCTCAGGATGATCTTCGGCATGAATCACGGTCAGTTGTAAACGAATCAGTGCCCGCTCCAACTGACGAATTCGGGTGAGGTTATCCGGAATGCGTATCGCGCTAAAAATGACCGTGTCGCCTGGATCTAACTCTAAAAAACGATGTTGCTGCTTGGCTAATCGCCATAAACCCGCATTAGGCTCACCTTGCGACCCCGTGGTCACCAACAACACCTCATCCTTGGGTAAATAGCCTAAATCTTTGAGCGCAATCGGTTGATAGTCACTCGGCCAATAACCGAGTTGACGCGCGGTGGCGACCATATTTTCTAATGCGCGTCCAGCCAAGGCTAAATAGCGACCACTGGCTTTGGCTACGCGGGCGAGGGTGATTAATCGCGCAATGTTGCTACTAAAACAACTGACCACTACGCGTCCTGGTTGGTTTTGAACCAGTTTTAATAAGTCCGGGTAACAGGCACTTTCTGAGGGGGTATGGCCGGGTTTGATGGCATTGGTCGAGTCGGCTACCACCGCTAATAAGTGTTCACCGGCTAGGTCTTTAAATGCGCTTAAATTAAAGGGTTTATCTACCAAGGGTTGGGTATCGATTTTCCAGTCGCCGGTATGAAGCACATAGCCCAGCGACGTACTAATCAACAAACTGTGCGATTGCGGAATAGAGTGGGTCACCTGAATCCAATTAACTTGAAAGGAGCCGATTTGATACAGCTGATGTGGTAATACCGTAATAAGTTCTACCTTATCAAGTAACTCGGCTTCGGCAAATTTGCGGCGAATCAGTGCCATCGCAAACGGGCTGGCATAGATAGGCTTGCGCAGCTTAGGCCACAAATGTACCAAGGCGCCAATATGGTCTTCATGACCATGGGTAATCACAATGGCGCTGAGTTTGCTCACAAACGGCATCAGCGGGGCAGGGTTGGCTATGACGCGCTGAAACTGCATCGTGGAACCGGGAATGGGCTCAAAACCCAGGCCGCAATCGACCATTAAATACTGGCCATCATGGGCATAAAGCATCATATTTTGACCAATTTCACCGACACCGCCTAGCGGTAGACACCAAAAATCGCGTGAGTTGGGAATCGGTAGTTGCAGCAAGGGTGTGCTATTGTTCATGGGTTATGGGTTACTTTTGTCAATTTTTTGAATCGCATCGAGTAGGTGTTTAAGCTGTAATTTGCAGCAGCCTGTGCCGTCGCCAGCCATACAGGCTTCACGAATTTGCGCCATGGAGCCGGCGCCTTCGTACATGGCTTGAATGACGCGTTTTTTGGCAATGCTATTGCATACGCAGAGGTTATCGTTCAAATCACGGGTCAGAATTTCTGGCAGCTGCGCCATTAATTCGTCAAAAGTGAGTTGGTTGGCCAGCTGGCTAAAGTCGTATTGAATGCTGTCAAAACGGTGTGGTCGCATTAACCTACTCAATTACTCGGGTTTAAATTGTCGTTATTATACGAACTCCCAGCCAGCAATGGCGACAAAAACGCGTAATAGTCGTCTTTTATGCTCGTTTAAGTTGTTTATAATAAAGCTAATTTTTAAGACATATAAAATGTGAGAGATTTTTGGATTCATCATCTTTATATTTAAACAGTGCCAGCGGTTTTTCAGTGGCGCCGATGCTAGATTGGACTGACCGACATTGTCGGTATTTTCATCGTTTAATGACTCAGCAGGCCTGGCTCTATTCTGAAATGGTCACGACCGGTGCGATGATGTATGGCAACAACCTACCTCGGTTTATTGGCCGTGATCCAGCGGATAGTCCGGTGGTGTTGCAGCTGGGCGGGTCTAAAGCCACTGAATTGGCGCAGTGCGCGAGGCTTGGCGAGGAGTGGGGCTATAATGAAATTAATCTTAATGTTGGCTGCCCGAGTGATCGCGTGCAAAATAATTTAATTGGTGCCTGCTTAATGGCGCACCCACAACTCGTTGCGGATAGTGTTGCCGCGATGAAAGCCGCGGTTACCATTCCTGTAACGGTAAAATGTCGCATTGGTATTGATGATCAAGAGGATTATCAAACCCTCGCTGACTTTATAGCAGGCCTGGTGAAAGCGGGGGTCGATGGCGTGGTGATCCATGCGCGTAAAGCCTGGCTGCAAGGTTTGTCACCAAAGGAAAACCGAGATGTGCCGCCGCTTAATTATGCGTGGGTGCATCAAATTAAAGCCGATTTTGCTGATTTAGCCATTAGCATTAATGGTGGCTTAAAAACCCTCGTTGATGCCAAAAGCCATTTATCGACCTATGACAATTTGCCGGCAGTGGATGGGGTAATGATGGGACGCGCTATTTATGAAAACCCCTACTTATTAGCCGAGGTTGATGGGCTATTTTATGCTGATCCCAAACCCGCGATTAGTCGCGCTGAGGTGTTAGAGGCCATCTATCCCTACATTGAAGCACATTTGCAAGCGGGTGGGCGTTTAAGCCATATTACCCGCCACATGATGGGCTTGTTTCATGGCTGTCCGGGAGGGCGTTTATGGCGACGTGCCTTATCTGAGCAGGCCTGCTTAGCGGAAGCCGGCATTGAAGTATTGCAAAACGCGTATCAACGCGTGCTGATTGAAACCCAGCGTATGGCTGAGCAGGAGGCACGTCGTGCAGTATCTTGAAGTGCCTTTTGCCCAAAAAGAACAAGCGAAAGCCCTGGGTGCGCGCTGGGACCCATTGAAAAAAAAGTGGTATCTGCCTGATGCCGATCAGCTTGATTTAACCCCCTTTCAAGCTTGGTTGCCTGCAGAACTGCACGCTGTTGCACAGGTTGATGCAACTAGTGATGCAGGTGAGCAATCCGCACTGAGTCTCAGTGAGCTGTTGCGTCAAGTGCAGCAACGATTGCTGCAAGCCTTTAGTCAGACGCTTTGGGTCAAAGCAGAAATTGCCAATTTGTCTGAGCGAAGAGGGCATTGGTATCTGGAGCTAAGTGAAAATAATGACCAAGGACAAACCCTAGCCAGTTGTCGCGCGATGATTTGGGCATCGCAAGCTGAATCATTACTGGCGTCCTTTGAACAGGTCACCGGCAGTGCCTTAGCGGATGGTCAACAAGTCTTGGTGCAGGTGCAGGTGAATTTTCATGAGCGCTTTGGTTTTTCGCTGGTGATTGTGGGCATTGACCCCAGCTTTACACTAGGCGCCATCGAAGCCAACTTGATTGCGATTAGACAAGCCTTAATCAAGCAGGGCATCTATCAACAAAACAAGCGATTTGCTTGGCCTGGTGATTTTTTTCGAGTAGCGGTGATTGCGCCGCCAAAAGCGGCAGGTTTGGGAGATTTTCGTGCTGAGGCGGATCATCTTGCCAAACATCAGCTGTGTGAGTTTGTGTATTTTTATAGTGGCTTTCAAGGGGATAATGCCGCTGATGAAATCGCGATTGCCTTTGAAGCCGTCATCGCGCGACATAATGTTCAAGCCTTTGATGCTTTGGTGATTATTCGTGGTGGTGGGGCCAAATTGGATTTAAATCCACTCAATCACCTCAAACTCGCCAGTCTGATTGCACAAGCGCCTTTGCCGGTATTAACGGGGATAGGTCATGAGCGGGATAACACCATTTTAGATGAAGTGGCAAATCGCCGCTTTGATACGCCTAGTAAGGTGATTGCAGCTATTAGCCAACAACTTGTGCAGGCCGCCAAACAGGCTAACCAGGCCTGGCAAGTGATTCAACAAACCAGCTTATTACAACTTCAGCAGGCAAAAGCAAATTTAGCGCAATTAAAACAACAACTTCGATTTCAACAAACCCAACAACTCGGTTATTGGCAACAACAATTAAGTCCGTTATATCAGCAAATTCAGCACACCAGTTTGCGTCAAATTAACGCGGCACGGATTCAGCTGGATTACCAGATAACCCAAATCCATCAGCAGGCCTGGCGACCGATTCAGCCACTAAAAACCCACCTTAGTGAACTCAATCAACAGGTGACTAAGGGTGCGAAACAGCAAATTAACCTGCAGCGCCAAGCGTGCCAGCAATGGATCGGGTTTATTTTAAGTGCGGGACCACAAACACAACTTAAACGAGGTTTTGCGTTGGCAAAAACCATCCAGGGGGCGCCGATTTTGTCGGCACAGGCCGCTCAGCAAGCCGGTCAATTTAATCTTGAGTTTGCTGATGGAGCCGTCAGCGTTATTACCACACACAATAATCAGGAGTCATCATGACCATGAAAGCGAATAGCGAATCGCAAAGTTTTAAAGCTAACTATGCACGTTTACAGGAGATTGCGCAGCAGTTGAGTCAGTCAGATGCGGTTGATATTGATCAATTGGTGCCGATGGTCGATGAGGCGAGTAAGGCTTATCAATTATGTAAGTCACGCTTAGATGCCGTAGAAGCGGCACTCAGTCAGCGAATTGAGCAAGAGGACAAGCTGTAATATAGCGAATGCAATTATAAAATATTGAATTTAACATAATATACATTATGCGAACATTGATTGGTTTTAAAAAAGCGGTTGCTGACACCAACAACCGCTTACAATTTAATACTAGCTTTGTTAAACAACTAACCCATCTGGTTAAATACAACAAAGTAGGCAAAGACTGAAATAAATGCCATCAATAATGGAATCCAAGCCTTGTCCTCACCGCGTGACAAGCCTACACCACCGGCAACAACGGCCAATACCGCACCAATCCAAGATATCGGTGGCATAACAAACGCAAAAAATATTGCAATAATACCGGCAATCATCCCTAAAGTCGTCGCATTACCCGGTTTATAGCTCTTAGTACTGCGCATGTCATCTTGCAAGTTACGACTGGTTTCTAGTCTAGACACTACCGCGCTAACCTCGGCATCGGTCAGTTGACCATCGGCTAACAATTCCGCGTCTGACATACCAAAGCTCAATTTACGGTGTTTAATTAGCGTTTTAACCACATCATCCCAATTGGCATTATCAGGTAGATTGTTGATCATCTCAGCAGCTTGTTGTTTCGTGGTTACACTCATCGCGGTCTCCTTATTGTTTGCAACTTAATACTTATTATAGCTCTAAATTTGGCCCTTGCGTTAAATTGCCTTCGAGTTTAACTAAACTGGGTCAGTTCTTGGTAAAATGTTCAAAAAATTTTAATGTTTGACCTTCTGCTGAGGAGACCGATTAGATGGCCATGATGCCAGGTTTACAAATAAACATTGGCCAACAGCTCAAGTTAACGCCACAGTTGCAACAATCAATTAAAATTTTGCAGTATTCAGCTTTGGAAGTGCAACAAACCATCGCAGCAACACTTGAGACTAATTTTATGCTTGAGGTAGCTGAGGAAGAACCGATTGATTTCGAAGTACTAGATCAGCATGAAAATGACGATGACATAGCTCAGCACGAAACCGAGCAAGGTGAGCCAGCTGATCTTGATTTACAAGATAATATCACCCTAACTGAAGAGGCTTTCGGTACCGACTATGCTTGGGAAGATATTTATGCTGACCGGCAATTAGCGCACGAATCAACTGGTCAAGCCTCGCGTGATCAGGATGAGTTTAGTGCGCCTGAAAACTATACCGCGGCGCATACCAGCTTGCATGACCATCTCACTTGGCAAGCCGATATTTATAAATGGCCCTCAGACACCCTTGCCTATATTGGGTCTTATCTTATTGATGAAATTGATGAAGAAGGTTATTTGCGCACTCCCCTGTCTGACATGTTGCTAAACTTACAAACACAATTAGAAGAACCTCAGCTGACGGTGGCTGATTTAGATTCGGTGTTAAACGTTATCCAACAATTTGAGCCCACGGGTGTTGGCGCACGTGATCTGGCTGAATGTTTACTATTGCAGCTTAAAGCCCAAAAGCAGACCCCTTTTCACGTGACCGCTGCACAACTTATTCAACGTCATTTTGATTGGTTGACCTATCATGACTTTAAACGCATTAAAAAGAGCTATGGTTTAGAAGATGACCAGCTAGAAACCTTACTTAATTTAATTCAATCACTTAACCCCCGACCTGGGCGCCAATTTGCTAATACTGAAACTGAAGTGATTGTGCCTGACCTCATTTTAAAGCGTCGTGGACAAGGCTGGTTAGTTGAGCTGAATACGAAAGCCTTCCCTAACTTGCAAGTTAATCAAGCCTACATTGATCTCAGTGACAATATAAAAGATCAAGATGCGATTAAACAAATCAAAGAGCAGCTTAATGAAGCCCGTAATTTAATTAAGAGCGTCCATCATCGCGGTGAGACGCTATTGCGCGTCGGCCATTTTATTGTAGAGCGCCAAAAACGGTTTTTTGATGAAGGCGAACAAGCGATGCAACCGCTGGTGTTGCGTGAAGTTGCGGAGGTACTGGAACTCCATGAATCGACCATCTCACGTGCCACCAGCCAAAAGTATATTCAAACCCCTCGCGGGGTATTTGAACTGAAATATTTCTTTTCCAGTGGCGTCAGCCAGTTTGGTAATGAGGATCAGTCATCGGTCGCGATTAAGGCGCATATTAAAGAATTGATTAGCCAAGAAGACCCCAAAAAACCCATTAGTGATAATAAATTAATGGCGCTATTGAGTGAAAAAGATATCAATGTCGCGCGTCGTACCATTGCAAAATATCGTGAAGCGCTCGGTATCCCCTCTTCCAGTGATCGAAAAAAACGCGTAGGATTACGTTAAAACAATATTAAACGCCATAGACCCAGAGGACCCAAATATGCTAAGTCGTCAACCGATTGAACAAATTCAACAACAAGCCCAGCAGCAATGGCAGCGTCATGCAGAATTTAAAGAATATATGTCTGCTGTTAACCCGCCCATGCCTAAAATTGATGTTAACTTTTTTGATCATACCCTGCATGAACAAGGCGCAACCCGCGTTATCCCCTTTGATTTAAGTGCGCAACTTGAAACGACTTATCCGGCCAGCACGCCTAATTTAATGGCAAACTTTATCCGGATTCTTGAAGGCACCTCTTTGCGCACTGACGCGCAAGCCACCTCACAGATGTTTTATGTGATTAAAGGCTCTGGACGCACGCAGATGCAAAACGGCACCATTGAATGGCAAGAAGGCGATTTATTTACCTTGCCAGCGGTTCCTGATGCATTGCACAGCGCCAGTTGCGATTCCGCACTCTACTGGGTGCATGATCAGCCCTTACTAGATTATTTAGGGGTGATGCCTAAACAGCAGCGTTTTGAACCGGTACTCTATACCAAGGATGTGCTTAACAATGAATTGGCTAAAGTACGTGCAGAAGGTACCGGGCGTAACCGCACTGGGGTGTTATTATCCAATCCGAATTTTCCATTGACCATGACCTTAACCCATACCTTGTGGTCACTTTACAATGCATTGCCGGCAGGTATTGTGCAAAAGCCTCATCGTCATAATTCGATTGCGGTTGATTATGTCGTGTCTGCGGGCCCTAATACCTACACACTCATTGGCAAGTCATTAGATGATAATGGACAAATTGTTGATCCTATTAAAGCACCTTGGGTGGCAGGTTCAGTCTTTATTACGCCTCCAGGTTGGTGGCATTCTCATCATAATTTGTCAGATTTGGATGCGGTGGTGCTTCCTATCCAAGACGCAGGCTTGATAATGAATATGCAAATATTAGATTTCCAATATGTTAAATAACGCGTGTGCAGGCTGATACGTGTTTAATAGCCGGTCGGGTATTGCTCGTTGAAGACGACCCCGACCAGCTTGCTGATCTATCCCATGCTTTGAAAGTGGCAGAATTTTCTGTGCTTGAAGCCAGTAATCAAGATGAAGCTATCACCCAACTCAAAGACGCTGACCTAGATATTTTAGTCAGTGATATTATTTTGGATGGTGATTTTGATGCTGGTTTTAAGCTAGCTAATTATGTGCGCGAGCATTATGCTCAATTGCCTATCATCTTTCTGTCTGAACGACGTGAAGCAGATGATATCTGGCAAGGCCATCAACTCGGTGCAGTTGATTATTTAGCCAAACCTTTACATACCCCGCTACTGATTCAAAAACTCCATAATCTATTGCGGATTACCCAGGGACGCAAAACCTACCAGCAAGATTTTATCACCGCGTTGGTGGATGCTCAGTTACAGATTCAGCCTAACCAAGCTCAAATCAGTTGGCGTCATCAACCTGTTCAGCTCACTCTCACCGAATTTGAAATGCTCAATGAATTTGCCCGACACCCTGCCGACACCTTGATCAGCTACGATGCACTTACCAAAGCAACGCAAGGCGTGGTTGAGCGCAATACTATCAATACTCATATTTGTCGGATTAGACAAGCGTTTCGCAAACAAGACCCGCAGTTTGATCACATCCAAAATGTTTATGGTCGAGGCTATAAGTGGCGTCCCTAAATATTTCGCTAAAACAGCAATTTATGCTGGTCGTTATTTTGTTAGCCCTGCTACCTTTATTGGTCATTAAGTTTAGTTTAGATATTCAAAATCAACAGCTTAGTAATCAAATATCAGATGATTTGCAACGCGCTAAAACACTGAGTTTACTCTTGTCGGCTAATCAAGCCCAAGCTGATTATGACGCCGATCCGATTGAATTATGGGCGGCTAACTTAGCGCGCTTACATCGTGACTTAGGGCTTGATCCTGACCGCCAGGCAATTTGGTTGCTCAATCATGATGGACAGGTATTTTATGTCTATGGCTGGCTTAACCCTCAACCTACCAAAGGCATTCAATCTCTTTGGCAAAGGTTGTTATTTAGTGCTAATGCAACCTATCGACAAAAGGTACAAACGGATACCGACCCAGTGAGACGACTGGTGGCCAAAAGTTTAGCTGGACAAACGGGGCAAGCGATTCGCCAAGAAGGATTGTTTCCAGCGAGTTTAATGACCAGTGCGCCTATTAGACTACAGGACCCTGCCACGGGTGCACAGCATCAAGGTGTCATTATATTTGAACAAACATTGACCACCCTGCTCGACCGCTCGGTCGGTGGTTTGTACCCTTTTATATTGGGCTTAATGTTATTGTTAGTGACCTGGAGCTTGCTAGTTATTGCTCTGGCCGCGCATGTATCCTGGCGAATTCAGCGGGTTCAACGTGCGGTTAAAGAGGGGGTAAACCACCTAAGTGCTTATAACCAGGCCTGCTACAGCGCACCTAAACTTTCAATTAATGATGAAATTCAACAACTTAATGATGGCATATCACAATTATTTGACCAGCTATCTAGCTATCAGCGCTACTTAAATGCCTTACCTAGCACCTTAAATCATGAACTACATAACCCGCTCAATCGACTTAATTTAGCGCTGGCACGTTTACCCATTACCCAAGATGAAAAAAAACCGCTACAACAAGCTATTGCGCAAATCACACACATCACCCAACGACTTACTGAAGCGCAAAATCTTAAATCAGGTATGGTCAATACGGCGTTACAACCGCTGAATATCGCACAACGGCTGGATGCGTATTTTGCTCAGGTGATTGATTACATAGGCGTTAATCGGGTTAATTATCAGCCCTTTAAACAAGCCGAGATACCGGTTATGGCAGATGGTTTTTTACTTGAGCAACTTTTTGACAAGCTAATAGACAATGCGCTTGCCTTTGATAATGGCCAATGCCCTATACAAATTTGTTGTCAGCTGAATGATCAAACAGAGGTTAAAACGATAGCAATCCATATTTGTAACACAGGACCTAATTGGCCAACAGGGGTAGATCCGCGCAATGAGTTTTTCAGTCAAGGCCATCAACAACTACAAAATCCAGACGGTAAGATAGATAGCTCACCTCACCTTGGTTTGGGTTTGCATTTAGCCGATTTAATCGCTAAACGTCATCAAGGCGAGTTGAAATTATCAAAATTTCAACGCTGTGATACGGATGCTGTTTGGGCGCCAACCGGTGTCTGCGTAACCGTTATTTTGCCATGTTTAGCAGTTTAATGATTTAGTGGTTTAACGCACAGAACCATTAATATCATTGACGCGTCGCACCCAAGGCGTGATACCCGTTTGTTCCTTAATGCGATTAGCCTGTTCAACCGCTTGTGGCCGTTGTGCGTGCGTGCCCATGACGAGGATATAGCGAGTCTGTCCATTACGCACTTGAGGCAGAATCCGTGCATCGGTTAAGTTGTGTTGGCTAACCATTTGCTCAAGCCGTTCCACTTGCACCATTGCGGCTAACTGAATAATGAAATGTTGATCAGCTTGTTGCGCTAACCAATTGATATCATTCATTACACGTGATGAATACATTGGTGAACTAGGCGTTTCTGCTACCACAGCGATTTCGGTAATCTCCTCTACCGCAGCAACGGCAGGTTCTGCTGGTGGTGTTGGCACAGTTGGCGCAGTCACCGCCGGTGTCGTTACCCTCACTTCTGGTTCATTAAGGCTTGATGGTGCAGCTTGTTGTGCTAATAACTGACTTGACTGCTGTAAACGCTGCAGAATTTGCTGCTCTAATTGCGCGATAAATTCGGGATTAGGTTGCTGGTTTTGCAAAGCGATTGTACGTTCTACTTGCTGCTGTAACGTTTGTTGAGCAGCGGCAAGGGCATCAATTTGTGCTTGAGAAACCTGCTCAGAGACATTATCTTGCGATGATGTCGCTCGCTGTGCGTCTAATTGGGCTGCTTCCAATTCAGTTAGACGCTGCATTAAACTGACTACAATCGGCGCATCTTCATGTTGCTCAAGTAGCATTTGGGTATCCATAACCAGCGTTTCAAGTTGAAGTATTTGGGCTTCTTGGTCTATAACCAGGGTTTCAAGGCGCTCAAATTCATCTGTAACCAGCATATAGGCTAAATACAAAATGCCGGTCATCGCCAATAACAGACTAAGCATCACCACTACGCCAAAATAAGGCCCCGTTTTTGCAGGATTAGCCTTGCGGTTACGCCCTAGTCTGTTTGAAGGTGCCTGATTGGTGGTGGATTTTACTGCTGCACGGCTCGCCTTAACCTCTGATTGGATTGGGGCACGTGGTTCTTGTGCGAATAATTCATCCCAGCTAGGTTCAGCCTTATTGTTTAGGAGTGTTTCATCTAGCTGGTTGATCTGATAGGCTTTTGCACCGGGGTTAGACGGTTCTTTATTCGTGGGGATAATTTTTTCAGCCGCATTGAGCCAATCAGATAAACTGACTTCGGCCTGGCGTGGATCACGTTTAGTGGAGATGCGATTGGCTTGCGCTTCAATGGCTTCTAAAAGTTTAGCGCGTTCTTGTTCTGCCAGTTGCGAAATGCTTTTTGACATAGCGGCTCTCTGTTAAGTTGATCCCGAATATTTGGCACACTTACTGAAGAAGTTAATTATGACTTCGGTGCCTTTCTAAAAATCTTAGCCTGTATTTTATTGTAAAATAGTAACTATTGAAACGTTTAACTGGAAATGAGTAAAGTTAATATGGGTACGTCTATTACACTAAATAATGTTTTTGAAGCGATGGGCATCATGCTGATTGGCACGATCATCGCCATAACGATTGTCACCTTAGTCATGCTAGGCTTATATCGCTTCTTTAAAAATGATGCCAGTGAGAAAACAACGCATCAGGAGACTGAACTTCAGGAGGCAGAGGCAGACATTGATTCCCCCGTGCAGCCTAAATAATCCGTCGAAATAACCATTTAAGACGCCAAAACAATAGGACTGCTGCAATCAGGAGTCCGACTACTATGCCTGTCCAAAAACCAAATACGCCCATAGGTTCAAACCCAACAGCATGAAATGCTAGCCAGTAGCCTAAGCCTAGGCCAATCATCCAATAACTAAATAGCGTCACCCACATGGTTACCTGCGTATCCTGCAGGCCCCGTAATACGCCTGCTGCGGCGACTTGAATAGCATCAAAAATTTGATAGGCCGCGGCGAAAATAAATAAGCTTAAAGCAATCGCCATCACGTCTGGATTTTGAGTATAGGCACGGACCACGAATTGACTGCTCGCTAAGGTAAAAATAGAGAGAAGCACCCCTAATACCAGCGCACCGATAATCCCAACCCGTAACAATACCCGTAATAAATTGATATCCTGTTGCCCATAGGCATAACCGATTCGAATAGTGAGTGCCATGGCAAAACTCAGCGGAAACATAAACAACAATGACGTGAAGCTAATGGCTATTTGATGGGCACCAATAATCACTGTGCCAAGTGGCGCAATAAAAAACACAATAAAGGTAAACATCCCTACTTCAAATAGCAAAGCAAATGCCATTGGAACGCCTAGCCACAAAATCGGTTTAATACCCTGCTGCCAGTTAGGCGCAAGGATTTTATTAAGCCGGTAGGGCGTAAAATCTCGATGCAATCGTACATAAATAAATGCTGCCACAAACATAGACCACATAACAATTGCTGTCGCCACACCTGCCCCGACAGCGCCCATGCCTTCAATGGGTCCCCAGCCAAAAATAAATAGCGCATTGAGTGGAATATTTAAAACAAGTGCAGCCAGGCTAAACCCCAAGGTAGGTAAGGTTTTGCCTAGGCCTTCCCAGTAGAAACGATAGACTTGATAGAGTGCTACACCAGGTAACCCAAATGCTGCCCAAAACAAATAACCAACGGTTAATTCATATACGCGCGGATCGAGTTGAAGCAGATTTAATAGTGGGTGTGGAAACCACATAATGAGCGCTGCGAGCCATCCAATAGGTAGCGCAATCCATAGGCCTTGGTGCAGTTGAGAGGCAATTTTACTGGGTTGCTGCTGTCCTAGTGCTTTGGCCGTGAGCGGGGTCATAGCAAGTAGTACCCCAGTGGCAAACATAAAAACCGGCAGCAAAATACTGGTCCCTAAGCCAATTGCGGCTAAGTCTTCAACTCCTACCCAACCAGACATCAGTGTATCGACCACACCCAGACCGGTTAGTGCTAATTGCGCAATTAGGATAGGCCAGGCCAAACGAAGAATTATTTTTAATTCCAGCAGGTAAGTCATTGAAACCATTATTTTTTAGGGCTTTTATTAGATGGGTTTGATGACTGTTGTTCTGACGCATCTGTTTCATCGGGTGCAGGTGCATTAGGGTCAGGCCAATATTCATCATAGTGATCATCTGGAAAGGCTAACCAGTGTGGTTTCCAAAAAATAATCACCAGTTTCGCTGCCCAATACGCCATGGCATAAATCACGACAGCGAGCGATAAAATCAATGGCAAACCTAAGATTAAATCTAATAAATCAGTTTGCCCGGTCAAGATTCGCGCAATAAACGCATGGTTAATTAGCGTGAAATACAGCCAGGCAATGGCCGCCAACCATGCGAAGATAGACATGAGTTTGTGTAGAGTGGGACCTGGTTTGGCATAGCGAAAACGTTCCAACATAAATTACTGCCCCCACTTTTGGTAAATAAACCACTGTACGGCAATCCAGGTGCTGGCCACATTGAAGCGAGTTTGCTCAAGCGCTTGTTTTGCTTGTACAAAATCTAAGCTCACTAACTTAATATCTTCAACTTCATGCAGGTTGCCAGCAAAAGCCGGCAGGCTATGAATATCGACTGGCGCGGCAAATAAATGCAATATTTCACTTGAACCGCCAGGACTAGGAAAAAACTGACCAATATATTGAAATGACTCCGGTTTTAATGCCACACCGGCTTCCTCAAGAACTTCTCTTACCGCTGCATCTAACGCCGTTTCTTGTGGATCAATCATACCGGCGACAGGTTCAAGTAACCAGGCCTGCTGATCTTGAAAATGCGCTAAAGCACCGGCGCGACATTGCTCAACTAGTAGCAATTGTTCAGCTGCAAGATCATAAAGCAACACGACTACCGCTTCACCGCGTTGAAACAATTCGCGAGTGATGTCTGGACTCATACCACCAGCATACAAACTATGGCTATAACTAATGCGATCTAGGTGGAAAAAACCGTCATAGACTCGCTCGCTATTGACTAGGGTCACCTCATACTTCATTTTGCGTTAACTCTTTAATTTTGACCCGCTGGGTAATGCCGCAGAGCAATTCATAACCGATGGTGTTGGCGTGTTGCGCTACTTCATCCACTGACAATTGCTCGCCCCAAAGCTCAACAGGATCATTTAATTTAATTTGATTGGCATGATCAGTAATATCAACTGTAATCATATCCATAGACACGCGACCGACTAGTGGCACGCGCAGATTATTGATAATGACCGGTGTGCCATTTTCTGCATGACGTGGATAACCATCACCATAGCCTACAGCCACGACGGCTAAGCAGGTGGGTCGTGTTGCAAACCAAGTTTGACCATAGCCTACGCCTTCGCCCGCCGCTAGCCATTTAATCGCAATAACACGGCTGACTAAACTCATCACCGGTTTAAAGTGCGTTATGTGCTGTGGCGCAATACCTGCACCATACAGCATAATGCCGGGTCTTACCCAATTTAAATGCATGGTTGGGGCCAGTTGTATCGCCGCAGAATTGGCTAAACTTAATTTAAACTGATAAGTTTGATTCGCTGCCAACAGGCGTTGATATTGCTGTTGATTCAGCGGATGGTCATCCTCCGCGCAAGCAAGATGGGACATCAAATGACACTTAAAATGAGGCGCATGATGTTTTAGACGGAATAAGGCTTGATGTAAGCCCTCTTCATTAAAGCCTAAGCGATGCATGCCTGTGTCTAGTTTGAGCCAAAGATGCAAAGGCTCTTTGACGCTATGAGCCAACAACCAGTCAACTTGGTGGTGACTGTGTACAACCAGGTCTAAGCGATGCTGTAACACCACCTGTAACTCGGCTTCATCAAATAGCCCTTCCAGCAATAAAATAGGATGCAAGAACCCCGCCTGCCTTAGCAGGATGGCTTCTTCAACAGAGGCGACGGCAAAGCCATCGGCCTGATTAAGCGCCTTGGCCACACGTAATAATCCATGGCCATAGCCATTGGCTTTAATCACCGCCCACACTCTTGCTGCTCCAACCATGGCTTTTGTTTGGATCAAATTATGCTGAAGTGCGCTAAGGTTAATAAGGGCTTGAATAGGTCGAGACATAAATTGATTCTTTAAAAATGATTATCTTGATTTTGTAAGTTAACAAAATTTTCAAAACGCGTGTATTGGCCAATAAAGGTAAGTCTCAGCGTACCAATCGAACCATTACGATGCTTGCCAATAATGATTTCGGCAGTGCCTTTATCTTCACTATCCGGGTTGTAAACCTCATCACGGTATATAAAGATAATTAAATCCGCATCCTGCTCAATAGCGCCAGATTCACGCAAGTCCGACATAACGGGACGCTTATTAGGACGTTGCTCCAAACTACGGTTTAACTGTGACAAGGCAATCACTGGAATATTGAGTTCTTTGGCCAGGGCTTTTAAGCCACGTGAAATTTCAGAAATTTCGTTTACTCGGTTATCAGTTTGAGTTGACCCCCGCATTAGTTGCAAATAGTCAATTACGATCAACCCTAGCCCTTTTACCTTAATGGCATCGTCAGGCAAGCCTGCTGCGATAGCGTCACGTCGTTGTTTTTCGCGTACATCTTTATCAATGCGCCTAGCTCGAGCCCGCAGCTCATTAATCGATAAGGCGGGTGTATCATCAATAAAGATATCAGCTGATGAAAGTTTAGCCACCGCCGCATTAAGATTGCTCCAGTCTTCAGGTCCTAGATCACCCGTACGCATTTTTTTTGAATCAATGCGCCCAATAGAACTTAACATTCTTAACGCGAGCTGTTCACCTGGCATTTCCAAACTGAATACGGCGACAGGTTCTTTGGTTTTTGTGGCAACATTTTCGGCAATGTTCATCGAAAAGGTCGTTTTACCCATTGACGGACGCCCCGCTACAATTAATAAATCCCCGCGCTGCAAGCCTGCCGTCATATCATCAAATGCAGTTAAGTGGGTTGCAATGCCAGTTATATTGCCATCGGTATTAAAAATTTCGTCCAATCGAATCATGGCGCTACCAAGCAAATCATCAATGGTCATATATTGGCGCTGTTTGCCAGCACCATGTTCTGCAATCGCAAGTATAGCGGCTTCAGCTTGATCCAAAATATCACGGGTAGTCGCACCCTGGCTATTGTAGCAACTACTCGCAATTTGATTAGATGTCGCAATAAGTTGGCGTAAGATCGATTTTTCTCTGACGATTCGCGCATAAAAAATGGCGTTACTAGGCCCTGGCGTATTGGTGGCTAAGTCGATTAAATAGTCACGACCTCCGCAATCAGTGAGTTGATGCTGTGCTTCTAAATGACTGGTAAGGGTGACTAAATCAACTGCCGTATTCCGGTGAGCGAGGGTATAAATAGCATTAAATATACGTTGATGTTGTTGAGTATAGAAATCCTGCTCATTAATCAAACCGAAAATATCGTCAAAAATATCACTTGAGAGCATTAATGCCCCCAATACTGACTGCTCTGCTTCTTCAGAGTGAGGTGGTATTTTAAAGAGTTCGTTCGCAGGCGTAGATTTCATGAGTAATTTTTTAACATCTTAATTTGAAACCACCATTATAAAGACCTGGCAAAAAAAAACCGAGCAAAGCTCGGTTTTTTCATCAGGCAAAACCTATCAAAGGTTAAAACCTCATTAGGCAGCAGAATTAGGCAGCTGAAATCTCAACATTAATTGCAGCCACAACATCTGTGTGCAATTGAATGTCAATTTCAAACGTGCCTGTGGTGCGCATTGGGCCTTGTGGTAAGCGAACTTGACGACGTTCAACACTAAAGCCTACGGCACTTAAAGCATCAGCAATGTCTTGCGTTCCTACCGAACCAAATAGCTTACCTTCGTCACCCGCACTGGCCTCAACCTTTACAACCATACCATTCATTTTTTCATAAACGGCTTGCGCTGAAGCAAGTGCTTCTGTTGCTTGTTTTTCTAACTCAGCACGACGTGCTTCAAATTCAGCAACGTTGTCTTTGGTAGCTGGTTTGGCCTTGCCCTGTGGAATTAAGAAATTACGCGCATAACCTGATTTAACAGTTACTTGCTCACCTAAACCACCTAAGTTTTGTACTTTTTCTAGCAGAATAACGTTCATTCTGAAATCCTTTAATTACTCGGCTCCCATCGGCTGCGAAAATCACTAAATGTATCCGCCATCCCGATGATTGCTAAAACTAAAACCGCTTGTGGAAACACAAACAATAAAATATACATAGCAATTAACCAACCCTTCGATGCCTGTTTAACTGACACCGCATGGTGAATAATTGCAATACCCTGAAACATTAAAATAATCGTTAATAATCCAAACAGATTGCCTAGTAATCCGCCTGACCATTCGTTCATAAACAAACTGGCCGTTGCAATAGCAAAAGTAGTCCAAGCCACGGGCTTTGGCAGTGTCAAACGGTGGAAATCCTTTTGAAACTGGCCTGGGTAATACAAGGCGGCTTGTAACCAGCGCGCAATGAGTACCTGCCCGTACCACAACAAAGCCGCAAACATAGCGAGCAACATTGTGATCATCTTAGTCATCTGCTCAATCGTTTCCACTGGATAGCTTACACCTGCATCTTCAAGCAAAGGCAAAGCTACTTGGTTGAATAGATTGAACCACCATTGTGCTAAATCACCTATTAATAGGTGAGCCAACACTAGACCGGCACCAGCCAATAAGGCTGTCGCTTGCAGTGCTAGTCCAAGCGAATTAGTGTTGCGCAATACCAGCGCAATAATCCAAACCGGGAGCATGAACTGAATAATGACAACCAAGCCTGGTGCATAACTGCCACTCATTAGGAACGTGAGCGCTAAATGCACAACAGCCGCAGCGGCCATAGTTTTTGCACCTTCAACATTGCCTACTCGCAAGGTGATCAGTGCAATTACAATGCCTGCTAATACGCCAATTGGCGTAAAAAATATCGCCAAAATCGCTGCAATAGTCGCTACGCCATAGGCTTGTAGCGGTCCTCGCATGATGAAATTGGCTAAGGCAATCATGGGACTAACGTTTACTTATGCTGATCGGTGTAAGGCAATAATGCTAATACACGTGCGCGCTTGATAGCGGTCGCTAACTGGCGCTGGTATTTTGCACTGGTACCAGTAATACGGCTTGGTACAATTTTACCTGTCTCAGTAATATACGCTTTCAAGGTATCTAAATCTTTGTAATCAATTTCTTTTACGTTTTCCGCTGAAAAGCGACAAAACTTTTTACGTCCAAAATTTCTAGCCATGTTACAACTCCTTAATTATTAAGCGCTAACCGCTTCATTGCGGTCTTCTTTTCTACCTGCCATTACTGAAGGCTCAGTAACCGCTTCATTACGCTTAATAAACATATTGCGTAATACAGCATCGTTATAGTAGAACGCACTATCAAGCTCGTCTAAAGCCGCTTGGGTACATTCAATATTCATTAGAATGTAATGGGCTTTATGGGCTTTTTCAATGGTGTAGGCTAACTGGCGACGACCCCAGTCTTCTAGACGGTGAATTTTGCCACCATCTTGTTCAATGATCGCGCGGTAACGCTCAATCATTGCAGGTACTTGTTCACTTTGATCTGGATGAACTAAAAATACTACTTCATAATGACGCATGGTCTCTCCTTATGGGTCTAAAGAGCCTCCTCAAACCAAATAAATTTGAGTGAAGCAAGGAATTCAAGCATTAAAACTTGAAAGGCGAAATTATAAAAGGATAAGGTGTCTTTTGCAAGATAAAAGCCAGCGAAGCTTCACCTTATTATTAGGCTTAGTAGGTTATGCCATTTGAAGTTGTTGGTTAATCTGAGTTAAAACGGTTAGTGGGTCATTAGCCTGAGTAATAGGACGCCCGATAACTAAATAGTTGGCACCCGCCTGCATAGCATCTTCAGGTGTCATAATGCGATGTTGATCATCAGCGGCCGAGTCTTTTAAGCGAATACCGGGGGTAACTAATTGGAAGTCACTATTATTAATTTGCTGACGGAGCATCGGTGCTTCCAGTGCTGAGCAAACCACCCCATGAGCGCCTGCTGATTCTGCTAATTTAGCAAGACGATTTACATTATCAGCAATCGAACCCGATAAACCTACTGCATTAAGCTGCTGTTCATCAAAACTAGTCAAAATGGTCACCGCAATAAGCCAGGTTGGGTGACCCGATGCAATAATCGCCTCGCGCGCGGCAGTGATCATTTTAGGCCCACCTAAACTATGAACATTCAACATCCAAACCCCCATATCACAGAGTGCCCGACAGGCTTTGGCAACTGTTGTGGGAATATCGTGATACTTTAGATCAACAAAAATATCAAAACCACGTTGTTGAAGTGCTATGACCAACTCAGGACCACCCAGTGCGAATAACTCTTTACCCACTTTCAGACGACATTGTGCCGGGTCTAATTGGTCAACCAGTGAATAAGCCGCTTGCGTAGTTGGAAAGTCCAGCGCAACAATAATAGGGGAAGCTGTTTTTGAGGTCATAATAAAGTGGCACTCTTGATAGGGTTAATTAATCGAGACCAAAGGGTTGGCCTGAGTCGATTTAGCTGCCGTAGACTGGTGAAGTTCAGCTTGAGCTTCAAGGTGATTAAGATTCTTTTTAAGCTGGAGGATTTCAGCTTCTTGAAGTTTGAGCTTTTTAGTCGACTTACTTATCTGCCATTGCATTGACCACATACGTGTGCTCAATAGTAAACCGGCCACAAATAAACCGACTAAAAAACTTAAGGTCATGAGTATTGATAAGGGAAGTGATGCTTGTTTAAAAAAGTAATCAAACATCACAGCTTGTGGATTAAGTAAGGCCAAGATAACGCCTAATAACAAAAAAAAAGCGAAGCTAATTAAACTTACTAGACGTTTCATGGCGCTCCCTAATCAACAAAGTATATCAGCATGGAATTTAGACTCATCTACCCTTTCACGCAATTCTTTCCCCGGTTTGAAATGTGGCACTCGCTTTTCAGGTAGCGCAACCGTTTCACCGGTTTTAGGGTTTCGCCCCAGTCTTGCTTGGCGGTGATGCAAACTAAAACTGCCAAAGCCACGAATTTCAATACGATCACCGGTAGCCATGGCTGAAATCATCGCATCAACTATATGGTTAACAGCTAATTCTACATCATTGTGACTGAGTTGCGTTTGTTTACGGGAAATGAGTTCTATTAATTCTGATTTGGTCATGTTACAAACATTCCGGACAGTTCATTATTGCAGTAATCTGCTTTTAAAAACAAACCAGCCCAAAAGGGCTGGCTTATTCGCGAACAATGTCAGACTATTACAACTGACCTTTCAACAAGTCACCTAAGGTGTTAGACGCTGTTTCTTGATTAGAGGTATAACCTTTAATCGCATCAGCTTCTTCTTGCGCATCTTTTGCTTTCACAGAAAGTGACAAGCTGCGGCTCTTACGATCAATGTTGGTGATTTTAGCTTCAACTTTTTCACCGACTTTAAGAACGCTTGATGCATCACGCGTATCTTCATTTAGTTCAGATGCGCGAAGGTAACCTTCTACTTCATCCGCTAAATCGATAACAGCACCTTTTTCATCAACTGATTTAACTGTGCCGATCACGATGCTGTTCTTGCCATTAGTCGCTACATACTGTGAGAAGGGATCTTGCTCTAACTGCTTAAGACCTAATGAAATACGCTCTCTTTCTGGGTCGATAGATAGAATGATCGTTTCTAGCTCATCACCTTTTTTGAAGTCACGGATGGCTTCTTCACCATTTTGTGCCCAAGAAATGTCAGTCAAGTGAACCAAACCATCAATACCACCGTCTAGACCGATAAAGATACCGAAATCAGTGATAGATTTGATATTACCAGAAATCTTGTCACCTTTATTGTGGGTCGCCGCAAAGCCTTCCCATGGATTAACAGTACATTGCTTAATACTTAAAGAGATACGACGACGATCTTGATCAACATCAAGGATTTTTACGCGTACTTCCTGACCCAAGTGAACCACTTTTGATGGGTGAATATTACGGTTAGTCCAATCCAATTCTGAAGTATGAACTAGGCCTTCAATACCGTCTTCAATTTCAATAAATGCGCCGTAGTCAGTGATGTTAGCCACTTTACCACCAGTTTCAGAACCGATTGGGTAGCGTGCAACCATGTCAGCCCATGGATCTTCTTCCATTTGCTTCAAGCCTAGCGATACGCGATTACGCTCTTTATCGAATTTTAATACTTTAACTTCGATTTCATCACCAACCTGAACGATTTCAGATGGGTGGTTTACACGGCGCCATGCCATGTCAGTGATATGCAATAGACCGTCTACGCCGCCCAAGTCGATGAATGCGCCGTAGTCAGTAAGGTTCTTAACGATACCTTTAAGTACTGAACCTTCTTCCATATTAGCAAGAAGCGCTTCACGCTCTGCACTGCTTTCTTGCTCAATAACCGCACGACGTGAAACAACCACGTTGTTACGTTTACGGTCGATTTTAACCAACTTCAACTCAACTTCCTTGCCTTCAAGGAAGCCAAAATCACGAATTGGACGTGTATCCACTAATGAACCCGGTAAGAAACCACGCACACCTTCAACATCAACTGTAAGACCACCTTTGACCTTGCCAGTGATAAGACCCAATACGGTTTCGTTTTTCTCAACAGCTGCTTCCAAGCGATCCCAAGTTTTAGCACGCTTAGCTTTTTCGCGTGATAAACGGGTTTCACCAAAGCCATCTTCTAGTGACTCTAAGCAAACTTCAACCTCGTCGCCTACTGCCACTTCTAGATTGCCTTGCGCATCTTCAAATTGTTTTCTTGGAATAGCTGATTCAGATTTCATGCCAGCATCAACCATAACGGTTTCTTTATCGATGCCAACAACTGTACCAATAATTAACGCACCCGATTGGAAGCGGTCAAGTTGAAGGGATTCTTCAAATAATTGTGCAAAAGTTTCGCTCATTAGTGGATTACCAAAATTTTAATTTACATAGCCGATTAAACAATCAATTGGGGACAAATTTGTTTACTCGGGTCAGTTAGACTAGATTGATTCCCCAACAATCAATCCTATTAAAGTACTGCGCGTTCCTGCATAATTTTCACTGCATTATCAACCACTTGTTCGATAGTTAACAGGCTGGTATCAATGACAATAGCATCTTCAGCGGGTAAGAGTGGCGCAACACTACGATTGCGATCACGCTCATCTCGAGCCTCAATGTCAGAAATTATCTGATCTATGTTAGCAATAACACCTTGATTTTTCAACTGATTAACACGTCTTTCTGCACGTATTTTTGCCGATGCCGTTAGAAAGAGTTTTAAATCGGCTTGCGGGAATACCACCGTGCCCATATCACGGCCATCCGCAACCAGGCCTGGTGCTTGGGCAAAGGCTTTTTGTCGCTGTAATAAAGCCGTGCGGACCGCAGGAATAGCGGCTACTTTTGATGCGATCGCAGCCACATCTTCATTGCGGATTGCTAAGGTAATGTCTTGTTGCTCATAAAAAATTTGGCCTGCCCTAAAGTTAACCGGCAAGGATGCCGCTAGGGCTATAATGTCATTCAGTGCTAATTCATTGTCAGCATCGAGTTGCTGAGCCATCACACCATAAGCCAGACTTCGGTAGATTGCACCGCTATCCAAAAAATGAAACCCAGTTATGTCGCACAAACGTTGGCATAAAGTCCCCTTACCTACGCCACTGGGTCCATCTACAGTAATGATCTTGAGCATTACGCCTCCTCGGCCGCCACCATTAAACCAACAGATTGAGCTAGTTTTACAAAGCCCGGAAATGAGGTATTAACGTTTGCACAATCATCAATCGTTATCGGCGCTACAGCTCTAAGGCCCGCTACTGTCATCGCCATTGAAATGCGGTGGTCATGGTGACTGATAATAGCAGCCGACTGAGCTAGCTGGCTACCACCATTCACAATCATGCCGTCTTCAGTTGGTTGCGCATCAATCCCTACGGCTTGTAATGCATCTGCCATGACTTGAATGCGATCGGATTCCTTGACCCGCAGCTCCTCTGCTCCCGTCAAGATAGTTTGCCCTTGCGCTGCTGATGCAGCTACAAACAGCACCGGGAATTCATCTATCGCTAATGGAACCAAATGCTCAGGAATCACAATACCTTCAAGTTGAGCGGCACGAACATGAATGTCTGCTACAGGTTCGCCGCCGACCTCTCGCTCGTTTTCGAGCAGAATGTCGGCACCCATTAGCTTCAGGATATCGATAATACCGGTGCGAGTGGGGTTGATTCCTACGTGTTCAATAACCAAATCCGAACCCGGTGCAATCGATGCGGCCACCATAAAAAAGGCCGCTGATGAAATATCAGATGGTACATCAATATGTGTTGCGGTTAATTTACCACCGCCGCTTAAACGAATTTCAGTGGCGAGGTCATCTAACTTAGTCGATTCAACCTGGTAGCCAAAACCACGCAGCATACGTTCGGTATGATCACGTGTGGGCGCGGGCTCAACAACTCGGGTTTCACCTTCAGCATACAAACCGGCCAGTAGCACGCAGGATTTAACCTGGGCACTTGCCATAGGAAGCGTGTAATCAATGGCTTTTAGTTGGCTTGAACCCTGAATTGTTAAAGGGGGTAAACCCTTATCTTGACTACTAATCTTCGCGCCCATTAAGCTCAATGGATCAATAACCCGTTTCATTGGGCGCTTGCTTAGCGAGGCATCGCCCGTCAGGGTGCAACTAAATTCCTGACCGGCTACAATACCGCTCAACAACCGCATTGATGTGCCGGAATTACCCATATTCAAAGACTCAACAGGTTGTTTTAACCCCTTCATACCAACACCCTTAATGGTCACTTTGCCATTAGTAGGACCTGTTATCTCAACACCCATTGCCTGAAAGGCTTTCAATGTGGCCAAGGCGTCTTCACCTTCCAAAAAGCCCGTGACCTCAGTAACCCCTTCGGCCAGAGAACCCAGCATAATACTGCGGTGAGAAATAGATTTATCGCCAGGCACACGAATGCGACCGGTTAATTTTCCGCCTGGTTGAACAATAAAACGTAAATTTTTCATAGTCTTAATCTATACTTTTAAAATTAAATTGAGAAATATTATGAGGTGCGATTAACTATATGCGCATCGCGAGCCGCTTTCGCCGTCGCAAATAATTGCTGCAATGCAGCACCGTTTTGGGTTTGCAATAACTGGGCTAATTTTGCTAATTCAGCCTGGTAAGCGTCTAACCACTTGAGAATGGCGCTATGATTTTGTAGTGCAATATCGCGCCACATGCTGGCATCACTTGACGCAATACGGGTAAAGTCACGAAACCCACCTGCGGTGTACTGAAATACATTACCTAGTTCAGGATGCTCATTGAGCATATCAACAAGGGCAAAGGCTAATAAATGCGGTAAATGACTCGTCGCAGCAAAAACTTCGTCATGATAAGTGGCAGACATACTAGACACCTGCGCACCAACGGCTTGCCATAAAGCATGCACCCAAGCTATAGCCGCTTCATTAGTATGACTGAGTGGGGTTAAAATCACCCGATGACGTTGATAGAGTTCGCTATCCGCGGCCTCGACACCACTTTGTTCGCGACCTGCAATCGGGTGGCCCGGCACAAATTGCGCTGGACATTCACCTAGCAGGCCTGCTATTTCTGCAATAACACTTGCCTTCGCGCTGCCCACATCGGTTACGACCGCATCAGGCGCTAAAAAAGGTGCAATTTGCTGATAAATCGGCGCAATACTTCCCAAAGGTACCGCTAACACCACTAAATCAGCTCCGGCTACCGCCAGGGTTGGATCAGTATAAGCTATATCTATCACGCCAAGCTCAAGTGCTTTGTTAAGATTAGTGCTGTTGCGGCCACAGCCGACTACTTCGTTTACTAAACCTAGCTGCTTAAGCTTGAGTGCAAACGAGCCGCCAATTAACCCAACTCCAATGACCGCTAAACGTTGAACCTGTTGCAATTAACTCACCTGCGCCAAAGCCGAAAGCAAGTGGGCATTTTCAGCTTCAGTACCAATAGAAATGCGTAAAAAATCAGCCATGCCGTAATTGGCGACCGGACGCACAATAACGCCTAGTTGCAACAATTGTTGATTAATGCTGGCTGCATTAGGCCCCATATTGACACAGACAAAGTTACCTTCAGAAGGCAATGGCTGATAACCCATTTGAGTTAAAGCAGTGATCACTTTAGAGCGTTCTTGCTTATTTAGCGCCACCGATGCCGATACAAAGTCTTGGTCACCTAATGCTGCCACGGCACAGACTTGGGATAGTTCGTTAACGTTAAATGGAGCTCGAATTCGATTAAGCAAGCCCACCACCTCTGGCTGTGCTAATAAATAACCAACCCGTAGCGCTGCTAAACCATAGGCTTTTGAAAAAGTGCGTGTGACAATCACATTCGGGTAGTTGTCCAGCAAAGCAAGGCCTGATGGCGCGTCATCGCGTTCAACATATTCAAGATAAGCTTCGTCATAGACCACCACGACATGGGCTGGAACTTGTTGCATAAACGCATCCAAGGCTTGGGCATTAAAAAAGCTACCTGTCGGATTATTAGGGTTTGCCAAATAAATAATTTTGGTTTTTGGCGTAATCGCTGCCGCCATCGCAGCTAAATCGTGACCATAATCCTTGGCGGGCACCTGTACCGGCGTCGCACCAACGATCTGCGCCGTGATGCCATACACCGCAAACGCATATTGCGAGAAGATAATTTCATCACCCGGACCGGCAAACACGCGTCCAACAAACTCAAGTAACTCATTTGAACCATTGCCTACCATGACCTCAGCCATAGTACGCTGAGTAAACTCGGCAATAGCTGAACGTAGATAATAGGCATTACCATCTGGATAGCGCCCTAAGGTTTTTAACGCCGCCTGTGCCGCCTGCTCAACCCTCTGACTCACCCCTAATGGGTTTTCATTAGAAGCCAGTTTAGTAACACGCGATAAACCTAGCTCACGCTGTAGTTCCGATACCGGTTTGCCAGGAATATAAGGACTAATATTGGCAACATGGGGTAAGGCTTGGTCAACAATAGCCATAATCTTGAAGGCTCCTACAATTAATTTAGAGGCGATACTGGGTAAGAACCCAATAGTTTAAAGAAACGCGCATTCGTCTGCACTTCGGCCAAGGCTTCAGCCACCGCAGGATCCTGTTGATGACCGGTAATATCGATATAGAACATATAATCCCATTTTTGATCACTGGCTGGACGCGACACAATTCTCGTCATGCTAATGTTACGTTTGGCAAAACTGTCTAAAATGCGCAATAACGCCCCTGCTTCATTGGCTAGAGATAAAATCAACGCGGTTTTGTCTTCACCACTGGGTGTTGGCGCATGCCGCCCAATCACCCAAAACTTGGTAGTGTTATTTTGCGCATCTTCGATATGGGATTTAAGGATATTTAATTGATACAGTGACGCGGCTTGTTCAGACGCAATTGCCGCTACATCAGCATGTTCTTGCGCCATTTTGGCCGCTAACGCATTGGAATCAACGGCCTCGAGTTTGACACCTGGTAAATTGTTACGTAACCAAGTACGACACTGACCCAAGGCTTGAGGATGGGCTAATACTTTACTGATGGTGTGTAGTTGCTTAGATTGACCCAATAAACAATGATGGATTGGCAATTCAACCTCGCCGGTCACGGTGGCGTGGGTGCTAATTAAACAATCTTGGGTCGTCGTTACCGCCCCTTCTGTTGAATTCTCTAACGGAACGACGCCATAATCAACCTGGTTTGTGTCTACGACTTTAAATACATCCTCTATCGTGGACACAGGCACAGGTTGCGCAAAGCTACCAAATTGCTTTAAGACCGCGGCATGGGTATAACTACCCTCTGGCCCCAAATAAGCAACCCGCAATGGCTGCTCTAACGCTAAGCACACTGACATGATTTCGCGAAACAGTCTGGCCATATCATCATCAGACAATACACTCGTGTTACGTGCTTTAACCGCACGCAATACCTGTGCTTCGCGCTCCGGACGATAAAAAACCGCTTCAACACGTCCACCTTGGGTTTTGATATCAGCGACTTGTTTGGCACAGAGCGCGCGTTGAGTAATTAATTGCTGAATTTGCTCATCGATGGTATCAATTTGCTGCCGAATTTGGAGAAGTTGTTCTGCTTCCGTTGCCACGCATACCCCCTAAGCGTAACGATTTGCAAAATCGCGCATAAAATCGATTAACGCATCCACACCCTCTTGTGGCATGGCATTGTAAATGCTGGCACGCATCCCGCCGACCAACTTGTGCCCCTTGAGGTTGAGCAGGCCTGCTTCTTTCGATTCTTTTAAAAAGGTACTGTCTAACGAGGCGTCTTGTAATGTAAAGGGTACATTCATCCAAGAGCGCTGTTCTTTTGGCACAGGGTTAGTATAAAAATCAATAGAATCAATCGCTTGATAGAGGCGATAAGCTTTAGTTTGGTTATGCTCGGCCATCGCCGCCAACCCGCCCTGCTGCTTAATCCAATTAAATACCAGGCCTGCTAAGTACCACGAATAGGTAGAAGGCGTATTAAACATCGAGTCATTATCGGCATAAGTTTGCCAGTTAAGTAATGTGGGCGTAATGTCGCGTGCTTGTCCAACCAAGTCTTCACGCACAATGACAATGGCTAGGCCAGCGGGTCCAATGTTTTTTTGCGCACCGGCGTAAATCATGCCAAATTTTGACACATCAATCGGACGTGACAAAATGGTCGATGACATATCCGTTACTAATGGAATGCCTTCTGGTACATTCGGCAGATTTAAAAACTCCACCCCACCAATCGTTTCATTGGCGGTGTAGTGAATATATTTAGCCTGCGCAGAAAATTTCCATTCGCTTTCATCTGGAATCATCGCATGGTTGTCACACACCACATTGACCTGCGCATAACGACTGGCTTCTTTAATGGCTTTAGCAGACCAAACACCGGTATTAAAGTAATCCACTACTTCACCCGTGTCGGCTAGATTCAGCGGAATCGCACTAAACTGTAACGACGCGCCACCATGAACAAACAGCACCTTGTAGTTGTCTGGAATCGCCATAATTTCACGCAAGGTTTGCTCAGCATGATGCGCCATCGCCATGTAGTCCTGAGAACGATGGCTCATTTCCATCACCGACATGCCGGTACCATGCCAATCTAAAAATTCAGCTTGTGCTTGCTGCATCACGGGTTCTGGCAGCATCGCCGGACCCGCACTAAAGTTAAATGTACGCGCCATTATTGTTCATTTTCCTGTTGTTGCGTGGATTCATCATCTGTTGCGGTTAAGGTTGGAGCAGGGTTTTCATCTGTTGGCTCTATGTTTTCGTCTTCATCATCAGACATATTGACCACAGCAAGCCCAACCACCCACTCATCGGACCCGACATTAATCAGTTTCACCCCTTGGGTATTGCGCCCAACCACGGATATTTCCGCCACACGCGTTCTAACCAAAGTGCCTTTATTAGTAATCAACACCACTTCCTGATCTGGCGTGACCGCTACGGCCGCTACTACCTTACCATTACGATCAGTGGTTTTAATCGAAATAACCCCTTGGCCACCGCGATTAATCGTCGAGTAATCTTCAACAGGTGTACACTTGCCAAAACCATGTTCAGTCGCTGTTAAAATTAAGGTGTTAGCCTGTGCGATTTGCATCGACATGACGGCTTGGCCTTCAGCCAGCTTCATACCTCGCACGCCGCGTGCCTGACGTCCCATGACGCGGACATCATTTTCATCAAAACGTATTGCTTTGCCACCATCCGCAAACAACATCACGTCTTGTTCACCATAGGTTAAGGCCGTGCCAACTAATTCATCGCCATCGAGTAAATCGAGTGCAATAATGCCATTAGCACGAGGACGTGAAAAATCGGCTAGCTTGACTCGTTTCACGATCGCATGTTTGGTAGCCATAAATACAAAGTGACTGTCATCAAATTCACTGACCGGCAAAATGGATGAAATGCTTTCACCTGCTTCTAATGGGAAGACATTCACTATGGGTTTGCCACGGGCACCGCGCCCTGCTAAAGGCAGCTGCCAGGTTTTTTTCCAATACAACTTGCCGCGATTAGAGAAACACAACAACATATCGTGGGTGCTGGCGACCAAAATCTGACCCACTTCATCCTCTTCTTTCATCGCAGTGGCCGACTTACCGCGGCCTCCGCGTTTTTGGGCGCGATAATCACTTAAAGGCTGGGTTTTAATGTAACCATCTTGAGAAAGCGTGACAATTCGGTCTTCAACCGCAATCAAGTCTTCTTCGTCCAAGTCTAAATACGCGTGATCAATTTCAGTCCGACGGGCGTCGCCATATTCTTCTTTAACCGCAATCAGTTCTTCACGTACCACTTCGGTTAAGCGATCCGGATTGCGCAAAATCTCCAGGAATTCAAAAATCTTCGCAATCAGCGCCTTATATTCTTCAAGAATTTTGTCTTGCTCTAACCCGGTTAGGCGATTCAAACGCATATCCAAGATGGCTTGTGCTTGCACCGGTGATAGACGGTAGCTATCTGCCGAGACCATTCCAAAACCAGCCGCTAAATCTTCTGGGCGGGTATCATTTGCTTCTACACGTTCTAATAATTGCAGGACATGCCCGGCAGGCCAATCACGTTCAAGCATCCGCTCTTTGGCGATTTGTGAGGTTGCAGAGGACTTGATCAGTTCGATCATTTCATCGATGTTACTCAAGGCAACCGCTAAACCTTCGAGCAAATGGGCTTTTTCACGTGCTTTGCGTAGTTCGAAAATAGTCCGGCGTGTCACCACTTCACGGCGATGGCGCACAAAGGCTTGAATTATTTGTTGCAGATTGAGCAACTTAGGTTGACCATTAATCAGCGCCACCATGTTGATACCAAACACGGTTTGCATAGCGGTTAACTTATAAAGATTATTAATCATCACATCAGCGTTTTCACCGCGACGCAATTCAATCACAATCCGCATCCCATCTTTGTCCGACTCATCACGTAATGCGGTGATGCCGTCAATTTTCTTTTCTTTAATCAGCTCGGCAATCCGCTCGATCAACTTGGCCTTGTTAACCTGATAAGGGATTTCGTTAACGATGATCGCTTGCTTACCAGACTTATCGGTTTCAATTTGGGTTTTAGCGCGAATTTGCACCCGACCACGCCCGGTCTCATAGGCTTCACGTATGCCCCGCGTGCCATTGATAATGCCATAGGTTGGAAAATCTGGGCCTGGCATGTGTTCAATTAAGCCGGCGACATCAATATCAGGGTTTTCAATGTAGGCTAAGCAGGCATTAATTGTTTCAGTTAGGTTATGCGGTGGAATGTTAGTCGCCATACCCACCGCAATACCAGCTGAACCATTGACTAAAAGGTTAGGGATGCGACTTGGCAGCACATTCGGTTCAGATTCAGAACCATCATAGTTAGGCGTAAAATCAACAGTTTCTTTATCAAGGTCTGCCAATAATTCATGGGCGATTTTGGCCATCCGCACTTCGGTGTAACGCATCGCAGCAGGATTATCGCCATCAATCGAGCCAAAGTTACCTTGACCATCCACCAACATATAGCGTAACGAAAAGGGTTGCGCCATACGAACAATGGTGTCGTAAACCGCCGTATCTCCATGGGGGTGATATTTACCAATTACGTCACCGACCACACGTGCCGATTTTTTATAAGGTTTATTGTAATCGTTATGCAATTCATTCATCGCAAACAACACACGACGATGTACCGGTTTTAAACCATCTCGCACATCAGGTAAGGCGCGCCCAATGATGACACTCATGGCATAACTTAAATAGGATTGTTTCATTTCCTCTTCTAAGGAAATGGGATGTATTTCACGTGCAAATTCCGACATGCCGCATCCACTTTTGTTTAATTTGACATAAATATGAATTATAACCTATTTCAGCTCAATATCCCCAGTTCTGCCTGTAGAAAAAAAGACAAGTTAGCCGAGTTTCGCTAAACTATGCGCACGCTTTTAGCCGCTAAGGATGCGAATATGTCACAGTCAGCCAATGTCGATGCGCAACAAATAGACCTGTTTAACCAACAGGCCCATCAATGGTGGGACCCTAACGGTCAGTTTAATGCACTGCATAAACTCAATCCATTACGAATGGCCTTTATCCAACAACACCAAGACTTTCCGGAACAAAAAATTCTGGACGTGGGTTGTGGCGGCGGAATTTTAGCCGAAGCCATGGCGCAAGCCGGTGCAGAGGTAACCGGATTAGACCTGGCCGACGATTTGTTACAAGTCGCCCGTTTGCATGCGCTAGATAGCGGGGTCAAGGTGAACTATGTGCTAGAAGATGTGGCCGACCATGCGCAGGCGCACGCTGAACACTATGATTTGGTGACCTGTATGGAAATGCTAGAACATGTACCCGATCCGCAAGCTATTTTGCACGCCTGTGCCAAAGCCGTTAAGCCAGGTGGCTGGGTGATTTGTTCAACACTCAATCGCTCCAATAAATCCCTGTTGTTAGCTGTGATTACCGCTGAGTATGTTCTAAATTTGGTTCCTCGTGGTACGCACCATCATGACAAATTCATTAAACCCAGTGAACTAACCCAGATGGGACGACAAGCAGGCCTGGTAATGCAAAGCACGGCGGGCATGGAATTTAACCCCATCCTCAAGCGCTATCGACTTAATGATGATTTAAGTATCAATTATTTAATAGCCTTTAAAAAAGTATAGTCATGAGCAAAACGTCCAACCTTTTCGATTGTGTGCTGTTTGATTTAGATGGTACCCTACTAGATACCTCTTATGATTTTAGTTATGCGCTAAATCTATTATGTGAACAACATCAGCTGACCCCACCTAGCTATGATCGGGTTCGCAATACCGTATCGCAAGGCGGCGCGGCGGTCACCGCCCTCGCATTTAATCCTAACGATACCGACGCATTTGAACAACACCGCCAAGCTTTTTTAGCCCTGTATAAACAACATATTCATCTGCATACCCAAATATTTCCAGGCTTATTAGCAGGCCTGGTTCACTTGGCTAAGGTTAATATGCCCTGGGGCATTGTGACCAACAAACCGCAAGGTCTCACCGAACACCTATTAGAGCATTTTAGTTTTCCAAGCGCACCGAAAACGGTCATTTGTGGCGACACCTTGGCGGTTAGAAAACCCCACCCAGAACCTATGTTACTGGCCGCATCAGAATGCGGGGTTGATCCTAAACGCTGTTTATATCTTGGCGATCATCCTCGTGATATCGAAGCGGGTATTAATGCCGGGATGCAAACAGGTGCGGTGTTGTTTGGCTATATGCCACCTGAAAAAATGACTAATCTCGATCAAGCTGATTACGTTTTCAGAACCCCATTTGATATTACGCAATTTTTAACAAAAAAGGCTAACCCATTGTTATGAATGACATTTCAACTCAAAAAACCTTTTTAATCACCGGTGCGGCTCATGGTTTAGGCCATGCACTAGCGAGAGCATTACATCAAAAAAATCATCAACTTATTTTGCTTGATAAGGATCTAAAAGCACTTAACAAGCTTTATGATGAATTAGCCGAAGACAACTGGGGCAATGTTTACCTTTTTCCAATGGATTTAGCCGGCTCGGCACAGGCTGAGTTTATGCAGCTTGAAACAGGTTTAGCTGAGTTTAAGCAATTAAATGGCCTATTTTTAAATGCAGGAATTTTACCGGCACTCACGCCAATAGAGCACTTTGATCCCCTGCAATGGTATGAAGTGATGCAAACTAACCTGAATGCCAATTTCCATCTAATCCAAAGCTGTTTGCCTAAACTAACAGCCGGCCACGATAACGACAAGCAGGCCTGGTTGGTGGCTATTTCTGATCAAGCAATCAGTCAACCACAAGCCTATTACGGTGCTTATGCCGTAGCCAAAGCCGGTTTAGAACAGTTGGTTAAATTGACCGCTATTGAAAACCCGGCAATTAAAGCGGTTATTGCCCAACTGCCCCCTTTAGCTGGGCATTTTAGAAGCAAACTTTATCCGGGCGAGCCGCCTTGCCAAAATGAAACGGTCGAGTCTGCCGCCGAGCGAATAGTTAACGCCTGTTTTAAGCAACAAAAACAAGAAGATATAGCAATCTTTTAACGTAGCTACGAAGCTACCAAGAACACAAAGAAATTGCCGGATCGGTCGGTTATATCGTTTTGCGAGCCGAAACGCCCAGCCAAATTTTTGAATGGGCAACCGACACCTATCACAAAAAACATTATCCGGAAGTCAAACCGGAATGGTTCTGTCAAATAAAACAAACTTACAATCAAAACAGTTCAAGCTAATTCAATAAAAAAACGCTGTATAGTCAATTGATTGCCACCATAAAAGATACCGAAAATAACAGTCAAGTTAACCGAAAAACAAACCGGAACATGAGCGCTTATATATGAATGAACTAACTCCATTTTTGCCCGCAGAAACAAATCCCAAAAGGCAAACCTTATTGAAAGCGAAGGGACTCACCCAGCTGATATTGAGAAAGCCATAAAAAGTGCCCACCGATGACCCGATTTCGCCTGAATATCTGAAGCGCGTGCCCCATTTATTGATTAAGGGTTCGATGAAAAAAGGTGAAGCGCACCACCTGATGGGATGCACCGAACGTCATGCAAGAGATATCCTTAAGGGGTTAAAAAACCGAGGGGTTATTAAGGATTTAGAGGATTCAGTTCGCTCTCCGTTTACCTTGCATTTTGACAGTGACATGTTGAGTTTTTTATTTCCAAGCCTCGTTCCAGTAAGCAAGACATTGATTTAAATCGTCAGAATGGCCGCTACCTGCTCACAGGGTCAGCCAATCTGCTTGGCATGAAGAATGTACAAGACTCGCTGGCTGGGCGTTTAGGTGTGCTCGAACTCACTCCCTTTAGCCTGCGTGAACTCAATAACCACCCGCAAAACCTGCTGGATGATTTATTCGATGGCGCAATAACACAACAAACACCAACGTTAGACAAACCCGTCATTGAACAGATGCTAAGTGGTGGTTATCCAGAAATGCAAACCCTCTCCGACGCACGTTTGCAAAAACTTTGGATAGGCGCTTACATCACCAAACGCCATGTCAAAATGCCAAAATTGTTTTTTATGGATACCGGGGTGTTGTGCAATATGTTACAAGTGAATTTAGACAGCTTTTGGCAAAGCCCTTATCGCGGCTCAGTAACGGAAAACTTTGTGTTTGTAAATAACTTTAGAGCGACAATTGGTTTCGTCATAGAGTTACGCTTAACTAGTTGACTTATTCTAAATGAATAACTATTATTGAATCTGATTAAAATTATATAGGAGCTCGTCATGATTCAAACAGAGACTCGTGTACTAACCGCACACATTCCACTTGATATGGCCAATCAAATAGACCAACTGGCGGGAAAACTTGAACGCTCAAAAAGCTGGATTATCAAACAAGCATTAGCTTCTTGGATTGAGCAAGAGTCCTTACGAGAACGCTTAACCCGTGAAGCACTTGCGGATGTTGACGAAGGCAACTTTGTTAGCCATGATGACATTCAAGCTTGGGCGATGAGTTTAAATAGTAATCAATCCAAGCCCACTCCAATATGATCAAACTGATCTGGACAAGCAAGGCAACGTCAGACCTTGTTCGACTTCATGCGTTTTTAGAACCACACAACAAACAGATAGCGGCTAAAGTCACACAATCACTCGCTCATGCACCCAACAATCTTATTACCCACCCAAGACTCGGTGAGCGACTTGATGAATTTATCGACAGAGAGGTGCGCCGCATTTTAGTCGGTGACTATGAGATGCGTTACGAACTTCAAAAAGACACCATCTATATATTACGCATCTGGCATACTAAAGAGCATCGTTAAACGAGGTTACACCAAAGACACCGCCACTATCTAATCTAGCGTTTAGCTAGACGACTCATACAAATACCGTGTCATCACTTTCTAGCAAGACCATCAATGATCGAACAAACATAGTGCGTCAGTTCGCTGTCTTTTTGGTAATCTGCCGCCATGCCTACGTTTACCCGCCCTTCTTTGATTAAATGCGAAACGGCCGTTCTTTCTGTGGTGTTTGGATTATAAACCGCAACGGAATGACCACCATAATCCTTAACAAGTCGCATCGATGGAATATCGGTTTCACCATCGCCGATAAACAACATCTGCGGAAATGGCACCGGTCTTTCTGCGTGTGGGATAAATTTGTTAATCAATGAATTATCGCGGAAATAACCATGAAACGGTACACCATATAACAAAGAACATTATCCGGAAATTAAACCGGAATGGTTCGGTTAAATAAGTCAAACTCACAATCGGAAAAATTAAAAAACCTTGTATAATAAAATCGGTGAACCCATAAAAGATACCGGAAAATAACAATCAAATTAACCGGAAAACAAACCGGAACATGAGCGCTTATATATGAATGAACTAACTCCATTTTTGCCCGCAGAAACAAATCCCAAAAGGCAAACCTTATTGAAAGCGAAGGGACTCACCCAGCTGATATTGAGAAAGCCATAAAAAGTGCCCACCGATGACCCGATTTCGCCTGAATATCTGAAGCGCGTGCCCCATTTATTGATTAAGGGTTCGATGAAAAAAGGTGAAGCGCACCACCTGATGGGGTGCACCGAACGTCATGCCAGAGATCTCCTTAAGGGATTAAAAAACCGAGGAGTCATTAAGGATTTAGAGGATTCAGTTCGCTCTCCGTTTACCTTGCATTTTGGCAGTGATATGTTGAGTTTTTTATTTCCTAGCCTCGTTCCAGCATACGACTAAATCCCAACTGACGGTATTATTCAGAAAATACAGCACTTTATTGCGCATCAACTGGCATGTAACTAACGCTTTAACGCGGCAAACTTATCCGCCAAGGTGCCAAAGCCATTATTGTTTGGTGTTGGCTTGGCCGTTTTTTGATCAGCGGTTTTTCGTTCAACCTTGTTTTGTGTAGCAGACGCTGCCAGGCCTGCTGAACTGAGCGTGGGGTTAGACTTCATCGACAAACTAATCCGTTTGCGCGCGACTTCAACGTCTAATACCGTCACCTTAACCACTTGGCCTGCTTTGATCACTTGATGTGGGTCGGAGACAAACTGATCCGCTAAATGCGAAATATGCACCAAGCCATCTTGGTGAACACCGACATCAACAAAGGCACCAAAGTGCGTCACATTAGTGACCACCCCTTCTAGCACCAGGCCTGGTGCAAGGTCTTTGAGCTCCGTGATGGACTCATCAAAACGCGCCGTGACAAAACTGGGGCGCGGATCACGCCCTGGCTTTTCAAGCTCGGCCACAATATCCATTAAGGTTGGCATGCCAATGGTGTCGGCCACAAACTCATTCAATTTAAGTTGCTTTATCAGGGTCGGCTGACCAATTAAATCAGCCACTTTCACCCCTAAACGGGCGGCCATCTTGGTCACAATCGAATAGGATTCAGGGTGAACAGCCGATTGATCGAGTGGATCTTCACCGTCACGAATACGCAAAAAGCCAGCCGCCTGCTCAAACGCTTTTGGCCCTAAGCGTGGCACCAACCTTAGTTGTTTGCGTTGATTAAAGCGGCCATTGGCATCACGCCAAGCGACAATATTGTTGGCTAAAGTCGGTGATAAGCCAGATACATAGCCTAGTAAGGCGCTCGATGCGGTATTTAAATCCACTCCTACCGAGTTAACACAGTCTTCAACCGTGGCCTGCAATGCTTGCGCCAACGCGATTTGATTAACATCATGTTGATACTGGCCGACACCAATTGCTTTTGGGTCAATCTTGACCAATTCTGCCAAGGGGTCTTGTAAACGTCGCGCAATCGACACGGCGCCACGAATGGTCACATCTAAATTTGGAAACTCTTGCTGGGCCAAACTTGATGCTGAATAAACCGACGCACCCGCTTCAGAAACCATCGCTTTTTGCGTGCTAGTCAGCCCAAACTCCTTTAGCGTTTCAGCCACCAACTGATCGGTTTCGCGTGACGCCGTACCATTGCCAATACTGACCAGCTCAACCTGATATTGCTTAATCAGCTTAGCGAGGATAGCTTTACTCTGCTGCCATTGTTGTTGCGGCACATGAGGATAAATGACCTCTTGATGCAAAAACTTACCGGTTTGATCCACTACTGCCAGCTTCACCCCAGTTCGATAACCTGGATCGAGCGCTAAAGTGACTTTGGCGCCCGCCGGTGCGGCCAGCAATAAATCTTTTAGGTTGTGGGCAAATACCTCAATGGCCGTCTGCTCCGCCTGTTCACGCAAACGGCTAAATAATTCAGTTTCTAGCGATTTGGCTAATTTTAAGCGCCAGGCCTGCTGCAACGCCTGCATCAACAAGCTTTCACAAGGCGTATTGGTGATGCGTAATTGATAAAAAGCTCGCATCTGTTCTACATAGGGATGAACCGCATAATCTTGTTGATCTGGCAGTTCGAGTTTTAGGCGCAAAATCGCAGCCGCTTCCCCCCGAAACAAGGCTAAAGCACGATGCGATGGAATTTTGCTAATCGCTTCTTGATAAGCATAATAATCTTTAAATTTCTCACCTTCATCCACAGCATCTTTAATCTGTGTGCTCATCACCACACCTTCACGCCATAACCTTTCGCGCAATTGAGCAACCAGGCCTGCTGCCTGTGCAAAATGCTCTACCAGAATATCTTGCGCACCACTGAGCGCAGTCGCTGTGGAATCAATGTCTTTCTCTGAGTTAACAAAGGCTTGCGCCTGCTCTTCGGGGTTAAGATTGGGGTCAGCTAACAGCGCCAAGGCCAAAGGCTCCAGGCCTGCTTCTTTTGCTTTGGTGGCTTTTGAGTTACGCACCGGTTTAAACGGACGATATAAATCTTCTAATAGCGTTTTGCTCGCACAGGCGAGGATATCAGCTTCAAGTTCAGGGGTGAGTTTTTGCTGGGCGGCAATACTGCTTAGAATTGTTTGTTTGCGTTCTTCAAGGCTGGTTAAATAAGCGAGGCGTGTTTCAATATCGCGCAGTTGATGGTCCTCAAGACCAGCGGTCACTTCTTTGCGATAACGCGCAATAAACGGAACGGTGGCGCCTTCAGCAAATAACGCCATCGCGGCGGCAACTTGATTCGGCTGCACGGCTAATTCATTGGCAATAATCTTGGCAAAAGTTTGCTCTGTCACCCTAGTTACTCCTGATATTAAAAAAAACCCCAGAAAACTGGGGCTTGAGTGTCACACTTACAGATAAAAAGTTTATCCTTGATGACGCATGTGCGGAAATAGCAATACGTCTTTGATGCTGGCTGAATCCGTGAATAGCATCACTAAACGGTCAATGCCGATGCCCTGTCCGGCGGCCGGTGGCATACCGTGTTCTAGCGCGGTGATAAAGTCGGCATCATAATGCATAGCTTCGTCATCACCGGCATCCTTCGCCTTAACTTGCTCCATAAAGCGTTCCGCCTGGTCTTCGGCATCGTTTAACTCTGAGAAGCCATTCGCTAATTCACGCCCACCGATAAACAACTCAAAACGGTCGGTGACAAACGGATTGGCATCATTACGGCGTGCCAAAGGTGACACTTCTGCCGGGTATTCGGTGATAAAGGTCGGCTCCATTAAACGGTGCTCAACCGTTTCTTCAAAAATTTCGGTTTGGATTTTACCCAAACCATAACCAGGCCTGATATCAATTTTCAGCTTTTCCGCCAAGGCGATGCAGTATTCGATGTCGTCTAAATCATCGGCATTGACACCTTCGTTGAACATCGCAATCGATTGTTTTAATGGAATACGCGCAAACGGCTGATCGAAATGGAACACCTGTCCTTGGTAAGGCACTTCGCCGGAATTTAACACCAAGTGCGCCAGTTCTTTAAACATTTCTTCGGTGTAATCCATCATGTCGTTATAGTCGGCATAGGCTTCATAAAACTCGACCATGGTAAACTCAGGGTTATGACGGGTTGATAGCCCTTCGTTACGGAAGTTGCGGTTGATTTCAAACACTTTTTCAAAGCCGCCGACCAACAAACGTTTCAAGTAAAGCTCTGGCGCAATGCGCAAGTAAAGCGGCATATCAAGCGCATTATGATGGGTCACAAAGGGTTTTGCGGATGCGCCACCGGGAATCACTTGCATCATCGGGGTTTCAACTTCCATAAATCCTTTGCGCACAAAAAATTCGCGCATCGCGTGAATCACCTTGGAGCGGACTTCAAACGTCTTACGGCTTTGCTCAGACATAATCAAATCCAAATAACGCTGGCGGTAACGCACTTCTTGGTCTTGCAGGCCGTGGAATTTATCCGGCAGCGGACGCAGCGATTTGGTAATCAACTCAATCGATTCAACGTGAATAGATAACTCGTCGGTATTGGTTTTAAACAAATAGCCGCTGACCCCAACGATATCGCCCAAGTCCCATTTTTTAAACTGTTCGTTATAGAAGCCTTCTGGCAAGTCATCACGGGTGACATACACTTGAATGCGGCCACTCATGTCTTGCAAAGTCGCAAAACTGGCTTTACCCATAATGCGACGCAACATCATACGACCGGCCACTTTAACGCGAACCGGCTCCATTGCTGCCAATTCTTCTTTGGTTTTATGACCATAGGTGTTTTGCAAATCCTGCGCCAATACATCACGACGGAAGGTGTTCGGATAGGCTTGACCCGTTTGACGTAAACCCTCTAGCTTGGCGCGGCGCTCGGCAATAATTTTATTTTCGTCTAGCTCAGGCGTGTTTGAAGATGTTGATTGCTGTTCTGACATGTTACATTCCTAATTTTGTCTGTTTTTTTACCACAGAGAGACGAAGCTTTTTTTAATTTGTGAAGTGCGTAGCCTTTGTGCTCCAGAGACGCCTCTTTTTTCGCAGAAAAAAGCCGAAGGAGTCGGGGCACAAGGCGAAAGCACCTTAAAAAAACTTATAAAAACTTCGTGCCTTCGTATCTCTGTGGTTAATCCAATTACAATCCGGCTTTTAAGCTGGCTTCAATAAACTGATCTAAATCGCCGTCCAATACGGCGGTGGTGTTGCCGGTTTCTACACTGGTACGCAAATCTTTAATGCGCCCAGAATCTAATACATAAGAGCGAATTTGACTGCCCCACCCAATATCCGATTTCGATTCTTCAAGGGTTTGCTTTTCACTATTACGTTTTTGCATTTCCAGCTCATAGAGCTTGGCTCGTAGCTGCTTAAAAGCTTCATCTTTGTTCTGGTGTTGCGAGCGACCATTTTGACACTGCACCACGGTATTGGTTGGCAAATGGGTAATCCGCACCGCTGATTCGGTTTTGTTAACGTGCTGACCACCCGCGCCACTGGCACGATAGACATCAATGCGAAGATCGGCTGGGTTAATATCGATCTCAACATTATCATCCACTTCCGGCGAAATAAACACCGATGCAAACGAGGTATGACGGCGATTACCGGAGTCAAACGGTGATTTACGCACCAGACGATGCACACCGGTTTCGGTGCGCATCCAGCCATAGGCGTAATCCCCCACCACATGAATGGTGGCGCCTTTAATACCGGCCACTTCGCCGTCGGACACTTCTAACACCTCGGCTTTAAAACCTTTCGATTCAATCCAGCGCAAATACATCCGCAATAACATACTCGCCCAATCCTGCGCTTCGGTACCGCCTGAGCCGGACTGAATTTCCAAGTAACAGTTATTGGCATCCATTTCACCGGAGAACATGCGCTGAAACTCAAGTTCATCTAACTTGCTTTGTAATTGCGTTAATTCGGACTCCACTTCAGCAACCATCGCTTCGTCTTGATCCATTTCGGCCATTTCAAGCAATTCTTTACAGGCGTCTAGGCCACCGGCTAAATCATCAAGTGTGCCGACAATCTTATCCAGTTGGACTTTTTCTTTGCCCAGTGCTTGCGCTCTTTCAGGGTTATCCCAGATTTTTGGGTCTTCGAGTTCACGCGAAACTTCAACTAGACGTTCTGATTTGGTTTCATAGTCAAAGATACCCCCTAAGCACGAGGCTACGACTGGCATAATCTTCGATACGATTATAAATTGGATTGAGTTCCATACCCTGCTTCACAACAAATTTTAAAGCGCGCATCATAGCACTTTTCTGCAATTTTGTCCTAAGGATTCAACGTGTTTGGCCGTAATGCTTTAAGAGCAAACTCATTACTGAGGACAGAAAAATGACAAGTATTAATCCTGCGGCAAAGGCTATACTAACCCCTGCACAAAACAATTCGAGTGCCAACGCAAACAACCCCGCGCAAAAAGGCTTAAATCAAGCACAAGAAAAATCCGGCGGACAAGCACCAGGCCTGGTGGTGAATGTTGGCGGTGTTGAACAACAAGCCAGTAAAGAAACCGCCCGTATTCAAGCGCAAGCGAGCATTATTCAGCACCTGTTTGGCGATAAAAATACTGGCGATCAAAATGCGTTAAAAATTCTATTTCAGGAAGCCATCGATCAAATCAATCAAGCACTCGAAGCTGACTTAGGGCCTGATGCCATTAGCGCCGAACGTCTGGCGGAACAAGGCGGGATGGATTATTGGTCACCGGAAAATACTGCAGGACGCATTGTACAGGGTACAACGGCGATGTTTGAAGCCTTTAAAGCCGCTAATCCAAAGCTAGAAGGCGAAGCAGCTCTTGATAAATTTTTAGAGGTGATTGGTGGCGGCATTGAACAAGGCTTTCAACAAGCCACTGACATGTTGACCGGTTTTGGTGTATTTGATGGCAGCATCAAAGATAATGCAGAAAAAACCTATCAATTGGTGCAACAGGGTTTACAAGATTTTAGAGCGCAACAGCTAGAAAAGCTGCAGGCATAACCCTAAGGCTAAGTCTGCAGCTTCGTTATTTAACGAATCAATAGCACTGAAGTGGTGGTGCGCTGCAGGACTTTTAACGCCATGCTACCAAAAAATAATTGATGTAATGAACCATGGGTTAATGCACCCATAACAATTAAATCAATAGCTTGGGTTTGTTGATAGGTTAACAAAGCGGTTTGTGGATCGCCATTTAACAAGGCAGTGCTATAGTGTCGGCCTGAACGGATTAGTGATACTTCAGCCGCCTCTAAAATAGCCTGACCAATCTGTGGCTTATCATTAACGTGTACCAGGTGAATCTCAATGTCAGCATAGAGCGGACTTTCACAAACGAACTTTAACGCTTTACGCGCAGCCTCGGTATCGTTGTAGGCCAGCAATAGACTCCTAGGCGCTTGAAAGACACCATTAACCACATAAATAGGCTTATGTATTGCGCGAATGGTGTCTTCGAGTTGCGCGCCCATCACTTTTTCTTGGTCTTCATGGTCTTCACCGCGCAGCCCCACCACTAACACACGAATCTGATCTTCAATGCCTTTAAGTGCTTCAGCTAAATTACCGTGACGTTGTTTGGTCATGATATTTTTAATCGCAAGACCGGCCAAACGATGTTTTTGGGCGTCCAGCAGTTGCTTACCCTCTACAATAAGGCGTTTACTTTCTGCGCGTTCTTGCTCTGCCAATTCTTGAATCAAATCTTCACGCATATTCGGTCGATAACTCGCTGAATGATCAATCGGACGAGTCAACCCATCGCGCTCAAGTGTATGCATAATTTCAAGCGGCGAATTCACTTGCTCGGCAATCCAAGCCGCCGCATCCACTACATGATCCGACATGGCTGAGCCATCAATACAGGCTATGACCCAATGCTGTTGTAACTTATCCATTTAGTGTTCCCCCATCAATTTTGCCGCTTTCTTAGGATCCTGATGCACAGCATATTTATCCACCAAGCTTTCACTGGCATGATTTAAACCTAACACTTCTACATCCGCCCCCTCACGGCGTAATTTAATGACCACTTTATCGAGGGCGTAAACGGCGCTAATATCCCAAAAATGGGCGCCACTCACATCAATCACGACCTTACTGGATACCGCTCTGAAATCAAAACTATTAATAAACTTATCTGCTGAGTTAAAGAACACATCACCCAGTATTCTGTAGGTGCGAATATCCTGCTGCGGGTCATAATCTTGTTCAACCGCCATAAATTGTGTCATCTTATAGGCCATAAATAACGCGGCTAAGATCACACCAGATATCACACCAAAGGCTAAATTATGTGTCCAAAGCGTAATAATAACAGTCGCCAACATCACAATCGTTGCGGACATAGGATTAGTACGCATTTCCGGAATCGACACCCAACTAAAGGTCCCGATAGACACCATAATCATAATCGCTACTAACGCGGCCATTGGCACAACCGCTAAATAGTCTGCTACAAAGACCACCATCACCAATAGCATCACGCCTGCGGTAAAGGTTGATAAACGCCCGCGTCCACCCGATTTAATATTGATAACCGATTGACCAATCATCGCACAACCTGCCATACCACCGGTTAGGTTTGATGCAATATTCGCCACACCCTGACCTTTGCACTCACGGGCCTTGTCTGAATCCGTATCGGTCATTTCATCGAGCACTTGTGCAGTTAACAAGGACTCTAATAACCCAACTAGGGCAATCGCAACCGCATAAGGCAAAATGATCCATAAGGTTTCTAAATTAAATGGCACATCAGGCAGCAAAAATACCGGTAAGCTATCGGGTAACTCACCTAAATCACCAATGGTGCGTACATCAATCCCCATGGCGAGAACAATGGCTGTCAGCACAATAATGACCACCAAAGGCGATGGAATCAATTGGCCAATTTTAGGGATATACGGAAATAAATATACAATGACTAAACCGAGTGCTGTTAAAGCATAAACATGCCACGTCACATTGGTAAGCTCAGGTAATTGCGACATAAAAATTAAAATCGCCAGCGCGTTTAAAAACCCCGTCATTACTGAGCGTGAGATAAAACTAATAAAACGATCTAATCTAAGATACCCGGCCAAGATTTGCAGCAGGCCTGCTAAGATACCCGCCGCCAATAAATATTCTAGGCCATGGTCTTTAACAAGATTAATCATCAGCAAAGCGGTCGCCGCGGTCGCTGCGGAAATCATCCCCGGACGCCCACCGACTATCGCAATCACCACGGCAATGGTAAATGAAGCATATAAACCCACTTTAGGATCCACGCCGGCGATAATTGAAAAAGCAATCGCCTCAGGAATAAGCGCTAAAGCCACTACGATACCCGCCAGTACATCGCCTCGGATATTTCCTAGCCAGTCTTTTCGTTTTTGAGAAAGTAACATAATTTTTCCGAATAAAAAAACCCAGCCGTAGGCTGGGTTAACAATCATTAACTTAAAGGCGTTAATTAAATTAACTTGCCTGCATAGTCTGCTAAACCTGGATCATTCTTAACACCGATCAAGGTTGGGTGATTCACCTTATCAAGCTTCACAACTCCGTTGTTTTTCTTGGCTTCACGGCGTAGATAATCAGCTACGATGTCCCATACTAAGCGACCATCACCTACTGTATCAACTTGTGCCCAACCAGTAACAGAATAAGATTTATCCATTTCGATTGGGGTGCCATCATCCAACACCATATTAGAAATACGGTTGCCTAAGGCTTCGTTTGGATCAATGGTGTAATCCATGCCACCTAAACGTACCATGTCACCACCTGATTGCAGGTAAGGGTCGATAACGAAAAGGTTTTCCGCAATGCCTTCAAAAATGTCTTTAAGCTGTGCACCGGTTAACTCAGTACGGTAGGTTTCACCATAGGTCAATGAAGTTTCGTCCATTAGACGCTCCATGGTAATCATCTCACCGGCCATGACTGAGGTACCCCAGCGAACACCCGCAGACATAGCGATTTGAGCATCATGCTCTTCACGCAATGCGTTAACGATGATCTGGTCCCAGGTTCCCATGAAGTTACCACGACGATAGAGTGTTTCACCTGCAATGGCGAGTTCTTCGCTCAAAATCTCACCGTAGGTTTTACCTAAACGATCTGGATTAACACGATACTTAGGATTACGCGCTTCGATAACGTTTTCGTCATACTTGCGTGCATACAAGTCATCAATAAACTTCTGCATTTCTGGATCAGCAGGCAGGATATTCGCGAATACCGGCAACAGGCGGTAATGCACATCTTGTAGCTTGCCATCTTTAATGTCTAAGTCCATTACGCCAACAAACTTGCCGTTTGAACCCGCATTGGTCACATAACAGGTGCCGCCATCTGGGCGCTGTACTTTAGTTGGTGCAGGCATACCATCGTGGGTGTGACCACCAAAGAAGGCGTCGATTCCTGACACGCGGCCGGCCATTTTGATATCCACGTCCATACCATTGTGAGAAATAACCACAATAGCGGCCACGTTTTCGTTTGCCTTGATATGGTCAACCGTTTCTTGTAATTCTTCTTCACGTAGACCGAAAGACCAGTCTGGGAAGTTAGCAATTGGGTTAGCGTTTGACATACGTGGGAAAGTTTGACCAATCACAGCAATACGGTTACCGTTGATGGTCTTTACTGTATAAGGCTTAAACGGACGCAATTCGTCTTCGTTGTATAAACCATGGCCATATTTTTCGGCTAGTGCATAATATTCATCACCAAATAACGCATCTTCACGAAGACGGGTGTTTTGTGAAATATACTCACCCTTGAATGCTTGCAGGTTACGTAATACTTCTTCTTGTGCATAAGTAAATTCCCAATGCCCAGTCATCACATCCACACCTAGGATATTGGTTGCTTCAACCATATCCATACCACGTGTCCACAAAGCAGTAGCAGAACCATGCCAAGTATCGCCACCATCCATAAGGATAGTATTTTCACGACCGCCTGCTTGCTTGCGCAACATATCCATTAAGGTTTTAAGGTGAGCATAACCACCTAAGCGACCATATTTTTTCGCCGCTTCATCAAAGTCTAGGTAGGTGAAGGCATAAGCTTCAGCAGAACCCTCTTCGATTTTTACGCCACTTTCAGCTAGGCTTTCTAATAACTTTTTACCCACGATGTGTGGACGCTGACCATGTGCTGGCCCAACACCCAAGTTTACGTTAGGTTCACGGAAGAAAATAGGTTTTAGCTGCGCGTGAGTATCAGTAGTATGCAGCAAACGAACATTACCTTTCATTGGCATATCATACATTGAAAGATCAGCGCCACTTGGCTTGCCACCCATTGCACGTGCACCAGCAGGTAACATACCTGCCGCAGCGGCTACAGCCATTACATGTAAAAACTCACGACGACTCAAAGACATAAGGTCTCTCCGTTTTATAATTATAAATTAAGCGCAAGCGCTTCCCAAAAAGTCCAACTAAGTTAACCAAAAGCCGGAATAAAGTCAAACTAGCCTATTAGTTCTTACTAAAGAATTATCTTATAGCGCTCTAAAGTTACTTTATGAGCGCAGATTTCTTGCTACTAACCAACCCAACGGCGCGCGTTACGGAATAATCGCATCCAGGGTGCATCCTCAGTCCAATCATCAGGACACCAAGAATGCTGTACCGCACGAAAAACCCGCTCAGGATGCGGCATCATAATAGTGACACGACCATCATCGGTGGTTAAACCAGTAATACCCTGAGACGATCCATTTGGGTTAAAGGGATAACGTTCGGTAGGTACACCTTTCGCGTTAACATAACGCAAGCCAATATGAGCCTGCGTCGCGTCGCCCCCTGCGAGGTTAAAATCAACCCGACCTTCACCATGCGCAACAGCAACAGGAATACGACTGCCTGCCATTCCGGCCAATAAAATGGAGGGCGATTCTTGCACTTCAACTAAGGATAAACGCGCTTCAAACTGCTCCGAGCGATTGCGCACAAAAGCGGGCCAATGCTGCGCACCAGGAATGATTGTTTTTAAATTCGACATCATTTGGCAGCCATTACATACCCCTAAACTAAAGGCATCATCACGGTTGAAGTAGGCTTCAAATTCATCGCGCGCTCTTGGGTTAAATAGAATAGAACTCGCCCAGCCACGCCCCGCTCCTAAGACATCACCATAGGAGAAACCGCCACAGGCCACTAAACCTTTGTAGTCCTGTAACGAAATGCGCCCTTCAAGAATATCACTCATATGTACATCAACCGCACTGAAGCCGGCGCGATCAAACGCAGCGGCCATTTCTTGCTGACCATTTACTCCCTGTTCACGTAGAATCGCCACTTTTGGACGTACGCCAGTCTTAATAAACGGTGCACTGATATTGTCATTAATATCAAATGTGGCTTTGGCAACCAACTCGGTCGCTTCACTATCGGTGATCGCATCAAACTCTTGCTGAGCACAATCGGCATTGTCACGCAAAGCTTGCATCCGATAAGACGTTTCAGACCACCAGGCCTGGTAATGCGATCGTGCGCCACTGAGCAAAGTGTGACCATTATGTACAAACTTGATTTCGTCGCGATTGTTTAACTGACCAATCCAGTGACTAAGGCTGTCCAAGCCCAAATCAACAAGAATAGCATTGACCTTTTCTAAATCAGTTTGCTTAACTTGTAGTACCGCACCTAGTTCTTCTGCTGCCAAAGCCGCAATCGGTTCATTACCTAGCGCACTGACATCAATATCGATACCACAATGACCGGCAAAAGCCATTTCCATTAAGGTCACGAGCAAGCCACCATCGGCACGATCATGATAAGCATGAATCAATCCCTGTTCATTCATTTGCTGAATAGCATTAAAAAACGCAATTAAATCCTGCGCGCTATCCAGATCGGCGCTGCACTCACCCACCTGATTATAAACCTGGGCTAGACAACTGCCCCCTAAGCGGTTTTGCCCCCGTCCAAGATCAATGACAAGCAGCTGGGTCGCACCTATATCGGTGCGCAATTGTGGCGTTAAGGTTTTACGCACATCGAGTACAGGCGCAAAAGCGGTAATATTTAAAGATACCGGCGCAATTACGGCTTTATGCTGACCTTGCTCCTGCCAAACGGTTTTCATAGACATTGAGTCCTTACCGACAGGAATCGCAATGCCAAGCGCTGGACACAATTCCATCCCGACCGCCTCAACAGCGGCAAATAACGCGGCATCCTCACCCGGATGCCCCGCCGCCGCCATCCAGTTAGCTGACATCTTGATGTCACTGAGATTTTCAATTCTGGCGGCAGCAACGTTGGTAATCGCCTCCGCGACAGCTAACCGCGCTGACGCTTTCGGATTGATTAACGCAACCGGTGGACGTTCACCCATCGCCATGGCTTCACCAAAATAACCTTGATAATCTGCGGCAGTCACGCCCACATCAGCCACCGGCACCTGCCAAGGGCCGACCATTTGATCACGCGTGACCATGCCAGTAATCGAACGATCACCAATAGTAATTAAAAATGATTTACTCGCAATGGTGGGCAGTTTTAGCAAGCGCTCGGTCACTTCTTCAAGATTAAGAATGGCTGATTCAAAACCAGGCTGACCAATCACACGGGTTGCTACGTCACGCTGCATCTTAGGAGGCTTACCTAGTAATACATTTAAGGGTAAATCAACTGGATTAGCGTCTAACAACCTATCGCGCACTTGCAGTTTCTGTTCGGCAGTTGCCTCGCCTACAATGGCATATACAGCCCGCTCACGTTGGCAAATAGCCTCAAACTCAGCTAAGCGATCAGGATAAATGGCCAACACATAACGCTCTTGTGATTCATTACACCAAATTTCCATCGGCGACATGCTGGGTTCATCATTAGGCACCTTGCGCAAGTCAAATAAACCGCCACGACCGGCATCGTTGACTAACTCAGGGAAGGCATTCGACAATCCGCCCGCCCCCACATCATGAATTGACGCAATCGGATTAGCGTGACCTAAATAAGTACAACGATCAATCACTTCTTGCGCACGACGCTCCATTTCAGGGTTATCGCGCTGTACGGAAGCAAAATCTAAGTCTTCGGCGCCGGCGCCGGTATCGACGCTGGATGCAGCTCCGCCACCCAAACCAATTAACATGGCCGGACCGCCCAATACTACTAACTTAGCACCGACAGGAATGTCTTGCTTTTTGACGTGCATATCACGAATGTTGCCTAAACCACCTGCCAACATGATTGGCTTGTGATAACCACGCATTTCTTCGCCTTCTTCGGTCAATAAAGGGTTTTCGTAGGTTCTAAAATAGCCATTGATCGCTGGACGGCCAAATTCATTATTATAGCCAGCTGCGCCTAAAGGCCCTTCAAGCATAATATCCAATGCCGAAACAATGCGTCCTGGACGACCATAATCGCGCTCCCAAGGTTGTTTAAACCCTGGAATGTTGAGGTTAGACACTGTAAAACCCGTTAAGCCAGATTTGGGCTTAGAACCCTGCCCGGTGGCACCTTCATCTCGAATCTCCCCACCCGCTCCTGTTGCCGCACCTGGAAAAGGTGAAATGGCTGTAGGGTGATTATGGGTTTCGACTTTAATCTGAATATGAGTCGGTTCATTGGAATAACCATATTCAGCGGTTTTTGCGTCAGGAAAAAAGCGCGTAGCTTGGGGGCCAGCCAATACTGCAGCATTATCACTATAGGCTGATAACACACCGTCTGAATGGTGCCGATAAGTATTGCGAATCATGCCAAATAGGGTTTGATCTTTTGCCTGCCCGTCAATAATCCAGTCGGCGTTAAAGATTTTATGGCGGCAATGCTCGGAGTTCGCTTGCGCGAACATCATTAACTCTGCATCAGTAGGATTGCGTTGTAATTGTTTAAAGTTAGTCACTAAATAATCAATTTCATCCGCACTTAGCGCTAGGCCTAGGGACTGATTAGCTTGGACCAACGCCTCACGACCACCTTGTAAGATATCGATATGATTGACATTACGTGGCTGCCCCTGCTCAAATAGACTCGCTAACTCAGCTTGATCCGTCCAAACCTGTGATGTCATGCGATCATAGAGTTTGGCAAAATAGGCACTGGCTTGATGAGTATCATAGCCTGATAAATAGTAGGCGGTGCCACGCTCAACGCGTGTCACTTCGCTAAAGCCAGATAAATGCGCTATATCGGTAGCCTTGCTTGACCAGGGCGAAATAGTGCCGGCACGTGGTGTGATTAGGCAACTTGGTTGTGCAACCATTGCAGCTATTTCGTGCTCTTGTCCATTTAATAACAAACTTAAACTTGCGCGTCTTGCATCAGTCAAGGGTACATGGCTAGTCACCATGTAAAACCATTGACTGCGCAGCTGGCTTAATGGGCCTTGCTGTTGTAATTTTACTGACAATTGCTGCAGACGATATTCAGAGTGGGCAGACTGACCCCAGATAATGTACATAACCTAACTTCCAATGAAAAAACCCTCATGACGAGGGTTGTTGAGTCGAAATGATTTAATCGAATAATAGACCAAGCTGTTCAAGGTAGGCGCGTCGCTGCTCACCATTGAGCGGTGTATCGCTTGCTTGTGCGTTCAGTTCAACGAGGGTAATCCCATCACGTTCAGCGTCTGCTTCCAGCATTAACACCAACACGCGACTACGCTGACTAGCAAACAAACGGTTTAGCCAGTTTAAGCTACTAATATCTTCGCTTACTTCGACAATAATAATACGTTCATTGCGTGATTGACTAACAATTTTCCAATCTGCACGTACTGCTTGGGCTTGTAAATAATCCCAAGCCTGGTCTAAAGGCGCAGCCAAAGCAATACCACGAATTTCTTCACCTCGAAGCACTTCATGATAATAAGGCGCTTGAGCAATTTTGTCGATGGCACTTTCGCCCGTTTCACCTACAAACACCAAAAAGCGATACAAAGCAAGCATTTCCATCATCGGATCATAAGGACGTAAGCGCCACTGAGTGATATCGCCCGACGAATCTGCGGTCATCATATTGTGTTGCACATACACTGAAACTTGACCGTCTTGTTCTATAATTTGAAAACTATATCGGTCAAAAAGCCCGGTTACGCGCTCATCACGCCAACGGTTAAGTAAACGCGTTAATAACCCTACCTCTAAAGCCACAGGTGCAATATCAGTCCGTGCCAAGTAGTCAGTCTGAATCAAACCTAGCTCGAAATTAGCCGTAGCAATATCAAAGCCTTGACCGGCCACAAAGCGTTGCAACAGGTTATAAACTTCAAAACTGGTTTTATTTTCAAACACCAGCCAGCGCTGAACTAAATTTGACTCTACGCTTACACCGGTTGCCGATGCTCTCGGCAAGCTATCTTGTTGTTGTAGCACAGGGGCAACCAAGCGCTCATTCGCTTGCGCACGTTGCTGACCGGGGGATACAAAGTTAGGGGGTAATTCAATACCTTGTAATAAACGCCCTTCGCTATCCCTAAAATCGGTTTCACCGCCTTTAAAAACTGAACAACCACCTAGAAGTGCTAACGCGGCCACCAGGCCTGCTGCTTTGTATGTTGCGTTCAAATACCTACTCCTGCTTGGTTCATAGCCTCAGACACTAAACCATGAAAAGGCTCAGATAAAGGCGTTAAGGGTAATCTAATTGCGGGGCTAATCTTGTTCATTTTTGCCAGCGCCCATTTTACCGGAATCGGATTGGCTTCAACAAACAGTCGTTGATGCAATAAGGCAAGTGGTTGGTCAATTTGATGTGCTAATGTTGCATCGCCAGCTAAGGCCGCCTGATAAGCACGAGCAACTTGCTCAGGCACAACATTGGCTGTGACTGATATCCCACCATGCCCACCAAGTAAAATAAAATCAACTGCAGTTGCATCATCGCCACTATATAGGTAGAAATCGGCTGGCACTAAAGCTTGAATTTTGGCAACGCGTGACAAATCACCGGTCGCTTCTTTAACGCCAATAATGTTGGGGATAGTAGCAAGGCGTCCAATTGTTTCTGGCTGCATATCACAAGCGGTCCGCCCAGGGACATTATAAAGAATCTGTGGAATATCAACCGCTTCAGCAATCTTCTTGTGATGAAGAAACAAGCCTTCTTGGGTCGGTTTGTTGTAATAAGGTGTGACAAGTAAACAGGCATCTGCCCCAGCCGCTTTTGCGCATTGCGTTAGTTCAATTGCTTCAGTCGTTGAATTAGCACCGGTACCGGCAATAACCGTAATCCGTCCAGCCACCTTTTCAACAACAAATCTAATGACTGCACAATGTTCAGTCATATCAAGTGTTGCAGACTCACCGGTGGTACCCACCGCTACAATGGCTTGAGTGCCGGCAGCAATATGCCATTCGATTAAACTGGCTAAAGCCGAGTAATCCACTGTTTCGTTTTCATTCATCGGGGTGACCAATGCCACCATGCTGCCAGTCAATGCCAAGGCTAACTCCAAACACCAAAATAATTCATCGAGTATCGACGTAAAAAACGCCGCTTCAAAGGCGTAATATTAACGCTAAGGGGTAATTAGTTCAACCGCCAATCGGCTTTATAACAAATGATTAGCGCAATGGTTGCGACTAAGCCGGTTTAACGCCATACTAAGAGCATGATGTTTAATCCAACCTGAAAGGAATTCACCACTATGGATTTTGCGGCCATGACCGATCAACAGCTACGCCTTCCTGCCTTTAACCTTCCAGCTACTCCGGACCAACAGATTACTGACCAAACACTATTGGGGCAATATGCCATCCTGTATTTCTATCCGAAAGACAACACACCAGGTTGTTCGCAACAGGGACAGGATTTTCGTGACTTATACAACGAATTCCAACAACTTAACTGCCAAATTTTTGGTGTCTCTAAGGACAGCCTAAAGCAGCATCAAAATTTTAAAGAAAAGTATGCCTTTCCATTTGAGTTAATCAGTGACCCAGATGAGGTATTGTGTCAAGCGTTTAATGTAATCAAACTCAAAAAGAATTTTGGTAAAGAATACATGGGCATTGAGCGCTCAACCTTTTTATTAAACGAAACTGGACAGGTAGTTGCATCCTGGCGAAAAGTACGGGTACCCCAGCACGCCCAAGACGTACTCACTCTTCTTAAGCGCATTTAATTTCGGAGAACACGCTAAATGACTCTAACTAATCAGCCTAGACTTTTCATCCTCGATACGAATGTGCTTATGCACGACCCGATGGCACTGTTTAACTTTGACGAGCATGATCTTTTCATCCCGATGACCGTACTAGAAGAGTTAGACTCTGCCAAAAAAGGCATGTCAGAAGTTGCTCGAAACGTGAGGGAAACCAACCGGTTACTTGATCAAATTATTAACGGTTCTAGCTTTGAAATGCTTAAAGCCGGCCTGGAATTAGAAAACATTCACCCTACCAAGCGCAAGGCAGATGTCAGTCATTTAGGTAAATTATTTTTTGAAACAGCGCCGCTTGATGCCGACCTTCCTGTAGCTATTCCAAGCCATAAAGCGGACAACCAAATTCTCAAAGTAGGTCTAGCGCTGCAAGCTGAGTTTCCAGAGCGCAATGTGACACTGGTGACAAAAGACATCAACATGCGTATCAAAGCCTCCGCTGTGGGCTTGCATTCAGAAGATTACTACAACGATCGTGTGCTTGAAGATGCCGACCTGCTCTACACGGGGTATGAAGTGTTAGCCGAAAACTTCTTTGAACAGCACAGTGAACATATGAAGGCTTGGCAAAGTGAGGGTCGTAGTTACTATGAATTAAAAATGGCGCCAAATAGCCATTGGTATCCGAATCAATGCTTAATTAGCCCAAATGACTCAGGGTTTAGTGCTATCATCCGCAAGATTGATGGGGAACTTGCCACGCTAGAAACCCTAACTGATTATTCATCTAAGACGCATGCTGTATGGGGTATTAATGCGCGTAATACCGAACAGAACATGGCGATGAATTTTTTAATGGATCCTGATATCGACTTTGTCTCGTTACTCGGTCCTGCCGGGACAGGCAAAACGCTGCTAGCCCTTGCCTGCGGATTAGAACAAACTTTAGATAGTGGCATTTACAATGAAATCATCATGACACGCGCCACCATTCCGATTGGTGAAGACATAGGTTTCTTACCCGGAACCGAAGAAGAAAAAATGACGCCATGGATGGGCGCATTGATGGATAACCTAGAAGTGCTTACCGCTAGTGACGGCCAACATACCGACTGGGAAAAACAAAGCACCAGTGAGCTTTTAAATAAACGCATCAAAATCAAATCATTGAACTTCATGCGTGGGCGAACCTTCATGAAAAAATACATCATTATTGATGAAGCACAAAATATTACTCCGAAACAAATGAAAACATTGATTACACGCGCTGGGGCTGGAACGAAGATTATTTGTCTGGGCAACATAGGTCAAATCGATACACCTTATTTAACGGAAACCACCTCTGGTTTAACCTATGTTGTTGATCGGTTTAAGGATTGGGCACATGGCGCTCACATGACCTTGAAGCAAGGTGAACGTTCAAGGTTGGCTGAATTTGCATCTGAAGTGTTATGACATATTAACGTTACGTAAAGATTGTTTACTCTTTTTAAAAATCAGCGTAGAATTCCTTAAATCGAAAAAATTAATTAAAGCGAGTTAAAAATATGCCGAAAATTTTAGCTGTTGATGATTCTAAGTCTATGCGCCAAATGGTAACTATGTCACTTACCTCTGCTGGTCACCAAGTTGTTGAAGCCGAAGATGGTGCAGCTGCATTAAACATTGCTAAGCAAGAGCAATTTGATGTAGTGGTAACTGATATCAATATGCCCAACATGAATGGCATTGAGCTAATCACAGCATTAAGAGCTTTGCCTAACTACAAGTTTACGCCAATTTTGTGTCTAACTACGGAGTCTTCGGGTGACATGAAAGTTAAGGGTAAAGATGCGGGTGCAACAGGTTGGATTGTTAAACCTTTCAGCCCAGAAAAACTACTCTCCGTAATTAGTCGAGTTATTTAATAACCAAAAGGATATTGGTCATGAGTAGTGTGATAAGTTTACCCGAAACACTCACCATCCAGTCTGTACAATCGGAATATGCTCGCATAACGGACTTGCTTGTAGACTGCGAACCTAATATTACATTGGTCGCAGATAATATTATTAATATTGATACGGCTGGATTGCAGTTATTACTCGCACTTATCACGAAAATACAACGTGAAGGGTTTAATTTTAGCTGGCAAGACCCTGCAGAGCCTTTAATCAAAAGTGCTGAAAATCTTGGTTTAACTGACGCCTTACAACTTTAAACTCATGTCCCAATCCAAACCCCTTGCTCAAGCCGTTGCACTGCAATATGATCAAGGGGATTTGCCACGAGTGACCGCTGCAGGCAAAGGCTCTGTAGCCGAAACCATCATCAAACGCGCTCAAGAACATAACATCCCGCTTTACCAAGACCCCGAACTCACTGCGGTGCTTGCACAACTGCCGTTAGAAGCACGCATTCCAAAACCTTTATTTCAAGCTGTGGCACAGGTATTAGTTTTCGCTCACCAGGTCAATCAAGCTTCCGCAGCACAGACACCACCACACCCCAAATAACCAATTCTGTGTTTTCATGTACTGCAATAGGTTGGTATTGGCTATTCTCTGGATAAAGCCATAGCTTATCTTTTTGTTTAATAAGGCGTTTCAGCGTTAAATCGCCATCTACCGACGCCACAACAATTTTCCCTGATACCGGCTCAATACTGCGATCTATAACCAATTGGTCACCCGGTAAAATCCCTGCTTCTAGCATCGAATCGCCCTGCACTCGCACCACAAAACTGGTATTGACACTGGGCACAAAAGCTTCATTCAGATCAATCGTCTCTTCCAGGTTATCATCAGCAGGTGATGGAAAACCGGCAATCACTTTATGACTAAATACCGGCAGTGCAATCTTACTGGACGGGTCAACAAGCTGCCAGTCAGAAATCGATGCTGCAGAAGGGTCATACAAACTATGTAACCAACTTTTAATTAAAGTGACTTTGGATGCGGGCACACGCATTACTTTGGTCGCTTCACCAAAAGGCCCACTGCCTGCTTTGCGCCCAGCCCCTGCTCGCTTACCACCATGTCCTGATTTCACTGACTTATTCATCACACACCTCTCGCGCTGCCAGCCACTTTAAAGGCTGAATTATCATGCCTTTAGGCGGTTTAAGTAAAAATTTACATAAAATACGATAGCTATCCAAGTCTAGAGCTTGGCCCTTAGCAGGCCTGCTAGCTAAACACGCCGCTAATTCACTCTCATCATCCACTTCCGCCACCACTTGCCATTGATAAATCACTAACCCACGCTCGCTTTCGGCTGTTTCACGCACTAACACCGGTCCTGACCACGGCCAGGCCTGCTGCTGCCAACTCAGCAGTGCAATATCTTGGCGCAAATTGTACTGGTTCGGTAACTCTTCTTGCACGCAAGGACCACGGCATTGTTTGAGTTGATAGGCAAAGCAAGCGCCGTGCGATTTTCTTTCTAAACCGGTTAAGCGCTGACACAAATTTGCTTCCTTAACCTTATTACGCATGGCTTCTTCAGCTTGTTTTTGTGAGCGAAACAAACCATAGCTATCCCGTAAATCCTCAACGGTTAACGCATCACTGGCCACTAACTTCAACTGTGCGTAACCCTGCTTATCCAGCGACTTTACCCAACGCCACAAGCGTGTTTGTTTGCGTAACTTAACATTATATTTAGGCGATAACTCTTTGATTTTATTAGATTCAAGCAGTTGCGCGGTTAAATCCCCTTCACACTCTGTCCAATCAAGATGGTGAATTTCGCTAAGCATTTTAAGATTTTTAGCCGTGCGTTGATCTGGATTAAAATGGCTTAAAATGCGCGTGCGTAGCTGTACCGATTTCCCAACATAGAGCAGCCGTCCGCATTCGCCATAAAAACGATAGACGCCGGGCACATCTTCACACTCATCCAACGCATGTGGATCTAAATGCGCTGGCAGACTTGGCTGTACTAGCAGTTGCGCCAGCATAGACCATAGCTGTTCTGGTGCAACCTCATCACTCAGTTTTGCCAAAAATGCGACCATCAGCTCCACATCGCCCATGGCTCGGTGACGATCTACTTGGGGTAAGTCATAGCGCGCCACCAAATGATCTAGGCCATGCCGCGGGTACTGCGGGAAGAGCTGTTTAGATAATTTAACGGTACACAGCGTCGTCGCTCGCCAGTTTAAGCCGAGTTGCTTAAACTGATGTTTAATAAAGCCATAGTCAAAACGGGCATTGTGTGCAACAAACACTTTATCGGCTAACAAGGCCGCTAATTCATCAGCGATCTCATCAAAACGCGGCGCATCCGCGACCATGGCATTAGTAATCCCGGTTAAACGGGTAATCCAAGGCGGAATCGTGCGCTGGGGGCGAATAAGTTGTTGCCAAGATTGCACCCATTCGCCTTCGTGAAAGCGCTGCACCGCAATTTCAATAATCTCATCACGCCCCGGTTTGCCGCCTGTGGTTTCTATATCAACCAGCACCCAATCATTGAGCGTAAATGTAGCCGGTTTAGCTGCCCACCAAGTCCAGGTTTGCGTCATTTAACTCACCACCAAGACTTCATCAATACGCGTGGTATAACGCGGTGAACAATGGGCGCGACGCATCGCCCACTGCGCCTTATCCGCCAAGCCTTCGGCGGCAAATTGAATACTGCCACGACCCATTTTTTGATTAATGGCATCGAGGGTCGTCATCAGTGCGTCTGATTTTGGATTAGCTGAGAATTTAGGTTCTGGGGCAAATACATCTAGCTGTAATGGCCCTTTATCACTAATAGCCGATAAGGTTACCGCTGCTTTGTGATAGGCCAGACCTGGTTGCCAAACGCGCTTGAGTAAACGCTTGGCCAGTTTAATCAACAATTGGCTATTATCGGTGGGATAGACCAATCCCATACCATGCGAATTAGCATAATAAGGCTGTTTGCTATCATAAGGATTGGTACGCAGGTGAACATGAATATGTTGGCAAACCGAGCCTTGCTGGCGCAATTTTTCAGCGGCCCGTGCGGTATAACTCGCCACCGCTTGCGCTAACCAGTCAAACGCTACTATTGGCTGACCAAATGAGCGCGAACGAATAATCTGTTGCTTGGCCGGTGCCACCGCTTCAAGGCTTAAGCAACTTTCGCCGTTTAGCTCAGCAATTAATCGTTCCATTACTACCGAAAAGTGACGGCGTAATTGCTTGGGGTTGGCCTGCTGTAAATCATAGGCAGTATGAATATTTAAGGCTTGTAACTTGGGCGCCATGCGTCGGCCCACGCCCCAGACATCCTCTATGGGTACTTGACGCAATAACGCAGTTTGAGTGGGAAGACTCAGCGCAGTCAAATCCAACACACCGTCAAACTGTACCTGCTTTTTAGCCAAATGATTAGCCAGTTTAGCCAGGGTTTTGGATCCGCCTATGCCGACTGCGACCGGTAAACCTAACCCCTGTTTAATTTTGCTGCGCATCAGTTGGGCATAATCAGTTAAATTCCACGCCGTCATGCCCGACAGATCTAAAAAGGATTCATCAATTGAATAGATTTCTTGTCCCGCGGCATATTCACCTAGCATACGGTGCATACGCGCACTCATATCGCCATAGAGTTCATAATTAGAACTAAACACGGCTGTGTTGTAACGGGTTAATACATCAGCGACTTTAAAATAGGGTTGAAACATCATGCTGGTCGGCTTGGCCGCGGCATAGCCTCCTTGCCCATAATCACGGGCATGGTGCTTAACCAAGTCCTTCGCAATATGATTGGCTGCGACAATACAGCCATCATTATTCGATAGCACCACCACTGGACGCTTTGCGAGGTCTGGCCGAAATGAAATTTCACAGGACGCATAAAAACTATTAGCATCCACCAATGCAAACACCGCCATCCTGCCTCCTATTTTCTAATAGCCTTTTTTGAATTACGTTACGCTTAACTTTATGACATTGTAACACTTTTCAAATAAAGACCCATTAGATTAATGCCGCTTGCGCAAAATTAACTTAATAAAGCCAGTAGCAGCATGCACTGTAAAAATCGTTACAATAACAAGCAATTTATTATTAGTAGCTACCCAAACCAATCATGCATAAATACTGGGATATATTTTGTCGCGTCATCGATAATTATGGCGATATTGGCGTCAGCTGGCGTCTTGCCAAACTGTTGCACCATGACCACCAGCAACAGGTGCGCTTGTGGCTCGACCAACCTCAAGCACTTGCTGCCATGGAGCCACTTTATCAGCCCGATGTGTCGCAACAACACTGTCAAGGTATTGAAGTCAGGCACTGGCAAAAGGATTTTGAGCAAACGCAACCCGCCGAGGTGGTGATTGAAACCTTTGGTTGCGAGTTACCAAGTCCCTATCTCGATGCCATGCGGGCGTTACCCGCAACCCAGCGCCCGATTTGGATCAATTTAGAGTACCTGACGGCAGAACCCTGGGCCGTCGATTTTCACTTACGCCCCTCTAAGCAGGCCTGCGGTCTGGATAAAACTTTTTTCTTTCCTGGCATGTTACCCGGAACCGGCGGCTTAATGCGTGAAGCCGATTATGCGCAACGGCTTGCTCAAAACACTGACAGATTAAAACGTGCCGACAATAACTTTAAAATATCAGTTTTTTCTTATGAAAACAAAGCACTACAAGATTTAGTTAATCTATTAATTGAAAAAGAAATACCTTTACCTGTAGGGTATCAATCGGTCAGTTTACTTATTCCCGAAGGCCGTACCCTGGGTGGACTCAGCGCCGCTATTCAACTCAGCCTTGCTAAGCAGGCCTGCTGGCAGCAAGGGCAACTTAGCCTTTACCGCTTACCTTTTATGTCACAAGCCGATTATGACCATCTTTTATGGCAAGCCGACCTCAATTTTGTGCGCGGTGAAGAATCCTTTGTGCGCGCACAATGGGCTGCCAAACCCTTTATTTGGCATATTTATCCAACCGATGATGGCGCACACTGGGATAAGCTCCAGGCATTTAATAATGCTTATCAAGCAGGGATTCCGCATGAGCTAGCCCATACCATCAGCCACTGGCAACAAGCATGGAACCGGCAAAAATTGGATCAGCAGGCCTGGTTGATGCTGATTCAACACTGGTCAGCATGGCAACAACAGGCTAAAAACTGGCAACAACAGTTGGAAAAACTTGGAGAATTGAGCACGAATCTAGTCAAGTTTGTAAAAAGCAAGGTATAATGCGCTAAATTTTTTTATTACCATTGATTTAGGATTGATTTGATGAAAACGGCACAAGAGTTTCGCGTAGGTAACGTAATTATGATCGGTAATGACCCGATGGTCATTCTAAAAACCGAGTTTAACAAGTCAGGTCGTAACGCGGCTGTTGTTAAAATGAAAATGAAAAACTTGCTTAATGGCAGTGCCACCGAGCAAGTTTATAAAGCAGATGACAAGTTTGATCAGGTTATTCTAGAGAAAAAACCTTGTACTTACAGCTACTTTGCTGATCCGTTGTATGTTTTTATGGACGAAGAATACAACCAATATGAAATTGAAAAAGACAACTTAGGTGATGCCATCAACTTCATTGAAGACGGCATGGAAGATCAGTGCGAAGTGACCTTCTATGAAGGCAAGCCGATTTCTATTGAAATGCCAACCATTATTGTGCGTGAAGTGGCTTACACTGAACCCGCTGCGCGTGGTGACACTTCTGGTAAAGTCATGAAGGTTGCTCGCTTAACCTCTGGCTACGAATTACAGGTAGCGGCCTTTATCGAAATCGGCGAAAAAATCGAAATCGATTCACGCACCGGTGAGTTCCGCAAGCGCGCTTAATTTTTAAGCAGAACGGAATAATAACAACGCCCCGTATTAATAAAATGCGGGGCGTTTGTTATTGCGCTCTATGGAGTAACTGACTGATAAGGACTGTGGGCTAGACAGTCTAGATAATAATCCGCAATCATTCGTTTTTCGTCAGCTAAAAACCCAGCAATGCCCTGCTCAAACGGATTTTGTGTCAGCCAATGCGCTGATTGGGTTTTAACCGGTTCAAATCCCCGCGCGATTTTATGTTCACCGCCTGCGCCGGGCTCAAATTTCTGCAATCCCTGCTCGATCGCAAACTCAATCCCCTGATAATAACAGGCTTCAAAATGCAGCGAATCGACCTCTTCAATACACCCCCAATGGCGACCAAACAAAGTCGTGTCGCTGTGAAACATCAACGAACCCCCGATGTTCTTGCCATCACGCTGCGCCATCACCAACAGCACTTGATCCGGTAACGCCTGCGCTACCGCTTGGAAAAAGCTTTTGTTTAAGGTCGCCACACTGTATTTTTCGTGAAAGGTTTTTTGATAAAAATAGGCAAAATCCTGCCAATCTTGCTCGGTTGCGGTGTGACCATTTAGACGTTTTAAGGTGACGCCCGCTGCTTCAACTTTACGGCGTTCTTGATTGATATTTTTACGTTTTTTCTGTTTGAGTTCAGCTAGGAAATCATCAAAGGTCTGGTAATTTCGGTTAAACCAGTGGAAATGACAATCGTGACGAATTAACCAATCCTTCTGCCGATTTAACCAGGCCTGGTCGCTGCGTTCACCCTCCTGTTCGGCAAATAAAATATGCCAGCCGCTAATATTGTGCTCATACGCCAGCTTTTGAAGATGACTCATTAAGAGCTGCCGGATCTGATCCGTATTCTGATCAGAGGCGATTAAAAACCGCGAACCGGTCACCGGTGCATAGGGAATAGAACTGACCCATTTCGGAAAATACGGCAACCCCACCGACTGCCACGCCTGCGACCAGGCCTGGTCAAACACAAATTCGCCATAGGAATTGGTTTTCGCATATAACGGCATCGCGGCGATTAAACGCCCTTGGTCATACAAACCGACATGCTGCGGATACCAACCAAATTCCGCACTCACGCATTGATGGTCTTCCAACGCCTGCAAAAACTCATGGCGCAAAAACGGATTATTATCCGTTACCAACCCATTCCAGGCCTGGCGATCTATATCCGCAATCTGTCGAACTAAACGCAATTCCATATTAATTAGCGTTTTTCTGAAATCATATATCGAGCCGAAGGCTCATGAACGCCTGGCAGCCAACTGCTCGGATCTTTACGCAAATGAATCACAGCCATAACTTGAATCTTTTACTCCTGAACTCGATACAACAATGCATAAGGAAAATGTTTGAATCGACATTTTCGAATAGATGGCATTACCATTCTGTAGATCAAAGGCTGAGATTGAATTCGACCCAACGCTTCTTCAAGGTCATTAATAAACCTCCCCCCAAGGCCTGAAAGCTTTTCATAATAGTAAAGTTCTGCCTGCTCAATGTCAGCCAAAGCCTTAGGATGAAAATCCAATATCATTTATAACGAGCACGTAATTTTTTGATGGCCTCTTCCGCCGGAATTAACTTGGTAAGTCCTTGATCGACTTCAGCACATCGCTTTTCAATTTCAGCCTTCCATTCATCAGACAATTCAAAGGAATCATCGTGATCTAAACTTTCTACTAGAGCTTCAGCCAATAATTCACGGGCGGCCTCAGGCAATTGAAAAGCCTGCTCTGCAATGTGTTTAATATCCATATTTGCCCCTTCCATAAACAAAACGACTAAAAAATCATAACACAACTCTATGATTTCACGCTGCAATACTATGTCGCTTTAATTAGCGTAGTAGCCATTTAAAAATATCAAGCAAAACAATCGCATCCTGCCCAACTTTACAAATGATTGTGTATCTCTGATGAATGAGATATCGATTTGCCTATTCATGACATCTAAACCCAATTTAAACCGTGTAATCACCAGGCCTGGTTCGATTTAATGTGTTTTGTAGACACTAGAACGGTGCCCGACTTTAATCACATCAATGACTAAAACCTCGTCTATTATTTGGTACAAAATCCGATATAAACCGACTCGAACTCGATAAACATCTTGTCCGGTTAACTTTATACAACCTTCGGCACGCGGGTTTTCAGCCAGTTGTTCGATGCGATTAAGAATGCGCCTAACATCGGCATTGGGAACCGAGCGCAAATCCTTAGCAACCGACTGTTTAAACTCAAGCTTATATTTTGCCATGCTGCTTTAAATCATTTAGCAAGGCTTCATAACTCATCGTCGGCTCAGAGACCCGTTCCGCATAAGTCGCTAAATCTTCCTGATCTTCGCGCATTAATAATCTCAAAGCCTCATCGACTAACTCAGACACAGAAACCTGGGTTTGTGCCGCACGCATTTTAAGAGCGGTATGAATCGCCGGATCAAAATACACGGTAGAACGCTTGGATAACTGACTCATCATTAAAATCCTCTTACAAAACAGGCTTAGAACATGACAAGATTATAGCACCATAACGCTATAACGTTTTATCGAGTTGACTTAGACGGAAATCCAAACAAGTGAGCACTAGAACAGATAAAAACAACCAGGCCTGGTTGTGCTAATTTGAAGTTTATTCTCTTAACGGATCAAGCAGGTGTTTCAAACCATTGTGATCCAGCTCATGCATGAGCGCCAATAACTGCCCTAAATGACCCGATGGAAAACCCTCACGTGCAAACCAATTCAGGTAATGTCCCGGCAAATCCGCAATAATTCGCCCCTTGTATTTGCCATAAGGCATGGTGACGGTAACGAGTTTTTTTAAGTCTTCTGGATTCATAAGTTTAAAATTTAGGGAGAAGCATTTATTGGGTTGAGGCTTGGTTATGCAGATACATCATAAGAATCTCGCCAACTTTATATCACCTAATAATCTCTAGCCAAATTGGTATGGTGTTAGATTCTCACTGTCTTTACTTTCTTCCAGTGCCAAAAGGGTTTCTTGAATGAAGCTAAAAGGCAAATCAGGGTTTTCTTCGGCTAACTTGCCAATCCGACGCCAATACTCAATTTGCTTGGGTACAGACCAATGGCTAACAGCGGCATACAACTTGGCTTGTTGCGCCAACGAATCCGATAATTTAATCGCGCTATAGGAAAACGCTAAGGAGGAGTCAATCTATTATGGGTGTCCTTTCAGTTCTCTTCAGTTCTGCTAAAACTTAAATTAGCTGCCATGCTGCTTCAAAATAATTTAATTCACTACTCAAGGTCAACTAGGTTAGAATGCGAAAAGTATGATTCTAACCTTAAGTAAAAGGACCTCACTATGCAATTTGATACGATTCATAACTTTTACGAACGTCATGTTATCAATGAAATTACCGATAACTATCTGAAATCAGGCCTTAATGAAGAACAATTAGCTGATATGGGCTGTATTGCTCTCAACCTAATCCCGCCTCGGTATATTCGTCATGACATTGATATGAGTTTCTATATGACCCCAGATGAATATGACGAGATACAGATGAAGGTTAAGTTAGCAGTACAAAAAGCGTTTAAACGGGTTCAAGAGTCTAATCATGGCTAGGGTTTGTTAAAAATACACATCATTAACCGTGGCATTGTCAAAAACCTGCGAACTGTCATTCAAGTTTAACCACCCTGCCGCATATCATGAAAACTCGGTGCCGCCGCCAGTAGGGTTTGGGTGTAGGTGTGTTGTGGGTTTTCGAGGATGGATTGCACGTCGCCCTGTTCGACGATTTTGCCTTCGGACATCACCGCGACGCGATGCGCAATGCGCGGGATAATCGATAGGTCGTGGGTAATAAACAATAAAGATAAATTGTAGGTTTGTTGCAGGTGGTTGAGCAAATCCAACACCTGCGCGCGCACGGTGACATCTAACGCGCTGGTGGGTTCGTCGCAAATGATTAATTCCGGCTCTACCGCTAACGCGCGCGCGATGCCGATGCGTTGGCGTTGACCACCGGAAAACTCGTGCGGATAGCGCAGTTTGTGTTCCGGCAATAGACCGACTTGTTGCAGTAGTTCGTCGATGCGTCGTTCTTGATCGGTTTTGTCTTGCGAACCGACTTTTAGACTGACCATGCCTTCGCGAATGATTTCGCCTATGGTCATACGCGGGTTGAGCGCAGAATAGGGGTCTTGGAAAATCACTTGAATTTTTTTGCGTAACGGTTTGATTTTGCGCTCGGTGAGTTGGGCGAGATTGACGTCTTGATAACGGATTTCGCCTTCGGTGCTGTCAATCAAGCGCAGAATCGCTTGGCCGATGGTGCTTTTGCCACTGCCCGACTCACCTACTAAGGCAAGGGTTTCACCGCGTCGGATGGTTAAATCCACGCCATCCACAGCTTTGACATGCCCCACGGTGCGCTGCAATATGCCCTTTTTAATCGGAAAATGGACTTTTAGGCCTTTTAAATCAAGCAAAGATGCCTGTTCCGCCGCCGGTTTGTAATTGCGTTGAGGCAAAGCATCGGCGAGCAGCTGTTGGGTATAAGGATGGCTCGGGGCTTTGATAAAGTGCTCGACTTCGGCGGTTTCGACAATCTGACCTTTTTGCATCACCGCAACACGGTCAGCCATTTCCGCCACCACGCCCATATCGTGGGTGATAAATAAGATCGACAGGCCGCGCTCGTCACGCAGTTTTCTGAGCAGTTTGAGTACTTGAGCTTGAATGGTGACATCCAACGCGGTGGTCGGTTCGTCGGCAATCAATAAATCCGGTTCACACGCCAGCGCCATTGCAATCATCACCCGTTGTTTTTGCCCACCGGACAGTTGATGCGGATACCAGTTGATGCGTTGTTCCGGTTCAGGAATGCCGACTTCGGCAAACAGCTCTATCGCTTTGGCTTGTGCGGCTTTGGACGACAAGCCTAAATGCACCCGCAAGACTTCGGCGACCTGATCACCGACGCGCATCACCGGATTAAGCGAGGTCATCGGTTCTTGGAAAATCATCGCAATCGATTTGCCGCGCACTTTTTGCATTTGCGCTTCGGTTAGGCTAAGCAGGGATGTTTGATGCAGCTGAATATCCCCTGCTTCGATAGTTAAGGCTTCCGGCAATAGGCGCATCACGGCTAATGACGTTAAGGATTTGCCACTGCCCGATTCGCCGACCAGCGCAAAAATCTCGCCGGCATCAATCTGAAAGCTAATGCGATTAATTAGCGCCGAGTCACCGACCTTGACCACTAAATTCTGAATCGCTAATACCGGCTTTTTCACACTGACTTCCTTTATTCGTTTGTAAGTTGCTTAACATGGGCAACGAGATCAGGGTGGATGTAAATCCCTGCATCTAACATTAATTCAATTGATTGGGATGCTGACTGAATGAAACCTTTACGCTTAGCTAACACTAATACGCCCATCGAACCAATCACGGGAATTTGATTCACTGCTGCCACTTTTCTTCCTCTAGCATCGTCAATCAATAATCGATCAGCCTGTAATTGTTTAAATAAAACCATGCTTGAAATTTCACCCGCATCTGAATAAGCATCAAGCAGAATAATGTTGTGGCTATCAAGTTCGATACGCTTATCAATTAAGTAAGCTGATAACTCTTTTGCAAACGGCTTTGACAAGTCTGCTGTTAATTCATCATAAACAACCGATGAAACAACAACTTTATCAAAGAGTTTTTCTAATAGCGGCAATTGCTTACAGGCCGTTAACGCGATCAGTGCAGATGCATCAGCAATCAATAACATTACAAGCCTTCCAGCTCTGCATCCAATGCTTCTGGGGTCATATTAATGACAGGCACATCATTTTGATGGCAAAGTTTCATAAAACTATACATATCCAAGCCAGCTAGTTCCGCCGCCTTAGATAAAGTGACTTTTTGTTGCTTAAATAACCACAATGCATAGCTTAGCTTCATGTCTGCTTGAATGGATGCAATGGATTCAAATTTTATTAATGGTTCGGGTAAATCAATGGTAATTTGCATGACTAAACCTCTTTAAACAAAAGGGACGACCGCTAGGCGGAAGACCACGAAACTTAATACTAACATCAACGCCACGTTAATCATCGCAAAACGCACTCTGGGCACTAGGTGTTCGGCGGTTTGTTGACATATTTCTTGCTGTTTTTCGGCGATAAACCAATCCACCCAACGTTGTTCAATGTGCGAGAGGTTTTGCAGATGGCGCGTGAGCTCTTCGTTTAAACGCGCGGCCAGCAGTCGCTGCAAGCTTTTATGCTGCCAAAAAGCGATTAATGTCGATTTATAGCCATAGACTAATACAGCGTTCCAAACAAACACCAACGCCAAGCCAACAAAAAACAGCCCACTCCCTAGCCAAAAACTCAACCCCAATGCCACAAACAGTAACCCATTTTGAATAGCAAAATAACGCCAAAACGCACGATGCCAGGCCTGCTCAAGCTGAGTTAAATAGGCGCTGGCGTGCGCACTGAGTTCCGCTTGCATTTTATCGCGAGTTTTCTGCTCCAGCTTTTCGCTCACCCAGTCTTTGGTTTTTTTACCAGCCAACACACTCGCCGCTACCCCAGCGCCCCAAGCCAAACCCTTTACAATCAACGGTGCTGCAAACCAAGCCATCTTATGCCCTTTAATTAAGCTTCAATCTGAACCTTGCCAACCGCATATTGATGAATCAATGCCGATATTAAGGTTTGATAAGGAATACCGCTTTCTTGAGCTTTGCGTTTGACAGCTACCACATCTGCCATATTTAAACGCAGGGTAATATTCTTGGATTTTGATAAATTCTCGCGAGCGGCTTGGCGTGCTAAAGCAATTTCCTGCTCAGCGTCAATCGACGATTTTAAAGCCCCTGACTCGAGCGCCTCCAGAATGGATAATTCTTCTTCATCAAACATTTGAATCACCTAAATATTGTTTTTTAGCTTTACGACTTGGAATGATCGTTTTTAAGAATATAGCCTGTTCTGAGCGAACATATGGCACCATGTACACATAACCTAACGCAGAAACAACATAAATTTTTTGACCAGGATAGCGTGATTGGTCTGGGTGATCTAAAACATCCAAAATGCCACCATCATCAATCGCCATTACAATATCTTCAAAGCCTATTCCACGCTCTTTCTTCAATAGCTTGTTCTTTTCTTCATTCCACTCAAACATAAATATTACCATACAATGTATGTATCAAGCTTACAAAGCTATTAATCATGCGTTATTCTTCGGGTCTAACACGCGTTGGACGCGGTCGGAGAAGAGGTTGGCGGCGAGCACAAGGATGAACATAAACACAAACGCGCTAAACAACGACCACCAGACCATCGGTTCGCGCGCCATTTCTAAACGCGCTTGGTTGATCATATTGCCCCAGCTATGCATGGTCGGGTCAACCCCCACACCCACATAGGACAAGACCGCTTCCGCTAGCACTAACGCGCTGAAATCCAGTACCACCGCAATCAGCACAATGTGCATCACGTTTGGCAGAATATGGCGCACAATGATTTTGAACCGGCTAACACCAAAAGCACGCGCGGCGGTGACATATTCGACTTGGCTGATTTTTAAGGTTTCGGCGCGCAATAATCGACACAAACTGGTCCAGGAGGTCAGGCCTAGAATCAGCACCAGTACCAACAAGCGGAAATCCGCCCGTTCAGTCGCGGTTTCAAACCACTGCGGGTTATTGGTAATAATGGTTTGCATCACCAACACCGAGGCGGCAATTAACAAAATCCCCGGAATCGAGTTCAGCGTGGTGTAGACATATTGAATAACATCATCCACCCAACCACGAAACAGCCCAGCACTGATGCCAAGTATCAACGCCAAGGGCAACATGACCAAGGTGGTCAGCACGCCAATTAACACGCCGGTGCGCACGCTTTTAAAACTTTGATAGAGCACATCACCACCGACCTTGTCGGTGCCGAGCACATGATAATAGTGCCCCAAATAATACAACCAAGCCAAGATGACCAAGCCCAGCGTAAAAGTCAGATACCCCGTGCGCCAGGGCAAATCCGCTTGGCCTTTTAACACCAGGCCTGCTTGTTCGCCAAATCGACGTCCCAAGGCACGCGCACGCCAGACTAAATGCAAACTGATTAATAGCCCGCTTATCGCCAAGGCGACCGCCACAGCAAACACGGATTTTTGGGTGATATCGGCGGCACGCTGTGACGCATCCGCTAAATGCGCACCGGCATGCACTAGGTCTAAATGCTGCTGCAGTACCCGCCCCTGTTCGTCTTTAACAATGGAAGTGCTATGCTCTTTGAGCGCAAAAGGCGCCGAGTAGGTGCGCTCGGTTTGGCTGCGAATTTCATTAAACACCCAGTCTAAGGCGCTGGTGGTTTGACCGGCATATTGGCGTTCCTGTCCCGGTGTTTGATCCGGCAAGGCTAAACGGAAATGCAGTGAATCCAGCAGCGCAATTGACAAATAAAACAGCAAAATAATCGCTGAACTCATCGCAATTTTGGAACGAAAAATCGCCAGCCATTGCGCCTTAACCTGTGGCGAGCGCGAAATCGTCCAGCCCCAAGCGCCGAGTGCAAGCACCAACCCCCACACCATAATATCTGTCCAAAGCCATACCCACATCATGATAAACGCACCCTTGGATCAAAAATGGTATAGGAAATATCGGTCAGAATCAGCCCGATGATATAGAGCACCGCGCCGAAAAACACCATCGCTTTCACAATCGCAAAATCCTGGGCGTTAATCGCATCAATGGTATAACTGCCTAAACCGGGTATGCCAAAGAAGGATTCCATAATCAAGCTGCCCATAAACAGGCTCGGAATCACCACCACCACGCCGGTTAGAATCGGCAACATACCGTTGCGCAACACGTGTTTAAACAACACACTGATTTCCGACAAGCCTTTGGCGCGCGCGGTGCGCACATAATCGCGGTTAATTTCTTCCAAGAAAATACTGCGATACCAACGGGTGCCCGCCCCTAAACCGGCAAACACACCAATCAAGACCGGCAGAATCAAGAACTTCACACTCGCCCAGCCGGGTTCATAGCCGGATATCGGCACCCAATGCAGGATTTTGCTAAACAGCACCTGCCCGGCAATAATATAAAACAGGCCGGATATCGACATAATCATCACCGCAATCACCATCGCGGCGGTATCCAGCACCGTGGCACGGAATAGCACGATCAGCAACGCCAGCGTAATGGTGGTAATCAAGCCAATCGCAAAGGTCGGCAAGGCAATCGCCAAACTCGGCCACATGCGTTCTTTAATGTCCGAAGCAATATCGCGTCCGGCATCGGATTTGCCAAAGTCAAACACAAACAACTTCAACGACTGCTCAACAAACAAGGTATCGCTCAACTTCACCAGGCCTGGTGCATCGCTATTAAAAAACAACGGCTTGTCATAACCGCGTTCGGCCTTCCAGCTTTGAATCAGCTCCGGTGTGGTTTGCTTGGCGCCCAGTTGCGCGCGCGCCATGTCATCCGGCGTGTTGACCATAAAGAACAATACAAAGGTAATAAAATTGACGCCAATCAAAATCGGAATGGCATAAATCAAGCGACGAACAATATACGCCATCATAAATTGCGCCCTCCCGTTTTAGACGATTGCGGCTGAATCCGTTGTTGTTGACGCGCACGATAAGCGCTAACCGCCCAAATCGACAAACCAATCATAAGCAGGCCTGCTAACCACAAAGGCCAGACCACCGGACGATTCCATTCAGCTTGTTTTTGCAGCCGAAGTTCAGGATCAACCGACAAATATTTCACACTGTTATTGGCTAAACGATTCGGCCAGACATTGTGATACCAACTGTGATAAAGCGCCAACGAACGCGGATGCAAAGCAAATACCCAAGGTGCATCTTGGCGCACAATCTCCAACATGTCTTGAATAATCGCTAAACGTTCGGGGCTATTTTCCATATTGCGCATTTGTTCAAACAAGCGATCAAATTGTGGATTAGCATAATTGGCTGAATTAATCCCGGCACCGCCCGTGGCGACCGATCCATTTGGCCCGTAAAGCAGGAATAAAAAGTTTTCTGGATCCGGGTAATCCGCGCCCCAACCCCAAAAGAAAATCTGCGCATCGCCATTACGTACCTTGTCTTGAAAGCGATTAAAGTCAGTGGCACGAATCACCAACTCGATGCCCAGTTCTTCAAACTGTTTGCGCATCCAATCCATCCGTGCACGATCATCCGGCCCGGTGGCGACCGCATCAAAATGCAGTTGCAAAGGGCGCCCGGTGGCCGGATTCAACCCATTCGGATAGCCCGCTTGCGCCAGTAACTCTCGCGCGGTGGCCAATGATTTACGTTGATATTCGCCATTCACCCAATCATGCACATAAGGGTTAACGCCTTCCTCACCTTCAATATGCCCAAAAATCCCCGGTGGAATCGGCCCTTGCGCTGCCATACCGCGTTCATTCATAAAAATTGAAATAAACTCTTCATAATTCACTGCAATGCTAATCGCTTGGCGCAATTTTTGGCGGTCACTACTATAGCCCCCAATCACCTCATCGAGCATATTAAACGCTAAATAAAACACCGTCGGTTCCACTGCTGTTCGCATTTGAATACCCTTTTCTGCCATTTCACCGGTCAAGTTCAACTCACCGCTAACCGACACCTGCACCGCCTGATCAAAACTATCCGAACTTACACCCGAGGCATCGTAGTAACCTTGCAAAAACTTATTCCAATAAGGCACACTTTCTTTTTCCAGGGTATAGACCACCTGGTCTAACAGCGGCAAACGCTTGCCGGCATCTCGCAATAAACTATCTGGCATGTAATAAGTCAAACCAGAGTCAGGATAAAACTGTTCATGAAATACCGGGTTACGCACCAAACGCATGCGTAGATTAGGATTATTCTCTTCTAAGAAAAATGGCCCGGTACCGACCGGAAAGGTATTGAAGTTAATATTGCGTGCCACCAGGCCTGGTTGTGCATAAAACTGCTCCACTTCCCAGGGTATCGGCGCAAAGAAATTCATCGCCAGCCAATACATAAATTGCGGATAAACACCTTCAATCTGAATACGTAATTGATGATCATTGACCACCTTCACGCCTGGGATTTGGTAAGGACGCAAATCGAAAAACGCCTCACGCGCCACCTCGGCGCGGTCGGCACTGACCTGCTCACTGAATTCACGCAAACCGACAATATAACCCATCATCGTATCCAATACCGGCGAATGGTTTTGTCGCACCGCCATGCGTTTAATCGCATAGGCATAGTCGGCGGCGGTGAGTTCACGCGTGGCAAGCTGCGACAATTCAAACGGCGAACGCAAATTCGCCGCTTTGCGCGCATTCAGCGTCAAATACACAAAATCGCCCTGCTCATCTCGGGCAAACGCCGGATGAGGTTGAAATTGAATACCCGGTTTTAAATTTAAAGTAAATTCAGAATAGGCCAGATCGGTTGCACCCTGTTCGACCCCAACCCCCTCGGCATTAAAATAACGCACCTTGGGCATCTCAGTCAGCGTCAAGGGTTCAAGCGTGAACGGACGTTTTAAATAATGATATTGCAACGGTGGCTCAAGAATTTGGCTGATAATTTGCCATTCATTTGAGCTATAAGCGCGCACCGGATCAAGGTGTTTGGGCGGTGTTGAAAAGGCGGTAAATAAAGTATTTGATGCCACCGCCTCTTCCGTGTAAGGTCGATTCCATTGATCAGCACAAGCCACTAAACCTAGTGCGATAGCTAATACAATAAAAGGTTTGACTAAAAACGCGAAGTACTGACCAGGCCTGGTTAATTGCATTGTTTGGTTCACCTTTAGGATTCACGCTATAATGTTGGCATTTTAACGAGTCACATTTAGCCAAAATGGAGAAAAATATGGGCTTTTTAACCGGCAAACGCGCCTTAATTGTGGGCGTCGCGAATAACAAATCCATCGCCTATGGTATTGCAAAACAAATGCATGAGCAAGGCGCAGAGATTGCACTGACCTTTCAAACTGAAAAACTGAAAAGTCGTGTAGAAAAGGTAGCAGAAGAATTAGGTTCTAACATTGTGCTACCGCTTGATGTAGCGGATGATCAGCAAATCACTGATGTGTTCGCTGAATTGAAAAATCACTGGCCGGAAGGCTTGGATATTTTAGTCCATTCGGTCGCCTTTGCGCCGCGCGAAGAATTGGAAGGCCGTATGATTGATGCCTCGACCCGCAATGGCTTCAAAGTTGCGCATGACATCAGTGCTTACAGCCTGACTGCTTTAACCAAAGCCGGCTATGAAATGCTAAAAGCCCGCCAAGGCTCGGTGATGACCATTTCCTATTTAGGTGCAGAACGTGCGGTGCCTAACTACAATGTCATGGGAATTGCCAAAGCCTCGCTTGAAGCAACCGTGCGTTATTTGGCGGCCGATTTAGGCCAAGACGGTATCCGGGTCAATGCGGTTTCAGCCGGCCCGATTCGTACCCTAGCGGCATCTGGCATTAAAGACTTCCGCCAAATGCTAGACAAAGCAGCACAGGCGACCCCATTACGCCGCAATGTGACCATTGAAGAAGTCGGCAATACTTGTGCTTTCTTATGTTCAGACCTAGCCTCAGGCATCACCGGTGAAATCACCTATGTTGATGGCGGCTACAACACCACCGCGTCAACTTAATCTTTACGCCCTTCACTTCAAACCTCTTTCAATCACTGAAAGAGGTTTATCGACACCCTCCCGTCAATTTTTGGTTTCTTTACAACTTAATTAACTCAAAGCCATTCGCAGTTAATTGGTCCGATTGACTAGCTTGGGTTAACACCGCGCGTGTCGCTTGGCTTTGCAAATACCGTTCACCCACCGCACGAACTTGTGCTAAATCCGCGTTTAAAACCGCTTGGCGATAGGCGGTGCGTTTGACATGATCACGACCATACAGCTCTTGATAAAAGGCTTTTTTGGCTTCACCCGCCGGAGAACCGGGTTTGTCCATCGCACTGACGATATTTAAAATCGCTTCGTCCACTTGCTCTTGGGTGGCGGAAGTCATTAACCAATCCAACGCGCGTTCAAAATCGGCAAAGGTATCCATCAAACGCGGATCACGATAGGAATACATGACCAACGCACCGGCTTCGGCATCGAAACTCGCCCCGCCGCCATAGGCGCCGCCTTTTTCACGAATCGCGCTGTGCAAAAAGCCGTTACGTAAACAAGCGCTCATCACCGACAATAACGGTGCATCGTCATGCCCCCACAGCACCGCCGGATAGGCTTGCGCACAGAAATTGACTTGGGTTGAAGTCAACCAGGCCTGGTGGTTAATCGCTAGCGGTTGCGGTTGCGCCAAGGTTAAACGACTGTTTTGCGTACCGGAGCATTCATCCAATAACGCACTCATGCCCGACCAGGCCTGGTGGTAGCCGGTTTCATCCGCCACCAATAACGCTTGTTTCGGTGCTTGCGCAATTTTGTCGCGAATAACGGCTAATTGTTGCGCAAAGGCCTGCAAAGCCGATTCATCTTCTAACGACTTATCGAGTTGTTTAATAAACTGAATACCCGCCAAACCTGAACGTTGGAAATTCCATTGTGCAACCGGCGAAAACGCCTGGGTTGCCGCACTCATCGCCAAACTATGACCGGAGCCAGTAATACGATGTTCCATTGATGAACGAATTTGACCGACCAAATCACGTAAGCGTTCGGTTTCGCTGAAATCCAGCGTCAATAGGGTTTGCTGCATCAAAATCGCTAAATCCTGATGATGACGATTTAACGCTTTGCCTGTGAGCATAAAATGGCTGTGATACGCGGTGTTATCCGCTAAATCCGCACGTACGGCAGAACGCGCCGAAACACCGCCGGTCACCGCCGCTTGCAAGGACTGAGTATCAAGATAATCACGCCCGCCGCTGCCGACTTCGGTTAAACAACTGTTAAACAACGGCATTAACGCTTGTTCTTCCGCGGTTAAATCGGGCATATCAACAATTAACTGTTCATACACCAATCCATTGGTGCCGCGCTCATAAGCCGTCACTTTGCCACCCGTTTGCAGAAGGGTTTGCTTCGGCAGAACCTGAATAATCTCCGGGGTGACATCCTCTTTGGTGACTTTCGGCAGAATAGTCGGATCATCTTGTTGCGCTTGGCGTTGCTCCAACGCCACCGCTTGCTCGATAATTGCCTGCTTTTGTGAATCGGTTAAACCAGCTTGAATCTGCGCCAATTTCGCTTTTTCAGCTTGTTCACGTTGCGCACTCAGCTCGGTATCCGGCTTTAAGGTTAAGCGCACACGATGCGGATTATCCAACAACCAGGCCTGTACCAACTTGGGAATAAAGTCCGGATGCGACACGTCTTGTTGTAATTGCAGTAATACCTTATCCACATCCAATAACGCGACCGGATCACCTTGATGTAACGCCGCCGGTAACGCCGCCAACATCAATTCCAAGCCATACGGATAACTATCGCCCCCGACTTCACGCTGACTTAATTCCAATTGATGCAACATGGCTTCGACTTGCGATTGTTCCACACCTTCTTGCACAATACGTTGTAACTCATTGATAATTAAGTCCTCTATCGCTTGCGCATGTTCCGGTTCAGACCCTTGCACACCGACCACAAACGCCATTTCTTTATTGGAATCTTCCAAGCCGCATAACGGCGATGGTGCGGTCGCCAATTCGGTTTGTTCCAATACAAAACGCAACGGTGACGCGCTGTTATCCAGCAACACTGAGGCTAATAAATGGCCTTTTAGCACGTCCATCGGGTTTTTATTTAAGCCCAATAACCAACCCATCACGATATGGGTTTTGTTGGACACGTCTTCTTCATCTAACGCATAGGCTTGTTCAATCACTTTTGGTGTATTAAAACGCTGCTCGGTTTTGACATAAATCGGTTCAATCGGTTGTTCAAAACGCGCTAACGCCAAGGCTTCGAAATCTGCCTGTAATGACGCCGGATTTTGATTGCCATAGGTCATAAACACCGCATTCGACGGATGATAATGGGTGCGATGAAAGTCCACCAACTGCTGATGGGTTAAATCCGGAATCGCTTCCGGCTCACCGCCGCTGTTGTAATGATAGGTTGAGGTCGGATACAACTCGCCGGTCAATACCTGCCACAGGGTTGAAACCGGCGAACTCATCGCGCCTTTCATTTCATTAAACACCACGCCTTTATAGGTTAAAGGCGAGTTAGCATCGGCTAGGGTTTCAAATTCAAAACGATGGCCTTCTTGGGCAAAATCCAACGGGTCTATATTGGGGAAAAACACCGCGTCCATGTAGACTTGCAGCAGGTTTTGATAATCCTTGTCGTTTTCGGTCGCAAATGGATACGCCGTCCAATCGCTGGAGGTAAACGCGTTCATAAAAGTATTAATAGAGCGGCGAATCATCATAAAAAACGGATCACGCACCGGAAAACGCTCCGAACCGCATAACACCGTATGTTCTAAAATATGCGCCACCCCGGTGGAATCTTCTGGCACGGTACGCAACGCGACCATAAATACTTTATGATCGTCATCGGCCGCCAGATGATAATGCATCGCGCCGGTATGTTTGTGGCGGAAGGTTTGTACATTCACTGATAGGGTTTCAATCAGGTGTTCGCTTATAAATTCAAATGTTTCGTAACTGGTTGGCATAAAACCTCACAAATAAAAAAACCGTTTTGCAACGGTTTTGGTTGTATGGGATTGGAGTGACGTTTTTTATAAGTATTCCTGTCTGTATGAACCTGCTCCTTCGATTTTTGCTGCGCAAAAAGAGGCGTCGCTGGCCCATACAGACAGGAAAAAACTTAAAAAACTACCCAATTCTAGTGATTACACACCCTTAATTGATAACTTCACGCGACCTTGCTTGTCAATTTCTAACAAACGCACCTGAATATCTTGACCTTCCTGAAGATAATCTGCCACGTTTTCAACGCGCTCTTCAGCGATTTGAGAAACATGCACTAAGCCTTCACGACCAGGCATGTAAGACACAAATGCACCAAAATCAACAATCTTCATTACTTTTGCATTATATACCTTACCAATTTCAGGCTCGGCAACTATTGCATTAATCTTGGAAATCGCAATATCAGCAGAAGCTTGATCCGTCGCGGCAATACGCACCGTGCCATCATCTTCTAATTCAATTACCGCACCACTTTCTTCCGTAATCGCGCGAATAGTCGCACCACCCTTACCAATAATTTCACGAACCTTATCGGCCTTCACTTTCATAGTAGTAAAACGCGGTGCGGTGTCAGCCACCTGGGTATTGGACGAATTAATTGACTTAGCCATCTCGCCCAAAATATGCAACCGACCTGTTTTGGCCTGGTCAAGCGCAATACGCATGATTTCTTCGGTAATACCTTCTATTTTAATATCCATCTGCAACGCGGTGACACCTTGATCGGTTCCGGCTACCTTAAAATCCATATCACCTAAATGATCTTCGTCACCCAAAATGTCAGACAAGACCGCAAAACCAGCGTCTTCTTTAATCAAGCCCATCGCAATACCCGCTACTGGAGCGGCAATCGGCACACCAGCATGCATCAACGCCATACTGGTACCACAGACGGTCGCCATCGAACTTGAACCATTGGATTCAGTAATTTCTGACACCACACGAATGGTATAAGGAAATTCATCAGCCGTCGGTAACATGGCTGCCACACCACGACGTGCTAACATACCATGACCGATTTCGCGACGACCCGGCGTGCCCATACGACCACACTCACCTACTGAGTAAGGCGGGAAGTTGTAGTGCAACATAAAACGGTCTTTATAGGAACCGGTGAGTTCATCAACAATTTTGGCATCGGTTTCTGTACCGAGTGTCGTCACAACCAAGGCTTGGGTTTCACCACGGGTAAATAACGCTGAACCATGCACCTTGGGCAAGACGCCGACTTTACAATCAATTGCGCGAACAGTGTGGTTATCACGACCATCAATACGCGGCTCACCCGCTACCGAACGTCCACGTACAATGGTTTTTTGTAACTTACCAAACAAGCCTTCTAATTCTTTTTCAGACGCGCCATCAGGATGGGTTTCTGAAACGGCAAGCTGCGCCATGAGTTTCGCTTTCGCCGCATCCAACGCCGCATAACGCGCTACTTTGTCTGCAATGGTATAAGCCGCTTCAACATCGGCACGGACTAGATCAAATACTTGATTTTTAAGTTCGGTGTTTTCTGGCGCAGGCTGCCAGTCCCAACGTGGCTTGCCACAAGCCGTTGCCATATCACGGATCGCTTGAATCGCAACCTGCATTTGCTGATGACCAAACATCACCGCGCCTAACATGACATCTTCGGGTAATTCGCTGGCTTCTGATTCCACCATTAATACGGCGGTTTCCGTGCCAGCAACACTCAACTCAAGGTCAGAGGTTTCTAGCTCTAATTTTGATGGGTTCAATAAATACTCACCATCACGATAGCCAACAATCGCGGCACCTAACGGGCCATTAAACGGAATACCTGAGATGGCTAAGGCCGCTGAGGTGCCCAGCATCGCAGGCACTTCGGTGCCCACTTCTGGGTCTAAGGCTAGCACGGTGGCAATAATTTGCACTTCATTCATAAAACCTTTGGGAAACAAAGGACGAATAGGACGGTCAATTAAACGTGAAGTCAACGTCTCATACTCAGACGGACGGCCTTCACGCTTTAAAAAGCCACCAGGGATTTTGCCCGCTGCAAAGGCTTTTTCTTGATAATTAACCGTTAAAGGGAAAAAATCCTGTCCCTCTTTCGCCTGCTTTGCGCCCACGACCGTGACCAATACGCGGGTATCACCCATACCGACGATAACGGCGCCATCTGCTTGCCGAGCAATTTCGCCCGTCTCAAAGGTGACTTGATGCTGACCGTATTGGAAACGAGTTAAATGTTTTGCCATGCGTTATTACCTACTTAATTTTTAATATCATAAATTCTGTTTGTCTGCGCTATTGTAGCCTTAATTTAACCCTACGGATAGGAATAGCACTAGAAAACGGCCACAAAAAAGCCCCGACTAAGCGGGGCTTTTTGAAGACCAGGCCTGCTAGTTAAAACTTACTTACGTAAGCCTAAACGAGCGATCAAGTCTAAATAACGCTGACCGTCTTTTTTGTGTAAATAATCAAGTAACTTACGACGACGGCTAACTAAACGCAACAAGCCAACACGTGAGTGATTGTCTTGCTTGTGGGCTTTAAAATGTTCAGTTAAATATTTGATGCGGTGCGTTAATAAGGCTACCTGAACTTCAGTTGAACCGGTATCTTGTGCATTCGCGCCGAATTCAGCGACGACTTTTGCTTTAGTTTCAGCATTAATCATATTTTTCTCCAAAGTGATCGGTCGATATAAAGGCATCGTTTCCGCGACCGATAGCAGAAAGATGGAAGCATTATCCATGTTTTAAAGGTGTGTTCAAGGTTTTTTAACGAAAAACAATAAAACCGTTAGCGAGGCAGCGGATACGAGGCAAAGCTGGCTAATCAAACAACCTGTCACCGTTTTAAAAACCTTCGTGAAAACTTAAAGAACGCGGCGGCTGGAGCACAGCTCAAAGAATTAGGAATATATTAAAACCGTCAGCGAGGCAGCGGATACAAGGCAAAGCTGGCTGAAAAAAGCGGAGTTTACAAAAAGTAAATGAGCATTTTTGAATGCTAGCTTTAACAAAGTAGCCGCAACGCAGCTAGGTTTTAGTTAGTGGCGGCCAAACCCATGCATATAATGCTCAATCTGCGCCATATTCTCACTCATTGCGCGCACCAAATGATCCAGGCTCACCACGGCATTCTCTAGGATATTCACGGCGATAAAAGGATGCTCAACTTTCAAGCGGTCATACATAGGGCGGGTCAAAACAAGTAGCTTCACCTTTTTCGATTCGCAATACATACGTAAATTACGTGGTTTACGATCAAAAAAAGACATCTCACCAATCAAATTCCCAACGCCTTGGCTACCGACGTTCACTTCATCTTGGCCATCAAAACTGACAAAACCAACCCGCCCTTTGATGATAAACATCATTGCATCGCCTACTTCACCTAAGTCTGAAATCACTTCGTTCTGTTCATAACTGCGTTCAATTAAGTAGGCGGTTAAGGTTTCGACTTCTTCACGAGTAAGCGACTCACAAATCGCATTGGTCTGGAAGTATTCAAATAATTCATTACTTTTGACTTTGGTCATGGTCACTCCTCGATTTAATGTGTCGGCTTGCGTGCTAAGAACGCATTCATCGGCCGACCGTCTGGCAAAGTGCATAGTTTATCAACAATTATGTCAAAATGCGCAAAGCGTTGCGCCAATTCGCCTGGCTGTAAAATAAAACGCGGGTTTTTAGGGGATCCGAAGGCTTGCACACCTTCGTGAAAGGTTTCAATTAGCAGATAACCACCCGGTTTTATATGGGTTTCAATATAGTCAAACAAATGCCGGTCTAAAAAACGCAGTTGATAAATCAAATCAAACCTTTCAGTGGGGCGTTGCGTTGGCTGGGTTAAATCCGCTAAGCGAAAATCAACCGACACCTGCTCTGCTTGCGCTAAATCCTGCGCACAACGCAATGCCGGTGGTTGATTATCCACGGCGACCACCTTCCAGCCCTGTTTAGCGAGTGCAACAGCTTCGCGACCACCGCCACAGCCCAAGTCAAGCGCCTGCAAGTGCAATGCGGGATTAAACAATGCTACATCCGCGACCTGAGCCAATAAAAAAGCATTGGCTTGCCATAACCGCTTAGCCTGCGACCCACTGACCTTAGGCCAGAGGCTGGGATCTAGCTGATTAAATTGCGCGATCGTTAAGCAGGCCTGCAAATCATAGCCTTTAGCGGCTAACCAGGCCTGATAATCAGGCAACTGATCTGCCGCTGCGATTAAACCTAGCGGTACATCCCGGCTGGGCAATTGATTAAGGCAATCAGCATGCGCTGGAAGTTGCCATGGATAAGCTTGCTCAAATCGCGCCTGCAAGAACTGACTCGATTCACGCGTATCAAGCCAACAAAGCGAATCAGCTATCGAGGCGTGGCTGGGTGGCACAGAGCGCATTGGGATCATCAGGATTTAAGTGAAAACCCCGCTTTATCTTTAGACGTTGTTTATCCGCCTGCCACTCACCCATTGCAAACACCATCCCTTGATCGTCATAAAGTCGAATCATGTGAGTCACATCGGTTTGCTCAGGCAATAGGTCAAATAAAAAGCCACCTAACCAAAGATGCTCTTTTTGAGCCGCGGTTAAATAGAGTGCCGGATACTCCAACAACGCAATATCCAACGGATGAATCGATGAATTGGGATAGGTGCAAATCTCATGTAGCGGGCGCATATCTTTTGCATGAAAAATACCCGTTTGGGTGCGGTGCAAGGCCGTTAAATGACCCACGGTGCCAAGGGCTTCTGCGATTTCAGCCCCCAATACGCGAATGTAGGTTCCTTTTGAACAATGCACCTCAAAACGAATTTGCGCGACGTTGAAATCAAGTAATTTTAGCTCGTGAATCGTGACGTTACGCGGTTCTCGTTCAATCTCTATGCCTTTACGCGCATAGACATGCAAAGACTTACCTTCAAATTTGATCGATGAATACATAGGCGGCACCTGCGCAATCTCACCCCGAAAGGATGCAAGCACCTGCTCAATCATCTCAGCGGTTAAATCGGGCACAGGCAAGCTTTCAATCACCTCACCATCATGATCGCCGGTATCGGTTTTTTGACCTAAGTCAAGCGTCGCAATATAACGTTTGTCCGAAGCTAATAACATGCTAGATACTTTGGTCGCCTCGCCTAAACACACCGGCAATAATCCGGTTGCAAAAGGATCAAGCGTACCGGAGTGGCCAGCTTTTTTAGCACGATAGGCTTTGACAACCTGCTTGACCACCTCGGTTGAGGTCATACCCACAGGTTTATCAACTAACACGATACCGTTGACGACACGGCGACGCTGTCTAGAATTAGACATGGTTAGTACAGGGCTTTACGAATCAGCGCCTCGATATGATCGACACGATCAGGCACAGTATCATAATAAAAACGCAATTGTGGCGTCACTCTTAATCTTAACGCCTGTGCCAGCTCAGAACGCATAAAACCCGTGGCTTTTTTGAGTGCTTGTTCAGCATCCATCACGGCCTGATCGCCTTCTTTTGCGCCTAGCACTGAAAAATAAACCTTCGCAATACCCAAATCCTTACTCACCTGACACTCGGTCAGGGTTAAGGTTTGCAAACGAGGGTCTTTAATCTCGCGGCGCAACAAGTTGGACAACACACGAAAAATTTCTTGCGACACACGATCCGTGCGACTAAATTCCTGACTCATTAATCTAAGGTCCGTTTAACTTCGTAACGCTTAAACACTTCAATTTGGTCACCCACGCGAACATCATTATAGTCCTTCACGCCGATACCGCACTCCATGCCCTGACGCACTTCTTTAACGTCATCTTTAAAGCGGCGTAATGATTCTAGTGCACCTTCATAAATAACCACGTTATCACGCAATACGCGGATTGGCTGGCTACGTTCAACCGTACCTTCGATAACCATACAACCGGCAATTAAACCAATCTTCGGTGCTTTGAAAACATCACGTACTTCAGCAATACCAATAATTTCTTCACGCTCTTCGGCAGATAACTTACCTTCAATAGCGCGCTTCACTTCATCGACCACTTCATAAATAATGCTGTAGTAGTAAAGCCCAACTGATTCACGCTCAATTAAACGCTTGGCTGTCGCATCGGCACGGACGTTAAAGCCAAATACTAAGGCTTCAGAGGCAATCGCCAAGTTAACATCACTTTCAGTAATGCCACCCACGCCACTGCTCACTACATTCACCTTCACTTCTTCATTACTTAGATCAGTTAAGGCATTGGCAATCGCTTCAATGGAACCCTGTACATCGGCTTTCAGCACGATATTGACCGACTTGGTTTCGCCTTCAGCCATTTTGTTAAACATATTGTCTAACTTGGCACTTTGCTGACGGGCAATCTTCACTTCTTTGTACTTGCCTTGGCGGAACAGAGCGACTTCACGCGCCTTACGCTCGTTATCAACGGTGATCATTTCATCACCGGCAGAAGGTACACCGGATAAGCCCAAAATTTCAACTGGGATAGACGGACCGGCAGAATCGACCTGTTTGCCTAATTCGTTGACCAATGCACGAACACGGCCGAACTCCATACCACACAGGGCAATATCACCCTTCTTCAAGGTACCTGATTGAACCAATACGGTTGCAACCGGGCCACGGCCTTTGTCAAGGCGAGATTCAATCACCACACCCTTAGCATGCCCCTCAACTGGCGCATCTAATTCTAGGATTTCCGCACTTAGCAATATGGCTTCAAGTAGGTCATCAATACCGGTACCTTTTTTAGCCGATACCGGCACAAACTGAACATCCCCACCCCAAGCTTCAGGCACGACATCAAGCGCAGCAAGCTCTTGCATAACGCGGTCTGGATTAACACCCTCTTTATCCATTTTGTTCATCGCAACGACCATAGGTACTCCGGCCGCTTTAGCATGCTGAATAGCTTCCTTGGTTTGCGGCATCACGCCATCATCAGCCGCCACCACGATAATAACAATGTCGGTGGCTTTCGCACCACGGGCACGCATAGCAGTAAAGGCTTCGTGACCTGGGGTGTCGATAAAAGTAATATCACCATTTGGCGTCTCAACGTGATATGCACCGATATGCTGGGTAATTCCACCCGCTTCACCATGTGCGACCTTCGCTTTACGAATATAGTCAAGCAACGAGGTTTTACCATGGTCAACGTGACCCATAATCGTTACCACCGGTGCACGATGCACATATTCACCGTGATACTCTTGCTGAAGTACTTCTTCTTCGAGCGCATTTTCTTTTAACAAGATAGGTTTGTGACCTAATTCTTCGACCACAATCGCTGCTGTTTCTTGATCTAACACTTGGTTAATGGTGACCATGGTGCCCATCGTCATCATAAACTTAATAACTTCAGCCGCCTTAACCGCCATTTTGTCTGCTAATTCAGCGACTTGAATAGTTTCAGGCAAGGTAACATCACGCACCACCGGACCGGCAGGACGTTGGAAACCATGTTGATTATCTTGCGCTGCATGACGCGAATCATGACGTTTCTTAACTTTACGACGCCCACCTGTAGCAGGTGCATCATCCGTAACAATTTTGGTTTTGATGGTCTTTTTGGCCTTCGGTGGGCCGTCTTCTAAGCGGCTTTCCAGACTTTTGGCTTTTTTATCTTTTGGCTTTTTATTCGCTTTCGATTCTGCATCTTCGCCAACAACTTTCGGCTTTTTCACCGCTGTTTCGTCAGCTGCGCCAACGTCTGTTTTGGCTATTTCAATCCTAGGCTCAACCGGAATGTCGTTAATCACTGGCGTCGATTCAACAATCGGGGCCGTTGCGGCAACTGATGGTGCAAGGGTTTCAACCGGTGTCGGCGCGACAACTTCAGGCGTCACTTCCGGCACATCTGCTGAAGCTTCAGCTTCTGTTCGTTTGACATAAGTACGTTTTTTGCGTACTTCAACATTCACCGTTCGCTTACCAGAACCAGACGATAGGTTAAGTGTTTTGACTTGTTTACGGTGCAGGGTTACTTTTTTTGGCTCTAGATCACCGCCGTCACCGTGCAAACCTTTTAAATAGGCCAACAAAGTGCGTTTTTCATCTTCGCTAATCGCGTCAGACGCTTTTTTACCCTTGACACCGGATGCATTTAACTGGGCTAGGAGTTTTTCTACAGAAAGATTTAGTGTCTCTGCAAACTTGGATATCGATACTTCTGTCATACTTACCTCTTTCTTTCTGTTACTCAAACCAAGGCGCACGAGCCTTCATAATCAATTCAGCCGCAGCCTGCTCTGGTAGAGAAACTAACTCCAACAACTCATCTGTTCCCAACTCAGCCAAATCTTCTTGGGTTACAACACCCTGTCCGGCTAAGGTTTTTGCTAAATCAACGGTCATGCCTTCAAGGGCTAATAAATCGTCAGCGGGTTCGGCCAAGGCCGTTTTTTCTTCATTCACAATCGCCAAGGTTAATAACGCGTCTTTTGCACGTTGCTTTAACTCATTGACCAAATCTTCATCAAAGCCATCAATCTCTAGCATTTCGGCTGTCGGGACATAGGCCACTTCTTCTAGTGTGGTAAACCCTTCATTCACCAATACCTCAGCCAATTCTTCATCCACTTCTAGATGGGCTACAAACAAATCAATTTGCTTACTGGCTTCGGTATTGTGTTTTTCCTGCATGGCCGTTTTGCTCATGACATTCAATTCCCAACCGGTTAGCTCAGACGCTAAACGGATGTTTTGTCCGCCCTTGCCAATCGCTAATGACAACTGCTCGTCTTCAACGGCTAGATCCATTTCATGACGATCTTCATCGACCATAATCGAGGTGATTTCTGCCGGTGCCATCGCATTAATGACAAACTGCGCATCATTCGCATCCCATTGGATAATGTCGATACGCTCGCCATTAAGTTCGTTAGTAACCGCTTGAACACGTCCGCCACGCATACCGACACAAGCTCCGATTGGATCCAAACGCGGATCATTAGCACGCACTGCAATTTTAGCTCTGAAGCCAACATCACGAGCCGCTGCCATCACATCAATCAAATCATCACCAATTTCTGGTACTTCGATTTTAAACAACTCTATCAGCATTTCCTTACAAGCACGTGACATGAACAATTGCGGACCACGTGGACGGAAATCAACAGCCTGCAAGAAGGCACGCACACGATCGCCCATGCGGAAGGTTTCACGCCCCACTAGCTCACTGCGTGGGATGATGGCATCAACGTTATCGCCCATGTCTAAAATCACATCACCGCGATCAATGCGCTTGACCTGACCGGTTAGGATTTCGCCAACGCGTGGTTGATAGTCTTCGACCATTTTGCGTCTTTCAGCTTCGCGTACTTTTTGAATAATAATTTGTTTGGCTGTTTGTGCCCCGATACGACCAAACTCGATTGACTCGATTTCTTCTTCGATATATTCGTCAGGCTGAATATGCGGATCAATATCGGTGGCATCCATCATGCGCAAAAACATTTCTGGCTCGCCTTCAATGGCCACATCATCTTCAATGACCAACCAACGACGAAAGGTTTTGTAGTCGCCCGTGTGGCGATTAATCTCAACGCGCACATCATATTTATCATCGTAGTTTTTGACAGTAGCCATAGCTAAGGCGGTTTCAATCGCATCAAAAATGATTTCCTCGTCCACGCCTTTTTCATTCGACATGATCTCTACAACGGATAATACTTCTTTACTCATGCTGTTACCGCCTTACAATTCAACAACTAAATTTGCTTTATCAATATTCGAAAATGGAATCTCATAGACTTCACGATCCACTTCCACCAAAATTTGTTCAGCTTGGACTTCAACCAACTTACCTTTAAACTTACGACGCCCCATCTCAGGCGTACGCGTGCGTACATTGACTGTTTTGTTCACATACGCAGCATATTGTTCAGGTTTAAAGAAGGGACGATCCAAGCCAGGTGAAGACACTTCAAGGTAATAGGCAGACGAAATAGGGTCTTCTACATCCATAATGGCGCTAATTTGGCGACTGGCCAGGGCGCAATCATCAACATTTACCCCAACATCTGGACGATCAATATAAATTCTAAGGGTTGAATCCTTACCCGCGGCGATATATTCGCAACCCCATAGTGTCATCCCGAGGGCTTCAATGGCTGGGGTTACCAGGCCTGCAATTTTTTGTTCCAGCGTCATGCCTTATCCTTGCGTGTCATCATCTATGACTTAAACCAACAAAAAACCCCGTAAAAACGGGGTTCTCAATTATTGGCATCCCCTTGAATTTTGCATAAAACAAAAATCAAAGGTTACCAACACGGCTATTTGAAAAACTGCACAAAGGATAATCAGCTAAAACGCATTTGTCAAGGCACAAAGCTAGATAAAGCCAGCTCAATCACGATTCGCCTGCAACTTGACATAAATCATCGCCGTCATCAACGCATCGTTAAATGCATCATGCTGACCCAAGGTCGGCAAATTTAACTTGGCTAACATCGTTTTAAAGCTCAGATCAAACACCTCATGGTCAGGTTGCAACCAATCTTGATAGAACTGCTGATGATACAACTCCGCTACATCAAGTTGCGGATTAGGCAACCGAATGCCTAACCAAGGTTTTACCACCGCATTCACCATGCCAACATCAAAAGACAAATAATAACCGACCAGCGGTCTTGAACCAATGAACGTTAAAAACTGATCTATGGCATCACGCTCATCCAATCCAACCGTGACATCCATATTACGCAACTGATGAATTAAAATACTTTCAGGGTTAATATCGCGCTGTTGTTTAAATTGTAAATTTAAACTCTCACTGGTTAAGATCTCACGGCCACGAATTTTAATCGCACTTAGCGTAACAATCTTATCCTGCTTTGGATCAAGGCCGGTGGTCTCACAATCAAAACACACCACCTCATCCGAGTGAACAGGGCCAAACAAAAATTGATAGGCCGGGTCTTTTAATTGCCAGTGCCACCAGGCCTGCTGCAAGCGATGAGGTAATTGAATCGGCCACATCACAAGGCCCCTTCCATCTTATAATGCTGTTCAACAAACTTTTTAAAGTTGTTGACCACTCCAAACGCATCTTTTAATAAATCCTGCTGCAACTGACTCAAGGTGTCGGTTTTTATCGAGTTATCAATCGGCAAAGCCATAGACTTTTGGTGCAACATACCTTGCAAACGTAACGTATTCAAGAAGTTGAGTGTTTCACCTAATTCCACGCCAAATTTCTCGTCAAATACATGGTGGTTAATCAGATCGCGAATGCGCCAATGGGTGTTTGTTTTAACAATGCCATACTCCAACGCCAAGCAACGCACGCCATGGATAATCGGAAAAATGCCCCCCTTTTTTAGATCAATCGAATGGCCGGCATCTTTTTGGGTAATCAAACGGCCAAACAATCCAATCGGCGTGTCAAACTGCATCACACTGCGCGCAAACTGGGCTAAAAACATCTGGCGTTTTTTCACTTGCGCAGACAACACAGCTTTTAAACGCTCCAACCGACTAGGATCGCCCTGCACCGCTTGCGCATCCAACAAAATAGATAAATGCATAAAGCGCTCTTGCGACGGGTTTTCAAACCAGTCAATCACCTGTTGCGCAAACGCCGCTTCACTCAGACACCACTGTGGATTGGATACCATAATATTGCCAGGACAAGGCGGAAAGCCGAGCTGAATTAATTCGGCTGAATAGGTCTGACAAAATTGAGCCAGGGCCTGTGAATCAACCGCTTCATCAAAAATCACCGCATTATCCTGGTCAGTGCGCACAACCTGCTCAGAACGCCCTTCACTGCCCATCACAATAAAGGTGACTTCAGTAAACTGTTGATCAGTGTCTAAAATCTGCCAAAGTTTAGCCTGCAACTTGCGATGCAATTCATTGACCAACTTAGCAATATAGTGCGTTTTCACCCCTTTATTTGATAAGCCTGCCACTAGATCATCAATTTGCTGGGTCACTTTTTGCAAATCCGCAACACTCGTGGCACGCTCAAGCGTCAGCATAACCAGGCCTGATTGATTGGCAAACAAACTCATCAATTCTTTTTGATGCAATACGCCAATAAACGCCTGTTTGTCGCGCACCATCAAACGATCTACGCCAAAACGGGTCATTTTTAACAGCGCATTAAACAAATAATCATTTTTATCAATGGATATCACCGGATAACTCACCATATCAGCAATGGAGCTGGTCAGGTCAAAGCCATGGATGGCCAAGCCCCGCAACAAGTCCGACGAGGTAATTACGCCCTGTTTATCTCCGTTAGTAACTAAACACGCATCGGTTTTATAAGCTTCCATTTGTTCAACACACACTTTGATTGAGGTGCTAGCACCTAGGGTGACTAGCGCATGCAGGGGCGCAATTTTGACCGCATCCATCATCGCCTCTGAAGAAGATTCCATTTGCAGCTGTTGGTGAAAGCGGCTTAACTTTTCGGTAATGTCATTAAAATAAAAGGCTTCAAAATCGGGGTTATTTAATAGCCGTTGAAAGGTGCTGTTTGCCATCCGATAGGTCAAGGTTTCTTCTACCGCATGATAGGTAAGTTGGGTTTGTTGCTGTAGCAACATCGCCGCACCAAACTGCGCATTAGGGCCATAAAGCGCGCAATGATTGCCGCCTTCTTCATCATGGCATTCTGCTACACGCCCTTTGAGCACCAAATACAAATAAGGATCGGTTTTTTGCGATAACGGTATCGCTTGATCACGCGCAAAATAAACCAAGTCCATCGCCTGGGCGGCTGTTTGCAATTCTGCCTCAGGCAACCGATCAAACGGATGCACCTGGGCTAAAAAACCAATTAATTCTGACATCGCCATCGTAGATCCTTATGATTAGCTCATACAAAAAAGGGAGCCGAAGCTCCCTTAATTATGGGTTGAAACCCATTAAATCACCAGTAAAAACTGATTATTTGCCATGCGCTTGCGCCATGAACTCCTCAGTATTACCACGGTTGCTGGTTAGATAGCTCACCACCACCGTTACAATCACCGCAAGCGGTACAGAGTAAAGCGCTGGGTTAACCAATACATCAATACCTAGCACTGTTTTGACCCCAAAGAAGGCTGCAAACGTAAAGACTAATGATGATACTAAACCGACTGCCATACCGATAATAACCGCTTGGCTAGTCAGCTTACGCCACCATACTGCAAATACCAACGCTGGTGCAAAAGTACTCGCTGCAATACCAAAGCACATCGCAACCAACATGGCTACGTTCTGCTCTTTTAACCAAATTGACATACCAATCGCAATAATTGCTAAGCTACCGGCACCAATTTTGGCAAAACGAACTTGTTCCGCATCCGTTGAGTTAGGGCGTAACACGCCTTTATACAAGTCGTGCGACAAGCTGGTGGTGGCTGAAATCAGCAGGCCTGCTGAAGTACTGAGCATTGCGGCCATGGCACCGGCTGCAATCACACCCATCAACAACTGACCGCCCATCATGTCACCTAGCATCGGCATGGTCATGTTAGTGGCAACACCACGCTGACCGGCTGCCAACAACTCAACAAGCGTTGGGTACAAAGCATACATGGCAATCAAGCCCACGAAGAATACGCTACCGTAGAAAATCGCTAGGCCCCAAATGGTGAACTCAGCTGATTGACGGGCATCTTTTGCATTCGATACGGTATAAAAACGAATCAAAATGTGTGGCAAACCCAACACACCCAAGAACAAGGCTAATACCAAACTGGCATTGTTCATTAAGTCACGTAAACCGACACCTGGTGAAATCGCATTCGGTGCTTCAGTCATCATGCCACGCACGGTTTCAATCGCCACCGCACTTTCCGCATTGGTCATCCCTGCAATCGCAGCAACGGCTTCAGCATTACCTGCAGCAACTAAAGGCGGCACAATCTCTTTACCTTCGATAACCATCCCAACGGGGTTACCACCAAAGAAGGCAATAATACCGAAGATTAACAAGAACATCAGTGCGCCAAATAGAATCGCACCCTGTACCGCTTGGTTATAAGAGGTTCCCTTCATGCCGCCCATAATAACGAAAATCGCCATTAATGAACCGGTTACGATAACGGTCGGTAAGTAGTCCCAGCCCAACAATAGACCGAACAATAGACCGGCACCCACGATCTGTGGCACCAAATACATGACACACAATACCAGGGTTGAGATCATCGCAATCATGCGAATGCCTTTTTCACTGCCTTCATAACGAGCGTTTAATACGTCGGCTACAGTAAATTTACCGACATTTTTCAAGGGTCCAGCAATAACGAGTAGCACCACAATCCAGGCCGCAAAAAAGCCTAGCGCTAGCCACCAACCATCTACACCCATCAAGGCTACCGCACCGGCCACACCCAAGAAACTCGCGGCACTGGCATAGTCACCAAACATGGCCATACCATTAACGCGTGGTGAGATACCGCCACCAGCTACATAGAAGTTAGCCGTGGATGCCGTTGAACGACGATGGTAATAACTGATATACAACGACAACAAAATACCTAAAACAACCACCCCAAAGGCAACGATATTTTCCATCTTATTTCGCTCCTTCTTCTTCGAGTTGTTCAAGTTTGCGTAAATACAAACGGGTAATGACAACGCCAGCGATGATTATTAACAGTCCACCCCAAACCGCCAAAGGTAAACCGATAATTTCCATTGCCGCGACATCTTTAAATGATGCCGAAGTCATTAATGCCACCCCAAAGTACAGGACGGTGTAAATGATCAACAAGATAACCGCGAATTTTATTTTTGGACTATTCATTCGCGCCTCCTGCTTGATGTATTGGATTAAACATCATATTGCTTGCTCCTCGTTAAGAAAAAAAACTACTGTCAAAACGGGTTACGCTCGGACAGAGTTGCTCATTATTATGTGTAGTGAAAGCAAACTTCGCAATATTTTCGCTTTTAAGACACACAAAAGTTTTTAGGGCACGCGCAAAGATTTTTTGCACCTGCCCCAAAAAGACCGACCTTACAAGCGGCTCAAAGTCACTAAGCCTGCTGTAACTGTTTTAAAATCGATGGATCCTCAAGTGTTGAAGTATCCTGGGTAATTTCTTCACCCTTAGCAATGGTACGCAATAAACGACGCATGATTTTGCCAGAACGGGTTTTAGGCAAATTGGTCCCAAAACGAATATCATCCGGTTTGGCTATCGGGCCAATTTCTTGCGCCACCCAATTACGCAACTCGTTAACCATTGCATCGCGCTCAGCACCGGCTGGCAAGTCAGTATTAAGCACCACAAATGCAAATACAGACTCCCCTTTCACATCATGAGGTTTACCCACTACCGCCGCTTCAGCCACTTTGGGGTGTGCCACCAGGGCTGATTCAATTTCCATCGTGCCTAAACGATGACCTGACACATTTAATACATCATCAATACGGCCAAGAATCCAAATATACCCATCGGCATCCTTGTGCGCACTATCGCCCACCACATAATATTTGTTATTAAACTTGGCATAGTAGGTATCGATATAACGCTGGTCATCTCCCCAAACGGTTTGCAGCATCGATGGCCAAGGTTTGCGTACGACTAAATAGCCGCCTGAGTTATTACCAATCTCATTGCCTTCTTCATCGACTACAATCGCATCGATGCCCGGTAATGGGCGCGTACAAGAACCCGGTTTAAGTGGGGTCACGCCTGGGAAAGGTGCAATCATATGCGCACCGGTTTCGGTTTGCCACCAGGTATCAATAATCGGACATTCACCCCGACCAATCACCTCGTGATACCACATCCAAGCCTCTGGATTAATCGGCTCGCCCACTGTACCTAAAATACGTAACTTAGACAGATCATATTGCGCCGGAATATCTTTGCCAAACTTCATCAAGGCACGAATTGCAGTCGGTGCGGTATAAAAGACGGTGACGCCATGATCCTGACAAACCTGCCAAAAACGTCCCGCGTCTGGATAGGTCGGCACACCTTCAAACATCACAATGGTCGCACCCATCGCCAACGGGCCATAAGCGACGTAAGAATGGCCGGTAATCCAGCCAACATCAGCGGTACACCAGAACACATCTTGGTCATTTAAATCAAACATCCACTCATTGGTGAGCATCGCATTTAACAAATAGCCCCCGCTACCGTGCTGTACCCCTTTTGGCGTCCCGGTTGAACCGGAGGTGTAAAGTAAGAACAACGGATGGTCAGCGGGCAACATCACCGGATCATGATAATTACTCATGCCGGCTTCAGCTTCATGCCACCAAATATCGCGCCCTGCTTGCATCGGCACATCTTGTTTGGTGCGCTGATACACAATTACTTTTTTTACCGAATCGCAGCCTTTTGCTAAGGCTTGATCGACCGCACCTTTTAGTGGAATCGCTTTACCACCACGCAAACCGCCGTCCGTGGTAATGATCATTTTCGCAGCCGCATTTTCAACGCGGTCTTTTAAGGCTTCGGCGGAAAAGCCGCCAAACACCACCGAATGAATGGCCCCAACACGTGCACAGGCTTGCATCGCAATGACCGCCTGCGGAATCATCGGCATATAAATAATGACGCGATCGCCTTGCTTGATGCCCTGGGTTTTTAAGGTATTCGCAAATCGGCAGACTTCGTCGTGCAATTCTTGATAGGTATAGTGATGGACATCGCCTTTATCACCTTCGAAAATAATCGCTAACTTATCACTTTTAGTGTCCAAGTGGCGATCAATACAGTTATAGGAAACATTCAATTCACCATCGCTAAACCAACGGTATAACGGCGCTTTTGAATCATCTAATGCTTGGGTGAATGGTTTATGCCAGCTCAATTTCTCTTTGGCTAAATCAGCCCAAAAACCAACATGATCCTGCTCGGCTTTGGCATACATGGCGGCCAGCTTGTCGGCATTAATACCGGCTTGTTGTTTGATGGCTGCTGAGGGTTCAAAGACCCGTGTTTCTGTCAAAATTGACTCGATATTGTTCGACATCTTTCCTCCAACTAGGTCCCTAATAAAAATATATTTGACGTTTTATTACACGATATGACGCGTATTTTAGCGATTTTTTTCCCTCGCTGCTTATTAATCCTAAGCTAGAACTCATTGCGCACGCTTTTTAACCACCTCAACTGACCAGGCCTGCTGATGTAATAACTCTAATAAGGCATCATCTGGGCGCACCAGCCCATTCGATTTAAGTTGCATACTGACCCGCGCGTGATCATGCTGTTGGTAACACTCGACCACTAGCGGCAACCCCTGCTGGTCGGGCTGTGCCCAATAGGGCAGCAACTGGTCAGCTAACGCAGCGACTTTCGCCTCATTAAGCTGCGCGACATCACAATAAAGTTTAATGGCACGTGCCTCTTGCGCGCGCATCTCGGCTAAGGTCACCAGTTGCTCGGCATCGAGTTTTATCCCGCCATTAAAACTGTCCTCCGTTACCGCCCCCTTAATCAACACCACTTCATCGATGCTCAGCCAGTCGCGCACTGCATCAAATACGGCCGGACGACAGACGACCTCAAGCCGCGCCGTCCGATCATCCAAGGTAATAAACGCCATCTTGTCACCACTGCGGGTATTTTTAGTGCGAATCGCGACCACCAGGCCTGCTACCCAACGTTTTTCATATTTATTCGGCGTCAATTGCGCCAGCGTTAAGCGGGCATAGTCGGCCAACTCTTGGCGGTAGGCTTCAATAGGGTGACCGGTTAAATACAATCCGAGCGTATCCTTTTCCCCTTGCAGCTTTTGTCGCTCAGGCATTTCAGCGACTTGAACTAAACTAGCCGGTGGCGCTAAAGCCAAATCAGCATCACCAAATAAGTCACTCTGACCGGATTGCGCATTGGCAAGAAATTGATCTGCCTGCGTAAGCGCCATGGTCACCGATTCAAGCATGGCATGACGATTATCATGTAATCGATCAAATGCACCGGCACGAATCAAGGCTTCTAACACCCGACGGTTAATTTTCTTACCGGCGCGATTGGCAAAATCAAATAAATCGCTAAAAGGGCCATTGGCCTGCCGATCCGCCAGCACCTGATCCAATGCCGCCTCGCCAACACCCTTAATCGCGCCTAAGCCATAAATAATGGTCTGCGCATCCGCTGCTTGAAAGCGAATCGCACAGCGATTAATGTCCGGTGGCAACAGGGTTAAGTTCATCGCATAACACTCATTAATCATGTGCACCACCTTATCGGTGTTGTCCATGTCAGACGAGATTTGCGCGGCCATAAAATGGGCCGGAAAATGGGTTTTGAGCCACGCCGACTGATAAGACACCAACGCATAGGCCGCCGAGTGAGATTTGTTAAAACCATAGCCAGCGAACTTTTCAACCAAATCGAAGATTTTCATGGCTAGATGGCCATCGACGCCATTATCAATTGCACCCTGCTCAAATTTGCCACGCTCTTTGGCCATTTCTTCGGGCTTTTTCTTACCCATGGCACGACGCAGCATATCCGCACCACCCAGCGTATAACCGGACAGCACCTGCGCAATCTGCATCACCTGCTCTTGATACAAAATAATGCCGTAAGTCGGCTCTAAAATCTCTTTTAAGCTTTCATGTTGATACTGCGCATCGGGATAAGACACCGCCTCTTTACCATGCTTACGCGCAATAAAGTTATCAACCATCCCCGATTCCAATGGACCAGGACGGAATAAGGCCACTAGGGCGATGATATCTTCAAAGCAATCTGGACGCAGGCGCCGAATCAGATCTTGCATCCCCGCCGATTCCAACTGAAACACCCCGGTGGTTTTACCGGTTTTTATCAGCTCAAATACCTTCGGATCATCCAATGGAATGCGGTTAATATCAACAAAGCCGTCATCATCCGGCTGCTTACCGGCATTAATGGCCTGCAACGCCCAGTCAATAATGGTCAGCGTTCGCAAGCCCAAAAAGTCGAACTTGACCAAGCCGATGGTTTCCACATCGTTTTTATCTAATTGGGTGACGACACCACGGCCATCGGCTTCAGAATAGAGCGGGCAAAAGGTATCCAACGGACGCGGACCGATGACCACCCCACCGGCGTGCTTACCCACATTACGCACAGTACCCTCTAACTTAAGCGCATAATCCAACAGCGTTTTAACTTCTTCATCGTCACGATAGCGCTGTTGTAAATCCTCTTCTTTTTCTAACGCGTCCTTCAGCTTAATGCCTAACTCGTTTGGAATCAGCTTGGCCACCCCATCGACCATGCCATAGGGATGCCCGAGCACACGCCCTACATCGCGCACCACCGCTTTAGCGGCCATGGTGCCATAGGTAATAATTTGCGACACGTGATCCCGACCATAATGGCGTGACACATAATCAATCACCTCATCGCGTCGCTCCATACAAAAGTCGACGTCAAAGTCGGGCATCGAAACCCGCTCAGGGTTCAAAAATCGTTCAAACAGCAGGTCATATTGAATCGGATCCAAATCGGTAATTTTTAGCGAATAGGCCACCAACGAACCGGCACCCGAACCCCGCCCCGGTCCAACCGGAATTTGATGGTTTTTAGCCCATTGAATGAAGTCGGCAACGATTAAGAAGTAGCCCGGAAATCCCATCTGCAAAATCGTGTTTAACTCAAAATCGAGGCGTTCACGATATTCCTGCTGCTTGGCGTTAAACTCATCCGCGGCCAAATGACCAAACAAAAACTCTAATCGCGCATCCAAACCCTGATGGCATTCTTGCCGAAAAAACTGATCCAGCGTCAACTCAGGTGGAATCGGAAACTCGGGCAAATAATAGGTGCCCAAGGCCAGACTAAAATTACAGCGCTGCGCAATCAGTAACGTATTGGTGATGGCCTGCGGAATATCGGCAAATAAAGCCTCCATTTCAGCGCTGGATTTTAAATACTGCTCTTCGGAATAGGTACGGGGGCGATTCGGGTCTTCAATGACATAACCACTATGAATACAGCACCGAATCTCATGGGCATCAAAGTCATCACGGGCTAAAAACCGTACATCATTGGTCGCCACCACCGGCCACTGCCAAGTCTGCGCGAGCGGCAACACCTGTTGAATAAATGCCTCTTCACCGGGGCGTTGGGTACGCACGAGCTCCAAGTAAACACGATTGGCAAAATGCGCCTGCCACCAGGCCTGCTGCTCTTTAGCGAGGGTTTTATTGTCTTTTGACAAGGCTTGGCCAATATTACTGTGCAAGCCCAACAATACAATTAAGCCTGCTTGATGTTCGCTTAACCAGGCCTGCTCCACCAGAGGCAATTGATTGGCTTGATAGACTTGCTGATTGGTTAAATAGGCTTTCGAGATGAGTTTCGATAAATTAAGGTAGCCGGTGGCATCCTGACATAGCAAGGTAATACTAAATACCTGGCCATCATGGTGAACCCACAAATCAGCACCTAAAATAGGCTTAATACCTTGACTGCGGGCGGCGCTATAAAACTTTAATAACGCAAACATATTGGATTGATCAGTCAAAGCCAGCGCAGGTTGCCCTTCTTCCTTGACCTTTGCCATCAGCGGTTTAATATGGAGTAAACTATCTCTGACTGAAAATTCAGAATGCAAATGCAAATGTACAAAGGTTGCTGGAGTATCAGCCATAACTGTCAATGTGAGCCAAAAGTATTGAAAATGGAACTCGCTATTCTAAAGAACTCGATGGCTTTGTGCCAGCTAATTTCGGCAGGACCGCTATGAGCAAGCCATGGCGCAGTCTTGACACCCATCTACCCGCGTGGCTTGAAGACGGCATTCAACAGCCGTTTCCACCTAGCTCATTGGCATTTGATGACCCACCTGGCCTGCTCGCCCTCAGCTCAAGAATTACCGTTGATTTGTTGCGCCAAGCCTACCCCCGTGGCATTTTTCCCTGGTCTGCCGATGACGAACCGGTAACCTGGTGGTCACCCGAACCCCGTGCTGTGCTTTACACGTCGGACATTAAAATTCGTCGTAGCTTACGCCAGGCCTGGCGACAGCAGCCTTGGCAAATCAGCTTTAACCAAGCTTTACCTGCTGTATTAGATTACTGTGCTAAATGTCCAAGACCAGGACAAGATGGCACTTGGCTGCGTCAAGACCTGCAAGCAGGCCTGCTCGCACTTCACCAACAAGGCCACGTACACAGTGTTGAGGTATGGTTAAACGAGCAATTAGTCGGTGGATTATACGGACTCAGTTTTGGACAGATGTTTTTTGGCGAATCCATGTTTAGCCTCGTGCCTAACAGTTCTAAGCTAGCCTTGGTCGCTTTGGCTAGCCACCTGCAGCACTGGGGCTGGCCATTGATTGATTGTCAGGTCGCCAGCGATCATTTAATGTCAATGGGCGCGATTGAGCTAAGCCGCACAGACTTTGAACGGCAACTGAAGCAACAAATAGCGCTACCCGATCGGTCGCGCACCGTTTGGCAAATTGATCCCACTCTACTAAACAAGGTCTTAGGAGGTGTTTAATGCGTGATTCGATTGGTGGCCGTCATGCGCGCCCTGTGCATCTAGCCTTGCACAAGATTCGCTTTTATCCCAATGCGTTGGTATCGATTAGTCATCGCATCAGTGGTACGCTGCTCGCCATCTGCTTGATAATCGGGTTAATGGTATTAAATGCTGTGGCACTAGGGTGGATTAACACTTCAGACATCACCCAAAGTATTCCAGGTAAACTATTAATTTTATTAACTCTTTCATCCCTTTACTTTCACTGGTTAAGTGGCTTGCGCCATCTTATTATTGAATGTTGGCCTGCAAAGGATCATCAGGTTCCGCAGGCCTGGTTTAGCGGCTGGGCGGTCAGTTTAGTATTTGTTTTGTGGGCAATCGGCACAATATTGTTGGCTTTGGCCTTGTTTACTGGCGGATTTGTTGGAGGACATAGCTAATGCGTAACATGGCTAAAATTTGGCCGAATGGCAAATGGAGTTATGCTTGGCAGCAACTCAGCGCCGTTTATTTACTGGTATTTTTGCCCTGGTTTGTTTGGACTATTTGGCCCGCACTGATGGGCTTGGATTATCAGCCTGCCCAACCCGGCCTGCTATGGCTGACCAGTTTAATTGCGCTGGCTTTTCTATTCATTCACAGCTGGATTGGTCTGCGTGATGTAGTAATAGACTATTGTCCTGCTCGCCATTTACCTATTGCGATCTCAGCCCTTAGCCTAGTATTTATGTTGATGATATTAAATATCACCCTGCTGCTGACGCGCTGGCTGCTTTTTTAACACCCGGCTAGAACCTAACTCAAGAACCTAACTTGGACTTCACGATGACTGATCAGACAAACACGGGACACAATACTCCGGCCTATCAAACCAATCCGTCGCTTACCACTCACCAGTTTGACGTGCTGATTGTAGGTGCGGGGGGTGCCGGCCTGCGGGCCGCACTGGAATTGCAACGCGCCGGCAAACAGGTCGCACTGGTATCCAAAGTGTATCCGACCCGCTCTCACACGGTGGCAGCACAAGGCGGCATTAATGCCGCACTAGGTAATATCAGTGAGGATAATTGGCATTGGCATATGTTTGACACCGTCAAAGGCAGTGATTATCTGGGTGATCAAGATGCGATTGAGTTTATGTGCCAGCAAGCGCCGCGTATTGTACGTGAGCTCGAACATTTTGGTGTGCCCTTTTCACGGTTGGACGATGGCAAGATTTACCAACGCCCCTTTGGCGGGCAAAGTCAACATTTTGGTCAAAGCCAAGCAACCCGAACTTGTGCGGTAGCTGATCGCACTGGCCATGCTATTTTGCACACCCTCTATCAACAAAACCTCGCCGCGGGCACGCAAATATTTAGTGAATTTTTTAGTCTGGATTTACTCATCGAAGGCCAGCAAGTGACTGGCTTGGTTGCGCTAGAAATAGCGACCGGCCAATGGCACCAGTTTCATGCCAGCGCGGTGCTGTTAGCCACCGGTGGTGCGGGCCAAATTTATCGCACCAACACCAATGCCAGCATTAACACCGGTGATGGCTTAGCCATGGTGTTACGCGCAGGCCTGCCACTAATGGACATGGAGTTTTGGCAATTTCATCCCACCGGTGTGGCTGGACGCGGCATGCTCATTTCAGAAGCGGCACGCGGTGAAGGCGGCTTGCTTCGCAATAGTCTAGGCGAAGCCTTTATGGTCAACTATGCGCCTAAGGTTAAAGACCTGGCCTCACGAGATGTGGTGTCGCGGGCGATTGCAACTGAAATTCATCAAGGACGCGGCTGTGGCCCCAACAAAGACTACATTGAACTGGATTTAACCTACCTAGATGCTGAGCTGATTAAACAGAAACTCCCCGGTATTCGAGATATCAGCCTCACCTTTACCGGCATAGACCCAATCGAGCAGCCGATTCCGATTCATCCTTCCTGCCACTACATGATGGGCGGTATCCCAACCAATATTCATGGTCAGGTCATGACTCAAACCAACGGCGAATCTCATCCGGTCGCTGGCCTCTATGCAATTGGCGAGTGTGCCTGTGTATCAGTACACGGCGCGAATCGTTTAGGAGGCAACTCATTGCTCGATATTGTAGTGTTTGGTAAAGCCGCTGCCGATCATATTCTGAGCAGGCCTGCTGAAACACCCGCTACACAAACCACAACGCCTAAGGCGATCAACCCAGACCTATTAAAAAGGATGACGGCTTTTAAAGCGAACCGCCAGGATGACCCTCCCCACGACGCCAATAATACCGACTCAGTCGTCACCTTTAAACGGGATTTGCAGCAGATTATGCAACGACACTGTGGTGTGTTCCGCGATCAGGCCACCCTTGCCGCAGCAAAACCCAAGCTCCAACAACTGGCACAGCGCTTAACAACATTGCGTGTCCAAGATCCGGCACAAGGGTTTAATTTAGAGCGTATTCAGGCCTTTGAATGCGAAAACCTGCTCGCCGTTGCCTGGGCCACACTCGAAAGTGCACTCGCTCGCACTGAAAGCCGTGGCGCCCATGCCCGCGACGATTATCCCGAGCGCGACGACCAGGCCTGGTTAGTGCATCTGCTGTTTTTTATGCAACCGCAGATTTCCCTCCAGCAAAAACCGGTACAAATGCAACCCCAGACCGTGGCACCCTTTCCGCCGATTAAACGGGTTTACTAGGGTCAGATTAAGAGGAGAACGGCATGCTTTTCAAAATTCAACGTTATCAACCCGAAGTCGCATCAGCCCAAGGCGCTGAACAGCAGAACGCAACCTATTGGCAAGAGATGACGCTTGATGACGCGCTAGTTAAACCTGGCATGATGCTACTGGATGCACTAAAACTACTACGCGAACAAGACCCCACGTTAAGTTTTCGCAGCTCCTGTCAAGAAGGCGTCTGTGGTTCAGATGCGATGCAAGTCAATGGACGCAATCGCCTCAGCTGTATCACGCCTTTAGCCGAACTCAGCCAGCCTATTGAACTGATGCCGGTACCTGGCTTACCGATTCTTCGCGACTTAATTGTCGATATGACACTGTTTTTTGACCGCTATGCCCAAGCCAACCCAACTCTTAATGCCGGCGAATTTAATCCAGAGCAAGAACATCTGCAAAGTCCTGCCGACCGAGCCAAACTGGATGGCTTATACGAATGTATCTTATGCGCCTGTTGCAGTACCAGTTGTCCATCATTCTGGTGGCACCCCGACCAGTTTTTAGGCCCGGCTGCCCTACTCGCTGCCGAACGCGTGGTGATTGATTCACGTGACATTCAACCAAAACAGCGCTTAGAGGCGCTTAGTGACCCCTATCAATTACATCGCTGCCGGGGCATTCAACAATGTACCGCCAGCTGTCCAAAAGGCCTCGACCCAAGTCGAGCGATTCGACAACTTAAGCACCAGCAATGGACTCAATCTTGATAAACACCCATCACAGCGACCAGTGGCGACAACTGGCCATAGCCGCACGGCGTGGCAATGCCGAATCCGAACAATTGCTCGCCCCCTTTATCGCCCGACTCGCCCAAGACGACCGCTTATTAAGCCAGTATGGCCAAGCCTTAGCAGGCCTGCTTAATAACGAAGAACAAGACCTGCTGATTTGGTTACTCGACCCTGCTCTTGCCCCATCAAAATGGCAAGCCTTACTCAAGCAAATTCGCCTTTGTTATCAACAAGATTTAATTGCACAACAATAGTGTACGCAGCAATTTTAACTATGCTATAATTCGCGACAATTTTAGCCAGGATAAGAAAACGGTTTTATGTCAAAGCAAGATGTGATTGAATTTGAAGGTACCGTGTTAGAAACACTACCGAATACTATGTTTAAAGTGCAGTTGGAAAACGGCCACGAAATTTTAGCCCATATTTCTGGGCGTATGCGCAAAAACTATATTCGCATTTTAGCCGGCGATAAAGTCAAGGTAGAACTCACACCTTATGACCTAACCAAAGGTCGTATCACCTATCGCGGTAAATAATACGCTGCCCAATTACAAACGCCACCGCATAGTGGCGTTCGTCGCTTATCGATACCTGCCAATCATCAATCGCTAACTTTTCAGCGCGTACTGCCGCTTCACCGCTCAAAGCTACCCCTGGCTTGCCTAAACTATCATGCGTTAACATCAGCTGTTTAAAGCTAATCCCCTGTGCAATGCCCGTGCCCAAGGCTTTTGCCACGGCCTCTTTAAACGCCCAACGTTTGGCTAAAAACTTAACCTGCTGCGCAGGATGACTGAAGCAGGCCTGGTAATCTGACCATTCCGCTTCAGCGAGTAGGCGCTTGGCAAAAGCCTCACCCTGGCGCGCGCAAATCTGCTCGATACGCGCCAATTCAACTAAATCGGTGCCTATGCCAATAATCACAGGCTAGCGCGCGCCTCACGCATTAAGCGCTTCATTTCACGCACCGCTTCAGGTAAACCACTAAAAATGGCTTGTGCCACAATTGCATGACCAATATTCAGCTCTTCAATACAGGCAATTTGTGCAATGGGTTCGACATTGTGATAATGCAAACCGTGACCGGCATTAACCACCAAACCCAAACGATGCGCCAATTCAGCCGCTGCACGAATCCGTGCCAATTCTTGAGTGCGCTCGGCAATGGTAGGTAGATCAGCATAACGACCGGTATGTAATTCAATTACCGGCGCACCGACCGCTTTCGCCGCACGGATCTGGGTTTCATCGGCATCAATAAATAACGATACGCGACAACCCGCTGCCGCCAAACGACTACAGGCTTGGCTTAACCAGGCCTGCTGACCCGCCACATCTAACCCCCCTTCAGTGGTCAATTCTTCGCGTTTTTCAGGCACTAAGCACACATCTTCAGGCTGAACATCACAGGCAATGGCCAACATTTCCTCAGTGACCGCCATTTCTAAATTCATCTTCGTTTGCAAACAGGCTTTTAGACGATACACATCCTCATCCTGGATATGACGACGATCTTCGCGCAAATGCAGCGTAATGCTATCCGCACCGGCCATTTCAGCATCTAATGCCGCTTTAACTGGGTCAGGATAACGCGTGCCGCGGGCCTGACGAAGCGTAGCCACATGGTCAATATTTAAGCCAAGGAAGATTGGATTCGAAATCGGATTCATCAGGACGCATCCTTTGCGTTGGTTAATAAAGCTTGTAATAAGTGCCGTGTCCCTAAGGGTCGTCCGGCCAGAAATAAATTGAGATGCGCACGCAAAAAAACTTTTAAGGGCGCAAGTGCCCGCCGCTCAGTGACAAAGTTCTGCTCCACGAGCGCTAACAAGGCATAACCCGGCAGATCCCACACCTCAGGTTCATGGTCAGCATAAGCCGGCAGCGACTGCGGTCGTAGCCGATAACGACGCGCAGGATCAATCGGCTCCGCCGCCACAAACCCTGCCGCCTGTTCTGCCAGCCAAGCCTGCAAAGGATAGCCCAAGTCTTGCAGTAAATGCAGTTCAAACTGACGTAATAACCAGGCCTGCTGCTGACGTCTTTCACTGACATCGGACATTTTTTGACTAAAGACTTGCAGCGTTTGAATATACTGCACAAACAGCGTTTCACAAGGCTGAGCCAAAGGCAAACATAGATATAACAGCTCGTTTAAATACAGACCACAGAGATTGGCCTCACCTTCTAGCCAATGGGTTTGACCATAGGCCTCTAAATGATTCGGCATCAGCCAGTCTTGATTGGCCGGACTGGCTTGCCACGCCACTTGCAAGGGTTGAAAAGGTTGTAACCAGGCCTGCTTTTGTCGCGCAACTTTCGAGGCTTGACGCACCCCCCGAAAAGTCGCAAATCGCTTGCCCTGCTGTGGCATCAACAAGGTGACCTGAACACTGGTCTCCTTGTAAGGCCGACTATGCAGAACATAAGCAGGCTGCTGAATAACACTCACAACACATACTCACAAATCGGTATAACCTAAACTGGCTAATGCCCGGTCATCATCAGACCAGTTTTGTTTCACCTTCACCCAGAGTTCCAGATGGACGCGTTTTTCGAGCATCGCAACCATATCCATCCGCGCTTGGCGGCCCATTTCTTTAATCCGCTCGCCCTTATCGCCAATAACAATTCGCTTTTGACCCTCACGCTCCACCAGAATCAACGCATTAATTAACCAGCGGTCTTGTTCGGGATCCATTTCAAACTGCTCAATCGCCACCGTGGCTCCATAAGGCACTTCTTCACCCAATGAACGCATCAGTTTTTCACGGACAATTTCCGCCAGCAAAAACTTAGTGGAACGGTCAGTAATATAATCCTCTGGAAAAATCGCCGGCTGCTCGGGCAACCGCGCCAAGACTTCTTTACTAATCAGGTCCAAGCCACTTTTTCTATAAGCCGATACTGGAATCAAGGTGTCAAACTTTACGGCCTGCCCAAGCATTTGCAAATAAGGCATCATGTCAGCTTTGCGCTTAATCTTATCGATTTTATTCACCAATAAAATCACCGGCACATCAGCTTGTTCTAGTTGCTGTGCCACGGCACGGTCTTCACGTGTAAACTTGGGCGCTTCAACCACAAATAAAATTACATCGACTCCGCTAAAAGCACTGCGCGCGGCGCGATTCATATAACGATTGATGGATTTGTCGCCGCCCAAATGCAACCCTGGCGTATCAACATACACAATTTGATGATCAGGCGCGGTAAAGATACCGTGAATCCGGTGACGTGTCGTTTGCGGTTTAGCCGAGGTAATACTCAACTTTTGGCCTAACAATTCATTCATCAGGGTGGATTTACCCACATTCGGGCGTCCAACCACGGCAGCAAAGCCGGCTTTAAAGGGTGTCGTCATACTTGTCCTAGCGCTTCAAGCGCAATTTCAGCGGCTTTTTGTTCCGCTTTTCGTCGACTGGTGTCAGTCGCTTCAAATTTAGTATTAAGGGGCGCAACATAACAGGCCACAGTAAATACCTGAGCATGCGCGGCGCCATTGACACTAATAATACTGTATTCTGGCAAAGGCTGCTGTTGGGCTTGCAACCACTCTTGCAAGCGGGTTTTAGGATCCTTGCCCACGGTTTGCGGGTCAAGCGCATGCAGGCTTTTAGCATAAAGCGACTCAACAAAACCACGGCACGCCTGCAAGCCACCATCCTGATAAATCGCGGCAATAATCGCTTCAAGTGCATCGGCTAAAATAGACTCACGACGATAGCCGCCGCTTTTTAACTCTCCCGGTCCCAATGTCAGCATATCACTTAAGGCTAATTTCTTGGCCAGCTTAGCGAGGGTTTCACCCTTTACTAAATGGGCACGAATCCGGCTTAAATCGCCTTCAGGCAAATTCTTAAATTGCTCAAATAGCAAATCCGCGACCATGAAGTTGACCAAACTATCTCCCAAAAACTCCAAACGCTCATTATTTTTAGCGCCAGCGCTGCGGTGAGTTAAGGCAAGCTCCAACCAGGATTCATCTTGAAACTCGTAACCTAAACGGGCCGATAATTGGCGTAATTTAAATTGGCGTTCAGCTTGATCCGCCATTACTCAATCCCTCGGCCAATTCGGCTCCATTGCAAGCCTTGATCCCAATTCATCCAAATCGCAAAGGCCCGCCCCTTTAAAAACTCTTCCGATACCAAGCCCCAGCTCCGACTATCGGCACTATGATCACGGTTATCACCAATAGCAAAATAATAGCCCTCTGGCACCACCACATCATAAATATTCATGCCACGACGATCTTGATCAATCAAAATTTCATAGCTGCGCCCATCCGGTAAGGTTTCACGTAAATGGCGCGCACCGGTCATCACTGAACCAGAGTTTAAGCCAATGTAACGGCCAAGGGGTTCTTGTGGTAACGGCTCACCATTTAAATACAACACTTTATCAATATAGGCAATACGATCGCCCGGCACGCCAATAATCCGCTTGATGTAATCGACATTTGGATCCAATGGATAACGGAACACAGCGACATCGCCACGTTCTGGATTCCCTAATGGAATCACCCGACTTTGCAATACGGGTAAACGCACGCCATAGGAATATTTGTTTACGACAATAAAGTCACCAATTTCAAGGGTAGGATACATTGAGCCCGATGGAATCCGAAACGGCTCGATAATAAACGAGCGCAATACCAAGACAATTAAAAATACCGGAAATAATGAACGCGCATATTCAATTAACACCGGGACATTTTGAGTGACAGCCGACTGCTCGCGTTTTTTCTTCCACACCATGCGATCAAGCAACACCAGTACGCCGGTAATCACCGTCGCGAGGACTAAAATTAATTCAAAATTCATTGTTTATCACCGCCTCCGGTATTTAACACGGCCATAAAGGCTTCTTGCGGCAGCTCAATGCGGCCGATTGTCTTCATGCGTTTTTTACCTTCTTTTTGCTTCTCTAGCAATTTCTTTTTCCGCGATACGTCACCACCATAACATTTAGCCAAGACGTTTTTGCGCATAGCCTTCACGTTGGTACGTCCTATCACCTTGCCACCAATCGCCGCTTGAATCGCCACTTCAAACATTTGGCGTGGAATAATATCTTTCAATTTTTCAATCATTTCTTTACCGCGCGTCACCGCCATCGAACGGTGCGTAATCACCGCCAAGGCATCTACCGGCTCACCATTAATTAAAAAATCGACCTTGACCAAATCATCAGCTTGAAAGCGTTTAAATTCATAATCCATCGACGCATAACCGCGCGTATTCGATTTAAGACGGTCAAAAAAGTCTAATACCACCTCGTTCAGTGGCAACTCAAAGCTAATCGAAATTTGATTACCTGCGTAACTCATTGCTTTTTGCACGCCGCGCTTATCAATACACAACTTCATTACCGCACCAATATACTCTTGTGGCACCAAAATATTGGCTTGAATAATCGGCTCACGAATTTCAGCAATAGTACCCACATCCGGCAGTTCAGACGGGTTATCAATTTTGATAACCTCGCCCTTTTTAGTTAACAACTCATAAACTACCGTTGGAGCGGTGCTAATTAAATCGAGATTATATTCACGCTCTAAACGCTCTTGGATAATCTCCATGTGCAGCATACCCAAAAAGCCACAACGAAAACCAAAACCCAAGGCTTCCGAGGTTTCAGGTTCAAAATTCAAGGCCGCATCGTTTAAGCGTAACTTGCGCAAGGCTTCACGTAAATCTTCATAATCCTCAGAGCTAATCGGGAATAAACCGGCAAAAACGCGTGGTTGTACCGGTTTAAATCCTGGCAACCGCTGTGCTACTGGATTTTTCGCATCGGTTAGGGTATCACCCACAGGTGCCCCATCAATATCCTTAATCCCAGCGATTACATAGCCTACCTCTCCGGCACCTAAAAAGGCTTGCGGACTGCGTTTAGGGGTAAAAATACCCACGTCAGTCACTTCATAATCTTCACCCGTTGACATGACACGCATTTTGGTTTTTTTAGCAATTTTGCCATCAATCACCCGCACTAGCGACACCACACCCAGATAATTATCAAACCAAGAATCAATAATTAAAGCTTTAAACGGCGCGTCCAAATCGCCCACCGGCGCGGGAACTTTTTTAATCAGTTCTTCTAGGGTTTCAACAATACCAATACCCGCTTTCGCGCTGGCCGACACAGCCTCTGACGCATCAATACCGACAATTTCTTCAATTTCGAGTTTCACGCGCTCAGGTTCAGCCGCGGGCAAATCGATTTTGTTTAAAACCGGAATCACCTCTAACCCCTGCTCAATCGCGGTATAACAATTGGCTACGGTTTGAGCTTCTACCCCTTGAGACGCATCCACCACCAACAAAGCGCCTTCACAGGCCGCCAGTGAGCGCGACACTTCATAGGAAAAATCAACATGGCCGGGGGTATCGATAAAATTAAGCTGATAGGTTTCGCCATTGTTAGCTTTGTACAATAAAGTTACACTTTGCGCCTTAATCGTGATACCACGCTCACGCTCGATGTCCATTGAATCCAAGACCTGCTGATCCATCTCACGTTCGGTTAAACCACCGCAATGCTGAATGAAGCGATCGGCAATGGTCGATTTGCCATGGTCAATGTGGGCAATAATCGAAAAATTACGAATGTGAGATAAGGGTTGCGACATGCGGACTCCAAGCAAAAACTCAATAAAAAAGGGTGCGATTGCACCCTTACTTGACCAGGCCTGCTACGTAACAGGCCTGGCAAACCGGTAAAATTGGCATTATTTTACGCTAATTTAAACTAATGCACCAGCGCAACGGACTATTCAAGCGTGAGTGCAATAAAGTTAGAGCGACCATTACGAATCACCCGCAAAGGCACTGATTGACCAGCAGGAACGGCTTTTAATGCTTTGTCCACATCTTCGATGCTGCGTAATGGCTGAAAATTAATGCTCACTAAAATATCGCCTTGGATCAGGCCACTGCGACTCGCTAAACCTTCACGTACCTGCTCAATCTCGACCCCAAACGGAATATTGAGCGTTTTAAGCTGTTCTTCATCTACCAAGCGCAACATCACATTCAACACTTCACTAGACATAGCGGGGGCGGCACGACTGCTACCACTTGCCATTTCATCCAATGGCGCTAACTGAGTGCGAATAATGATTTCTTCACCCTGACGCAAAATCAATACTTCTGACTCTTTGTTAATTGGCGTAATCCCTACCGCTGGCGGTAAATCAGTCGATTTTTCAATGAGTTTGTCATTAAACTTCAAAATAATATCACCCGATTGAATCCCCGCACGCTCGGCAGGCGAACCTGGGAAGGCTTGCGCCACCAACGCACCACGTGGCGAATCCATATTAAATGAACGCGCTAAATCACTGGTCACCTCCTGCACCTGCACCCCGAGATAACCACGCGCCACCTGCCCCGTTTCACGTAATTGTTCAACCACATTCATCGCAATTTCAATCGGAATTGCAAATGATAGGCCCATAAAGCCACCACTACGCGTGAAAATTTGAGCGTTAATGCCGACCACTTCGCCATCCAGGTTAATCAGCGGACCACCTGAGTTACCAGGGTTAATCGCCACATCCGTTTGAATAAAGGGCACATAACTATCATCCGGCAGGTTACGCCCTTTGGCACTAACAATCCCCTTAGTCACGGTGTAATCCAAACCAAAAGGCGCACCAATGGCTAATACCCACGCTCCAACCCGCAAATTGTCAGAATTACCAATTTGGACGATCGGCAAAGCTTCCGCATCAACCTTTAACAACGCGACATCGGTGCGAGGGTCACTGCCAATCAACTCAGCTTGATACTCTTTACGGTTGCTTAAACGCACAATAATCGTGTCGGCATCATCAATAACATGATGGTTAGTAAGGATGTAACCGTCTTCACTGATAATAAATCCCGAACCAACTGACTGAGCGCGACGCTCTGGGCCACGGCGGGGTTGCGATTCTTGACGCGGATCAAAACCAAAAAAGTGGCGTAAAAACTCCTCAGGCATCCCTCTAAACTGAGGCGGAATTTGTCCTTGCGGCGGAGCATTGCGCCGCTCAGTGCGCGTGGTCGAAATATTGACCACCGCTTGATGATTCTGCTCGACTAATTGAGTAAAGTCTGGAAAGGACGACGGTGCTTGGGCCAGGGTCTTAACTGGCAACCACAACGGCAAGGCAACACAGCCCAACACTAAAAATTGTTTAATTGCTTGTTTCATACATCCTCTCAGGTCCGTTTTGGGTTTCTAAAACACGGTGAATTACCGGCATTGTGGGTTGATGATACTTGGATAGGCCCCACCACGCCAAGCCTAAGCCTAGCAGGCTCCCTAAAATTATCACAAACTCCCCCGCACTCGGCCACAACCAACTGGCTAATAACCCCGCCGCCAAAAATGCCAACAGCGGCGCGCCATAGGCTAAAAAAGCCTGCCACACTAGCCGATTACCCGCTAAGCGTAATTCGACTTGCTGTCCAACCACCAGGCCTGGTATGGCCGCGACCCGCACATCCTGCTGAGTTGATTGGGCAAGCCAACGCGATAAGGTACCTGTGCTACAACTGCCTTGCGATTGACACGAATGACAGCCCGACTCGCGCCGAGTTTGCACCCATGCCCAATCGCCGTCAATTCGCACAACTTGGCCGTAAGCGGTTAAGTCTTCAGTCATAGTCTGTTAGTTTCATTAGTTGTTAATAGGGTATCCAATTCAAAATTCAAGCTTCTATGCTACCATATTGGCAAAATCAAATCGGTGAGGCATTTTTTGAATACAGACATTCTGATTATTGGCAGTGGTATTGCCGGGTTATCGCTGGCGCTGAAACTAGCCCAGCATTATCGCGTCACCGTCCTCGCTAAATCGAGCCTAAATGAAGGCAGCTCTCAATATGCTCAAGGTGGTATTGCCGCCGTACTCGACCCCTTTGATAGTGTGGACGCCCATGTGCAAGATACCCTAATTGCCGGTGCCGGTTTATGTGAAGAGCCCGCCGTCCGATTTGTCGCCGAACATGCGCACCAAGCGATTCAAGAACTGATTCAAATGGGCGTACCCTTTAGTCCGGCACTGCAACCGGATAGCAGCTTTCCTTTTCACCTCACCCAAGAAGGCGGTCACAGCTATCGACGCATTATCCACGCTGCCGACCACACCGGCCAAAGCGTTATCGACACCCTCATCCAAACTGTTCACAACACGCCCAATATCACTCTACTGCCTAACCATATGACGGTAGATTTATTATTGGATCGCCAACGCCAAGAATGTATTGGCGCCTATGTATTAGACAAGGCTGCGGGACAAATTTTTCCGCTCAAAGCAGCTGTGACCGTACTCGCAACCGGTGGCGCCTCCAAAGCCTATCTTTACACCAGCAATCCCGACACCTCAACCGGTGATGGTATAGCCATGGCTTGGCGTGCGGGCTGTCGCGTGGGCAATATGGAGTTTAATCAGTTTCACCCCACTTGTTTATACCACCCGCAAGACCGCTCGTTTTTAATTTCTGAAGCGGTGCGTGGTGAAGGCGGTCGGCTGGTATTAGCTAATGGCGAAGCCTTTATGCATAAATACCATCCTGATGGTGAATTGGCACCGCGTGATGTAGTGGCCCGCGCTATTGACCAAGAAATGAAAACCCGTGGCATAGATTGTGTGTATTTAGATATTAGTCATAAACCCGCTGCGTTTTTGCAAAACCACTTCCCAACCATTTACCAACGCTGTTTGAAAGTAGGCATTGATATGACCCAACAACCGATACCGGTGGTGCCGGCTGCCCATTACACTTGCGGTGGTGTTGTCACCAATCTACAAGGTCAAACAGACTTAGCCAGGTTATACGCCATAGGTGAAACGGCCTATACCGGTTTGCATGGCGCCAACCGCCTAGCCAGCAATTCGTTGTTAGAAGGATTAGTCTTTGCAGAAGCTGCTCGTCAAGATATTTTAAGTAAACCCCTCACCCAACCGCTCAAAAACCCTAAGCCTTGGGATACCAGTAAAGTCAGCCGTGCCAAAGAGCGTATCTTAGTGAGTCATGACTGGGATGAGGTCAGACGGGTGATGTGGGATTATGTTGGGATCGTGCGCACCAATAGCCGACTCGCGCGCGCGTTAAGTCGTATTAATACATTAGAGGCCGAGGTCGAAGAGTTTTATCGTCATCATTTGCTGGATGTCGATACCCTTGAATTACGCAACTTAACTTTGGTGGCCAAATTAATGGTACGTTCGGCGCAAGCTCGGCAAGAAAGTCGAGGCTTACATTACAACCTCGACTATCCGGATATGCTAGCAGACAGCCACGCGACGATTTTGTCACCCTTGGCGTCCTAGATCAGTGATAAAACTAGGTCAGCCAAAACTGACTATTGACCAGGTTTTTGCCCAAGCCATCAACTCATTCGCAGGCATCGGCTTGGCAATCCCATAACCCTGGGCATAATCACAGCCCATGGTTTGCAGCTGCTTGGCATGTTCAAGGGTTTCCACCCCTTCGGCCACCACATCTAAGTGAAAAGCATGACCCAACGCGATCATACTCGCTAAAATCGCACGATCTTCAGCACTTTCTAGCATGTTGGCAACAAAGCTACGGTCAACTTTCAACGAATCAAGTGAGAGCTTGCGTAAATAATCAAAAGACGAATAGCCGGTTCCAAAATCATCAACCGCCAATCTAATGTCATGGGACTTTAACTCATTTAGCTTACCGGATAAGTCTGGCAAAGATTCAAACACGCCTGACTCTAGTATTTCTAACTCTAACTTAAACGGTTGTGGGGCGTTAAAGTGGCTTAATTTATGAAATAGACGCTCATTAAAATCGCCCTGTTCCAATTGGCGTGACGACACATTCACATTCACCCGACAATCAAAACCTAGCGTTTGCCATTGCTGCATGTCGGTCAACACCCGGTCCATCACCCACCAACCCAGCTCAACCTCGACCATGTGATCTTCAATAATCGGCATAAAATGGCGCGGATCTAAAAGTCCATGTTCAGGATGTTGCCATCGCACTAAGGCTTCCGCCCCTTTCAATTCACCAGTTTTTAGTGACACAATCGGCAAATAGACCACCCGCAACTCATCCAAATGCATCGCTTCACGCATACGTTTAAAATGACTATGACGTTCTTTTTGCCAAGCCTCTTGCGCCGGATCAAATACATGATAACGATTCTTGCCCTCAATTTTGGCTTGATACATGGCATGGTCAGCTTGGCGCAATAAAATATCCACACTCTCAAAAGCATGATTATCTGCCAGCGTCACTCCAATACTGCAAGACACCTGCAGCTTAATGCCATTAATCGTCATGGGTTCGGAGGCCGCGGCTAACAAACGGTTCAATAAAATCGCCAGCAACTGCGGATCATCTGGCACATGGTGCACCAAGCCCAAAAACTCATCACCGCCAAAACGCGACAAAATATCCTCAGAGCGCATTTTGCTGCTTAAGCGCATCGCCACTTTTTTTAGCAACTTATCACCAATGTCATGACCATATTGATCATTAATCAACTTAAAGCCATCTAAATCAATACACAACAAGCCAAACTTAAAGTTTTGTTGATTTTGCTTGAGCCATTCCACTTTTTCTGAAAATAACTGGCGGCTCGGCAAGCCGGTAATCTTGTCAAAATTGGCGAGTTGTTTCAGCTGCAATTCCTGATGTTTTTGCTGAGACAGATCGTGAAAAATAACCAGTGTATAGCTTGCATCACCAGAATGCGCATCAAGATTTTGCGCTAGATCTACCAGGGTTAACATGATGTCGCGAAAGTCATAAAGGCCGGTTTGAATCCGATACTCCCCGGCCCATACACCTTGTTCTATTAAAGCCTGTTGCACCTGAGAGCTGATTCCACGCCGTCCATTAAGTGAACGTAAAAACCATAATCGACGATTAAGTAAATCCTGAGCCGGAAACTTTAAAAACCCCTCAAACGCTGGATTTAGCAGAATTAAACGCCCAGTATCCGATACCAGGCCCACAGCCTCATGAGCATAGTCTACCAAGCTGGATAAAAGCGCAGCCTGTAGCTGAGGTTGGTCTGCAAAAATCCTTTGCAACTGAGATGAAATAGACATGGATGAGTCTTAATTATTGACGAGAATTTATTATATGCAAGAAAAGCGCAGGTGTCACCGCAAAGCCATACCTTTTCGGTCATCGCGAGGCTGAAAGCCATGGTAATCTTGAGATTCAGGCTTCACTTCGTTCGCAATAACGAAGGTTGACTTTCAATTACGAAGGATGGCAACAGGCCTGGTTATCAAGATACCATCGCACTGTCTTACGAAGCCCCGATTCAAAGGTTTCGCTTGGTCGCCACCCCAAGGTCGCCTCAATCTTGCTTGCGTCGATGGCGTAACGCAAATCATGCCCCGGGCGGTCAGCGACAAATTTAATCAATGCGTGATAACTGTCGGCACTGCCAGGCTCACAGGAATAACTGTCAATATTTGGATTCAGCTCGCTCGGTGCCATCTCTTCTAATAGCGCACAAATCGCCTTGACCACCTCCAGATTGCGCTTTTCATTATGACCGCCAATATTATAAGTTTGCCCCGGCTGACCGCTTGACACCACCCGGTATAACCCACGCACATGATCGTCCACATACAACCAATCACGAATTTGTTGGCCACGCCCATACAGCGGAATCGGCTTGCCCTGCAACGCATTCCAAATCGTCTGCGGAATCAGTTTTTCACGATGCTGATAAGGCCCGTAATTGTTCGAGCAGTTCGACACCACCACCGGCAAACCATAAGTACGATGCCAAGCACGCACCAAATGATCTGAACCCGCCTTACTGGCGCTATAAGGCGAACTCGGTGCATAAGCGGTTTGTTCGGTGAACAAGGGTAGCCGTTGCACTTTAGAGATTGCTTCGCTGGAGATTGCCACCTCGCTTTCGCTCTTCGCAATGACAGGGTTAGTCATCGAGAGCGCAGCGTGGCGATCTAGCTCGTCCGGGTGCGGCAAGTCACCATAGACCTCATCAGTCGAAATATGATGAAAACGAAAATCGGCTTTTTTATCCGCAGCCAGCTTAGACCAATAGGCGCGTGCCTGCTCCAGCAAGTTATAGGTGCCGACAATATTGGTTTGAATAAACTCAGCCGGTCCGGCAATCGAACGGTCAACATGCGACTCGGCCGCCAAATGCATCACCCAATCCGGCTCAAACTCCGCCATAACCTGTGCCACCCCGGCAGCGTCACAAATATCCAACTGTCGGAAACGATAACGCGGATCTGATTCAACCTCAGCCAACGCCGCCGGATTCGCGGCATAGGTCAGCTTATCCAGATTCATCACCTGATGCTCGGTGTGAGCAATCAAAAAACGAATCAAAGCCGAGCCAATAAAACCCGAACCACCGGTCACTAAAATATTCATACAACCCAGTCCTTAACAAACCCTATAAAAATGCCGGACTGAATCCGGCTTTTCAAAATACATCACGGCGGACGCGGACTATCAAACCTTTGCCGCCTCAAGCTGCTGATACTGAGAAACAGCCTCCACAAAAAAAGCATACAATTCCGCTAGGCTCATTTTGATGCCCACAGAATCCAGCCCTTCGTCCGCAGTCTCATCAATGGGTGATTCACCCGTTAAAACATAATATAAACCTTGTCGAATTAACTTACGGACGGGCTTGACTCATTCAGTTTAGCTCGACGCTTTTGAATAGCGGAACGAATAAGCGCGATAAACACGCCTAGCATTAAGCCTAATACTAAACCGACTGCAAGAATGAGATTAAGCTTATCTAAGCGATTTTGTTTGGGCGAAACCAGTGCTAACGAAATCTCACCAACCTGCGTCGTTGGCTGAATCAGTGCAATATTTTGCATCCGTGAAAGAAGCAACTCATGCCTAGCCTGAATAATTTCGACCGCGCCGATTAACCTTGACTCAACATTTTCTTTTGAATGATGACCAAACGATAATGTAACAACCTTACTATCACCTCGATTCACCGAAGATGACACACCTGCAATTTTGGGAATTATGGCATGCAAATCTGCAAGTTCTTCAACTGTAACGACCTCAGCTGACTGCCCGGATAACATTTGCACGGTAGCCACTTCAAGCAATACCTCCCCCTGATACGAATCCGCTTTTGAAGGTGCGAACAATACAAACAGAAAAGCAAATACACCAGTTAAAGCCGTCACAGCAGCAATCAGCCATTTTTGCGCCCAAAGCGTCTCAAATAACTCAAACAAATCAATTTCATCATCATATTGACGTGGCGAAACAGCTAATTCAGAGTGGTTTTGTTGCATAAGTTCTCCTGACAAGTTTTTTAAATGCATTAAGCGTATGAAAATACGATTTCCCTACTAGGGGTTTAATTTAGATTACAGCCCCTTTTTCCCAAGTACCACGCCGACTGTGCGGATTAGGGTTTCGATTTCCAGCCAAATGCTCCAGTTTTTAATGTAATACAAATCGTACATCAGCTTTTGGCGCGCATCTTCCACACAGGAGCCATAGGGATACATCACTTGCGCCCAACCGGAAATGCCCGGCGCAACCAAATGGCGTTCATGATAAAACGGGATGTCTTTTTCCAACTCATCAGTAAACACCTTACGCTCTGGACGAGGTCCAATAAAATGGATATCGCCTTTTAGCACATTCCACAGCTGTGGCAACTCATCAATCCGGGTTTTACGCATAAACGCCCCGAACCCATAAGCACGAGGATCATCTTTTTCGGCAAACTTAGCGCCCTCTTTTTCAGCATCAAGATGCATCGAACGAAATTTATAGAGCGTGAACTCCTTGCCAAATAACCCAACACGTTTTTGACTAAAGATAACCGGGCCTGGCGATTCTTGCCGAATCCGTATCATGGCATAAATCATTACCGGCCAAGTCAGCAATAACAAACTCAACGCAGCACTCACATCCACCATGCGCTTCAACGCATAATTCAATCGGCTGTAAGCCGTCACCTCTTGCAGATAATCCAAGTTCACCGTTTGATAATCCACATAGCACTTGCGCAAGAAGGTTTCCATAAACTGTTCCATCTTAATCAAGCGCACTCCATCCAGCTCCAAATGGGTCAAATCCTTAATCAAGTCAGACTGCGGTTGTTGATGCGTATTTAGCAATACATAATCCGGTTGCGTGTCGCGTACCTTTTGCAGCCAATCCGCCTGCTCATCAAATGCCAACACCTCAAACTCAACATTCTGCTGCGCCAAACGCGACCTTTCAAAATCCGTAAACGCATACTCCTCAAGCAACACCACCCGAATCGGATTCGCGTCCACCGCATAACAAAACCGATTCACCAGCAAGCGCAACAACAACAGCACAAACGGCGTGATAATCGCCCAACTGATCACCAACTTACGACTGTAATCCTGCGCCACCAAATGCAAAAACGCCAAAAAGATAAGCAGCAGCACCGTCAACATCCAAACTTTAAATATCAACGCCAGCTTTTGTGCAATCGAACGTTCACTATAGCGACTATAACCGCGCAACAGGCGCACCCCAATCACCATCGCAATACCGGCTAAACCACCCAACCAGGTATACTTCTCTAACCAGGCCTGGTCTAGCAACAGGGCATGCAAACCGTACAACAAAAACAACGGAAAAGTTAAATCAATCAAGGCATACAAAAACAGCGGTAAACGCGAACGGTATTTAGGAATGGGTTTCATAAAGGCGACTTGTCAAAATTTTATACAAAAAACAGCTTAAAAATATAACGCATATTATACCAAGAAACACCGACACACGCAGAACAACACACACGAATTGTGATCTAGACCACACTTTCTTGCAGGCACAAAAAAGCCGGACTCAAACCGGCGACGTTTACCTAATTAAAAAACAAAATAATGCGATCCGCCGGATCTTTATGAATATCCGCCAACTGAGTAGACAACAAGGCGATTTGGCAATTCGCTGTTTGCAATTCAACCCCAGAAGCCTCTAAAGCCAGCTCAAACCAGTTTTCTAAAGGCATATTCAGCTTAATCTTACCCTGCTTAACCAACCAAGCTATTTCCAAACAACTTATCGAACTGACCACAACACCATCACTTCAGCATATCCCAATCTTCTAAGGGCATAGCCGTATTAAGTAAATCCGCACTCATCGTTACTGAACTCGCCAAAGCAGGATGGGGTTTACGCTTGACACCCGAAGCGCCAGACCGACTCGCCAAGTCAGGATAAAGCACCAACACCCTTACCGGACAATCCTGCGGCACTTCATCAGGCAAATGAATGATGTGATTGCGCGCCACCGTTTCAAACTCAACTGCATACATACTCAAATCCTCGCAAAAAACTACACCAAACCCTATATTACCGAAAACAACGACTTAACACCAACTCAAGGTCATCGCGAGCCATAGAACCCGTAATCGCGAGCGAAGAGTGGCGATCTTTTACCGGCATACTCGGCTGTAGATTGCCACGTCGCTGCGCTCCTCGCAATGACACCGCACACCTCACCCCTCACCATACCCATTCGGGTTCTTCGATTGCCAGCGCCAAGCATCTTCACACATCCGCTCGATGCCCAATTCCGCTTTCCAGCGCAACAAGCCAATCGACCAAGCCGGGTCACTAGCAAACACATCGCACAAAATGTTTACCACCATCAGCTTAGACACACCATAGGGATTGGTGGTTGATAACGGAAATCCAAAACAAAAATGCCGGACTCAAACCGGCATTTCAAAACACAACTAAACGCTACCATAAACGCTACCGACACAAAATACTATTTAAAAATACCCACAAACCTATCAATAGAAATCACATTTTTATGCGCTTGTAATTTTTTATCATCGCTCAACAACATCATCACTCAGCCTGATTTCCTGCATTAAAGCAAGAACCGAACGAATATTACCTTCATCAGCCTTATCCAAGTTTGGGTACGCCAACAGCTCAATTTTTGAAATACTCGAATAAAAAAGCATCGATTTTGGTAACACAAGCCCATGTTCAAGCAAATAAATTAACGCATTGGTGTCAAGCAAATAACGATCATTCCCACTCATCACGCATCGCCCGTTGATAAGCCACTGCATCACAATGGTTAAAAGCCTTCACCTTAAAAACTGAAAAATCAATCACCTCCGCACCTTCTATTCCAGCTACACTTTGAGACAAATTAGCCTGTTCACTCAACACAATCACCTTCACATGCTGGTTTTTAAACTGCTCAAAATTCGGAATACGCACATACTCAGACACCACATCTGTTTCAAACTCAACTGCATACATACTCAAATCCTCGCAAAAAACTAAACCAAACCCTATATTACCCAAAATGATGGCTTAACACCAATACAAGGTCATCGTGAGCAACCTCACACTTCACCCCTCACCATAACTTCGCGGATTCTTCGACTGCCAGCGCCAAATCCAAAAACAAAAACGCCGGACTCAATCCGGCACAAATCGATATTAAGCTATTAAAAATCAAGCGTGATTTGGAACTTTAACCTGCCGCGCAAGCTTCAACAACTCTCGCAATGCGTTATTAACCGCCGCATTATTGGGAAAGGCCGCCGCCAGATCTGGTTCTACAATCACCACATTTGACGCTTGTCGCAAACGCTCAGCATACTTGCCAACCTCCGCACTATCAAACAACGCTGGGTCATATTCATCTTTCATGTCATCATCGATATTGCTCAAAACCATGCCGCCGCCATTACGTTGATTAAGTCATACATAAAATCGGTTAGGTTTTTATAAACGGATTTACAATCGTCATCTGATTATTTAAAACCAGCCCATGTTGCATATCCTCAGAATACAATAGCTGGCAACCTTCAAGACTAGCAGAGGCAACAATTAATGAATCATAATAAGAAAACATGTATTTTTCTCGCAATTCACATGCTTTCAAAAACGCATCTTTACAGACACTGCTCACCCAATAACGACTATATGCGCTCTCAATAAAACGGCTAATCTCGCTGTTGTTAAAGGACAACTTTTTGAGTAAATTGTTGCTTACCTCATTCAGAACTTGGCTTGAAATAACGCAATTACCTTGTGAAACAATCTCACCAGCAATCTTTTGTTTATGCAAATCCAAGTCACTAAACGCATACAAAAAAATATTCGAATCAACAAATACGCTATCTTGCATTAGCTTGCTCTCGGCTCAAAAAAGAAGAACCTTGCGTTATATGCCTAGGTTGACTCAATAAAGTGGCAATAAAGTCATTTTGATTAGTCGAAACAGCATGCATCTCCGAATCCTCAACTAAGACGATAACCTTGGCATGCTTATTAAGAATCTTGCTATAGTCCTTAATTTCAATGTATTTACTTTTAATGTCCGTTTCAAATTCAACCGCATACATACTCAAACCCTCTCAAAAACTAAACCAAACCTTATATTACCGAAAATAACGCCCTAACACCAATCGGCCTTCATCGCGAGCGCAGCGCGGCGATCTTTTACCGGAACACTCGGCTGTAGATTGCCACGTCGCTGCGCTCCTCGCAATGACACCTCACCCCTCACCATAACCCCGTGGATTCTTCGACTGCCAGCGCCATGCGTCTTCGCACATTCTTTCAATACCAAACTCCGCTTTCCAGCCTAACACTTCAAACGCATAGCTCGGGTCGGCATAACACTGCGCCACATCACCAGGCCTGCGTGCAACAATCTCATAAGGCACAGCTTTGCCCGATACCCTTTCAAATGCAGACACCATCTCCAAAACCGAATACCCGCGCCCTGTGCCTAAATTCACCGTTAGCAGGCCAGATGATTGCATTAACTTCCGCAACGCCGCCACATGCCCTTTCGCCAAATCCACTACATGAATATAGTCCCGCACCCCAGTGCCATCGACGGTATCGTAATCGCCACCAAACACCGACAACTTCTCGCGCAAACCTACCGCCACCTGCGACACAAACGGCATCAGATTATTCGGAATCCCATTCGGATCTTCACCAATCAACCCCGACTCATGCGCCCCGACGGGATTAAAATAACGCAACAACCCAATCGACCAGGCCCTTGTACCCGTAGCGGTATTGTCACTGGCATACACATCACGCAAGATATTCTCTACCATCAACTTAGACGCGCCATAAGGATTGGTGGTCGATAACGGAAAACCCTCTTTAATCGGCACACTCGCCGGATCGCCATACACTGTCGCCGACGAACTAAACACTACTCGCTTGCAGTCAAACTCCGCCATCACCCCAAACAACGCTACCGAACCCGATACATTGTTATTGTAATAGCGCAATGGCATCGCAACCGATTCACCCACCGCCTTTAACCCGGCAAAATGAATCACCGCCTCAATCTCAAACCGCTCAAAAACCGACCGCAACAACTCACTGTCGCGTATATCGCCTTGGATAAAAGTTAATCGTTCGTCATTCCCGCGAAGGCGGGAGTCTTCATTAAAAATTGAACATTCAACATTCACAATTCCAGCAACACGTTCAAGCGAAGCGATAGAACTGTTGCTAAGGTTATCCAACACCACCAAATCATACCCAGCCGCTAACAACTCAACACATGTATGCGACCCGATATAACCAGCTCCGCCTGTGACTAAAATCATTTCAACACCCCTAACATTCTCGCTAGGCCTGGTGCTTTGGTGCGCAATAAACCACGCACCGCATAATGGCTAAAATAATAACTGGCTTTAAACACATTCATCCCTTCGACTTCACGATACAAACGCCAAGTAAACTTAGCGGCATTGGCTTTATTGGCGGAAATTGAATCGGTGCGAACACGATACTGCGCGAGTGTTTCATTCAAGCCGTAGGCATACTCCGTTTTTTTCAACAACTTCAACCACAAGCCGAAATCCTGACGTTTACGAATCAACGGCATAGTAACCTTGCCAAAATATTCCGTGTCATAGATTGCGGTTAAACAACCAATCGAACACATCTTTAACAAATCAGAATAGCAAACCCTATCCGGCACACCAATAAGCCCAAACACCTGCCCATTTTCATCAATCTTGTCATAAGCCGCATAGGTAAACGGATAATTATCAACCTGCATAAACGCCAACTGTTTTTCCAACTTATCCGGCAACCAAAGATCATCACTATCCAAAAACGCAATATAACGACCCTGTGCGGCTTCAATCGCTGTATTACGAGCTACTGCTGCACCTGAATTTACCGACAACCGAATCAACTTAATCCGCGAATCTTGCTCAACAAAAGACTGAATCACCTCAACCGATTTGTCCGTCGAGCAATCATCAACAATAATCATCTCCCAGTCTGAAATAGACTGACTCAAAACAGACTGAATGGTTTCTGAAATAAACTGTGTGGAATTATGGGAGGGAGTAATTATTGAAACAATACTCACAATAGTTCCATCCTATCCTTCGCAGCCTGCCAAAGCTTTATGTAAGTATTCATAGAAACGTCCACATCAAATTTTTCAATAATTTTCTGCTTTGCATTCATTGCAATAGTACTAGCTCTTGCATCTTTTTCTAAACACGTATTAATAAAAGCCAAGCCACTCTTCCAATCACCTTTCTCAACAACAAATCCTTCAATGCCATTCTCAATCAATTCATCAATTCCAGGAGTATTGGTAGTAACAACAACACACTTTTGGTACATCGCCTCTTTGACAACATTGGGTAGTCGTTCAGATGGATAACGTGACATCAATAAAAAAAAGTGGGTTTTGGACATAACCTTGATTAACTCAACCTGATCAACATGCCCCAAAAAGAATACATACTTTTGCAACCCCAAATTATCAACCAATTTTTCTAAACTGGGTCTAAACGAACCATCACCTGCAATATACAAAACAGCGCGAGGATTATTGTTTAAAACACCTTGAAAGATACGCAATACATCATCAACCCCCTTTTCTTCAATTAACCGCCCGGCGGTTAAAAAGATGGGCTCATTTAATTCTTCAAACTTATTGGCGACACCCTCAACGGGAAAGTCCAACTTAGTTCCCCGCACCACAACATTTACCTTGTCCTTATCAATCCCCATTTCGCTCATCATCGGCAAGTTAGACTTTGAATGCGTGAAAATCACATCCGCTTCTTCTGAAAGCTTAACACTCCCAGGATAAGCTGAAACCAAATCATGCGCACCGAGAAACATGGAAACCACCGTGTTTGGCATATACCTTTTTACCAAATAGCCCTCCATCGAAGGGTAATGCCCCCAAAATAGATGAACAACATCCGGCTTGCGTTTTAAAACTGACCTGAAAATAGATATAGCGGAGGGTAACAAAACCAAGCTTTTTAATAGATGCTTAGGTGTTTTAGCGCAACAAGAAAGAACCCAACCCAAAAGAGAAAAGGTCATTAACGGATGTCTAATCAAAAAGGCAAAAAACACCAAGATTGATTCAAAAGAAAAATGAGTAACGGACAATCCAGCATGATCACGTTCAACCATCAACTTTTCAAACTGAACATGCTTTGGTCGCATCCCGTACACAGAAACATCCTGCCCTTGCTGACGCAAACTTTCTACATCTAATGAAGCAAACGTTTCCGAAGGAACCGGAAATTGCATCGTTATATAAGCGAGCTTCATTCCGCAGGCCTTTTTGAATGGAAAACAGTCAATGAATAACTGGCGGCCAAAAGACCCAACATAGAATAAAAGAAGAAAGAAAGCCGAATTTGCTCGGTAAAGTTATTGCCCACACTCATCAAAGGAATAATCAAAAACCATACGAGCAGGGCGAGAAAAAAAGGATAACTAATATGATGACGACCAATATTCTTTAATATCCGCCATGCAAAATAGACCCCAAGCCCAATTAAGGCAATAAAATACAAAAGAAAACCAACCAACCCATAACGGTAAAACTGATAATTATAAATCGACTCAACGTATTCAAGCTCAGATTTTGCAGGGCCATTACCAAAGAACATGATTAACGGATTATTAGATACTTTATCGAGAGCAAATAGAAACTGCCCTAGCCGAATATTACCAGATCGACCAATACCCTCACCCTCCAGCAACCTTACAAACTGACCCGTCAGATAGTGAAAGTTTTCCAGTAAATACGGAATAGAGGCAACGAAAATGATGGACACGACAAGCATTAAAAATAAAAATAAAAATAATTTCTTCGATACAACTAGCTTCTTAAGATTAAACTCTAATAACAATAAAACCGTTGGTAAGACAATAAAAAAACCTACCAAAAAAGTTCCGGCAACTGATCGTGATTGCGGAAGAATAAACATGATTAACGCAACAACCAAAGGTAGAATAAAAAATCGACATGTGTAAATCATTTTCAGGAAAAAATATAAAATAAAAAACGACATCATGAACGCATAATCATAAGGGTTGACAAAAGGCGCAGAAACCCGGCGGGAGTTAACATTATGCTCTTTAGTATATAGCTGACTTAGATAATCATAAAAACCAAAGTACTGATTTAACCCAATTAAAACCAAAACAAAAAACGCAAACAACAAAAGTCGTTCAAACTTTAAAATCAGGCCTTGACGAGAAAAGACAGTGTAAGCAAGAGCAAACACGAGCAAATACAGAATAGGACGATGAAACTCATAAAGATCACGTTGAATAATATCTATCCCACCAAAGGATGCACCAACCAACATAGAGAGAGCTATGTGCAGAATAAAAAATATAAAAATCAACGATACAGCGATAAATATTTCTTTATGATTTTCGTCATAAAAATTAAAATATAGCCTCTTAAAAGCTAGGAAATAAAAAACCAAACCTAATATCAATCCGCCATTAACAAGCATCGCACCTGATGAGCCAAAATAGTTATGAAAGACTGGGAAAAAAAGAGCAAATAAAAAAAAGGCTGAAAATACTCGATAGTGTTTTAAATTTTTGTCATTCATACTTTGAAATTTATTAAATTAGAAGTTTAAAGGCCAGGACACAACTCATCTTAACAACATACATCATATCAACCAGGCCTGGTGGTTAAAAATATTGATTCTTGTTATGCCAGGCGGAAAGCAAATAGATGCGATACAGCAATCGTCCTGCCGTACCAGCGCACCAGCCGGTGCCGTTCATTCGGTTTTTCATTCGTGTAATCACTTTCACCAGGCCTGGTTATAAGGTCAGAGGCGGAGGGTGTCCAACCTCTACGTGCATGGCAACAAAAAGCTAATCAAAGCAGGCAATTTGCTTAGCATAATGCTTCACTACCTCATCAACTTGATTTTGTTTTACTGTATTTTGGGCAGCCTCTGCATTAAATTTTGCAGAAAGAAGCTGAACTAACTTTGCTTTAAAGTCCTTAATATTCAGATACTCCACCAAATACCCATTCACTCTATCTTCAATGATCTCCCTTGGGCCGCTTGGGCAGTCAAAGGCAACAACCGGTGTGCCGAGCGTTATGGATTCAACGAGCACATTGGGAAAGCCTTCGTAAAGTGAAGTTAAAACTGTCGCTTTTGCGTGCAGGTAGTAAGGAATCATGTCTTTTTGAAAGCCCTCGAAATCTACACGGTCTGCGACACCAAAATCTATGGCGCATTGTTTTAACGTTGCCTCCACACTCCCCTGCCCGACAATTTTAAGGCGCAGATTAGGAAACTCATTTGCCACGCCTGCAAAGCCTTCTATCGCATAATGAAACGCTTTTTGTTTTTCTAAACGCCCGACGCACAATAAATAATCTCGCTTTTCTACCTGGCTCAAATCATGCGACTTGGCATAATCTTCGATGTGTTTGGCAACGGGGTTATAAATAACTGATGTTTTACCTTTTAATTTAGGGTAAAGAGTAAGCAAATCGTCCTGCATGGCTTTGCATTGATTAATAACATGGTCAACTTTTCCATAAAATCCGTCAACAAAATTTTTGACTATGTACTTTAGCCATAAACCTTTAGCCAGCTTTCTCTTTTGAGAAAGTGTATTAATATTTCGTGCAATTATTTTTATTTTAAAACGTAATATGGTTCGTAATATCACTAACATAACGGCTAATTCATAATTGAATACCAAAATACTTTTAGGTTTTTGACGATGGATATATTTTGACAAGGTTAATCCAGCATAACGAGCATGCTTCACGCCCAATACCACCAAGTTCACCTTATCAGATACCCTATCATGATAAGCTGAATTATTTAAATGTAACACCACCAAATCAACCTGCCAACCTTGTTCAGCCAAGCCATTCGCCACATTCACACAAACGCCTTCAGCCCCACCGCCAGCAAGTGAACTGATTAAAAGGGTTATTTTTTTAGTTTCTGTAGTCTTCATTTAGTTTCAATCAAGCCTGTTTATTTTGTTTAAGATATCTACTTTGGTTACGCCAAGCGGAAAACATATATATTCGGTAAATCAAACGACCAGATAAATCCGCATATTTATGCTGGCTTTGCATCACCCCTTTTAGACGGGTAATCACTTTAAGCAGGCCTGCTTGCTCCCATAGCGGACATTGTTGCATTTCTTGGTGCATCCAATCCCAGTTTTGTAGGACGATTGAACGTGAATCGTAGCTAAAGCCCAGCTTACCCAGTGCATCGGAATCAAGTCCGATGCGGTCTTTGAGGATTTTGCGGAGGATGAGTTTGTTTTTTAGGGCTTTGCGGTCGAATAGGTGTTGTTCGGGCATTTTGGCGAAGTATTCGGCGACTTGTTGATTGGCGAAAGGTAAAACCATGTTTGCATTGATTGAGTCGGCAAAGTTTCGGGCTTTTCGCGTAAAAATTTCTTGGTCAATAATTGTTCCGCGAATAGAGGGTCTAAAGTCCAGATAATCCTGATTGGAGTCCTTTTCTAACCAAAAATCAGAAACATCAAAAGCATCCGGCAAAATTTTCTTAACATCGGCAAAAGATAACCCAGATAAACCTGTCCATTCTGCGCGTGTGCGCCCTGCAACATGAAACAAACTTTCTGATGGGAAATGCTTTGATAATAATCGGCTGTATTTTAAATATTTTGAAATTTGCTGTCGCTTAAATTCAGTGCGACTTGGAATGTGACCTATAAATACATCATTCCCCATGCCATCAATAATATTCGCGCCTTTGAGTTCGGGCAGTTGGTGGGCATAGAGAGGATAGGCCAAGGTGACATTGTCGGTGCAAGGGAAAGGCGCATTGACAAAATAGTCGTTGATCGCCTGTTTGTGTTCGGCTTGCAGTTGATCGACTTCGTGCAATATCTGATGTTTAAAACCCAGTTGTTTGGCGATTTTGGCGCTGATTTCACTTTCATCCGCCTTGCCCTTCGATTTATGGGTGATCAAGGTGACCTTATCCTGCCAACCGGCTTCGGCTAACGCCAGCGCGATGCTGTTGCTGTCTTTGCCTGCGCTATGGAATAGAAAACTGGGTTTGGATTCGTCAATGCGGCTGATGGTCGCTTCCGCGAGCATTTGTAAAATCAAGTCTTCATCCGGCTGCATTTCATCCGCTTGCAAACGGTTGGCGTTTAAAAACGGAAATTCGTGGCTAAACTGAATGTCGATTTTACCATTGAGCGTGGACACCTTGGCCTTATCACCAATGCCGAGAATGTAAATATCCTGATAAGCGGTTTTCGGCGGTGGCACCACCCCGCTTTGCAATAAAAACGACAAGCCTTCCGTGCTGACCTTTAACGGCTTAGGCACCCGCGCATCGTTTAATAACTCGGTAATCGAGGTGGAATACAACAAGGTCGATTGATCTTGCGGCCAATAAAGATACAACGGAAGCTCGCCCGCTAAATCGGATTCAAGCACCCTACCCGAAGGGGCATAAAGGCCTGGTTGGTTGTGGGTGTATTGGTTAATCATTTCTGGGTTGGCTCTTGGATTCTAGAGCCACAGTTAGCAACTCTAGCTGTGAAACATTCTAGTTTGGAAGAATATTTCCCATTAAAAATAAATAAACGAATTATTTACCACAATTGGCAAAAATAAAAGTTAAGGCATTAAAGGTATATTTAATGCTGAAAGCCTTTAATGACTGGTAAAGAAAAATCAAATTAGCACGTCTTGATAATTTTTTAAAATATTTTTCATACTCTGGAACCTCAACTTCTAAATCACAATAAAACGCATTCATTTTAAGACGATGTTCATACACTCGATTTAACGAAACCATCGAAGATGACCAAGAACCTTGATGGTTTTTACGATAAGCAGCCGCAATCAATGGGATAAAAAGTGCGCCTTGATGAATTGAAGCATGCATTTGGATAACAATATCGCCGACGCTAGACTTTGATAACCAATCAATTAAACGTTCAGATTTTATAGATTCACATTTTACGAATATCGAAGCCGTAGGCATAAAGCCACCACCTCCTAAAATCACTTCTTCAGGGGAGAATATTTTTATTTCTTTACTGTAATTTGAGAAGATTTCTTCTTTTTTTAGTTCAAAACCATCAACTTTGTATGCTGGGTGAAATGAAATATTGATTTCGGGATGTTGACGCATTAGTTCAACTTGCGTTTGCAATTTCTCCGCCGCAATCCAATAATCATCCCCTTCGCACAAGGCAATGTATTCGCCTTTTGCACGTGGGAAGTTAAAGGTTGAGTTCATTCTTAAACCCTTAGAATACTGATTCTCCGTCTGATAAATCGGTTTGATGAGTCTTGGGTACTTGGCTTCATATTCTCGGATAATGTCAGCAGTGCGGTCAGTTGATGCATCGTCATGGATGAGGATTTCGAATGGGAAATCGGTTTCTTGGATAAGAAAGCCTTCGAGTGCGTCTTCGATATAGGGTTCGTGGTTGTAGGTGATGCAGCAGATGCTCACAACGGGTTTGTCTATATCGCCTTTCCAGTTGGCGATGATTTCGTCTTCGGTTCTAAGGTTTCTCATGTGGTGTTACGTACCCTTTTATTCTTTAAATTTTAGTTGCGTCAAACTTTGTCAAACTTTCTTAAACTTTTTCAGCACGAGTTCTTTGGTGAGCTCGTAGGCGTGAAGTTTTAGCAGGTGTGCGCCGATTAAATAAAGCAGGCCTGCTAATAAGCCAAACACGACTAACTCGGCGAACGCCCACCATTGCGCCCAGGCCTGCAATCCAAATATCAACCCCGCAATGGCCGCCGAAAGCACCAGGCCTGGCATAAAGTCCGCTAATTGTTCTTTAACGCTATAGCCGATTAGGCGATAGCTGAAATAGCTATTTGGGATATAAGCCAGCACAGAGCCGATAATCTGCCCGATTAAAATTCCGACAACACCGTATTGAAAGCTCACCCATAAAATCAACACGATCAAGGCTTTTTTGATTATTTCCAGATACAGAAACAAATCTGATCGGCCTTTCACTTTTAATATGTTTAAATTAATCGAGTGAAGTGGATATAGCAGGCCTGCTAATGTCATTAGCTGTAAATAGACCACCGCCGGCCACCATTTTTCGGGCAATAAAAACGCAAACAAGGGCTGAGATAAGGCCGCTAAAAACAGCATCGCTGGAAATAGCAAAAACGTGGTCATTGCAATCACTTTGCGATACCCAGCTTTTAACCGCACATTGTCATCCTGCATGGTGGACAAGGCTGGGTAAGTGACCGTTTGAATCGATGTCACTAGCTGGCTGATAACCAGTTCTTTAATCTTTTCTGCGAAAAAGTATAACCCGGCCACCGACGCGCTAAAAAACTTGGCGATGACGATCACGTACATATTTCTAAACACCGTATCCAGCACACCCGACAAAAACAACTTATACCCAAAGTTGTACATCTGACTAAGCGAGACAAAACTAAAGCTCAAATTTGGCCGCCAAATACGTTGCGCCCACAATAACAGCGTCACTAACATAGCCGAAACCAGCATTTGCGCAACCAGCGCCCACACGCCCCACCCCAAATAAGCCAATGCCACCGCCAGCAAGCCGGATAAAATCGCCGCAGGTAAGTTGACTTTGAGTTGTGTTTTAAAATTCAAGTTGCGGCTGAGGATCGAAACCTGCACCACCTGCAACGAATTAAAAATAATCGCCAGGCCTGCGACCCGAATTAAATCCACCAGGCCTGGTTGTTCGTAGAACAAAGCAATCCAGGGCGCAGCGCCAAACAAAATGGCATAAGCCACCACACCCAATAGGATGTTGGCATAAAAGGCGGTGTTAAAATCAACTTGAGTCGCGTCTTTCAAGCGAATCAAAGCCTGCTTAAAACCCGACTCCATCAATGATGCGCCCAACGCCAAAAACACCGCCATCATCGCGACTAAACCAAAATCCTCCGGCGTTAAAAAATACGCCAGTAGTAAGGTCACACCAATGCCCACCCCCCGCCGCGCAAACTGCTCAACGAAGTTCCAGACGATGCCAATGGTGGTTTTTTTAGCGAGGGTCATAAACTAAAAACTCGCATAAGGTTTTAACACGCTTTGAATTATTTCAATCTGATAATACTTTTCTTTAAGGTTACTTGCTTTCAACTTCGACTCTTTAACTTAATCGCTCTACCCAACCGGCTTAAAAGATATTTTTGCTTAGGACTATTCGGCTTGTCCGGATACAACATTTCAACAACCCCGGCAATGAGCGCCGGTTTTAAATAGTGCTTTCTAAAATGCTCATTATTTCGCAGACCTAATTTTTGTTGCAATTCATCGCGCGAAAGCTCGGCATCCATCACCTCAATCAACCTTGCGACTTCGGTGGTCACTTCCGCGGTAGCTTCCATGGCGTCTTCCGTGGTAGCTTCCATGTTTTTGAAAGTCAGCGTCACCCCGGATGCCTTAGATTGCCAAACAGGATCGGGTAGCCCTGCCTCGCGGCAAGCTTGGGTTATCAACACACTGCCGCGCCCTAGTTTCTCCATATAGCCCTGCAAATAAAGCGCGTGTGCTATATCCGGATTGCGTAGCACCGAAATATGCCCCTTAGCAAGTTTATTAACCGTAACGCCCTCTGGAAAACCGCCTGAATTCCAAATTTGTACCTGATCCGCGCTCACTTCAACTTTAATCCCACCCAGTGCACTGGCGTAGTCCCGGTGTGCAAATGCATTAACCACGCCCTCACGAATCGCCATTTCTGGGTAAAGTGACCTTTCGTCGCGTTGATTACTTTGATTAGAAAACCGCGCTTTAGTCGGCGTATTGCGCAAAATAAAACCGATGACCTGCTCAATCACCTCTAGCATAGGGCCTTCAAAATGCTTTAAGTCTTGATAATTTTGATCGGTTTTACTGTGGTAAGCCACCGCACGCACCCTGGCTTGTGGATGGCGCTTTTGTGGGTTTTGCGCCAAAAGGACATCTGCTGCATTGGTTAAACGCCCGTATTTAGCCAATGAAAGCAATGATAACTGATGGATTAACCCATCACTTTCCTCATTCACATCACCGGGTAAACGCGGTGACTCTTTAAGCAAGCGCCTGCAAGCAGCAACGGACAATTCGCTTGGCGTAAGCTCAGGGGAAAACAAACGCTCCCAGCGCTCAGGGGCAACTTGTTTACGCAAAATCATATCGCGTATCGTTTCCACATCCGCTTTACGCGTCGTAGCGGCCTTGCGGATAAAAATAGTATCTTGATAAGCGTAAGGAATATCTTTGCCAGACGGTACTTCGACCACAATTAAAAAATTTCCATCAAACGCCTGCACATCCACTGAAAATAGCACCGTCGGCTTGATACTTTGTTTTAAATGTTTCTCCAAGCTGGAAGCGGCTATCTGTGGATTTTCTACACCGCGCACGCTGCCATCATCTTCCACACCAATTACGACAAAGCCGCCCTGCCCATTCAAAAGACCACATACGACAGCACCAATCGTTTCATCATTTAGCAAGGCTTTAAACTCAAACGCGTTTGCTTCACCTAGCGCGAGCTGCTTTGCAATAATCGAAAAATGTTTATTCATCCAAATATCCAATCCGCTCTGCAAGAAGAAGAGGCTCCGCCAAGTTTTGCGCTAAAAGCTGCTCAACATCCTGATAACGCGAAAATTGCGAAAGCACAAATAAACTCGCATCATCGTCTCGGTCAAACTTTTGCACCCAATTCCCAGCCCGATCACTAAGCGGCAAATTCTCTAGTGTTGCATCTTCATATAGATCAATCACGCGTAAGTCTGAAACCGAGGCGGCGCCTTTTTTCAAAGCCAATGTCTGACGCGCTTGTGCGTCCGGATAACCCAAATCTTTTAACAACCGCCGAGCAAACACGACATGATCATGCGCCAAAAACCAACGCGGCTTGTTCAGCTCAATGGCTTTTTTCATTTCTTGGTGCGTAATAGACAGATTCCCCGCACTCACACCGCTGCCGTATTCCGTTGTAATAATGCCGAGAAAAAGATCACAGCGTTCAACAGCATTAAGGCACGCGTCGAATGCCGTCAACGTTGAAGAAACTGGCACAGTCCCTTTATGCGACATCCACACCTCATAACCAAAGCTAGTAAGTAGTGTATAAACACGGTCAAGCAACTCTTCTACACCATAGACTGTTGAAGAAACCATCACTGTCAGCGCTCTATCACCCATGCTTGTTACCATTGTTCAAAAACGCAATCATTTGATCCCACGTTTCATTTTTCTTTTTATTACCTGAATTTGTTAAGTGTATCCAGTCTTCACAATCACCCCGACCGCGTTGTTTATCAAGCAAAACCAAAAACATTTGTTTCAGGTTTTCTTTATTCCTATCCAGTGTGTATTCATAGCTTTCAAATAATTCCTTAAACTGTTTAAAGCTATTTTCTATAAACCCTGTGTTCCGCTCGTTAAAAATAAGATTAATATACGGGCAACCTAAGCGTATTGCCTTCGCCCTTGAGATCATTTCATCGTTTGGCAGTGTTGAGTAAATATAGTTTAAATAATCAAACCGTAGCGCTTCACCTTTAGCTCTTGCCTGTAGATCGGCTATGGCGTCATAAAAACGCACCATCAACTCAAATGCTATCGTTTCATCCTCTTCAGAATCCAATCGAACAAATTTAAGCCATTCTTTTTGAATGTAGTATGGCAAGTTACTCAAATGCGCTTGTATGGGGTCGAGTCGCGCCAGTGTGGAAATCAAACCGTTAATTGTCTTGAATGTTTCAGGCTCTTGTCCCTCGTAAAAACGCTGCGCCATCAATGTTGAGTTTTCCTCAACCAACTCTAATATAGCCCAACAAAGGTTTAATCCTAAATCAAACTTTTCATAATGCTGATGCTTTAGTAGCAAATCGGTAATTTCACTTGTTCGCCCTTCTACCAGCTTGGAATAAACATATGAATGAGGGTCTTTTAGGGCACTTATTAAAAACGCATTTGAAAACTCAGTAGCGAAAACATCCTTTTTGGCCAGAATTTTCAATATTTCAATTCCCAGCTGTTCATTGTTTTTTTGTACCGACTGGGCAAAGCGTTTGTCATCAACAGTCAAATCAAATAATTCACGAACAAACTCAGCATCGAGTTGATTACGTTTTGTTTCGCCAAACCATAAATCAAGCAAAGTAGGAACATTCTCGTTTATGAGTTTTGCTAGCATGACTTGGTTACTTTCTGATTTTAGTTCTTTAACCAAATCTGTAAATTGCTTTACGTTGGTCCCACGCAACTTCAACGAACGGTATAACCACCATAGCAACACCAAATTTAATGTAACAAGAATAAAGTGTCGCGATTCCCACAAAAATCCGTGCATGTAGCAACTAATTGAACAGGTTTCTTTAAGAACATCCTCTAATGCTTGCCATGTCGAAACGTAAAGCAACAAAAAACTCACTAACAAAGCAATTAACAAAAACTTTGAAGCTAACCTAAACTTTAAACGAATATAATCTTGCGTAGCCCCATATGCAGCAATTAACAACCCCAGAAATGTCAATATATCGGGTAATGTCATTACTACGCTACACCAGAGTTTTCAAAATATTTAAGCGCTTTCTCGTATTTGGATGCTGTTTTGTAGTCACCGCATTTTCTGAACCTATTATTTTCACCCTCTAGAAAAGCTATTGCTTTAGTTGCTCGAACGACAAAATCAGTAAGCTGATGTAAGGGTTTAGCTAAATAGTCCAAAATATAAACACTATCTGTATCTTTTTTAATGAACAGCCGACAAAACTTTGCATCGTCATAAAATTCATTTTGTGAATCGCATGCGGCTATATCTAGTAAATCCACCAACTCTTGCCCGATAACAATACGAATTGACTGCGCAACATTTGACTCCAATTCATAGGTTTTTGATAATGCGCGCCCATAAAGTTGACCATCTTGGCTTTCTATTGCAATGCCAACATCAACCCCACCGCGTAATGGGATACCTTTTGCCAACATTACTAAAAACACCTCAGCTAAAGACAAAAGCATACCTACCAATCTACATATATCAAATGCTTCACCGCCTTTACTTAGCGACAGGTGCATCACAATTAAATCAGAAAAGAATGTATTCTTAATTCTAGGTGATTTTTCACACCTTTTAGCAAAGCTATTTAAATAAGTATCCGATTCTGAAATAGCTTTTCGTAAGATTTTTACCTTGCCATATGCATTCCGGCATATTTTTAAAACTTCGTCATGTTGATTCCTGATACTTTCAATATCGTCTAATTTATTCAGTTCAACTTTTTGCCCAAGAATATCCACCAAAGCGCAAACGTAGTGGCCAACTTTTTCACTTTCTTTTTTCATAAATAGCCAATTTAATATTTTCTTGAATAGCATTCGAACCAGAACTGGTGCTTGTTTACACACCATAACGAACTAAACCGAAATGGTTCTTCTAACCCTTATCTGCTTACTCATTTCTTCTAGCTTTTGCTCGAAGGCGTGTTCGTCAAACCGCCAGTTGAAGGGTGTTAGCGTGTTTTCATCAACTAAACAGCATCCCTTTTGCGTTAACCAGGCCTGGTGGGTTTCGTTATCCGGTGTTAGTCCTTTGCGTCGCGCAAACTTTTCGCTAGCCTCGTTTATTTGTGCTTGTGTGAAATGCGTTAAAGCTTTCACATGGTCGGCAAACTCGGCCAAAGGGTCGTGCGGAAATAATAGATCACCGCCTTCAAATTGATCATAAATCTGTTTCGACACTTCCCAATTGTGGTCAAACCTAAATTTTGTGACCGTTTGCACTTTAGAAAAATCCTCACCCACGGCCAACCGATAGCCATTCGCGCGTTGTTGCTCTGGGCGTTCAAACGGTTGCCAACCTATTGGCGTATAAGCCGGTGGTTCATCGCCATGCGGCAAAATCGCTATCGCTGGCGTTATTCGATACATTACCCCTTTTTTCAAGCAGGCCTGCATCGGTTCATAACGCTGTGTTTTATCATTCCACTGTTGGGTTGCAAAAAAACTCGCCACATCAAAATTGGGCGTAATGTCCACATAATCGGTCGCCAAGCCATAATGTTGCGCCACGCCTTGTTGATCAATGCAAAACGGCTTTTCATCAAACGTGACGCGCCGCATTCGCACTAATGCCGGATGCGTTTGCAAGCCTGCTTCAAACACGCCATTGCGCAATAACGCATCAAACAAATCCGCATCGGTTTGACAACGATCCAACCCCGATAAACACTCGCCATAATCGCACACCTGTCCGCGGTACTCCACCAAAGCCCACTCCACCCCGGCACGAAGATGCACACACGAAGCGTCCGCGCTGCCCATGGTGTGTAAGCCTTCAATATCATCAAAAACAATACCGCGATAATTGAACCGCTCGCCGGTATTAATCGGCGGTATTTGCAAATGGGTTTTTAAAGCATTCAGGTTTTTAAAAGCTGTCATACTCGCTTTATGGTTTAGGCTTTAACTTGTATCAACCAGGCCTGGTTTTTTTCGCGTCTTAAACAAACTAAACCGCAACGGCTTTTATATCGATAATTCAATTTAACTCTGACCCGATTATTCTGGGTATAGGCATTTATTCAGCCTGCATCTTCTGCCATTTATGCTCACAATAAGAGCAGTGACCATTTTCGATCGCTATCGCCATATCTTCATAAGAAATTTCTTCGCCACAATTTGGACATTTTTTCATTATGAAATCAGAGATACCTGTTTCCAAGGTGTACTTTTGAGCACTGGTTAAATTATCGAAACCTTTATCGGCAGCCAATTTGGCAATACCTTGGACTTTTGGATCATCAATATTGGGTATTATTTGTTTCAAGTATTCTTGAAAAGTCATTTATTAGACCTCTATTATTCAATAACTTTAGCACTTAGAATTAATCGCTTTAGCTGGTATACCAACAACCGCTTGATTATCCGGTACATCTTTGGTTACAACTGCGCCAGCCCCTATAACACAGTTTCTTCCAATCTTTACACTAGGTAGAATCACAGCATTTGTACCTACGCTTGTATAATCATCAATAATTACACGACCTAACAAACGAGCACCAGGGGAAACCTCACAATAATTACCAATCGTTACATCATGGCTTAAAATACTTGATTTGTTAATTATGCAACCTTCCCCAATAGTCACGTCATTAGTGATTATTGCTCCATTTAAAATTACCGTACCATCACTATAGGTTGTACCAAAATGACCAACTGAAGCCTTATTTGAAACCAATGACTGTAATCTACCACCGACTGAGATAATTTTTTGTGCAACTTTTTCTCTTATTACTGTGCCGCCTACACCAATAATGAAATTAGGTGATAATTTTAAAACCTCAGCTAACTCTTCTATATCGGTTATAACCGGGTATTTACCATATAAAGTTTTAGGCACCACCTTTGTTACATCATCAAAGAAACAAATTTCATGTACACCATTCTCATATAAGATTTCGAGTAACTCTTTAGCGAAACCCTTTGCTCCAATTACAACCATCTTAATTCCTTAAAATAAAAATAATTTGATACAACTCGAACTCTTCAAGCCCTGGATAAATCGGCAAGCATAAAATCCGACTGGCGATGTCTCTTGAAATTAAGCAGGCCTGGTTGTTGCATTGCGGTCATTAGTGCTGTTCGCTATTGTTTCGGTTTTCTAATATTCTTGGTGCGACAAACAGCGCCACCATGCCAAACAAATCCAGTGTGGCAATAATGCCAGCGGCCACAGCACTGTATTGCGCAATCCAAGCAGCTGCAACCAAACCGACTATTGCAATCGTTCCACCAATATATTGACCCAATCGATCTTTTTGAATTGCGCCGGTTAGTGCTGTTTTGTTACTGTTGTGAGCATGTGTAATCCCCCATTTATAACCGAAGTTAAAAGTAGAGGGTTAAGCCGCGTCCAGTAAATACCTTGGCGGTACACGACCAATGGCGGAGTTTGGTCGTTCGTTATTGTATGTCCAAAGCCAATCTGTCGCCAGATATTGCGCTTGTTCAATCGTCTCAAACAGGTGTAGCGCTAGCCATTTATGGCGCACTGTTCGGTTAAATCGCTCAACGTATGCGTTTTGTGTTGGCTTGCCCGGCTGGATATACATCAGGGTAATTTGGTTTTTATTCGCCCAGTTAATTAACACTTGGCTTACATATACAGGGCCGTCGTAATAGCGTATTGCCGCCGGTTTACCGCGCCATTCAACCACCTGCTCGAGTGAACGAATCACTCGTTGGCTTGGCATTGAGAAGTCCACATCAATGCATAAGGCTTCACGGTTGTAGTCATCAATAACGTTAAATGTTCGGATACTGCGACCATCTTGCAATGAGTCGGACATAAAATCCATTGACCAGACCTGATTGATAGCCGTTGGAACGCTCAGTGCATCGGGCTTATCACGTTTAATTCGACGCTTAGGTTTAATCCTCAAGTTAAGCTCTAACTCTCGGTAAATCCGATAGACGCGTTTGTGGTTCCACTCAAACTTTTTCACATTGCGCAAATGATCAAAGCATAAGCCAAATCCCCAGCCTTTATGTGCGGTGGTCAAGCACAATAACCAGTCAGCAATGACGGCATTTTCATTGGCTAACTTGGCTTGATGGCGGTAACACGATTGGCTAATGCCAAACACTTCACATGCGAACCGTATGCTTACGCCCATCTGTGCAACGACATTCTGCGCCATCTCTTTGCGTAAAGATGGCTTTACCACTTTCCCTCGAGTGCTTCCTGACGAATCTGGGATTTTAGGCACTCTTCGGCATACATCTTTTTCAGCCGTCGGTTTTCGTCTTCAAGCTCTTTTAAGCGCTTGATCATCGCAGTGTCCATGCCACCATATTTTGCGCGCCATTTATAAAATGTAGCGCTGCTAATGCTGTGTTCGCGGCACAGGTCTGGAACCTTAATGCCCGCTTCATTTTGTTTTAAGATGGCCATGATTTGGCTGTCTGTAAATTTTGATGTTTGACCGCTACGCGTTACTTAGTTGCATGCAAGATATCCCGCACTTTAGTTTACGAGAAAATTCTACTTTTGACCCCGTTTATTAGATGGGGGGATTACAGGGGTAATAGCTTTTTTAAAATCGCCTCTTTTCTTTCTGTGGATATCGCCATTTCACTCTTTTATCCACCCGCTGTCTAATTCTAATTTAGTTTTAAATATACCGGACAACTATCCTGACACAGCGGGCATCTGACGAGCATCAGAAATTGAAATTTTCTCTTCTACCGCGTCTCTAATGAATTTTCCAGTGTAGTTATGGATTTCTACCTTGCAGGTTCTATCGCAATAATCTAAATTTTTACCTAAAAAATTAATATAACCTTTATCATGCAAGGGCTGTAAAACATTATGCTGTAAGCTAGTTGTTGCAGTTTTTGGCAACCCTAAGTGAATTAAAACTTTTATCATTATATTAGCCTTTAAAAGTTTCCATTCCTAATGTATCAAGAATATCTTGTAATGATTTTTCTAGTGTCCAGCTTGGCTCGAAATCAAATATTGTGTTCGTTTTTGTCATATCAAAGGTAAAATTAGGCTGCGATGGTTTACTCGGTAGATACTCTTTTGTTACAGCTTCTGATGGTGAAAAAACTCGAATCATAGTTTCAACAAGTTCCTCTAAAGATACAGGATGGCCTGTTCCTGCATTAAATATGCCCTGGGCTGTAGGATGTAACAAGGCCTTCGAAACCAGCGCCGCAAAGTCTTTGATATAAGGCATATCTTTAGCGTTGCTAGGGTCTCCCCAAACTTGGATAGAATGATTATTAACGATAGAGCGTATCATTTGCACATAGGCCTTGACTTTTAATTCCCCGTCAACATAGTAGTTAAAATTATCATCATTACAATAAACTGTTGGAATCCGAAGAATAATAGTTTGTAAACCATATTCTTGATGGTAATGTTCAATCAAATCACAAGCAGCTACCTTAGTAATCGAGTATACAGCATGATCACCAGTTAAAGTTAATGTTCTAGGTGCATCATCTTGAATTGGGACACCCGTATAAAATGAACCCGAAACATCAGAAAACGTCATAATATAAACAAGTTTTTTTATATTATTTTTTCGACAATATTCTAATACATTAAGTACACCGGTTGTGTTGACATCAATGTAGTGCTGAGGTGTATAACCCTTCATCATTGCGGGCATTGCGCCGGCAACCAAAAAAACTGAGTCAAAGTCTTTATCAAGAGCATCAAACTGATTTGCATCAGTAATATCCAACTGCTGTGTTTTTACTCCTTCCACTTCAAAATATCGAGATGTATATGTACCAGTAATGTCAAACTGACCCTTAATTTCTTTGATAACACCTTTTCCAAGACTACCAGAAGCCCCTATTACTAAAACCTTGTTCATCAAATTAATCCTTATTCCACAATAACCTTTAAAAATTCTTCCATATTGTCCATTTTGTAGAGCATTTCTTCTTGGGTTTCAAACTTCATTATCATGGTGCCAAGCGTATGATTTGAGCCATTGAATTTATGCACTTTATCACCAGGCCTGGTGTAGATGGTTTGTTTAACTAAATACTGAAGCACTTGCATATCGACAGAATCAAGTTAATCTGAAATTAGAAAACATTCGAATAATCTGCTCTTTACTGCAATTCATTAAAATATCTATCATAGATAAATAAGGCACAAATTCACTTGAAAACTGTTGATACGGCGTTATTTGGCTCTCAATAAAATTTAACTGAACACCTTGTTCTCCAAAATACTTTTTGTCATACAACTCTTTACCGCCAGGACTATTTATATAATGATCGCAATTAAACATCTTTGATAAATTTATCAACCTATCCGCTCTATCTGCTTCTCGCTCATAATCTAACTCGCTGGCAAAGACAAATTTCTTATCTAAGCCCAAATACTCAAATACCAACTGTAAGCTTTTTTCATTTAACTTTGCAACATTTCGCTCTTCACTTTCAAAAACAGATACTATCAACTCAATAACATCATTATAAAAAGGCGCTTTACGATATGCCTGTTGAATAGTTTTTAAGATTTTTCTATCACCTACATAGCTTAATTCTTGAATAACTGTATTAGATGAAGAGCCAGGAACAGGAAGCGTGAATCGTTGTGCTTTTTCATTTACTAAAATAGAGTTTCTATTGATATAACTTTGCTTTATAAAAGTCACATCATCGTAAATAACAAATACATCAGATGCGTAAACCAATTGGTAATAGCCGATATATGGAAATAAATAAGGCTGCATCACTGCACAAGTTTTCATTTAAATCCTTTTATGATGTTTATAACTTTTTCTTAATCTTCATCTCTAAGCTTTGGATAAATCGGCAAGCATAATATCCGGCTGGCGATGTCTCTTGAAATTGAGCAGACCTGGTGATTGGCTGGAGATTCTTCGCGTTCGCTCAGAATGACTGGTTTATTTAAGTATTCAAGTGTATCTAAACTTGGGTAAAAGTAGCGTCTTGGAATAATGTTGTTTTCTTTTAACTTAGCTTCGACTTTCAGCAGTTGAGCTTCGCTTTTGAATAATACCGGTACATAGGCGTGGTTATTTTGGCTTTGGGGGTTCCATTGTTGGAATTGCACCAGGCCTGGTTGTTGCATTGCGTTCATTAGTGCTGTTCGCTATTGTTTCGGTTTTCTAATATTCTTGGGGCGACAAACAGCGCCACCATGCCAAACAAGTCCAGTGTGGCAATAATGCCAGCGGCCACAGCAATGTATTGCGCAATCCATGCAGCTACAACCAAACCGACTATTGCAATCGTTCCACCAATATATTGACCCAATCGATCTTTTTGAATGGCGCCGGTTAGTGCTGTTTTGTTAATGTTGTGAGCATGGTCTTGCTCTTTTTGCGCCATATCTAATATAAGTTTGCGTGCATCTTCCGGGTATTTAGCAAGCTGCTCCGACGGTGGAATCGGGCCTGAAAAGCTTTGATGATGCGTGGCTGTCATCACAACGGATGCGGGTGCATTTTTGAGTAGCTGAGCAAGTTATATTTGTTGCGGCTGTGATAAACCACCCTGCTCCAGTGCGTCCACTAAAGTGACTAATTGACTTTCCTGTGCTGGATTGTCCGCTTCTAACCGGTGATTGGCGCTCATTTTTGATTGGCCCTTTGTCGCTCGTATTGCGCTACAGAGGTGCTTAGGTACTTGCCGACTTGCAACCAATGGCCGTTTAACCGTGCCGTCACACTACCCTTTGGTAAATATTGTTGGTAGCTTCCCGTTGGCCAAACTTCAATGTGGGCGAAGCCTTTTATAAAACTGAATTTTGCTTTTTCCATGGGTCAATCCTTGCGGTTTTTCGTTTTAAGATTGTTGGCGTATTATGCCACAAATCGTGTTTTGTTGAGCTTGTGCCAGGCCTGGGTAGATAGGCAGGCAGAGGATGCGGCTGGCGATGTCTCTTGAAATTAAGCAGGACTGGTTGTTTTGTAAATAATCCAGTGTATCTAAACTTGGGTAGAAGTAGCGTCTTGCAAGAACATTGTTTTCTTTGAGCTTGGCTTCGACTTTGAGCAGTTGCGCTTCGCTTTTAAATAAGACCGGCGCATAGGCGTGGTTGTTTTGGCTTTGTGGGTTCCATTGTTGGAATTGCACCTGACCTGCTAATTCTGCTTGGTAGTTTTGCCAAATGCGTTGGCGTTCGGTTTTGATGGTGTCGATTTCATCGAGTACGCATAAGCCCATCGCGGCTTCAAATTCGTTCATTTTGGCGTTGGTGCCAACCGATTCGATGGTGGTTGGGCCGGTGATGCCAAAGTTAATCAACAGGCGAATTTTTCGGGCGAGTTCGTCATCATTAGTAATAACCGATCCACCTTCAATGGTGTGAAAGAGTTTGGTGGCGTGAAAGCTGATGGTACTGATGTTGCCATAGTTGAGCACGCTTTGGGTGTGGCCGTGTTGGTCGGTGTAGTCTGTGCCAAACGCGTGGGCGGCATCGTAAATGACTCTTAGGTTGTGCTTGTCGGCAATCGCTTGAATCGCTTCGACTTGGCACGGATTGCCAAACACATGCACCGGCACAATGGCGCTGGTGTGCTCGGTTATCAGCGGTTCGATATTATTCGGGTCTAGGTTAAAACAGGTGGGGTGAATATCGGCAAACACTGGCGTTAAGCCTTCCCATGCGAGCGTGCTGGTGGTGGCAGCAAAGCTAAAGGGCGTGGTTATCACTTCGCCTTTTAGATCAAGCGCTTTATATGCCAATTGTAAGGCGAGCGAACCATTAGCGACTAGAATCAGATGCTTGACGCCCAAGTGTTCTTTTAAGCGGCGCTCAAGCTCTTGCAATAGACTGCCATTATTCGTGAGCCATGCAGTTTCATAAATACGATCAACATAGGCTTTGTATTTGTCTTTATTGGGTAAATAGGCTTTGGTGACCGGAGTCATTTAAACTCACCTTCAATTAAGCTTTTTAAATATTGCCCATAGCCGTTTTTACTGAGGGCTTGGGCGGTCTGGGCGACTTGGTCATTGCTGAGCCAACCATTGCGCCAGGCGATTTCTTCTAGGCAGGCGATTTTGTAGCCTTGGCGTTTTTCGATGGTTTCGACAAACATGGCGGCTTCTAATAGGCTTTCGTGAGTGCCGGTGTCTAACCAGGCAAAACCACGGCCTAGCAGTTCGACGTTTAGGTCGCCCCGCTCCATGTACATTTGGTTGATGGTGGTGATTTCGAGTTCGCCACGGTGACTGGGTTTAACTTGCTTGGCGATTTCTACCACGTCATTGTCGTAGAAGTATAAGCCGGTGACCGCAAAGTTGGATTTGGGTTTGGCTGGTTTTTCTTCTAGGCTGATGGCTTTTTTGTTTTGGTCGAATTCGACCACGCCAAAGCGTTCCGGGTCTTTAACTTGATAGCCGAACACTGTTGCTCCAGCAGGCCTGCTTGCGGCACGCTTTAGAATCGGAGTAAAACCTTGTCCCCAGAAGATGTTGTCGCCAAGCACGAGGCACACGCTGTCGTTGCCAATAAAGTCTTCGCCAATGGTAAAAGCTTGTGCGAGTCCGTCGGGGCTGGGTTGTATGGCGTAGCTTAGGTTGATGCCAAACTCTGAGCCATCACCCAGCATGCGAATAAACCCGGCTTGGTCTTCGGGTGTGGTGATAATCAAGATGTCTTGAATCCCGGCCAGCATGAGTACCGATAGCGGGTAATAAATCATCGGTTTGTCGTAAACGGGTAATAGCTGTTTAGATACACCGCGCGTAATTGGGTAAAGCCGTGTGCCGGAGCCGCCTGCTAAAATGATGCCTTTCATTGTTTACTTCTTAATTTTTAATGTTGAACTTGTCAATTTCGGTTCGTGCTTTGTCAAACTATTCATTTGAGTGATCGCCATGTCATTTAATTGAACAAGCCGCTGTTGTGGTGGAAGCGTTTGCTTGATCATTTCAGCGTTATAGCTTTCCATATTGGATAGGATAACTAACTCTTCGACACTGGCGTAATCTCTCAAGTTGCCTTGTTTATCGGGGTTTTGCTCTCTCCATTGCTTGGCTGTGATACCAAAGAGTGCTAGGTTCAACAAATCGGCCTCGTCAGCATAGGTGAAGTTGATTTGTGACGGATTGAGCTTTGGCACAATGTACGCTTGTATGGCATCGGTGTGAATTCGATAGTTGATTTTGCTCAGGCTTCTACTGAGGTTCCACTCAAGTTTTTTGCTGTCGATTTCGTCTTGTTTTAGCCGTTGGAATTCTTTAATTAGGAAGAGCTTGAATTCCGCTGAAATCCAACTGGCAAATTCAAATGCTATATCCGGGTGTGCAAAGGTTCCACCATAGCGTCCGGCTTTGCTTACCAAGCCAACGGCATGGGTGTTTTCTATCCATTTAGTAGGAGACAAAGTAAAACTATTAGAACCGGCTTGGCTTTTAAAGGAGTCGAATTCGACCCCTTTAAAATCTGGATTGTTTATTTGCTCCCACAGTCCAAGAAAATCAATCGTCTGTCTTGATCTAAGCCAGTTCTTTACGACATCTTTTGGCTCATCTGGATTTTTTGCTCGCGCAATATCAGTAAGACTTAAGAAATCAGATGAGTTAATACGCTTTAAATTGATTGCGGTGTTTTGAACTGTTAAGCTCGTCGCCTTTTTCATTTTTCAGCTCCTAAACGCTCTCTTTGGTAACTGCCGTCTTGTACGTGTTGGCACCAGGCCTGGTTGTTTAGATACCATTGTACGGTTTTGCGAATGCCTGATTCGAAGGTTTCTTGGGGTGTCCAGCCGAGTTCGCGTTGGATTTTGCTGGCGTCGATGGCGTAGCGCATGTCATGCCCGGGTCTATCGGCAACATATTTAATCAGTTCAGCATAAGTTGAAGCGTTACCTGGCTCACATGAGTAGCTATCGATATTTGGATTGTTTTCGCTTGGTGCGAGTTCTTCAAGCATAGAGCAAATGGTTTTGACGACTTCGATGTTTTGTTTTTCGTTGTGGCCGCCGATGTTGTAGGTTTCACCGACTTTGCCATGCGTGGCGACAAGCACGAGTGCGCGGGCGTGGTCTTCTACGTAAAGCCAGTCACGGATTTGATTTCCTTTGCCATATACGGGGAGCGGTTTGCCTTCTAGTGCGTTAAGGATCACTAGTGGAATCAGTTTTTCCGGGAAGTGATATGGGCCGTAGTTATTTGAACAGTTGGTAACGAGGGTTGGGAAACCATAGGTTCTTTGCCATGCACGCACTAGATGATCTGACCCTGCTTTTGACGCGCTGTAGGGCGAGCTTGGGGCGTAGGCAGTGGTTTCGGTGAACAAAGGTAACTCGCCAGCCTGCTCATCTGGGTGTGGCAAATCGCCATAGACTTCGTCGGTTGAAATATGGTGAAAACGGAAGTTGGCTTTTTTGCCGCCTTGCAGGCCTGCCCAATACGCTCTAGCTTGTTCGAGCAAGGTATAGGTGCCGATGATATTGGTTTGGATAAACTCACCCGGGCCATCAATGGAGCGATCAACATGCGATTCGGCGGCAAGATGCATCACAAGGTCTGGTTGGTGTTGATTGAATACACGCTTGAGTTCTACTGCATCGCAAATATCGACCTGCTCAAATGCATAACGCGGGTTATCACTCACGCTGACTAACGATTCGAGGTTTCCAGCATAGGTGAGTTTATCGACATTGACCACCGAGTAATCTGTGTCGTTGATAATGTGTCGAATGACAGCGGAGCCGATAAACCCTGCCCCGCCTGTTACTAGGATTTTCAATTTTGTATTTTGATCGCTGTTCATAGTTTATCTTTAATGTTCAATTCTTAATTTTGAGCTGGGTAGTAACCGCCAGTTTTAGGCGCACCACGGAATTCAATTTTGTTTTGGTCTTTGAGTTGTTTTATCCAGCGTTCAAGGGTTTTTACCGGCACATTAAGTTGCGCTTCAATTTGTGTGGTTCTTAGACCGGGATTGTCTTTTATAAATTGTAAGAGCGTTTTTACACCCTCAGTTACACCCTCAGTTACACCCTCAGTTACACCCTCAGTTACACCCTCAGTTACACCGCCATTGTTTTCTGTGGTTTGTTTTTGCTGGTTGTAGCCAATGATAACCATATAACCGTCGCCACTTTCTTCGTATTCGAAGGTCATGGTTGGGTAGTCTTGGATGGCTTTGCGGATGCGTTGATAGCCGCTACCGTATTTTTCGATGTCGCCGGTTAGGTAAAAGGCTTCGGCAATGAGTTTGTTTCGCGTGCGCGATGGGTAGCTGTCGGTTTTTAGCTGTTCGATGGTTAGGTCGCTGTAGAGCTTTCCGGGGTTAAAGAAAACGATTTTTTGGTCAAAAATTTTGATTTGGTTATCGACCGGGCTGGTGTAGTCGCGATGGATAATTGAGTTCAAAACGATTTCGCGTATCGCATCTAGTGGATATTCAAATATTTCGGTGCGCTCGACTTTTTTGCCGGTGATTTCAAAAGCGACTTTTAGGTGCGAAATAATGATTCGCATGGTGTCTTCTACCGCATCAAATAATGTGGCGCACACCATTTTGTCGTCGATGATCATGCTTGGCGTTTTGAAGCGGCCGATATGGATGTTGTAAGTATTTTGCTCTTTAGCAAAGAGTAGCTTTGCCGCCTGAGAGACTTGTTGATCTTTTAAAAGCTGAAGCTTAGAAAGATTTTCTTCGAGCGAGCCGTTGAGTGTGAAGCGCCCTTTTTGGTTTACTCTTTCAAAAAACTTCTGGATTTTTTGTGTACCTAAGTCTTGAAGCTTAACATCATTTGCCGGGTAGGCATCCCATGACAATTGTAGGGATTGCAGGTGCATATTGGCGATTTCGGTTAGGTTGAGCTGGTGATTGCTATTGGCTTTGCGTTTGTAGAATCGACCCTTGAAACTAACCGGTTTGATTGGGAATTCGCCGACCTTGATCGTTAGAAGCGTTTTTTTGTCTATTTGATGCGCTTCGATGTCGACCACCAGGCCTGGTTCAGTTTGGGTTTTGATTTGGTTTATATATTGCTGAATGGTTTCGTCTGAAATTTGTAAACCTTTTATTTCGCCCTCATCGGTCACACCAATAAGTACTTGCCCGCCTTTGGCATTGGCGAACGCGCAGACGGTTTCAATCGCTTCTTTATCGAACGATTGTTTAAACTCGAGCGTGTCGCTTTCGCCTTGTTGAATGAGGACTTGAAGGTTCATTTATTTGTAGTAGCCTTTGTACCAGTCAACAAACTGACTGATGCCGTCTTCGATGCTTGTTGCTGGCTTAAAGCCTGTATCGGCAATGAGTTCGTCTACATCGGCATAGGTTATGGGCACGTCACCTGCCTGCATGGGCAGGAGGTTTTCGTTGGCTTTTTTGCCTGTGGCAGTTTCAATAGCGGTGATAAAGCGGCGCAGCGTTACGGGTTGGTTATTGCCGATGTTGTAGACTTTATAGGGAGCTTGGGCGTTGGTGATTTTTTGGGGTTTAGGAGATTCTTCGCTTCGCTCAGAATGACATGGGGAAAGCTCAGAATGACTGTTGGCCTGCTCGGGATGACGAGGTGGTTTTTCCATTACACGAGTGATGCCTTCTACTATGTCGTCTATGTAGGTGAAGTCGCGTTGCATTTCGCCGTTGTTGAATACATCAATGGTTTCACCAGCGAGGATTTTTTTTGTGAAGGAGAAGTAAGCCATATCGGGACGTCCCATTGGGCCATAGACTGTGAAGAACCGTAATCCGGTGGTTGGGATACCGTAAAGATGGCTGTAGGTGTGTGCCATGAGTTCGTTGGACTTTTTGGTGGCGGCATACAGGCTAATGGGGTAATCGACTCGGTCTGCGGTGCTAAAGGGTTGTTTGATGTTCATGCCGTAAACCGAGCTGGAGCTGGCGTAAACGAGGTGTTTGACTTTGGCGTGACGACAGCCTTCTAGGATGTTTACAAAGCCAACCAGGTTGGAGTCGACATAAGCATGTGGGTTGTCGATGGAGTATCGCACACCCGCTTGGGCACCCAAGTTGACGACGATGTCGAATTGGTTTTCGGCAAATAGCTGTTCGATGCCTGAGCGGTTGGCTAGGTCGAGCCGCTGGAATTGTAAATTTTGAATGGTTAATTTTAAATGTTGGCCTGCCGCGAGTGTTTTGACTTGGTCGCTGTCAAAACCAAGGGCTTTGAGGCGGTCGAGTTTGAGCTGCGGATCGTAGTAGTCGTTTAGGTTGTCGATGCCGACAACTTGATCGCCCTTTTTCAATAAGACTTGGATTAAGTGATAACCGATAAAACCGGCGGCGCCTGTTACGAGTATGTTAGCCATTATTAATCCTTTCCAAATAAGTCACGGGTATAGACTTTATCTTTTACGTCTTGTATCTCGTCAACTAAACGGTTGGCGATGATGACGTCGCTTTGCGCTTTGAATTCGGCTAGGTCGGTGATGACTTTTGAGTGGAAGAAGTCAGTTTGACCTTGTTCGCTGAGAACGGGTTCGTAGATGACGACTTCGATGCCTTTGGCTTTGATGCGTTTCATCACACCTTGAATGGCACTGGCGCGGAAGTTGTCAGAGCCTTGTTTCATAATGAGGCGGTGGATGCCGACGACTTTGGGATTGCGTTTGATGACTTGGTCGGCAATAAAATCTTTACGCGTGGTGTTGGAGTCGACGATGGCTTTGATTAGGTTTTGGGGGACGTCGTTGTAGTTGGCGAGCAGTTGTTTGGTGTCTTTGGGGAGACAGTAGCCGCCATAGCCGAAGCTTGGGTTGTTGTAGTGGTCGCCGATACGTGGGTCTAATCCAACGCCTTGGATTACTTGTTTGCTGCTTAGGCCGTGGGTTTCGCAATAGGTGTCGAGTTCGTTGAAGTAGGCAACACGCAGGGCTAGATAGGTATTGGAGAACAGCTTAATTGCTTCGGCTTCGGTGGCGTCGGTGAAAAGTACCGGAATCTCGTCTTTGGGTTTGGCCGCGCCTTCTAACAGAAGATTGGCAAAGGTTTGGGCTCGTTCTGATTGCTCCCCTATCACAACACGCGATGGGTGAAGGTTATCTCAAAGGGCTTTGCCTTCACGCAGGAATTCTGGGGAGAAGATGAGGTTAATGTTTAATGCTGAATTTTTAGTTTTTAATTTTTGTTTTAGGCTTTCTGTGTAACCTACCGGGATGGTGCTTTTGATAATCATGGTGGCGTTAGGATTTATCGCCAGCACATCGGCAATGACCGCTTCTACGGATTTTGTGTTGAAGGTATTGGTTTGTGTATCGTAGTCGGTTGGCGTGGCAATGACGACAAACTCGGCGTCTTTGTAGGCTTGAGCCGGATCAAGCGTGGCCGTTAGGTTAAGCGGTTTATTCGCTAAGAAGTCTTCGATTTCAACATCCACAATTGGGGATTGCTTGTTGTTTATGAGATCGACTTTTTCTTTGATAATGTCCACCGCCACAACTTCGTGGTGCTGGGCTAATAATACGGCTAGCGATAAGCCCACATATCCGGTTCCTGCAACTGCTATCTTCATCTTTTACTCTACTGTTACTGATTTGCTAATAATTTAAGAATTTCTCGAACTTGACTAGAGGTTAGCGGAGGGCGTGTTTTTCCAACAACTTAAAGCAAAAAAATAATAAACCGATTTGAAAACCACCAGGTCTAGTTCAGAGGAGTTCCTGCTCAAGAACGCATTCCTTGTACGTCATTAAATAAGGCATCTATCGCGTCACTCGATCGAACGATCTCCATGCATCAGACTCGCGAACTTCATGCGCTCTCGCTTCTAGAATTTGCCATGTTTGCATTGCCCACCTCAACAGGATTTTTTAAATAGTCAGCCAGTAATTGACCAGTCTTATGTTGTTTTTTGATTGAGTCTTTTTTCAGTCTGGTGTTCGAGATTTAATGCGAATTGTTTAAGTGTGTTTGTTTCTTGCTTTGCCGTCATGACTGCATCAAAAAAGGTTTGGGCATCTTCAATATACTCATGCACCATCTGATTGCGAAGCTGCCTTAAAGAGATCCAGTCCTCTGTAGATTCAAGCCAACCATAGGTCTCAGCCTTATTGAGGTTGGTAAGAAGTGGCGCTTTAGGTTCTTCTAAAGCCTGCAACAGGGCTGGCAATAATTTGTCGCCCAAGGTGTCCTGAAGACGACTAAATCGACTTGTGAAGGCCTCCAATTTTAAGGCCAAATCTGGTTCTTGATCCAATGCTACGATCTGCTCTAGGGTGAGACCACCTTTAAAGGCTTGATTAAGCGCATAATCTAGGTGGTGGATTTCTTTCTTTACAACCCTTAGTAGAAAACTGAGTCTCTCAGCATCTGCTGTCAACATAAAGCTAACCCTTCTTGACGTGCTATTTGGTGAATGGCTTGGCGCTTTAGGTTAGGTGCGTCCAGCAATATATCTATTTTTTGATCGCCGAGCAGCATAATCATTTTTGCTTGTACTCGTGCAATATCAAACGCTGGGCGCTCAACTGGATGACCAACGGTTACCAACAAATCAATATCTCCACCTTTGGCATCATCATTCAATCTTGAGCCGAATAGTGCGATGTGTGCATCTTGCCCGAATACGGTTTTAATCACGCTTGTAATAGCGTCGACTTGATGTTTATTTAGTCTCATTGCCTTGATTGCCTGTTTTTTTATTTTCTTTATTTTAACAGTAAATCTTAGGAGAAAATTGCTTCTTAAATCTAGGCTCTAGATTCAACTCCATCTTAATTAGGCAATGACTTCGTTGTACTCGCAATCAAAGGGTGATTGCTCACAATAGCGATGTATCAAAGCCGAGATTCTTGAGGCGGTCGAGTTTGATGTGCGAGTCGTCAACGAGGCGATTAAGCACGCTACCGCCCTACGCTGTCGTTACGCATTTCGAAAAATTGGGCCGTGTTGTGTTTTTATTTTGAGAAGGCTTGCGTGTTTATTCGCTGGCTTTCTCAAGTTGTTCGGCTTGCATGACCACTTTTTGCTGCTGGCCGAGAATGTTCATCAAGACGATGATGCGTTGATCACTGTCGTAGTTTTCAAAAATGACGTCTAGGCCATAAAAAGCGCCACTTTCGACGCGCAATTTGTCGCCCTTTTTGTATTGGGCGGGCGCAGCGCCTTTGAGGGCGGCCTGCTCTTGTTGTTTTATCGCGTCGATCAAGTCATCCGTTATTTTTGCCGGATAGGCACCAAAACGCACCATTTGCATCACGCCTTTAGTGGAGCGGATGGGGCTCCAGTCTTGTGCAATATGGTCTAGCTGGATAAACAAGTAGCGTGGAAACAAGGATTCCGTGCGCTCAACCGGTTTACCGCGCGACTTTTTTACCACTCGACACAAAGGTCGATACACCTCATAGCCTTGGGCGACGAGGTTCTGTTCGGCGATGTCGTCTTGTTTGGGTTTGGTGGTGACCAAATACCAATGGCGCATCAGGCCTGCTCCCCTATTCCCTATTCGCCCGCATCGGCTTTTTGAATATCGCGCAGCTCTTCGGTGAGCTGTTCATATTCTTCGCGCTTGCGTTGGATGAATTTTTCTGTCAATTCAATCCGCTCACGGATGCCTTGTGGCGTGAGAATATAGCGATAACCGAGCTTATTCGAACTTTGCGCAAAGCGTTCCGCCTTGACTAAACCTTTGTCAATCAGGGCTTTGAGCACGTAATTGGTTTTGCCAATGCTAAAACCGAGCTTGTCCGCCAGCGTTCGCTGCGTGGGCTCGGTGCTTATGTGGCGCAAGGTTTGTAGGCGGGTTTCTGGGTCCATTCGCTTTGGCTTTTAATTGTTCAAAAATTGAATAACCGCAGATTTTACACGAGAAATGAGGGGGTTTCTAGAAGAATGACGTAGAATATTTAACCCAACCAATGCGATTATAACCAGGCCTGCAACTAGGGAATTAGGGCTCAAACACCCCAGCTCTGAACGGTGACACATCAAAACCGAATATTTTGTTATTCGCCTGACAAAGATAGGTGTACTGGTCAAGCAATTTCGGACACATCCCCATTAGTGAAACACTGGTAAAGTAGAGTTTTCCAGTTTTACTCGATAAGCCGCCGGTGGCAGATTACCCAGACTTTCATGAGTGCGTTCTTCGTTATAATCTAACCGCCAGAACCAAGCCATCTCCCTAACTTGATCGAGCGATTCAAACAGATACGCATTTAAAAACTCATGTCTGAACGAGCCATTAAATCGTTCTACAAAACCATTTTGTTGTGGCTTACCTGGTTGGATATAAGCCAACTTAACGTCATGCTGCTCACACCAGTTCGTTAACTTGGCCGAGATTAGTTCTGGCCCATTATCTGAAGTATTGGTTTTCACTACAAAGTACGATAGCGCTTCAACCATCGCATTGGCGGTTAGCTCTGCTGTTGCACGTGCTACCTTGCGAATACGAGTTAAACCTGTTTTACGTTCAACCACGGTGACCAGTGATGCGCCGTTAACCGCTGCTCAATCAAGCGGATAATCTGCTCGTCTGTTATGCGAGACTTATCTGCCGTACTGCGTCGCTTATCGGTTCTGGCTTGTGCCAATTCGGCACGATAGCGACAGCATGTCGAATCGACATTGCGTGCCATCTCACGACTGATCGTTGAGGCTGCTCGCTTTAACGTTATAGCGATTGAACGCAATGAAAAACCTAGCGTATTGTATATCTAAATCTGGTATCTTTCTTCTAGGGTCAGCTGTCTGAACCGTGTCATCTTTGGCACCTGAATGTTTTGTGTGGTAACACACCATTCTAAGGCAGCTGACCTCCACTTCTACAAATTTCAGGTGTTGCGTTTATTATCTGAATTCAGGAAACGTTGAATTGTAAGTTTTACTTCGCGCAACCCTACCATAGCCGGGAGCGCGGAACGAATGAGAATACCAATGGACTGATTCGCCAAGACTTCCCCAAAGGCACCGCCTTTGAAAAGGTATCGGATGAAGAAATCCAGCGGGTTGAAGATAAGCTCAACACCCGACCCAGAAAGCGATTAGGGTTTTAATCACCCTATGAAATCTTAACGGTTCGGAATTTAAGGTCAGGTGTTGCAATTATTAGTTGAATTCAAGTTGTCATATTTTAACGTAGCATATAAGATCATGAAAATTATAATAACTGCGACATAGAAAATTTTGTTCATCATCGCTAAATTAAACAACATAAAGTCTAATAATGCCTCAATAACAACTAGGCCTGTAAGTGCAATATAGGCTTGCTCATGATTTGTTTTTTTATATTTATTAATATGCTTAATAAACAAATAACCTGGATATATAACAATAGACATAGCCATTAAAAACCCAACCAGGCCAAAATGATACAATAAAAATATATAGTCATTATGAGGTTGAGCGAAGCCACCTCCATCAGCAGGTATTTGGTAATTAACTAAGTCTCTTTCCAAGAAAACAAAAAAAGTTTCTTTGAAGGGCGTCACTCCCCATCCAAAAATTGGTTTCTCCAGAAATGCATGAAATGCAATAACCCACATATCAAAACGTTGGCCAACGGAGGTGTTAGAAAATCCATCGTTATACAAACTTATATCATTTACAGCTTGAAGGATACGTTGTTCAATAGGTAAATGACTCCAAAAAATAATTAAAAGAACACTCAGCGCCACAAAACAACCCATCAAAATATAAAAATTGCGTCTATTGACCTGCCAGAACGTCCAGGCTAAAAGAACAACTGCAATTAAAAACGCAACCCAACCTGCTCTTGTTTGAGTAAGAACGCTCAACAAAAAACCACTAAAGAAAACCAATAAAGCTAATGCTTTCCAAAATTTACCTTTAATACCAAAAAATGCGACTAAAGAAGCTAAGGCAAATAACATTCCCAAATTACCAATAACTATAGCCTTCCTTAGTAGTCCCTCCCCTCTAACGGGGTCTTCAATAAGAATCAGTATCGAAAATACCAAGGTATATAAACCGGTTATAACAATTAGACGCCATACACCCTGTGCATTAAGGTTAACTGTAACCAAGAGCAGCGCTAAAAAAGGCAATAGCAACAGGTTACGTAAGTTCTCAAACTGAAACTTAAACAGCATTTCAATGTCGCGCCCTATAACGGCGTGAAGAACTACCATTAAAAAAACTAACAAACCCATAATATAAATACGTTTCATTTCTACTGGCACATCGAATCGCCTGTATTTGAGCCACAAAATTAAACCAAAGACTAACAGCATCACACCAAAGAAATTATCCAAGCTACTCGAAACACCCAGTGCAATAAAGTAACCTGCGATAAAAAAGGGAGTTATTAAAGCAAGATAAAAATCAAGATTTCTGGACGCTTCTAACTCAAAACGGGGAAAAAAATTAATTAGTTTATTTGTAATCATGTTATGCATTCTTTGTTAAATATATTAGTTTTTCTATATAGCCTTCAAAACTAAATTTCTTAAGCGTTTCTTTTTGAATAACAGGATAATAATCAAGTGCTTTTAGAGCTTTTTTTGAGATATCATCCGTATCTCTATAATTGGCTAAACACACTTGCAAACTACCAGTTAATATTTCATTGGGTCCAGTTGGACAGTCTGTGGATACTACAGGTGTACTTAATATAAGGGCCTCAATTAGCACAGTTGGAAGACCTTCATAATCTGATGTTAACAATAACAGCTTTGCTTTTTTAATATAAGGATATGGGTTTTGTTGGAAACCTGCTACATAAACCTTTTCTTGTAAATTAAATTGAGCAATAAGCTTTCTCAGCTCAGCTGAATCGTGACACTATAAAACTAATTTATGTTCTGTTTTCATCTTCTTATAACTTTCAAACAAAATATCATGTCTTTTTTGAGGATGAAACCGCCCTACATGTACAATATAATCATCTTCTATTTCAACTTTATACTCTGTTGATTTTTTAATTATATCTTCAAATTTAAATGGATTATAGATTATCGTTATATCTTTTTCATTCAGACTAAACTTATTAACCAATGTATATTTAATACCTTTTGAAACACAAACTATTTTTTTATTTTTATACACTCTTTTAAATGAAGCAATAGACTTTATTGTTTTTGATAAATTTTTATTATGTGTTGCTTCTACCCAAGGATCACTATGAATAGAATAAAAAACTTGCTCGTAGTTTAGCTTGGCAAACAGTCTATGAGTGCCGTATAGTCTTGCTAAAATTAAATCAAATCGCCCAAACTTCTCTTCTAGAATCTTGATTTGAAAATCAAGTGCTTGTGCCTTTCGTTGCAATTCCATAAAACCAAATATAGGTTTTTTATAATACTTATCTGCAAACCAAATGTTTTCAATATTTGAAATATCAAAGTGAATTTTCTTTGAACTCAATACAATTAAATGCGCGTTATAGCCCTGTTCATTTAGATACTGCAGAATTTCTAAAGCTTTTTTTTCCGCACCGCCTCCAACGAGAGAGCTGGTGACTAAACAGATATTTTTTATGATTGGATTATTGCCCTACTCTGTGTAAACATACGCCGGCTTTATTAAACAGTTCGTATTCAGGTTTTTGTTTGGTAACACACATCAGACTATGCACGCTTACATCGGGTCTGTTGAGTGCGACATCAAATAACACCGTTGACAGCTCGCCGACCACATAATCAGCGGGTTTTAGGCTTGTCACAATAACTTCAAAAGGAATTTGTGAGGGTATAAATTCGCAGTTTGGGTAGTGTTTTTTTAACCCAAACACGTCCTCTTCGTGTTCTCTAGGATGGTATTTTACCCATACTGCGTGGTCTTGCAGGTTATTTTTGTTAATAAAATCCTGAATTGCTTGCTCAAACTTTGCACGGGTAAATCCTTCACAATCAGTTTGAAGATAGCTTTCATTAGAAAAAACAAACACAACCTTAGACTGTTGCCATTTTTGAGAGTTTAGCGACATAGTTTTAAATAAACGGTTACTTAATTCAGTCATGACCGGCTTATCAAAATAATGAAGTTCAATTTTGTTAGCGTGTAAGTGCTTTAGCCGGTGGTGAAGTAATGCGGGTGCAAAAAACCAGCCGTGGCTAAAAAATGGCAGTATCTGATCTTGCTTTGGAAAACGAACCTTGAACCCTTTAAGTAGGCTTTGGTATTGTTCATCTAAGTGTGTTTTTTGTTGGATAATTTCAGGTCGGTATTGTACAAGACCATCGTCGAGCACCCAAAACTGACAGTCAGTCTGTTGATACCTGTGGTATATGTATTGTGTGGGTAGCGCAGTGAGGTTGGCTGTTATAAATCGACTAACATCATATTTTGCTAGAATTCGATCAATCGCTTGTTTTTGAATAGACCATTCAAAATGCTTGTAAAACCGACGTTTAAAAAAACCATACCGATGGGAACTGCGTTTACCGGGAATCAACTCGACAGTCAAAAACGGGGAGTTTTTGATACTTTTACTTAGTTCAATGAGTTGTTCTGCGCCATGAAATCCTTCCGTTACCATCAGCACAGCCGGCCTTGCTTCAGCCGCTGCAATGGCATGTGCCAACCACCAGTGTCGCGGCGTTTTAGCGAGATATAAGTCAATGCCGTGCATTAAGCTCACCCCACACTTCATCCACATTCATCTGACTAAAGCAAACCTGTCCACCTTCACGTGGACAATGAGTTTGCATGCAGGGTGAACAGGCTAAATTTAACCAAAGCGTTTTGGCTCGACGACCCTTCGCTGCGGTGAGGTTTGGATTGGTTGGGCCAAACAAGCAGAGTGTCGGTTTATTTAATGCGGCCGCTAAATGCGTCAACCCTGTATCGACACCAATAATACCCCTCGCGCCCGCCAATAACTTAGCCCATTGTTCCAGCGATTGTGCCGGTAAAATCTCGCCCCACTGGGCCTGCTGAATCATTGCACTCACCTGTGCTTGTTCTTTGTCACCAACCCAAGGTAATAATACTGGCAGGCCTGCTTGTTTGGCTTTTTCGAGTAGTTCAATCCACATTTTGATGGGCAGGTGCTTGGTCGCCCAGGTAGTGGCTTGGCAGAACACGAGGTATTCACCTGTTTGCTGTTGCCAACGTTGATTATGCTCATCAAGTTCAATATGCGATAAGTCCAAGCCGTAATCTAGCGCGTTATCTAAGTCGGTTGTGTGTTCTTTAAAAGCAGTGTCATATCCTAGACTCAATGCTAACAACTTTCTTGAACGATCAATAGCATGCAGGGAACGCGATACGTAATGTGCATGGTCAAAGACTTTGGCAATACATGCATCGTGAGCGCTATTGGCAGTTAAGCCGTGCTTTATTCCCTTTGCGAGTTTGGCAACCTTGGCCCCTTTGTTGACGTATTGGTTTTCAATAACAGCGTCATAATGCGTGCTTTGAATTTTCTGCTTAAATTCTTGATATAGCTGTAATGATGTTAGGGAAAAACGGTTTTTATTAATCGCTAGCCGCGGATTAACAATAACCTGATTAACCGCCGGGTGCAGTTTGGGTAAATCCTTGAACGGCGCTTCTACTACCCAATCAAATTGAATACCGGGCAAGGCTTTTTGGGCATCGGTTAGCGCTGGAAAGGTATGCACAATATCGCCAAGCGATGACATCTTAATCAGCAATACACGTTTAGTCATCAAGTTCTACCTGTTTAATGCCTAAGGCCTGACAAAATCCTTGCATAGCTTGGGTGTGCTGAGTTTGCACCCCTGCTAACCACTGGCTATTAAATCCAAAGTAATGCGCAAGCAAGGTCGTGGTGGACAGGTCGCCAATAAATTCAACGGCCTGGTCTTGCCATAAGCTTAATAAGACCTCAAAACTCAGTTGGTCGTTTATGCACTGCACCCCAAACTGCGCCACGATATTTAACTTATCCTTCCCTTGTGCGGCGGGATGATACTTTACCGCAATGCGCTTGTTCTGTTGTTGCAGCTGTTTAATCAATTGTGTTAAGCGGCTTAAATAGTCAGGTGTCGTTTTAATCAGGTTATGATTGGGCAAGGCAATGAGAACGTCTGGCGCATTTGTTTCTACAAGGAGTTTGGCGTGCATATGAATGAGTCGTTGTGCTATGGGTGCAAAACTGTTTAAATCTTCACGCGCCAGGGCGAGGTTTTGTGGTGATTTGGCCTGAAGCTCAGAGTGCGCATAGGATGGGTACATTAACCAAGCCTGGTTAATCCACTTGCTCGCGCCAATTGTACTGGGACTATCATACCAAAGCCCATAGCTGAGTTTTTTAAGGCCTTGATCAATAAACCGTTCATGCCAGCATTTTGACGCGCTGCGACCCAAATAACTAAATACACCATCGTCTAGTGCAATGGCTTGTTCGCTACTTGAATTTTGTGGTTGTTGTGCTTGTTTGAGCATTCGCAATACATATTGACCAAACACACTACGGTCATTGCCAATAAACACTTGTTCAAACTGCAGTTCTTTTAACATGTTTTGGGCTTGGTTAAAATCCCGTTTGCGTTGCTGGTATTTTTGCCAACCCTTTAGTTCACGCCCCGCCCAAAGCTTAGTTGTGCGAAAAGGCGTATCCGCTTGGTGAAGTAAGTTGGTAAAAGCTAAGGGTTGATCAGTATATTGATCAATTAACCAAAGGTGGGCATCACGCTGGGGTTGATGTTTAGAGGCCAGCAGCCAAGCCCAAAAAAAATGTAGGCTGGACGATACGAGGTATAAATCGGCTGGTCGGGTTGGTTGAGGCATTTAGGGTGTTAGGCTTGTCAGGTTTTCTATTATGTTAATATCAAATTGCGCAAAATAAGGTCTAAATTGCTGGGCGTAGGCATCATTTGGATCAAATACACCGGTGACGCTTAAGTCATTACGCAACCATTTAGCCGTGAGCAGCACCGTTGAAATATCACCCACTATCTGAGTTTGCGGCGCTAGATCGGCTAGTAAATACTCAAACGCTAAACTTTTTGGAATCAGTGTAACATTTGACATTTTTGCTAACTGAAATTCATCATCTAGTGATTGCCGTGGGTGGTATTTTACCGCAACTTTAGCCCCTTGCTCGGTGATGTGGCGCAAATAATTTTTGATGGATGAGGCGTAATCCTTCATCTTAGCCTGATCTGCCGGGTGCGGAAGCAGTAATAATAGACTGATAGCTTGTAAATCTTGATTAGCCAAGTCGGTTCGGACCAGTTTACTCAATGATTGGATTTCGGGCGCTTGAAACCACTCTGCTGGCAAGATGTTAAGTTGTTTGTTGGCTAAAAGCGGATGTGCCTGCGCTGGCCTAAACAACCAGGCCTGCTGAATCCAGTTTGATGCGCCAATGGTTTTAGGTTCTTGCCACCAGAGGCCATAGGTCAGTTTTTTTAATAGTGCGTTTAACGTATCTTTAAGCGGTTGTATTGGCCAACCGGCATACGAATAGAGACCATCATCTAAATACCATCCTTGGGGTTTTGCACCCTGCCGCTCCATGCTTTGCATGGCATATTGGAATTCAATACGACGATCACTGCCGGTGGCGATAATATTGGGTTGAAAATCAGCGAGATCTTGTTGTATACGTGCAAAATTCTGCTTGCGCTCGGCGAGTTTAGCGCGTCCTTTAGCTATGCCCGGTAAAATTTTTATACATTGAAAAGGCGACTCCACCCAATTTTCCAGTGCTTTTAAGTAGGGGTTATTTTCTAAGTTCTTTTGATCAATGAGCCAAATTTGAGCTTGAAAATCAACACCCTGCCTTTGACGCAAATGACAAGCGAGTGCAGCCGACACCAAAATATTGAGTGGTGTCGAGGGGAGAAAAAGCACGCTAGCCATGGCAAGCACCTTGCTTATTTAGCATCTGCAAAACATCATCCACACCCAACCCTTGAAGTGATGCTTGTTCTTGGCCGAGTTTAAACTTTTTAATATAGTGTGGCGCTAACGGCGAACAAAGGTGCGTAACTTTTTGACCCTGTGCACCAACCAGCTTAGGATCAGTGACACGATAGAGCACAACCAAAGGTACGTCTAACGCGGCAGCTACGTGCGACAAACCGGTATCAACTGAAACCACGGCTTTAGCGTGTTTAAGCAAACGCGCGACTTCATCAAGTTTTAACGGTGCTGGCGGACACCATACCTCAAGGGCACGCTGGGCCTGGTGTTCGTTTAAACCTTGCGCCAAACGCTCTGAGCGCGCTTTTTCTTCGGCGTTCCCCCAGGGTAAAACCACCTTTAAACCTTGTTGATTCAGTTGGGTGATAAGAGCCTGCCAATGATCTTCCGGCCAATATTTAGTTTGCCAGGTGGTGCCGTGCAAACACACTACATAAGGTTGCGATTGTGGGTTCGGCGCTTGCTCTAACGGCAACCAGGCCTGGTGGTTTAAGCCGTATTCAATTGGCGTGTTAGGCAACGGATAATCGAGTGCTTTAGCGAACAACTCGCGTAAGCGGGTTATGGCGTGCTGATCTTTTGCGACGTTGATTTTACGATCATAGAAAAAACTCGCCAGTCGTTCGCGTGCCGATGACCAATCTAGCCCCACTTTTGGCGCATTGAGTTGACGTGTAACCCAGGCGCTTTTTAATAAGCCTTGCGCATCTAAGACCAGATCATAGCGTTGTTCGTTTACCTTGTTAAAGAAGGCATTTTTTTGCGCGCGCGTCTGTTTTGCAAACGGCTGCTTGCGCCATTGACGCAGTTTGATCGGCAAAACACGATCAACTACCGGGTGCCAAGCCGGAATTTCCGCAAAGGCTTCTTCCACCACCCAATCGACCACCAGGCCTGGTATGGCGTGCTGTGCATCGGTCAAAGCAGGAAAGGTATGAAACACATCCCCCATTGACGACATTTTGATTAACAGAACTCTCATGCTTTGAAGAATTTATGCCACATTTTGGTTGTACTCAAACTGCAACATATTTTCGATATTCAAATGATAATCCAAGGTACCCCATTCAATTCCTGTGCCATCACAAATAAACTGATAGTGCTTAAGATCATTCAGTGACGCCTGCTCAAGCTGTGGATACCAATGAATTGGTGTAGAAATACGACGACCATCCATCAGATCAACGTGCAAGAACTGATCATCAATATGCACTTCTTTACCGGCTAAACCACTCATGCCACTTCTCCATAAATTCCTCTTGATGCAGCGCAACTGTGTCTACTGCCTTTTTAAGTTCCGCAGGTTTCAAACTCGAACCAACCACCTTTAAGCATTCCAAATCAATTTTAGCCCAACCATCCCCCTTTAACACATGAACATGCGCTGGCGGATGATCATTGGCATAAAAGAAAAACTTAAACCCATCGAAATTTAACAGTGTTGGCATCTTTTAATCATCGACTAAAATCTAAGAAATGTTTATTTTCCGTTAGCCAGCTGAGGTATTTTTGCACCCCTTGCGCTACGGTGTGAAATTTGTCGCTATAACCGGCCTGGCGCAAACGCGTATTGTCGGCTTGAGTAAAGCTTTGATAGGCACCCTTTAAGTGTTCCGGGAACGGAATATATTCAATCTGCCCTTTGCCGTGAAAATTGATGACGGCTTCGGCCACGTTTTTAAACGGCTCGGCTGCGGCAGGACCGAGATTAAAAATGCCGGATTTATCAGGGTTTACCATAAACCATAAATTGACCTTCACCACGTCTTCGATATAGACAAAGTCGCGGGTTTGCATGCCCGGGCCATAGCCATCGTACTCGCCAAACAGTTTAGGATTTTCACCGCGCAGAATTTGGTTATGCAGTTTAAATGCGACACTGGCCATATCGCCTTTGTGTTGTTCACGCGGCCCATAGACATTGAAATAACGAAACCCAACCACTTGGCTTTGCGCTTGGGGCAGAATTTGGCGCACATATTGGTCAAACTGAAACTTTGAGTAACCATATACATTGAGCGGCTTTTCATATTGTCGGTCTTCAATAAAAGTCGGGCCATCACCATAGGTAGCCGCTGAAGATGCATACAGAAACGGGATTTTGCGGTCTAAACAAAAATGCAACAGGTCTTTGGAGTATTCGTAGTTATTATCCATAACATATTTGCCGTCCCATTCGGTGGTGGCCGAACACGCGCCTTCATGGAAAATACAGTCAATCTTTGGCAGCCCTTCTTCGGCAAAAATACGCGCTTGAAAGTCTTCTTTATCCAGATAGTCAGCGATATCGCAATCGGCAATATTGATAAACTTTTTACCGTTTTTAAGATTATCCACCACAATAATATCGCTGCGTCCTTGTGCATTCAGCGCCTTCACAATATTACTGCCAATAAACCCTGCCCCACCGGTGACTACAATCATGTTACATCCTGCTTGTTAAGTTAATTTCTATTAGTTTTGAATTGTCTATATTTTAGCACTTTAGTGCGCATGCCGCTCCAACCATTCCAATATGCTGGCAAGCATCTCCATGGTGATACGCTCATTTACCTTGCGCGCATACAACACGGCCATTAAGAACATCATGTTGATTTTAATTTTAAGCGCAAAGCTGGCCGAGTAATGCATTAGCACATTCTGTTCAATTACCTGCTCTAACTGCTCGATAGAGTAAATATTTTGTACCTTAGACAATAGCAGTGCCATGTCATAGCCTATGGGGTAGTAGCCTAGATTATCCCAATCGATCACCCATCCCGCTGATGACAAGTTTTTACCATGAATATCACCATGACACAGTTGTTTTGGATGCTGGTTAACAATCGCAAGCTGGTGCTGCAACCAGTGCATATTGAATTCAAAAGTTAAATATTTGTTTAGTTCCTGCTCAAAACTTGCCAATCGTTGCAGACACGCATTAAACAGCGGAATAGCTGAGAGTTGATCTACATTTTTTGGCAGCGTTTTGAGCAGTTCTGGGTAGTCTGATGAGATGCGCCATAGCTCCTGCTGAATCGCGATACCCCGCTGTAACAAGCTCTTTTTAGCTTGAATATCATCAAGCGGGTCTTTGATAAATTCAAAATACGCCGCAACAAGACGCTCACCTTCCTGGGTGCTGATCAATGCGGGTAATTTAATAACCTCTGGATTAAGATGAGGCTGTAGTTGAGCATACAACCAGGCCTGCAACTGCCAATCACGACTGGTTTTTAAGTAGATTTTTTCAAACAATTCGCCAGTGTTATTGGATTCAATCTTACGATAAATGTTCAAGCTATCCATGCCATGCCCTCGCCCGTAAAAACAGGCCTGAGCAGAACTTAATTGGATCTGAGCATCATAGTCATGCACAGCCTGCTTAAATCTAGGCATATCATGAAGTATTTGTGCCATGTCCGTTGCATCTTTTAGCATTAACCAAGTTTCAGGAGCGGTTGACAATGCAGACTTTAAACGGTCACCACCCTGTAACTCTATCCATGTTATTAGCCTAAGTGGGTCATTATGCTGCTTTTGAAAATTTAGTAGGTTTTGGTAGCTCGGGTCATCAACCAAGGCTTCAACAAACGAATCTGATGTTTTTAAGGTTAAAGGCTGTGGATTAGGTAAGCGATATTTTGCATAATGGAATTTTGCACGACCAACGACATAGCACCATAGCGTTGTTAAAAGCCGTGAAAGGGAAGTCACTGTCGCCATAACTCAGTCTATTACCTTTTTATTTGTAAAAACGGTAGAATAAGCGAGTTTTTAATTGAATAGAACCCTATTGATGTCATCTTCTTCTCAGCTATCCATTGGTCAACGCATTGTAGCCATCCTACATGCGTGGTTTATTGACCATGAACTCCTCCGCAAAGTCTATCGTAATTTTTACCAACTAAGCCCAGAAGCTTACCGAAGCAATCATCCTTCTGCGGGTTTTATTAAAAAAATAAAACGCAAGTATGGTATTAAAACCATCGTGAGTTTGCGTAAAGCGAACCGGTCTGGTGCACACTTACTTGAAGCTGAAGCGTGTGAGAAGTTTGATGTAAAGCTTATAAACATTAAACTATCTTCAAGACGGATGCCAAAAATATCTGAACTTAGTGCCCTAAAAGTAATGTTTGATACAGCCGAGTATCCTATTCTTATGCATTGCAAATCGGGCGCTGATCGTGCTGGTTTAGCCAGCGTGCTTTACCGTATTACACGTTTGAAAGAACCTGTTAGTGAGGCTCGCGCAGAGCTAGCCATCAAATATGGCCATTTCCGTTGGGCCGATACAGGTCGTTTAGATTATTTTTTCGATTGTTATGAAGCCTTTACCGTTGAGCATCCTGAAGTCGAGTTTTGGCAATGGGTAGATCAGTACTATGACCCTGAAGAACTCGCTAAAAACTTTCAAAGCCAAGGCTGGGCTAATTTGATTGTCAACGGTCTTTTACGTCGCGAATAACTAGGCCTACCTATGTACGATAAACAATCATTACGACTCTATGGCAAACTATTACGCTACATTGTTCCGTACAAATCAGCCATCGCTTTAACCCTGTTCAGTCTTGTCATCATTGCACTTTTAGAACCGGCCACAGCTTATGTGTTAAAAGATTTGGTCGATATCGGCTTAATTGAACAAGATCCAAATAGCTTTGTGGTTCTGCCTTTTTTATTAGCTTTAGTGTTTGTTTTTAAAGGGGTATTTGAATACATCAGTAAAGTTGTGAGTCAATGGATTAGCGAACGCGCTACCTTACAAATCCGCCATGATATGTTTGAAAAACTGCAATTTATGACCTTGCAAAGTTTTCAAGAAACTACATCCGGTCACTTGATGTCAAAAATTACCCACAACGTATCGCAAACGAGTCAAGCCTTGGTTAATGCATGGGTTATTTTAATCCGCGATACGTTAATGATTATTGCACTGGTCGCCTATATGCTCTATGTTTCGTGGGAGCTGACACTGCTGATGTTAGTTATTGCACCGGTGGTCGCCTTCTTGATTAATAAGGCTAGCCAATTAATGCGCAAGTACAGCCGCAAATCGCAAGAAAATATGGGGGCAGTAACCCAACAACTTGAAGAAAGTATTCATGCACATAAAGATATTAAAATTTATGGTGCTGAAGGCTATGAAATCAGTCGATTTAATCAAGTCCTTGCCAAACAAATGCAATACAACATTAAACAAGTTCGCGTATCGGCATTGAACGTGCCTTTAGTGCAGGTTATTGCAGCGATTGCCCTGTCTTTTGTGGTCTATTTTGCTATGAAACTCGCCGCAGATGGCGCCTTTACCCCAGGCGAACTGGTTTCTTTTATTTTAGCCATGGCGTTAACTTTTGATCCCATTCGCCGCTTAACTAGCGTCAATATCACGCTCCAAAAAGGCTTGGCCGCTGCGGAGAGTATTTTTGACTTTCTAGCCATAGATAATGAAACCAATTCCGGTACCCAAACCCCACCGATTAAAGGCGAGTTGCAACTTAAAAACCTCGTGTTTTACTATGACACAGCGACAACACCAACCCTTAAAAACGTCAATTTAACCATCCCGGCCTATCAAACCACCGCCCTAGTTGGGGCGTCGGGGAGTGGCAAAAGCACACTAGTTAATTTAATTGCCCGCTTTTATGCCCCGACTAGCGGGCAGATTTTATTGGATCACACGCCGTTGGCACAGATTGAACTCAATTATCTACGCTCACACATTGCCTTTGTAAGTCAGCATGTCGTGCTATTTAATGACTCGATTCGCGCCAACATTGCCTATGGACACGAAGAATTTGATGAAGCCGCGATTATCCAGGCCGCCAAGGATGCGCATGCATGGGAGTTTATCGAAAAGCTGCCAGCAGGCCTGGATACCATGATTGGTGATAATGGTGCACTGTTATCCGGTGGTCAGCGGCAGCGTATTGCAATTGCGCGTGCATTTTTGAAAAACGCACCCATATTAATATTGGATGAAGCCACCTCGGCACTGGATAATCAAAGTGAAGCGATGATTCAACAGGCGATGGCAAAGCTGCGCCAAAATCGCACAGTAATTATTATTGCCCACCGTTTAAGTACCATTGAACAAGCGGATCAAATCGCGGTGCTTGACCAAGGGGAATTGGTTGAACTGGGCACGCACAGCCAACTTTTGGCTAAGCAAGGAGCTTATGCAAGACTGCAGCAGCAAGGTGAGTTAAAGGGAGATGACTCACGTGATTGAGTTGTTGCGACAATTTAAGGCACCCCCATATTGGGGCATTTGGCTAGGTGTCGGCTTGCTTTGGCTATTGAGCAAATTACCGCTTAAATTGCGTTATCGCGCAAGTGAATGGCTTGGCATAGTGCTGTATGCCCTAGCCCGTTCACGACGCCGTTTGGTTTTAGCCAACTTAGCGCTCGCTTTTCCTGAAAAAACGCCACTAGAACGTCAAGCCATTGCGAAAGCACACTTTAAATCGCTGGGCATCCAAGTGTTTGCTGAAATGACTGAAACCTGGTTTGGGCCTTATCGTAGTGATCAACGCGAAGATAGATTAGCGGTAGAGTTTGAAGGCAAAGAACACCTTGAAGCAGCACGTGCGCAAAACCAAGGCTTAATTATGCTCACCCCGCACTTTACTCATTTAGAGATAACAGGCCTGCTATTTAGTCGGTTAATGCATTTGCACCCCATTTACCGCCCACATGATCATCCTTTAGTGGATGCGCTAATTTTACGTGGCCGCACCTTCCAAATTGGCGAGCATACTACGCTACCGGTCAGTGCCAACGACACGCGTAAAATGATTAAACTATTACGCCAAAAACAGGCACTTGGCTACTTACCTGATCAGCGTTATCGGGGCAAAGGCCATGTTACTATTCCATTTTTTGGTCAACCCGCCAAAAGCCATACCGCCACCTCAAAACTTGCCGCACTGACCCAAGCCTTAGTGGTACCAACCTTTACCGAACGCCGCTTCGACCCGGTTCGCTACCCCAAACAGGGCTGGTATTATGTGGTGAGGTTTTATCCCGCGCTAGATGGTTTTCCGAGTGGCGATGATGCCCAAGACACCCAACGTTTGCATACCTTGTATGAACATGAAATCAAAAAAAATCCCAGCCAGTACTTGTGGGTACATAATCGCTGGGATCTATCGAAACAACAGATTGCTGCATTATTACAACGCGATTAATCGCGCTTAACCAAGCCTAATCACCCTCGGCTAAGCGTAATTTTGATTCATTCATTTCATAAATGCGCAGACCGATACCTGACACTTTGACTAAATCCTGAATCGATTCAAATGGGCCATGCATTTCGCGATAATCAACAATCGCTTGTGCTTTTGCCATCCCTACCCCACTTAACGCATTAGCCAACTCTTGCGCACTGGCTTGGTTTATATTGACACTGCCCATTGCCATGGCTAAACCTGAACCTAGCATAGACAAACTCAACACCAGGCCTGCTACTAACTTTTTCATAGTCTGACTCCTACTTATATTAGACCAACGATTCGAATTGAATCAAGGTTGACTTTAGTAAAAGTACGTATAAAAATTAGTCAATAAACTAAGTAAAAACCTAAAATATACGCAAAACTACATATTATTTTCGATTTTTACGCGTGCGCGCTTTGCGCTCGGCATCTTTTTGCGCTTTTAATTGCGCTTTTTCAGCGTCAGCTTGCTGCGCGCGGGCGACCTCTTGCGCACATTGCGCCGGACTTTCATAAGTGAGCGTACCGAGCTTACCATCGCGTACTTCATTGACTAACAAACGACACACCTTGTCCCAGTCCACACTGCCTGGGCGCAGCATACAGCCGCGTTTTTGGGCAATTTGAGTCAGCAAGGCTTCATCTTGTTCTTCTGGCAGCAGGCCTGCTAATGCAGTTAAATCGACGCCATAACGGGCTGTTAGCGCATCAGGATAAGCCTGGATTAAAAACTGCGCGGTAAATAAACCCAGGTCGATATAGTCGTAAGCCGTTTCTTTAATTGCACCACTAATCGCCAACCGAAAACCGGCCTCGGGCGGCGTGAGCTTTGGCCATAGAAAACCTGGTGTATCGGTCAGCGTAAGGTTATTAGCGAGTTTAATTTTTTGTTGCGAACGCGTTACCCCGGCTTCATTGCCGGTTCTAGTCATCTTTTTACCAACCCAGGCGTTAATTAAGGTGGACTTGCCGACATTGGGTATGCCCATAATCATCACCCGTCCACCGCGAATCGCTAAATCGCGTCCGGCTAGGGCTTTATCGATACGCTGATAGATTGGAGCCAGCGTAGTAGAATTTTTTTCACTTATCGCTAAGGCTTGCACGCCCTGCTGAGACTCAAAATAGTCTAACCAGGCCTGAGTACGCTCGGGATCCGCGAGATCAGCTTTGTTAAGCAACTTAATGCAGGGTTTATCGCCACGCAAACCAGCAACCAGCGGATTTTCACTTGAAAAAGGCAGCCGCGCATCGAGAATTTCAATCACCACATCCATTTGTGGCATGACTTCAGCGATCTCTTTGCGGGCCTTGTGCATATGCCCAGGAAACCAATTAATCATCGACGTGGCTCATAGCCTAATTTGGCTAAACGCGCGGTTAAGCGGTCAACATCTTGCGCATCGGCTTTGGACAAGTCTTCATATAACTGGTTGTAACTGTCCTTAACAAGCTTGTCTAATGCACTGATTAAAAAAACATTTCTAACTGATGAATTTAACACTTCACGATCACGCGGCTTGGCAAAAAACAATGCTTTAATTTGCTCATCCTCAGCAAGAATCTGCTCTACTTCGTCTAACAAGCCATTTAAAAACGGTACGGTTTCATAAGGCCAATAAGGGCGGCCCCAGCCGTTTTCATAAAACGCCATCCGATGGGCAATCGCTAGATTAAACGCATCGGTCATCCCTTCTAAACCATAGTTGGGTGCATCATTGCGTGCTCGCTCAATACGTTCTGGGGCTAGAATCGGCGCATCGGAAATCCAACGACCATAGACCACCCAGGTATTGTTGCGTTCGATATAGTGGTATTGACCGGTGCGATAAGGCATCACTGAATCACGTGGTACTACAAACTCTAAATTAGCCTGACGCAGGCTACGGGTATCTTGCCATAGCTCCCAGCCATCACCGTATTCACTGGTGGTACTCACCGCCACGGGGGTGCAAAACGCGCCGTAGTCATGACCTTCGACATAATCCATCACTTGCAGCTGGTAATCGCCATTGTCCAAAATGTGGGTGACACGCCCGATAATAAACGCATCATCTCGTATCGTATTGGATGGCAAACCGACAAAAACTTGATCACCCACGTTGAATTGTCCGACCCGCGCCGGCGCATGGGTTGCACTGGCACTCTTTTGCGCAACCTGATTCGCCGCAACATTTGACACTGAAAACGGCAAAAAACTGGCCTGGGCAATCAGCAGGCCTGCTGCTAAACGGGAAACTTTTTTCTTTTGCATAACATCCTCGAGTTTTTATCGAAATGATTAATCGTCTAAACTGACGGCTAATACATCACAAGGGGCATCGTGCAATACGCTATCGGCGGTTGAACCCAACAAACGTTGCAGGCCTGATAAGCCACGTCGTCCAACCACAATCAAATCTGCATGACAGGCTTTCGCTTCAGCGACAATCGCCAAACGTGGCACGCCAGTTACGACTTTAACATGCTGGGCCGAGATACCCGCTTCGGCCACTAACTTGGTTAAACGTTGTTCTGCCGCTGCGACAGCTTTATCGGCTAATTCTTCTACCCACGCACCCGCTACCCCCGTAATCGCGACATCTTCCAAGACCGGATAACTCGGTAATTCGGTAACATGCAACACATGCAGGGTTGCATCAAAGGTGCTAGCTAAGGCCTGCGCACGCGCAAGGGCTTTAGTGCTAGAAGTTGAAAAATCAATAGCAACCAATAGGGTGCGATAGTGAGCCATGGTCTCTCCTTGTGATGTTTTACACAGAAACTGTGGATAAGTTTGTGTGCAACTTTATTAATCTACCGTAAAAACCTTTAAAGTCTAGGACTTAACAGGTGTTGCACATTTTTTTGGCAATCGAGTCATTTTACCACTGATGGGCGCAGGTAAATCGGTTCGGGTAATTCCTGATCAAGTGACCAGGCCTGGTCAAGCTGCGACCAGGCCAAACGCCCCGCCGCTTCAGCTTCGGGCCAAGCCGCACGCCAGTTATGAAGCAGCGGTTTAATGGTATCCCAGCCATGCTTTAGATTCATTAAATCCCCGATACTGCCTTGATGTGGCTCAGCTAACGCCATGGTTAAATCGGCAATCGGCCAAAGTTGCGGATCGTTTTCAGCCACAAAACCTTGCGCTTGATACTGAAAGGATTGCGCATAGACTTCATCCATTCTGGCATCGAGCAACGCCCAATAACGCCCACCCACCACGCGCTTAGCTAGTGGGATTTGACTGACTAACACACTCAAGCTTGGCAAGCTAATCACCGGCTTTTGCCACCCCATTGCTAAGCCTTGCACCACGCCGGCAGCAATGCGTAAGCCGGTAAAGGCACCTGGTCCCTGCACCCAGGCTAGCGCTCGTAAGCTGTGGGGATCAAGCTGCGCTTGCTGCAACACCTCATCAACCCAAGGCAAGATCACGCGTGCATGACCTTGTGGTACCCATTCGCTGCGGGTTATGGCATGACCATCTTCAAACACGAGGCTTACTGAACAATTAGCCGTGGTGGCATCAAGGGCTAAAATCGCTGACATGCAGGGCTTTCCTTTATTTCGATAAAAATTGTTTAACGGGCTCAGGCTGCTCATACCAGGGAAAAGGCGGCAGGCTGTCACGAATGCGTTTGCCATAGCCTTTTTGGGTTAAGCGCGGATCACATAACACCAGCACCCCACGGTCTTCGGTATCGCGAATTAAGCGCCCACAGCCTTGTTTAAGGTTCATAATCGCTTCAGGCAATTGAAAATGGGCAAAGCCGTTTAAACCTTGTGACTTTAAATAGGCTTCGCGCGCTTGCACAATTGGATCATCGGGTGGACTAAACGGAATGCGGTCAATCATCACCAGTTGTAATGCGTCACCTTTCACATCGACGCCCTCCCAAAAGCTTTGTGTACCCAGCAATATCGCGCGCTTCGCCTGTTTAAACTGCTCAAGCAGACTATTTTTATCGCCCTCTCCCTGCACAAATAATTCGCCATCCCAGTGCGGGGCTAAAATCGCTTTCGCCTCATTGAGTGCTTTAAAACTGGTAAAGAGTAAAAACGCCCGCCCGCCACTTAATTGCAATAACGGCCAGACGGCACGCAAACAGATTTTAATGTAATCGCTTTGTTTGGGATCAGGCAAACCAACTGGATGGTAAATCGCGCCTTGCTTGCTATAATCAAACGGACTGGCTAAGGCGAGCGTCTCCGCTTTTTGCACCCCCAGCCGATGCATAAAATAGTCAAACTGCCCCTGCACACTTAAGGTCGCGGAAGTGAAAATCCAACTGCCGCCGAGTGCGGCGCGTTGTCGATTAAAGGGGCCATCAACATTCAGCGGCACTAAACTTAACCGAAAGCGCGCTTGTGATGACTCCACCCAGCGTACTTGAGTCGGGTCATCACTTTGAATCCAATGGGCAAGATTTTCGACCCAATTTTGGACTTTTCGTGCCAAACTCGCCAACAATTTACCGCGTTTTTCTAATTGACTAAGTTGATCATAAAGCGCTTGCAAATGACTCAATAATTCATCGACCGCGTCCATAAACGCTGGGATCGCTTGCAGTTCTTGCCACGTCCAACGTTTATCCCAACTGCCTAATGTCGCGTTGAGGGCCTTAAGATGCGCTTGTAATGCCTGAGCCCGATCGACTAAATCTTGACTATCCGCGGCTTCAGCCGCCTGCGCCTCTTTTATTTCACGAACCAACTCTTCGAGTTGAAAACGACTGAGGTTAAACCCTAAAAACTGTGCGGCGATGTCGGCGAGTTGATGCGCTTCGTCAAAAATATACACATCACAAGCCGGTAACAACTCGCTAATGCCCTGTTCGCGCAATGCCAGATCAGCACAAAACAAATGATGGTTGACCACGATAATATCCGCTTCACTGGCTTGTACTTTGCGTTGCGGATAAAAACAGTCACTGTCTTTTTGGCAATTATTGGCTTGGCAAAACTCCAGTTTGGCACAGACTTTTTGCCATAACCCATCTTGTTCAGTTAAACCTGGGCATTCACTTAAATCGCCGGTTTTGGTTTTGCTGGCCCACACTTGAATCTGTCCAAGCGTTTGTTTTTCAGCTTTCGACAAGGCTTCTTGCAGCGGCGCTAACTCTAACCTTGCTTGGCAAAGATAGTTTTCTCGCCCTTTTAGCAATAGGGTTTTAGGGTAGCGCTGACAAATTTTTTTTAATTTTGGCAAATCCTTTAAGACCAGTTGCTGTTGCAGATTTTTGGTGGCGGTGGATACCAAGATTTTTTTGCCTGATAATATCGCTGGGATGAGATAGGCAAAGGTTTTACCGGTCCCAGTGCCCGCTTCTGCGACAAGCAGGCCTGCATCATCAATCGATTTTGCGACTGCTTGAGCTAAGTCGACTTGTGCTTGACGCGGCTGATACCCCTCGACAAACTCACTGAGCCTACCGTCGCATGCAAAAATAGTCGTTAAGGTTGTTTTAAGGTCGGATTTAGCCAAACGCTCTTCCTCAGCCGCAGGTTAATACAAAAGTGCTTAGGATACCTTAAACCCCTTATCTTGTGTATTATTGATTGTAATCGCTAGACATTTAGGGGAATTGTGAGTAGAATGCGCACTTCAAATTTGAATCAACACTAACCTAGGTAATAAACATGAAAATTTTATCTTCATTAAAATCAGCAAAAACACGTCATAAAGACTGCCAAGTTGTGCGTCGTCGCGGTAAGGTTTACGTTATTTGTAAAACCAATCCTAAGTTCAAAGCGCGTCAGCGTTAATTGAATGGCGTCTTAGTTGAGACGCAACCGGATGACACAAAAAACCGCCCTGATCAGGCGGTTTTTTTATGGCTTAATTTTTTGATAATTACGCTTTTTTGAAGCGTGGATGGGTTTGTTGTAATTTTTCAATGGTATCAACGATCAAATGGGTATCCACCTTACCAATAAAGCCATCGGCCCCCATCGCTAATACTTCTCGCTCGTTGTTATCACTGGTCATTGAGGTGTGCACAATAATCGGTAGCTTTTGCCATTCTGGATGGGCGCGCATTTCTTTAATCACTGTGTGACCCGATGCAACCGGCATTTCAAGGTCCGTAAACACCATTGAGATGTCATCGACATTGTCTAAACTGGCTAAATAGTTGAGTAATAGCCGGCCATTATCAAAGCCTTTAACCGGAATACCTAAACGCTCAAACACTTGATTCATATATTGCTGAATCGAGCGACTGTCCTCGGCGTAAAGAAGGGTTTTTTTACGCATCACTTCACTGACTTTAACGAGCGTAGGATCCACTTCCTGCGCGGATGAAAAGACTTTTTTAGCCATAGTTGGCATGGCTTCAATCAATAGTTTTTCAATATCAAGAATGTAACAAAGCTTGTCAGAATTTTCTAAATAGGTGTGGTTAACAATCTGTGCAGATTGCGCATTAAGGTTGTAGTTACTCGCCGGCTTGATGTCTTGCCAATCTTTCTCTTCAACGCCATGAATATGCGCCACACGTAAGCCGATAAAGTTACGACTAAAATCAGCCACAATAATAATCGACTTTTCTCGCTGTTCTGCTGTCATCGGATAGCCCATCCACTTCGGCAAATCAATGACCGGCAAGTAGACGCCGCGTAACGAAATCATCCCCTCAACGAGGTGATTTGCATCAGGCATAGGGGAAACGGGGTAAGCACGCCCTTCTAAAACCTCACGCACTTTAAATACATTCATGCCATAAAAAGGCGGCTCTTGATGCTTAGCATCACTAAAGTGAACTTGAAAGATCATGAGGCTTAATTGATTGTTTTTACTTAGATTAGCCGTTTTTTCGATTTGCTCAAGACTGGTTGACATGGCACACCTGTGTTTATGATGAGGATAAGCGTGGTTAAGTTATCGTCAATTAAATTATATTAGGTTTAAAGTATAACAAAATTAAATTGCACTCAACGGAGTTTCAAAACACTTTGTACCGGCTTAAAACTGCGGCGGTGTTCTGCTAGTGGACCATATTTTTCCAGTGCAGCGAGGTGAGCGGCCGTCGGATAGCCTTTATGTTGCGCAAAACCATAGTCTGGGTGACGCTGGTGCAGCAGATCCATTTGTTGATCACGATAGACTTTGGCAATAATGGACGCAGCACTAATAATATCTAGGCGTGCATCCCCTTTTATCACTGGTTGACAAGGTTCATTCAGCGCTGGACAGCGATTGCCATCCACATAGACCTGCTTAAAACTGGTTTTTAACTGCTCAACCGCCTGACTCATGGCCCATAATGTGGCTTGCAGGATATTTAACTGGTCAATTTGTGCCGGTGTTGCACCGACTATAGCGTAATCCAATGCGACGGCTTTAATCTGTTCAGCCAGCGCTTCACGCTTAGTGACCGAAAGTTTTTTAGAATCCGCTAGTACTAAACCATGATCAGCCGGGAGAACTACGGCTGCAGCGACCACCTCGCCCACCAATGGACCACGACCGACTTCATCGACCCCCACTGAGGTTGGATATTGCTCGGCTGTTAATATAATTCGCGCTAATGTTGGCTGGGTTTGAGCCATTACGCCCTCTCGACAGGGGTAGCCAGCCCAGCCCATTCACAAACAGCTTGCGCCGCTAGCTGACCAGACTCACGAGTGAGCGTGTCTTTAAGTTGATAAAACGCACGTCGTTGTGATGCGCGAGCTTGCTCATCGACCAACAATTGCCCCAAAGCTAAGGCCAATTTGTCGGCACGCGCCTCATCCTGAATAAACTCAGGCACGATCGTTTGTTGCGCTAGAATATTCGGCAAGCCGACCCAGGACAATAAGGCCATCCGCTTCATAATCCAGTAAGATACTGGGTGAACTTTAATCGCTATGATCATCGGTCTGGCCATTAAGGCCGTTTCAAGGGTTGCCGTACCGGAGGTAACGAGCACGAGATCGCTGGCTTGCAGCACAGGTTGCGCAGGCATTTGCACTAAGCTGATCGGCAGACCTGGTGCTTGCTGCGCTAGCATGTCGGCCAATAACTCATAAATCCGCTGATTGACGCAGGGGATAACAAACTGATAGGCCGGAAAACGCGGATGTAACTTTAAAAGCGTATCCAAATAGATCGGCGCCATGGTGGTGACTTCACTCAATCGCGAACCCGGCAACACCGCCATGATTGGTTGATCGTCCGACATACCGAGTGATGCTTTTGCAGCGTGAATCTGACTGACATCATCCGGATCATTCGGCACTTGTTTTGCTAACGGATGACCTACACAGGCCACCGGAATTTGCTGTTGCTGATAGAGTGCCTCTTCAAACGGAAACAGCACCAACATGCCGGATACCGAAGCTTTAATCTTATGGATACGTTTGGGACGCCATGCCCAAATAGACGGGCTAACGTAATGAACCGTCACCAGGCCTGCTTGTTTGAGTTTTTTAGCCAAGCCTAAATTAAAATCAGGCGCATCTATGCCTATAAACGCATCTGGTTTGAGTGCAATAATTTGTGCTGCAAGCTGAGCACGCAGTTTTAGTAATTTGGGCAGATGCTTGATTACCTCGGCAAACCCCATAATTGATAGCTGACTCATATCCGCCCAGCTTTCCAAACCTAGTGCTTGCATTTTCGGGCCACCAATACCCACAAAACGAGCATTTGGATGGCGAGCGAGCAATCCCTGCATCAAATCAGCGCCCAATGTATCGCCTGACAGCTCACCGGCTACTAGTGCAAAAACGGGCTGATCGGTTGACCTACTGCTAACGGATAATGCCACTATGGTGATCTTGATTTAAAAAGGCAATTAATGCATCAAGCGTGCCTTGCGCATCGTTCATTTGCATCATTTCGGCAACAGCTTGGGCTAACTTAAGCTCTTTGCGATATAAAACCCGATAGGCTTTTTTAATTAAACCAATCTGCGCTTCATTAAAACCACGGCGTTTAAGTCCTTCCGAGTTAATGCCATGCGGTTTGGCAATATTTCCCGATACCACCACATAATTAGGCACATCTTGGTTAATCACACTGCCCATACCACAAAACGCATGCGCGCCAATATGACAAAATTGATGTACCAAGGTGTAGCCACCTAAGATAGCCCAATCATCGACCTTCACATGACCGGCAAGTGCCACGGCATTGGCAAAAATCGTATTATTACCAACGACACAATCGTGAGCAATATGGACGCCAGCCATAATCCAGTTATGATCGCCAATCTGCGTGTAACCAATATCTTGAACCGTACCGGTATTCACTGTCACATTTTCACGAAAAGTGTTACCTTTGCCAATTCTAAGCTCAGTGGGCTCATTGCGATATTTTTTATCTTGCGGCTCGGCACCAATACAACTAAACGGAAAAAACCGATTATTGGGTCCAATTTGGCTGTAGCCTTCAATCACCACATGGGAATCGAGCTGACAGCCTTGATCTAATTTGACATTCGCCCCAACAACAGAATAAGGGCCTACCCGCACATCATCTGCTAATTCGGCTTGCGGATGAATAACGGCAGTTGGGTGAATTAACGCAGTCATAATTAAACCTTTCGTTCAGCACACATTAGATCAGCTGAAGCAATGACTTTGCCATCAATACGCGTCTCGCATTCAAATTTCCAAATGCCCCTTTTTTGCCCCGTAGTGACCACTGAAAAATCGAGACGATCACCTGGCACCGCCGGTTGACGAAAACGACAATTATCAATTGCGGCTAAATAATACATAGTACTACCATCAGGTTTTACTTCCTGAGATTTAAACGCCAAAATACCAGTGCACTGAGCCATAGCTTCAACAATCATGACACCGGGCATAATCGGATTGTTGGGAAAATGTCCTGTGAACTGGGGCTCATTAAAGGTTACGTTTTTATAGCCTTTGAGTGACACGCCCAGCTCAATTTCAGTCACCCGGTCCACTAATAAAAAGGGATAACGATGCGGCAAGTAATCGAATATATCTTTAATATCTAGCATGTAATTTATTTTTCCAAATAAAAGAAAGTATCAAGCCTAGTCGTCAGTTGAGAACTTTGCCACGTTTTTTTCAAGCTGTTTGACACGCTGTGCCAATTCAGTCAATTTGCGAGTTTGAATTTTAGTTTTTTGCCATTGCGTGTGTGGTATGGCCGGAAAACCTGAATACACACCTGATTCAGCAATATCACTAGCCGGTGCGCCACGCGCCATAAAAGTTGTTTTATCGGCAATAGTAACATGCCCAACGGCTCCAGCTTGGCCTGCAAACACGCAATATGCACCAATCTTGGTGCTGCCTGCAATGCCAACCTGACCTGCCATTGCCGTGCCCTGTCCCACCTCAACATTGTGTGCGATATGGACTAGGTTATCGATAATACAATCATCGCCAATTATGGTGTCGTTCAAGGCGCCACGATCAATGCAAGTATTTGAGCCGATCGAAACACGATTACCTATTAAGACACGTCCAATTTGAGGAATTTTTAACCAACGTCCCTGGTAGGGTGCAAAACCAAAGCCATCGCCACCAATGACCGCACCTGATTTAATATGGCAATCCTCACCTACTTCACAGTTATGCAGAATGGATACATTATTATCAATTCGACTTCTGGCACCTACCTTGGCGCCCGTCGCAATTCGACTGTGCGATGAAATAACGACGTCTTCACCAATCACTGCGCCCGCCTCAATCACTACAAATGGGCCAATCACGGCAGATGAAGCAATTTGCGCACCGCGATTAACCACCGCTTGCGGGTGAATGCCTGATGCATGACGAGGGAGTGGATAAAAAAACTGCGCTAATATCGCAAACGCCGCGTAGGGGTCTGGCACGAGTAGCGCGGGTAAAGGTTTATTCAGTTGTTCAAGCCATTCTGGCTTAATTAACAACAACCCTGCTTGTGATGCAGCCACCTTGTGTAAGTGCTTGGTTTGACTGACAAAACTTAATTCTGTTGGCTGCGCGATTTCCAAAGGTGCAATGCCCGTTATCTCGGCGGGAAGTTCGCCAGCCGGCTGCGCATCCATACCATACTGCAGCAATTGATTTAGTAGTTGTTGTCCTGAATAACTCACCAGCAAAGACCTTATTTAAGTAGGCTAGATTTAACGATTAAAGTTGGAGCGCGGCTGTTCATGAAGCTCGGTCATGTAACGTAACACTTGTTCGGTTAAATCAATGCGCGAACTCGTAAACGCGATGCCTTCATACAAAATTAGGTCGAAACCTTCCCGTTGGCCCACTTCACGAATGGCATCATTCACAACATTTTGTAGTTTAGCCAACTCTTCGTTACGACGAATATTAAGTAACTCTTGTACATCATTACGCTTACGCTGGATTTCACGTCCCAGGATCGCCACTTCGCGTTCACGCAAATTTTGTTGTGATTCCGTCATGGCTAATCGGTCACGATTCAGCTCGCGTTGTTTTTGTTCCATTTGATTGTTTAAGCCAATCAATTCTTGTTGCTGGACAGAAAACTCTTGTTCCAAACCGGCACTAGCCGACTTGGCTTGGGGAGACTGCTCTAATAATACCGCCACATTCACGACACCGACCTTAACAGCACCAGTTTGCGCTAAGCTATGCCCTGAGAACATCCCCATCCATGTTGCAACTAATGCTACAGCTATCCAACGACGCATATTTTCAATTCCACTAATTTTATGAACAATAGTAAAACACTTCTTTATATTGTAAGCCTATTGAGATTAAAAAGGCACACCTAAACTAAACTGAAACGACTGGGTTTTGTCGCCCTTTTCAGTTTTGAGTGGTCGAGAGAAGCTAAACGCTAAGGGCCCAACCGGTGTAATCCAGGAAAAACCTAAACCTGTAGCAATTCTAAATTCACTTGGATCAACGCCATCCAATGTGGAGTAAATATTACCGCCATCGACAAACCAACTCAAACGAATATTACTTGAATCTTCAATTAGAGGCATGGGGAAGACCAATTCAGCGGTGGTGATCGCACGTGCATCCCCACCACGAGGACGATTTGAACCTTCAGTGGGAGTATAAAAACCACCCAATGAGTTTGGCTCAAAGCCGCGTACTGATCCAATACCGCCGGCAAAGAAGCGTTCATAGAACGGCAGACGAGTTAAATCGCCGTAGCCTTCACCAAAAGCCAAGGAGCCAGATAATTTTAACGTGAAGTTTTCGGTTAGTGGTGTCCACCAGGCTTCATCTAAAAAGACTTTGTAAAAGGTGACATCCGATGTACCTGGGATAGCGGCTTGGGCCGATAGGCTGGCACGATGACCTTCCGTCGGGAAGAAGAAGCTATTGCGGCTATCATAACGCCAACCACCGGTAAGCGATAGGACCGCATTTTGCTTACCAAAGTCACTTACAAATTTATTACAGTCAACAAAATTGCTGGTATTACAGTTCACGCCTACCTCTTCAATACGCAAGCCCATATTTAAACGGGTCAGTTCTGAAGTTGGGTAACCGACACTGATTCGTGCGCCAATGCGATCTAGCGTATAGTCGGTGATATTTAGCTCAGAGGCATTGACTTTACTATAAAAAAGCCCCGTTGATAAACTCACACCATCTTTGGTGAAATAAGGATTGGTAAACCCTAAATCCGCACTTTGAATGGCTACCGATGAATTGACACTCAGCTCTAGCTCGTTACCCGTGCCTAAAACGTTCTTTTCAGCAATCCCTAGGTTAAAGCTGATACCATCCAACTGGGAAAAACCAATGCCTGCCGTAAACGAGCCAGTGGGCTGTTCTTCCACTCGAATCACTAAATCAACCTCGTCATCAGAGACACGACGCGTATCGACATTCACACTCGAGAAATAACCCAATCTATTTAAACGAGACGTAGATTGGCGCACAGCCTGCAGTGAATAAGGTGCCCTTTCAAACTGACGCATTTCACGTCTAAGTACATGATCACGAGTACGCGTATTGCCTTCAATTTCGATTTGACGCACATAAACCCGTGAACCTTCTTCTAACACAAAATTAATGCTAGCCAGTTGGTCTTCTTGGTTCAAATCCACGCGTGGATCTACTTCCGCGAACGCAAAGCCTAAATCACTAAAACGGTCTCGAATGGCATTAATGCCCGCTATGATGCGACTACGTGAAAATAGCTCACCCGTTTCCAAGCTCAACAATTCTCGCAGTTCGTCTTCGCCGATGCGCTCTGATCCACTAAAGCTTATTTGATCAATGCGATACTGCGGACCTTCGGTCATATTCACTGAGATATAAACTTCAGTTAAATCTTCCGATAGCGCCACTTGCGATGAATTGATATCAAATTCAGCAAACCCTCGGTCCAAATAAAATGAACGTAATGTTTCCAAATCGGCCTGCAATTTCGGCCGCGAATATTTATCTGCGCTGCCAAACACCACTGTTTCTTTTAATAACAACTGTCCTTTCAACCGGCGGTCTGTATAGGTGTTGTTACCCACCAGGCTAATCCGCTCAATAGCCGCTGGAGCGCCTTCGGTAATATCAATATTAAGTGCCACACGATTACGTGGTAAATCTTCCGAGGTGATTTGCACCTGCGCGGCATAGTAACCTTGGTTATGGTATTGGCGGCGTAAATCTAAAATGACGCGTTCCATTTCAACCGGATTAAAAATTTTACCCTGGGTAATCCCCAGACCGGTTAGCGCCTTTTTAAGGTCATCGGTTTTAATCAACCGATTGCCTTTAATAGTGATGTCGGCAATTGAGGGTCGCTCGACCACTTGAATAATTAACTCGTTATTGTCACCGCGAAACAGGGCAATATCATTAAAAAAGCCGGTTCGAAATAATGCACGAATACTTTCCTGCTCTAAACCCAGTGTTAGGGTTTCACCGACTCGAACAGGAAGATAGGTGTTGAGGGTTTCAAACCCGATACGTTCGGTACCTTGTACTTGGATATCACTTATAACAAAATCTTCAGCGACGGCCGCAGATGCAAAACTTAATGCACACAGGGTTGCCAGCAATTTAGGTTTGAAGTACCGAGTAATCATTTTATCCATTTGATAGCCTTAGCAGGTCATTGGAAATCGCCAGAAGCGTCAAGCCTGCAATCATTAAAAATCCAACACGCTGCGCTGCCATCTCAAAGCCTTCGCTTACGGGCTTGCCACGTATCATTTCATATACATAATAAGTTAAATGCCCCCCATCCAACATGGGAACCGGCAATAAATTCAAAATACCTAAGCTTAAACTCAGCAATGCCATTAGGGTTAAAAACTGCACCCAGCCTGACTGGATAGCTTGACCAGAAAAATCAGCAATACTAATCGGTCCAGACAAATGGCTTAGACTGACTTCACCTAAAACCATCCGTTTCAGCATCGTTAAGGTCATGTTAATCAAGGCCTTCGTCTGCTCATAGCCTGCTAAGGATGCCGCCCATAAGCCCAGCTGCTGAGTCTGTTGATACTGTTTAATCAATTCTGGATCTTGGTAAACGCTCGCTCCCAACTGACCACGACGCTCACCATTGACATTCAATTCGGCTAATTGTACCCAAGTATTAAACTCTGCACCATCACGACGATAGGTTATTTCTGCGGACTGACCCGGATTAGCGTGCACCCAGGCCACTAAAGCCTGCCAGCTAATCACCCAATCATCATTCACCCGCTCAATCAGATCTCCCGTGCGCAAACCGGCTTGTTCAGCGGGACTGCCTGCAATAACTCGGTCCAGTTTAGCGGGTAAACTTGGCAAGTAACGAGTCCAACCCAATTCAAACAAACTTTCGGCACTAAAATCATTAATATTTAGCTGACCAATAGGTAAGTCTACATAAACAAGCTGTTGTGGACTGTCCGCCGTGACATCGGGAGAGAGCGTCAGGTTTAGGCTAGCACGCTGATTAATCAGCCCTTGTACCAGTGCTTGTGACACGCCTTGCCAGCCATAAATATCGCGCCCCTCTATTTGCGTAATCCACCAGGCCTGCTGCTCAAGATTATCAGCTTGCGTTGATAAAGTTAGCGATGACATAGCCTGGCCTACCGCAGAGGCTGGATTGTCCACCACGAAGATCGCTTTAGGTTGTGCCACACCCACGGAGTAAATAAACACATATAACAGCCAAGCAAACACGAGATTAATCGCCGGCCCGGCTGCCACGATAGCAAAACGTTTATAAACGGATTGGCGATTAAAAGCACGGTGCTGTTCTTCAACTGCCACCGGGCCATTGCGCTCATCCAAAAAACGAACATAGCCGCCTAATGGAATAGCGGCTAATTGGAATTGCGTCTCGCCGACTTGACGAGTCCAAATCGGTTTACCAAACCCAACAGAAAATACCTCGGCTTTTACTTTAAACCAGCGTCCAACCGCATAATGGCCCCATTCATGAATGGTGACTAATACACCGATTAAGACGATAAAACCCAGAATAGACCAAATTACGCTACTAACCATGTCCAACCCACCCAAAACAAGGGTAATGCAATTAATAAACTATCGACTCGATCCAATACACCGCCATGGCCGGGTAATAGACCACTGCTATCCTTGATCCCAGACTGACGTTTTAATAGACTTTCAAACAGGTCGCCCCCCACTGATACAAACGCAACCAACACACTCAATAAAATAAAGGCTAGACTGTGAATAACTGCCTCACCGGTAAGGTAACTAAGTCCCCCACTAAAGGCCACAAATGCAGCAAAAACCGTGACAAGGACTAAACCACCCCAAACGCCTTCCCAACTTTTACCCGGACTAACATAAATCGCTAACTTGCGCCTTCCCCATTGACGTCCAGCAAAGTAGGCACCGGTATCCATAATCCAGACTAAAGCCATCGCATACAGCAACAGGGCGACGGAAAAACTTAACCGTAATTCAATCAGCGCTAGTCCTAATGCTGAAATAAAGATCGCGCCTAAGGTCATTGCAACAAAGAGGTGTTGGTACACATATACTTGCCCCTTAGCGCGCTGATACCGCCCTACTCCATAGCCGATAGCAAGCAATTGAATCAGGACCAAACCATAGAGCCAAGAGGCTAAATCCAGTTGCCACAAACCCCATACACAGCTTACCACCACGAGGCTGTAGCTGATCTTAAGCATTTCAGCACGCATGCCATACAAATTAGGCCATTCCCACGCCGCCAGAGCAACCACACCCAGCACAATGTAAGGCCACCAGGTTTCATCCGCGACAAAGAGTGCCAGGCCTGCTAATACCAATAAAACTAATGCAGTAATAATCCGGGGTATTAACATTGCGCAACCTGCTCGCCGGTTTGACCAAAACGACGTTGACGCTTTGCAAAAGACGCCAGCGCTTTATCAAACTCAACTTCGTTAAAATCCGGCCACAGTGTTGGGGTGAAATAAAACTCGGCATAGGCCATTTGCCAAATCATAAAATTACTGATCCGCTCTTCCCCACCGGTACGAATAAGCAAATCTGGTTCCGGCAAATCGGCCAGACTTAAAAACGGCTGCAAACTATCAGGAGTCAATTGGTCAAGTGTATGCTCAGGGTGCGCCAACTGCCAGGCCTGAACAGCGCTGACAATATCAGCACGCCCGCCATAATTGGCTGCAATCGTTAAATGCAAAGCGGTGTTGTTTTGCGTTAAGGTTTCTGCACGCTCAATATAGCTTTGAATGTCAGGCGAAAAGCCTGATTTATCACCAATTACGCGTAAACGCACATTATGTTGATGCAGGGTATCGACTTCTTTTTGCAAGGCATTGAGAAACATCGCCATCAGTTTAGAGACTTCATCAGCAGGCCTGCGCCAATTCTCAGTGCTAAATGCGAATAGCGTTAAAGCATGAACGCCCCGGTTCATGGCGGCTTCGATGACTTTTCTAACCGCACTGCGTCCCTTTTGATGACCTACATAGCGTGGTAAGAATCGTTTTTTGGCCCAACGCCCATTACCATCCATAATAATGCCAATGTGCTTGGGAATATGAGGTGCAGTATTAGATACTAATTGATTAGTGAGGTGTGTCAAACAATTCATCCCATTTAGCTAAATAGAATAACGGCCCAAAAATGGGCCGCTATTTTTATCACGAATTGTAAGATTATGCCCTAAACACGCACAAAATTCGACTTAAATTTCCAGCAATGAGGCTTCCTTCTCTGCCAACAAGCTATCAACCTGAGCCACATACTTATCCGTCAACTTTTGAATGTCATCATCAGAGCGACGTGCTTCGTCCTCGGTAATCTCTTTATCTTTCAAGAGGTTTTTGACATCGCCATTGGCATCACGTCGAATATTACGAATCGCAACCTTGGCATTTTCTGCTTCCGAACGCGCTAATTTAGCAAATTCTTTACGACGTTCTTCTGTCAGCATCGGCATTGGAATACGCATCATATTACCAGTCGTGACCGGGTTAATCCCTAAATCTGACATCATGATGGCTTTTTCAATTTTTTGCAGCATGGGTTGCTCCCAAGGCTGAACAGTAAGGGTACGCGCATCTTCAACATTGATATTGGCCACCTGACTAATCGGCACCTCTGAGCCATAGTAATCGACCTTGACCGAATCCAGAATACTTGGGTGGGCACGGCCGGTACGAATCTTGGCAAAATTGGTCACCAAGGTATCGACACTTTTTTGCATGCGACTATCGGCATCACTTCGAATTTCAGATAACATTTTAAGCCTCTCCTTTTGACACCAGGGTGCCTTCATCTTTCCCGGCTATAATGCGCTCAAGCGCACCCGGTTTTAACATATCAAATACTCTTATCGGCATAGCGTGCTCACGACACAGCGCAAAAGCAGCTAGATCCATAACGGCGATGTCTTGCTGAATAACCTGTTCATAGGTAAGCGTTTGCAAACGCTGGGCATCCGCATATTTATTGGGATCACGCGTATAGATACCATCAACCTTCGTCGCTTTTAGCACCACATCCGCTTGAATTTCTATGCCACGTAATGCCGCTGCCGTATCGGTGGTAAAAAAAGGATTACCCGACCCACCGGCAAAAATCACTACATCACCTTGTGCCAAGGCTTTTTTAGCCGCATCAGCATTAAAAGTTTCCGCCAACGCATCCATCGACCAGGCACTCATTAATCGTGCCTGTACGCCATGAGACTGTAAGACATCACGCAAGGCAATGCCGTTCATTAAGGTCGCCAGCATCCCCATTTGATCGGCTGTACTGCGGGCAATTTTGGTCGATTGCACTTGGGCACCACGAAACACATTGCCGCCACCAATCACTAAACCTATTTGAACACCCTGTGCTTGAATAGCCTTAACCTGGTCAGCAACCTGCTCAATAATGTGCATATCCCAACCAAAATCCTGGCGCCCCATTAAGACTTCGCCACTAAACTTTAATAATATCCGTTGATAGGCTGGCATAAACATCCTTTAAACTGGCTAACAATTCAAACACGAGCGAGGAGTGTTAACAAGACAACAATAAGACAACACAATTTTCATCCCTTTAACGCTCATCACTCAATACAACAACTAAACAACAGCTAACAAAAAGCCCTGAGATTTAAGCTGACATATCAGCTCAAACCAACAGGGCCTTTAGGCATAACAATTAACCTTGTGCTGCTTTTGCCGCTAAGGCAACTTCTTCAGCAAAGTTAACAGTTTGCTTCTCAATGCCTTCACCCACTTCTAAACGGATAAAGCGCGTCACCGTTGCATTGCTTTGCTTTAACAAGGCTTCAACAGTTTGATCTGGATCTTTAACGAACGGCTGACCTAGCAAGGTAATTTCTTGCAAGAACTTACGAATACGCCCTTCGATCATTTTTTCAATAATCTCCATTGGCTTACCGCTTTCTTTCGCTTGATCAGTTAGAATATCGCGCTCTTTTTGTACTACAGCTTGGTCAAGGTCATCAGCCGAAATGGCTTGTAGCTTAGTCGCCGCAACATGCATAGCCACATCGCGAATTAAGCCGTCATTGCCTTGATTCATGGCAACCACTACACCAATTTTTTCACCGTGCTGATAGCTACCAATTTCGCCTGAATCTGTTGCAACTAACTCAATACGACGAACTTGCATGTTTTCGCCAATTTTAGCCACTAATGCACGACGTGTTTCATCAACCGTTTTGCCTGATACCATCATTTGATTGCCCAAATCTTCAATCGATACCATTTGGTTGGCTAAGGCAATACGAGCAACTTCATTTGCAAAACCTTGAAATTCGTCGCCTTTTGCCACAAAGTCTGTTTCACAGTTAACTTCAGCAATCGCGGCAGATTTTTTATCATCGGAAATCGCAATCGCAATCACACCTTCAGCGGCAACACGACCGGCTTTCTTATCAGCCCCAGCCATACCTTTTACACGCAAAAATTCAATCGCAGCGTCTAAATCACCCTGGGTTTCATCCAAGGCTTTTTTACAATCCATCATACCGGCACCGGTACGCTCACGTAACTCTTTCACTAAAGCGGCAGAAACAGCCATATCTCTTCCTTTTTTGATTTGATTTTTAGGGAAAGCAGGCCAGCTTATTCAGCCGACCTGCAACTATAAGCGTAATAATTAAGCGGTTGCTTCCACTTCTTCTGGCGCTTCAACAAACTCGTCAGCGGCACCGGTTGTAATTGTTGCTTTTGCTTCTAATACAGCATCAGCCATTGATTCTAGGTATAGTTTGATGGCACGAATCGCATCATCGTTACCAGGAATAATGTAATCAACACCGTCTGGGTTGTTATTGGTATCAACCACACCAATAACTGGAATACCAAGCTTTCTAGCTTCTAGAATCGCGATATCTTCGTTACCGGTATCGATAACAAAAATAGCATCAGGCATAGCGCGCATGTCTTTGATCCCGCCTAAAGACAATTCTAGCTTTTCCATTTCACGGGTTAGGGTTAAAACTTCACGCTTGGTGATTTTTTCAAACGTACCATCTTGTGACATAGTTTCAAGCTCTTTAAGACGCTTGATTGACTGTTTGATGGTTTTGAAGTTAGTTAACATACCACCCAACCAACGGTGGTTTACATAAGGCATACCACAACGGGTAGCTTCTTGTGCCACAACTTCACGCGCAGCGCGCTTGGTGCCTACAAATAAGATTTTGCCTTTGTTAGCCACAACCGAACCCGCGAAATTTAACGCGTCGTTAAACATAGGTAAGGTTTTTTCTAGGTTAACGATATGAATTTTGTTGCGTGCGCCAAAGATGTATTGACCCATTTTTGGGTTCCAGTAGCGAGTTTGATGTCCAAAGTGACACCCGGCTTCTAACATTTGACGCATAGTAACTTTTGCCATGATTTTCTCCAATGTGGGGTTAGGCCTCCGCGTTTCCATCTTGCTCGAACTTCAACTAAAGCATCGGCTTTAACTTAAAGCACCCCGAACAAGGTTACAAAACGCGTGTGTTTTTTTAAAAAAAGATCACGCTTTAAAGCGCGGCGCATTTATACCATAACCTCCCATTTTAGGCAAGGAATCTGCTAGACTTGGCACATAAATTAATTTCAACACTGTGATTTAAACCTATCAAGAATAAAGATTATCTATGTCGATTATTTTAAAAAATGCCGAACAACAAGCCAAAATGCGCATCGCCAGCCGCCTGGCCGCCGAAGTTTTAGAATACCTGGCCCCAAATGTTAAAGTCGGGGTTACTACTGAAGAACTGAATCAGCTTGCCCACGATTATATGACCCAAGTCCAAGGTACCATTCCTGCGACCCTGGGTTATCACGGCTACCCTAAATCCATCTGCACATCGCTGAATCATGTAGTTTGCCACGGTATACCCAACGATAAAAAGCTTAAAAAAGGTGACATCATTAATATTGATGTGACCGTCATTAAAGATGGTTTTCATGGGGACACCAGTCAAATGTTTATCATGGATGATGCCAAACCCTTTGCGCATCGTATTTGCCAGGTGGCGTATGAGTGTTTATGGCAAGGTATTGATCAAGTTAAACCCAATGCGTCACTTTATGATGTGGCTAAAGCTATTGAAATGCACGCTCACGCTCACCACTGCTCCGTAGTTAGAGACTATTGTGGCCATGGTATTGGCCAGGAGTTCCATGAATCACCTCAAGTATTGCACTATGCTGCGGAAGAGCTGAAAGACATTATTCTTAAACCTGGCATGACCTTTACAATTGAGCCTATGATTAACTTGGGCAAACATGACGTCAAATTATTAGGCGACAATTGGACCGTTGTTACTAAGGACCGTAAATTGTCTGCACAATGGGAGCATACATTGCTCGTCACGCCTGATGGCGTGGAAGTTTTAACCCTGCGTCAAGGTGAGCAACGCCCTACTTTTAATTAAAAGGTTGATAGATGACAACGGCCAACCCGCCCATTAATTTCATGCAAGCGCTCAATGATCCGCAGCAAGCGGCTAAAGTCGGTCGCGCTATGCTCACGCAATTTAATGACACCCAATTTGAACGCTTTGATCAGGGCCATCCGGTTTCTGCTTTAATTAGAGAACGCGCCACCTTTATTGATCAAATTCTCAAGAAAATTTGGCATCATCATTTTAAAACCGATAGGTTTGCACTCATTGCAGTCGGGGGCTATGGCCGTGGTGAGCTCCACCCCTACTCCGATGTCGATATTTTGATTATGCGCCCGCCACTGGACGGGTCTGAAACACAGATTGAAGCAGAAAACATGGCACTGAGCGATTTTATTCGTTTCTTGTGGGATTTGGGATTAGAAGTGGGCCATGCCATTCGCACCCTTGAGGAGTGTATCGAGGCTGGTCAAGAAGACATTACGACCGCCACTAACCTACTGGAAGCACGCTGGATTACCGGTCACTACCCGCTTTATGAACAACTGCAAAATCTGTGGCGAGAAGACAGTTTTTGGCCCAGCCAGGCCTTTTACCAAGCCAAGATAGATGAGCAAACCGCACGGCACCGCCGATTTAACGACACGGTTTACCAACTCGAACCCAATTTAAAAGAAAGCCCAGGCGGGTTACGTGATATTCAAACCATCATCTGGGTCGCTAAACGCCATTACCGCGCATCAAGCCTGCATCAACTGGTTCAAAACGCATTTATCACGCCAGATGAATACCGCGAACTTGATGCCGCCTATAAATTTTTAAATCGCGCGCGATTTATCCTGCATCGACTTAAAAAACGCCGCGAAGACCGGCTGTTGTTCGATCACCAGCAGCAGCTCGCGCAGGTGCTCGGTTACGAAAATACCGATGAAAAATTGGCCGTCGAACAATTCATGAATAGTTATTACCGCAATGTTCAAGCCGTCGTTAAACTGAATGAAATTTTGTTACAACACTTTTTAGAAGATATTTTTGACAATGCGCAACGTGATATCTTGCCTATCAACAGTCGCTTTCAGCAACGTAATGGTTACTTGGATGTTTGTCATGATCAAGTTTTCAATGACTTTCCCACCGCCCTACTCGAAATATTTATTATTCTTGAAGACAACCCAAAAATACAGGGTATTCGCGCCCGTACCATTCGGCTGTTACGCAACGCCCTGCATTTAATTGATCAAAACTTTCGCCAAGATCCCATTAACAAAGCCTTATTCATTGAAATCTTTCGCCAACCCAATGGAGTTAATGCGGCGCTTAAACGGATGCACAGCTACGGCTTACTCGCGGCCTACATTCCGGCGTTTCACCAAATTAGCGGCCTAATGCAATTTAATATCTTTCATGCCTACACGGTAGATGAACACACCCTTTTAGTGATTCGTAATTTGCGCCGACTCTTTATTGATAAATATGCCTATGAATTCCCGACAGCGCATCGCATCGCTAACACCATCGCTAAACCTGAGGTGTTATTTTTAGCCGCGCTGTTTCATGATATTGCCAAAGGGCGCAAAGGTCCTCATGAAATTTTAGGCGAGGTTGATGCGCGTGAATTTGCTCAAGCCCACAACCTTCCTCAGCGTGATATCGAACTGATTGCTTGGCTAGTACGCTATCACCTTGAGTTTTCTACGATTGCCCAACGCAAAGACCTCGCCGACCCTGAGGTGATCGAAAACTTTCGCCAATTTGTCGCCACCCGCGAACGCCTCGATTATTTATATTTACTAACGCTGGCCGATGTGCGCTCAACGTCAAAGGAAGTCTGGAACGACTGGAAAAACGTGCTGTTTTTAGAACTTTATAACGAAACCGCGAGTGCGCTCGACAAGGCCGAAGAAATTCCGCGTGACAAGGCTAAAAAAGCCCTGATTCACCAAGAGCGTGCTCGCGAGATGCTGATCAAACAAGGTCTTAAACCGCAAAACTATCAAGCGCTTTGGCAAGCCTTTCAAGATACCCAGTTCTTTAATCGCCATTCGCCGCAAGACCTCACTCGCCTGACCTGCTTATTGGCCCCTCATCTAGATAAGGCAGCGATTATCGAGATTAACGCCACCAGCTATCGCGGGGCCTCTGAACTGATTTTACTAGCGAAAAATCGTGATTTTTTGTTTGCCCAAATCACCCAAGTTTTTGAGAGCCTAGACTTAACCGTAGTCGAAGCGAAGGTCTATACCAGCAATGATAATCGTACTTTGGTCTTGTTTTACTTTCTTGATCGACAAAATCAACCTGTGCAATCACCTGACGCTTTAGCGCAAATTCGCTATCAGCTAGAAGAACAACTGGCCACGGAAGGCGGATTGACGCCCGTCATTAATCACAGCCGATCACGGCGGATTAAACACTTCAGTACACCCACTGAAATAAACTTTAAAGCCCTGTCAGCGCAACTCACCGAACTGACGCTGATTACCAAGGACATACCAGGCCTGCTATCGAAGGTAGGCCGGGCGCTACGTGATGGCAAAATACGCTTGCATGATGCCAAAATCGTTACGATTGGTGAAAAAGCAGAAGACATTTTTTTAGTCAGTGATATTGATAACCGTGCGCTAGGCGAAGCACAACAACAGGCCTTTACGGAAAGGTTAATGGAGTATTTGGGTTGAATGATATGGTCATAGACAACTTGAAAACTGCTGCATAAAAAAGGCACCTATAATCCAAGTTATAGGTGCCTTTAAATTTTGGTCGGGACAGTAGGATTTGAACCTACGACCCCCGCCACCCCATGACGGTGCTCTACCAGGCTGAGCCATGCCCCGAACGTGCGTGAATTATAACGCCTTTAATTGGAATAGCAAGCACGACAATAAGCGTTTTTATAATTTCGACGCATCCCAGTCTATTGGTTCATCGGAATAAACACACACATTCCACTCGGCAGCTAGACCATCTTCGGCTAAGCAATATTGTGCAAAAAAGTCTTGGATTTCCTGACGCTGGCAATGGGCTTCAAAATGGGCCAGATCCTGCCAAACCTCATTAAAAACAATCGGAAAACTTTTTCCTTCCGCAAACGGACTGGCTATTTGACGTGTAACCCGATACTGAATACAGCCATCTTCACGCAAGGTATTTGGCTCAAGCTGCTGTAGCACCTTAAACAAGGCGGCCTCTTGCCCAGGCTTGGGTAAAAACTGTGCAATACAATAAACTTTTTTAGACATAACTCCCCCTTTAAGTCAAATAAACTCTCACTCACAGATTATACGCTCTACTGCTGAGATTGAACGAACTCACTTTCCCCGGTGGCAATTTTTTGCCATTTGTCTTGCTGGGTAAATACCACATCCATTGCAACAAACGGATAGTGCTTACGAAAGGCTTGGTATAGCTGTTCGCGCACGTCATCCAAGGCTTCAATGCTATTTAATGGACTGTCAGCCTCGACTTTGAAATAGATATGCACTAATAAAAAACGCCCCGTCATCACCAAACGCAACCGATAGCCATTATGCAGTGCAGTGCTAATCACCGAGTCAATTAAGTCTCGAATAGTGTCTTCAATATCATCACCTGGGTGCTTGCCAACAATTTCATGCCAGGCATCACGCATAATGCTAAGTGGCACAACCACAATTAAAGCAACTAACACGATAACCATAATAGGATCAAAATAAGGCACCCAATGCGCCCATTGCGTATCCAATACAAAATAGGCGGCGATAAATACAACCAACATCGCCGCCGAAATATAGCCATCGACGAGCCAGTTTTTTGCATCAACCATGGCGAGTGGTGATTGCGCACGCTCGCCTAATCGCCCCACAATCCATGCCGATACAAAACAACCTACTGTGGCTAATACCGCATAAAAAATAGCCATGTCCAACACCACGTCATTGCCACCGGAATAAAGGGCTGCAAACGCATTAAACAAGGCCAAAGCCAGCAGGGTGATAATCATTAAGCCCTTGGCGAGATTAATCATCGGCTCATACATCCAGTAGCCAAAAGGATAGTCATCATTACTCGGTTTCATGACTAGCTTTGAAACTCGAATGGTTAACAGTGCAATCAAAAGGTGGATAAACGAATACAAGCCGTCCAACATAATGGCTTCTGAGGCACTGACAATGGCAAAACCTACCCCAATGATCACCATAAACACATTACCCCACACTGAAAAGTTCAGCGCGCGTCTTTCTAGTTTATTGAGTAGTTGTTGATGGGTTGACATGATTTATCTCAGTTAAACACTCAGTTAGGGCTTCTTGCCAGGGCCGCCTTAGCAGGCCTGGTAATCGCATTATTTTAGCGTTATTTAGCTCAGTATAGGCAGGACGTTTGGCTATCGCGGCATAGTCTTCGCTCGTAATTGGCTTGAGTTGACAATCTATCGCTTTAAGCTCAAAAATAGCCTGTGCAAAATCGTACCATGAACAAACACCCGCATTAGTGAAATGATAGATTTCCATATTTGAAGATGCTGACTTCGCAGTGTGCGCAATAACGCTAAGCACCGCTTGCGCCAAATCTGTTGCATAGGTCGGGCTACCCAACTGATCACTCACGACGGCCAGCGTTTCGCGCATTACTCCCAACCTCAGCATCGTCTTAACAAAGTTATGGCCAAATTCGGAAAACAACCAACTGGTGCGAATAATGACCCCGCGCGGATTGATGAACAAGCAGGCCTGCTCACTCTTAAGTTTAGACTGGCCGTAGCAATTGATTGGATTGGGCAGATCACTTTCAAGATAAGGTCGTGTAGCTGTGCCATCAAACACATAATCGCTGCTGATATGAATTAGGAAGCTCTTGTGAAGCTTGGCCCATTTAGCAAGCTGTTTGACCGCCAAATAATTAATTTGATTAGCCAGTTCAGGTTCCAACTCTGCTTGATCAACATTGGTATAAGCGGCACAATTGATAACCACATCGAACCGATGGTGCGTAAAAAAGGCATCTATTGCCGACGGGTTTGCTAAATCGAGGGTATCACGACCCACAAAGCTGAAGTCATAGCCGGCAAGCGAGATGGCTTCGCTTCGCTCGCAAAGACGTAAAGCTTGCTTGTGATAAGCTTGACCCACTAATTTTTGCAAACTTTGCCCCAACTGGCTGGTTTTACCCACCACTAAGATACGATTAGTCAAACAAACCACCCATCGCATCAAGTTCGGATAGGGTCGGATGCTGCTGATCTTTGGCCGATAGCAAATAGGGACAAGCTAATTTGGGCCAGTTTATGGCTAAAGACGGATCGTCATAGGCCAAGCCGGCATCGGCTTCAGGTTGATAATAACCATCTACCTGATAAAACACTTTGGCTACTTCACTCAATACTAAATAGCCATGCGCCAGGCCTGCTGGAATATAAAGGGTTTGTGGTTGGTCGGCGGTCAGTCTAAGCGCAAGATGTTGGCCAAAAGTTTGACTTGAGCGGCGCAAATCAACCATGACATCAAAAATTTCTCCCTCTAACACCTGTAACAATTTGGCTTGTCCATAAGGCGCACGCTGAAAATGCATGCCACGTAAAGCGCCCTGTTTAGAACTGACAAGATTATGCTGACAAAAATTCACCTTCTGTCCAAGCGCCTCGGTTAACCAGGCCTGGCGAAATGTTTCACAGAAATCACCACGCTCATCTGAATGCTTAATCGCGTCAAACAATAAAATATCAGCAATATTGAAGGTTTGAGGGGTTGTCATGGCAAAGAATTTCCCAATATTTATTGGTTGGGCTTTAATAATGGAGCGAAGTTTAAGATATAAAAAAACCCGAACAATGTCGGGTTTTTAAAGAATAATGGCGGTGGACTAGGGATTCGAACCCCAGGTAGGCTATTAACCTACAACGGTTTTCAAGACCGCCGCCTTAAACCACTCAGCCAGTCCACCTTTGTTATGTGGGCGTATTATAGAGCAAAAAAATGACTTTGCAACACCCGTTCGCTGTTTTTGCGAGTTTTTATATATGCGTGAGTCCGCCCATATAAGACTGCAGCGCGGCTGGAATGGCAATACGGCCATCTGCTTGTTGGTGGTTTTCTAAAACCGCTAATAAAGTGCGCCCAACCGCTAAACCTGAACCATTAAGACTATGCAATAGCTGCGGCTTATCTTGGTCTTCTCGATAACGCGCCATCATGCGACGCGTTTGAAAATCCTCAAAATTTGAACAAGACGAAATTTCCCGGTAGGCATGCTGCCCTGGCAACCATACTTCTAAATCGTAGGTTTTTGCCGCTGAAAAGCCCATGTCACCGGCACACAATAAGACTTTACGATAAGGCAATTCCAAAGCTTCTAAAATCGATGCGGCATGTTCAGTCAACGCCTCTAAGGCCATATAGGAATCGTTTGGATGAACCAGCTGCACAAGTTCAACCTTTTCAAACTGATGCTGTCGAATTAAACCCTTCACATCGCGACCATAAGAACCGGCCTCAGAACGAAAACACGGCGTATGACCGACAAATTTTAACGGCAAGTTTGCCGCATCGACAATTTCACCGCGCACCAGATTAGTAATCGGCACTTCAGCGGTCGGGATTAGATACAAATCACGGTCGCTAGTATCATGTTCAGCATCTTTTTCTATTTTGTATAAATCCTTGGCAAACTTCGGCAACTGTCCGGTACCAAACAAACTATCTTGATTAACCAGATAGGGAACATAGACTTCTTCATAATCATGAATTTGGCTATGGGTATCTAACATGAATTGCGTCAAAGCACGCTGCAGGCGTGCCATCGGCCCTTTTAACACCGCAAAACGTCCAGCACTAATTTTTGTGGCGGCGTCATTGTCATACCAGCCGCGTTGCTCGGCAATCGCAACATGATCCAAAGGCGTAAAATCAAATTCACGCGGCGTTCCCCAGCGTGACACTTCGATATTACCCGTCTCATCCAAGCCAGCTGGCACCGAGTCATGGGGTAAATTTGGAATAGACAATAACAGCTGTTCAAGTTGCTGCTGCACTGAATCTAATGCCTGTTTATTACGCTCAAGCTGCTCGCCTAAATCTTCAACCGAGGCTAGCAAGGGAGCAATGTCTTCTCCGCGTGCTTTGGCCTGACCAATAGACTTAGCACTTTGGTTACGCTGCGCTTGCAAGGTTTCTGTTTGAGTTTGCAATTGTTTGCGTTGCGCTTCAAGGGTTTGAAATTGTGCATAATCAAACGAGAAATTGCGCTTGGCCAGACCCGCTAGAACCTGATCCATGTCATTACGAAGTTGTTTGGTATCTAACATACTACTCTCTGTATTACCTGTTTTATAAAACTAAAAATTGCTTTGCCACCCAAAAACCGATCAATACCGCCAGGATACTTAATAACACACTGGCAAGGATATTAAGCACGGCCTTTAACCACTCACCTAGCTGAATAAACTGCAGGGTTTCATAAGAAAAAGTGGCAAAGGTGGTAAATGAACCTAAAAATCCAACAATTAAAAACGCTTTCCACTCCGCCGATACCGCCCACTTATCTAACAATAACAGAGTTAATAGACCGACAAAAAATGAACCAGTGACATTGACACCCAGCGTACCCCAAGCAAAATCCCGTCCCAACCACTCATAGGTGGCATGCGACATCGCAAAGCGCGCCAGAGCGCCTAATGCCCCACCCAAGGCGATGGCTAACCAAAACATCAAGGTCATCGCCCCCCCTTCTTCCGTCTTTGCAAAGGTGATTGGCGATTTAATTCAGCTAATTCTGCCAGTTTGGCGTTAATTTTAATTTCTAAGCCACGTTCTACCGGTTGATAAAACGCGTGCTCTGACATGGCATCCGGAAAGTAGCACTCACCAGCGGCAAAAGCATCTGTTTCATCATGTGCATAGCGATAACCTTCGCCATAGTCCAACTGCTTCATTAATTCGGTTGGCGCATTACGCAAATGCTTTGGCACAGGCAAATGTCCGGTATCCTTAGCACAGCTTAACGCCTTTTTATAAGCCAGATACACTGCATTTGATTTGGGTGAAACCGCCAAATAAACCGCTGCTTGCGCAAGCGCTAACTCCCCTTCTGGTGAACCCAAACGTTCATACGCCTGCGCCGCATCAATGGTCGTCGCCAACGCACGTGGATCGGCATTGCCTATTTCTTCTGAGGCCATGCGAATTAACCGTCGTGCCAAATAACGAGGATCAGCCCCACCAGCTAGCATGCGCGTCAGCCAATACAAGGCAGCTTGAGGATCGGAGCCACGAACCGATTTATGCAATGCCGATATTTGATCATAAAAGGCATCACCTTGCTTATCAAATCCAGCCAAGCCACGGGCTATCACTTTGCGACAGATATCAGCCTTAATCACCAGGCCTGCTGAGCTATGTTCTGCAAAATCTATCACTTGCTCTAGGCTATTCAATAAACGCCGCGCATCACCGTCGGCGGCATTTAACAGCCAGGTTTTGGCGTCATCTTCGAGCAGGATGCTTTGACCCAGCTCGGTTGCTAACACATCAGCAGCGCGATCAATCAAGGGGTTTAAATCGGCCTGAGTCAAGGGTTCAAGTACATAGACACGCGCTCGCGATAACAAAGCTCGATTTAGTTCAAATGACGGATTTTCGGTGGTCGCACCAATAAAAATAATCGTGCCATCTTCTACATAAGGCAAAAACGCATCTTGCTGCGCCTTATTGAAACGATGAACTTCATCCACAAACAGTAACGCCGACTGGCCAGTCAATTCACGCTCAGCTTGCGCCTGGTCAACGGCTTTGCGGACCTCTTTCACCCCATCCAACACCGCAGACAAGGCCAAAAACAGTCGATTCGATTGTTGTGCGATCAAGCGGGCCAATGACGTTTTACCCGTTCCCGGTGGCCCCCAAAAAATCATCGAATGCAAATGCTGCTGCGCTAAAGCACGTTCGATGGCACGACCCGGCGCCACTAAATGCGCTTGCCCGACAAAATCAGTTAAAGACTGCGGGCGCAGCCGTTCAGCGAGCGGTTGATAAGCAGGCCTGCTAGCAAACAAGGACACGGTTAAAACTCACCAAAATAGTCCACACTACCGTCCAGCTGGAGTTCAAAGTGTTCAAGGGCAATCGGTTGATTTTGCTTGATATTACTAAAGGTGACCTTAGTGACCTCTGTTGCACCCTGATACATCCAAACCGCCTGAATCTGTTGATCTTTTAACCCTACTTCGATGCTTTGAAAAAAGGTCGCGCGGCGCGGTCTAAGGTTGTACCAAGTTAAACCATTGCGCTCACCGGCGTCAATAATACGATAGGTTTGCTCAATCGGCTCCTCAAACAATAGCCATGCCAGTGGAATATCGCCTTGAATTTCACTGACCCGCTGTACCGTCACTTGCGCAAGTTCGGGTTCATACACCCACAAATGACGACCATCAACGAGAATTTGCTGGGGATCAGGACGAGTATAATTCCAACGCATCATCCCCGGTCGAGCTAAATAAAATTCACCAAACGCACGATTAACTCGAAAAAAATGTTCTTCAGGTTGCTCCTGGACAAAATCCGCTTGAAACGTGACCAGCTGATCAATCGCTTGCTGCAAAGGATGCGGGGATTGCGCCCACACCAGGCCTGGTAATAACACCAGGCTCAGCCATAGCCCACTAAAATAATGCCGAACTGTCATAAAAATCCTTAAAACTAGGTTTAATCAGTGAACAAGTCATTAATCATGTCGGGGCGTTAAGACCTCTCTTACCCCGTTCGCTTGCATAGTCGATACCACACCGGCCGCTTCCATTGCTTCCACGATACGCGCTGCACGGTTATAGCCAATTTTGAAACGGCGCTGCACCATGGAAATACTCACGCGACCGCCTTCAACCACAAACGCCACCACTTCATCATAAAGCGGATCAGATTCAGCATCATCATTAACGTTAGCACCATTACTAGTCGCCCCGCCGCCATTTTCATGATCATGGGTGATTTCCGGCAGATACTGTGGCGCTCCTTGTTGCTTTATAAAATCAACCACCCGATGTACTTCGTCATCAGATACAAACGCGCCATGTACACGTAATGGCGAGCCACTACCTGGTGGCAGATACAACATATCCCCCATCCCTAACAAGCTTTCAGCCCCCATCTGATCCAGAATTGTTCTCGAATCAATTTTGGACGACACTTGAAAGGATATCCGTGTCGGTACATTGGCTTTTATCAAACCAGTAATCACGTTGACCGATGGACGCTGGGTAGCCAATACCAAGTGAATTCCTGACGCCCGCGCTTTTTGCGCCAAACGCGCAATCAATTCTTCTACTTTTTTACCGACCACCATGATCATATCGGCAAATTCATCAATGATTACGACAATAAAAGGTAACGGCGTTAGGGTTGGGGGTTCATCCGCAATCGCCATGCCGTGATTCGCAGCCTGCTCAAATAACGGGTCCACTATCGGCGTGCCAGCATCAATGGCTGCTTGCACTTTTTCATTGAAGCCTGCAATGTTGCGCACGCCCATTTTGGCCATCAATTGATAGCGACGATCCATTTCAAATACGCACCAACGTAACGCATTAGCGGCATCACTCATATCCGTCACCACCGGTGTTAATAAGTGAGGAATGTCCCCATAAATTGACAACTCCAACATTTTTGGATCGATCATAATGAATTTAATTTGGTCCGGTCGGCCCTTTAACAACATACTAATAATCATGCTGTTAACCCCAACCGATTTACCTGAACCGGTGGTACCAGCAACGAGTACATGAGGCATTTTAGCCAAATTCGCGACCACCGGCTGCCCTTCAATATCCTTCCCTAAACCTAAGGCTAATAAGTCTTTACTGTCTTGAAAAGCTGGCGATTGCAATACGTCCTTAAAGCTGACGATTTCACGATTCTCATTCGGAATTTCAATGCCTACATAAGGCTTGCCGGGAATGACATCGACCACACGCACCGATTGCACCGACATTGCTCGCGCCAAATCTTTGGCGAGGTTATTAATTTGATTCACCTTTACACCAGGAGCCGGCATTAATTCAAAGCGCGTGACCACCGGGCCGGGCAAAACGGCCTCAACCGTAGCGGTGACACCAAATTCAAGCAGACGCGTTTCTAGTAATTTAGACAAATCCAGTAATTGCTCTGAGGTATAACGATCTTTATAGACTCGAGGAGGGTCTAGGAGCTCAACGTCTGGAATTTGATAATCTGCGGTCGTTGCAGCGACTGGCGCTGTCGCAACCTTGGCTTGACTCACTCCTTCGGCTTGAGTAACAGGAGGAGCGGATACTTCAGATATGGTTTGTTCCGAATCAAGATTAACTGACTCATCTTTTAAGCCTGGCGAGGCTTTGACCGCCAGACTGCTTAAATCGCCTAAGTGTTGTTGCGGCCGACTCTTAGTATCTGTAGCCAAGATGTCTTGTTCAGCCGCTAAACCCATTTTGGGTGATTTTTTCTCATCCGTTTCAATTAGAGCGGTCTCAGATTGCTTGCCAAACAAATTTGGCGAAGCCAGCCCTTTTGCGACATCTTTTAAACTAGCAAAATCAAAGCGCTTTTTGGTATCGTCTGGCGTGCTATCGCTTTGAGGGTTTTGGGAATCAAGTGTTTTAATCAGTGGCGCTTTTCGCACTGGCGGTGCTTCGTGGTCAACACTTACAGGCGTTATACCCGCGGCGGCATCGCCAACGGGTCGCCGAGACACTCGCGCCTGCGCCGTCATTTTAACAGCTTGTAGTTTAGTGGTTAGACTCTGCCCAATCGCTTGCCATGGGATACGCTTTTGTTGGGTTAAAAGATAATGCAGCAGGCCTGCTACACGCGGCTTAAGCCAAGCAATCGTTTGCCAAAAACTTTGCCCTGTAATTTCAAATATGGATAACCAAGAACGTGCTAAAGCCAAGCTCAAGCCAATGGCCATCAACGCAATGAGTAGCAAGGTAGTAGCTAGCAGATCAAATCGTGCAACCAAAAACTGGCTTAATTCAAACCCGACTACACCACCGGAATAAAATGGTAAGGGTACCCAGGTTTGATCAGGGCTAATGAATAAACTGGCAAATGCCGCACCACTGACCACAATGAGCAAAACCCCCACCAAACTAAGCGCTATCCTTGCAATGTCATAGTCATCATTACGCCGGTTGCGTAAAACCAACCAGCTGACCATAAACAGGCCCACTGACCAAGCAAAGGCAAAAACACCAAACACATACAACAACATCGAAGATAACCAAGCGCCAGTTGCCCCGCCATAATTTAGGATCATGGTATTTTGATTGACCTGCTGAAAGCCAACATCATCTGGATGGTAACTATAAAGCACCAGAAGTAAGAAAAAAGCCAAAGCAAATCCAGCAATAAAAATGGCGTCTTTAAACAACCAATGTGAAGCTTTGTGGCTTTGCTGACTTGACGAAGCAGATGATGGAGCTGTATGTTTAAAATCCAATGTAAATCCCGTTATTATTAGCTTTGAGCAAGCCGTTTTTACCTTTATTTAGCTATCAGACCTTGTTTGCACTTTGTCGCGCCATTCGGTCATTAAAAACTGTTAAAATTTTAACATAAGCAAGTCGCTACGAAGGTCTAAACTCCACACAACATAAAACTAAAGGAACATGCATGACTACAAAACACTGTAAATTGTTAATTTTAGGATCAGGCCCTGCGGGCTATTCAGCGGCAGTATATGCTGCACGAGCCAACCTTAATCCGGTTATTGTTACCGGCTTGCAACAAGGCGGCCAATTAACCACCACAACCGAAGTGGATAACTGGCCAGGCGATCCTGAGGGCTTAACTGGACCAGATTTAATGGTACGTATGCAAAAACATGCGGAACGCTTTGGTACTGAAATCATTTTCGATCATATTCATACCGCCGATTTATCTCAACGCCCATTCAAGTTAATCGGCGATAGCAGCGAATACACCTGCGATGCCCTGATTATTGCAACCGGCGCCTCGGCTAAATACTTAGGCTTGGAATCTGAAATGGCCTTCAAGGGTAAAGGTGTATCTGCCTGTGCAACCTGCGACGGATTTTTTTATCGTAATCAAAAAGTCGCTGTAGTGGGTGGGGGTAATACCGCTGTTGAAGAAGCGTTATACCTATCTAACATTGCCGCAGAAGTGACGGTTATTCACCGCCGCGATAAGTTTAGCAGTGAAAAAATTCTTTCTGATCAACTAATCAAAAAATCCAAAGATGGCAACATTAAAATTATTTATAATAGTGTCGTGGATGAGATTTTAGGTGATAAGACCGGTGTAACGGGGATTCGTATTCGTGAACGCGATGGTGAGGCTACGCAAGACCTGGATGTTTCAGGGGTATTCATTGCGATAGGACACACACCGAATACAGATATATTTGCTGGTCAACTTGAAATGATTAACGGCTACATTAAAGTAAAAAGTGGTTTAGAGGGTAATGCAACGGCGACCTCTATCTCGGGCGTATTTGCAGCCGGCGATGTGATGGATCAAATTTATAAACAAGCCATTACCTCATCTGGCGCTGGCTGCATGGCTGCACTGGATGTCGAAAAATACCTAGAATCATTAGAAGCTTAAATCCCTCCGCACTCAAAACCTATAGACTAGGCAAGCTTGCCTAGTCTTTTTGTATCAAAAAAATAATTTTTATACGCTCAAGGACGGCAATAATGCAAAGTCAATCCAATGAACACAATGAACACAATGCCATTTTGACTAAACTCATTGCAGGATTACCGGAAATTAAAAATTATTTGTCAGAGTTAGAGAGTCAAGACCTCTGGTGGACCACTGTGGCGATGGTAGGCAAGATTAATAATCAAAATATCGATCCACAGTTGCTGGTCTCTATTGTTGAAACGCAGGTCGAGTTTCAAAAACTGCGTGACAAAATGATGTCCTCATTGATTGAACGCTACGAGAGCCAGGCGAAATCCGATCTGCAACTCAAAACCCAAGCCATTATTGACATCATTAATCGCAACCTTTTTGAGCGTACCGCCGACGTTGGCTTTTTAGCCGAAGATCTTGTTATAAAAGACTACTTAAGAGTTCAGCATCCTGATAAAAGTGATAACGAACGTATCCAACAAAGACTGACCGAATATGCCGCCAAATATACTGTTTACAAGGATATCGCATTAGTCAAACCGGATCATTCGCTGGCCTACAGTCTTAAATATGGTAATAAATCTCTTGTAATGCATGATCTATTCTTGCAAGACAGAAAACTGCAACAAGGACAATTTGTAGAACACTTCGGCCCCTGCTCGCTCTATGACGATGAAAAACGGGTACTTCTTTACATCCAGGCCATCCGCAAAGACAGCCAAGTCTTAGGCTACCTCATTCTTCATTTTAGATTCTATGATGAAATGAACGGCATTTTTAAAACCCTTAACCTGGGTAACACTCAGTATAAAATGCGTTTAACCCATAATGATGGTGAAACCCTGGCCAGTAATGACTCAATACACTATCCCCTATACAAGAAAACCGGCAAGCCCAAGTCGGCTATTAACCCATCAGTTCATCAGTCGTCCTTAACCCTCGCTAGAACAACTAAGGGTTATGAAGGTTTTATGGGCTTGCCATGGCTTAGTGAAGCCTCATTAGACGTAAAATCTGCCATTCAACAACACAAACCAGCCGAGTTAAACCACTCGCTAAATTACCAGATTAACTCACAAAGCCCGCTGTTTTTGCACGAACTAACTGAAACTAACTTAATGGTCAAAAATCTGTTATTGATCGTTATTTTAAATGGCAAGATTAACTCTCTAAAACGAGAGGTGTCTGCATTTTTGCCGGTACTGGAAAGTTTCCAAGAAATAAGCCAGAATATTTCAGATACCTTTAATCGCTTCATTCATCATTTGCATAGCGTGATTTTAAAAATCGTGCTCACAAAATTGGAAAACAGTGCATTGTTGTCTGCCGAAATCATGGATCGCAATCTATACGAACGCGCCAATGACGTAAGATGGTGGGCGTTGAATGATCGCTTAATTAACTGTTTAAAGGCTAATCTTAGCAATAGCAGCGAATTTGCCTCTTTGCAGGTTAAAGCACAACAAACCCTGCTAACTATTAACAATCTCTACACAGTTTATACCAATCTATTATTGATCGATCATAACCACAATATTATTGCTGTTTCTAATCCTGAAGAGTCAAAATGGCTTGGTCAAAAATTTGAGCACAAAACGGACTTAGAGCAATGCTTTAAAGTCTCCAATTCACAAGCCTACTTTGCATCCAATTTCAAACCATCACCCTACTATGGGGATAAGCCCACTTATATTTACTATGCCCCCATTAAAGACCCTGAAAAAAATAGTAATCTTGGGGCGATTGCAATCGTATTTGATAGTGCACCGCAGTTTAAAGCCATCCTAAAAGACTTTGCACCTGATTTTATGCGCCATGAACTCAAAACAGCTAGCTTTAATGCATTTATAAATAGCAAAGGCCAGGTTATTTCGTCCAATACGGATCTTTTACAGGCAGGTCAACAGATTACACTCCCAGCAGAACTGGGACAATTTTCAGCTGGAAAACAAGGCTTAGCTGAGATAACACTTGGAGGCACAGCATTCATTTGCCGTTTCTTTATGAGTAAAGGCTATCGCGAATTTAAAAATGCTGATGGCTACAACAACTATGTTATTGCGCTTGCAGCCATCAAGAAATAACGATTTTTAGTGCTCGCGGGTGGCGACAAATTTTAGGTTAGGCCAACGCTCTTCGGTCAATTGTAAATTGACCCGCGTTGGCGCGATATAGACCAACTGATCAGCGGCATCATAGGCGACATTGTCGGTTACCTTATCCAAAAACTTGCTGATTTCTGCCTTGTCGCCAATCACCCAGCGCGCAGTGGCGACATTGACTGGCTCAAACTGACAGGCCACGTTGTACTCATCGGCTAAGCGTTGTGCCACCACTTCAAACTGCAAAACCCCCACCGCGCCCAAAATTAAATCATTATTACTAATCGGGCGATAGAGCTGGGTTGCGCCTTCTTCAGATAGTTGCGTCAGACCTTTTTGCAGGGCTTTCATTTTCATCGGATCTTTTAAACGTGCGCGACGGAATAGCTCTGGAGCAAAGTTCGGGATACCGGTAAACTTTAAAACCTCACCCTCAGTAAAGGTATCGCCAATTTTAATGGTGCCATGGTTGTGTAAACCAATAATATCGCCTGGATAGGCTTCTTCGGCCTGCTCACGTTTATTGGCTAAAAAGGTAATCGCTTTGGAGATTTTAACGTCCTTGCCAATGCGCACGTGTTTGAGTTTTTTGCCGGCCTCGTATTTGCCCGACACAATCCGCATAAACGCGACACGGTCACGGTGTGCTGGATCCATGTTTGCTTGGATTTTAAACACAAATCCAGTCATCTTGTCTTCGTCTGCTTTTACAAAGCGGTCTTCGGTTTCGCGGCCTTTGGGCGGCGGTGCATACATCGCAAACCCATCTAGCAACTCTTGCAGTCCAAAGTTATTCACTGCAGAACCAAAAAACACCGGGGTTTGCTTGCCCTGTAAAAAAGTTTCTAAATCAAACTCATGACTGGCACCGCGCACCAACTCAATTTCATCACGAAGTTCATCCGCCATGCCGCCAATCAACTCATCCAATCTTGGGTTATCCAAGCCCTGAATCAACTCACCCTCGCTGGCACGCTGGCCATCAGCCTGAGCAAATAAACGAATCGTGTCGTTATACAAATGGTAAATGCCTTTAAATCGCTTGCCCATACCAATCGGCCAAGTCATTGGGGCGCATTCGATTTTCAAAACGTCTTCCACCTCATCCAACAACTCAATCGGCTCTTTCCCTTCCCGGTCAAGCTTGTTGATAAAGGTCAAAATAGGCGTATCACGTAAGCGACAGACCTCCATCAGTTTAATGGTACGATCCTCGACCCCTTTGGCCACGTCAATGACCATTAGCGCCGAATCCACTGCGGTTAAAACCCGATAGGTATCTTCAGAAAAGTCCTCATGCCCAGGGGTATCCAACAGATTCATCATCACGTCTTTATAGGGAAACTGCATCACCGACGAGGCCACCGAAATACCCCGCTCCTGCTCCATTTTCATCCAGTCTGACGTGGCACCACGATCCGTTTTGCGGCTTTTCACGGCACCAGCCATTTGAATAGCACCACCGTATAACAAGAGTTTTTCGGTAACGGTAGTTTTACCGGCATCGGGGTGGGAAATAATCGCAAAGGTGCGACGGCGTGTGGTTTCTAGAATCAAAGACATGAATTTAATCTACTACTAAAATAATCAGGTTAAAACAAAACAGCAGATCCAACCTCATTGAATCTGCTGTGCATTTTTATCCAGCAGGCCTGCTAGTCTTGTGCTTTTCGCTTGGCTTCTTGCGCAAGAAAATCTCTATGGAGCTCGTCATCCGACAAATCATTTGCCTCGCCCTCTTTTTTGACCGGTGGCATCAAGTCTTGTTTCGAGACACCTAACATCAAGGCAATATTACCCGCAACATAGATCGACGAATAGGTACCCACCACTACACCAATAATCAGTGCTGTGGCAAAACCATGAATAATCTCACCACCTAAAAAATAAAGTGCTGTCAGAACCAACAAGGTGGTTAAGGAGGTCATTAAGGTTCGCGCCAGCATATCATTCAGCGCTTTGTTGGTGACTTCGGTGGGCGTGCCTACCCTGACCGTTCTAAAGTTTTCCCTTATTCGGTCAAACACAACAATAGTATCGTTGAGCGAGTAGCCTATTATCGCTAGAATTGCTGCCAAAACCGTCAAGTCAAACTGGATCTGGGTCCAGGCGAATACACCAAGCGTGATTACCACATCATGCACCAATGCGGCAATCGCCCCTAGTGAAAAGCGATACTCGAAGCGTAACGCTACATAAATTAAGATACCGATTAAGGCATAGAGCACGGCCAAGGCTCCATCAGTGGTGAGTTCTTCACCGACCTGCGGACCAACAAACTCTACACGACGCAAATCAATCAGTTGATCAGTAGACTTTTGCAACGCAGACATGACTTCGTTACTCAAAGTTGCAGAGGCCATATCTTCGCGCGGTGCAATTCGAATCAGCACTTCACGTGATGAACCAAAATGCTGAACCTGAGCTTCATCGTAACCCGCCGCCACTAGATGACTACGGATTTCCGTCAGGTCTGCGCCCTGTGGATAAGTTAGCTCAATAATCGTACCGCCGGTAAAATCGACACCAAGATTGAGTCCCTTGTACCACAAACCGAATACTGAGCCGATAATCAATAAAATCGATAAGAGCACTGCGGGGGTACGAATTTTTAAAAAATTGATCTTGCCATAATCAAGCGGTGCCGTATTACTATCGGCTTGCTCGGCGGCATGATTATTTGAACTCGTAAGGGGTGCTGCGTTTAAATTAGTACTCATGCTTCACTCCTAAATCCACAACTTAGTCACACGTTTATTGCCATAACGCCAATTAACTAAACTTCGCGTTAACAATATCGCCGTAAACATTGAGGTCGCAATACCAATAGTTAGTGTAATCGCAAACCCTTTAATCGGCCCGGTGCCAAAACTAAATAACACAATCGCCGCAATCAGCGTAGTGATATTGGCATCGGCAATGGTAACAAAGGCCTTTTCATAGCCCGCATGAATCGCCGTTTGAATAGAGCTTTTTTTCATCTCTTCGCGTATTCGTTCAAAGATCAGTACGTTGGCATCCACCGCCATCCCGACCGTTAATACAATCCCTGCGATACCAGGCAGTGTGAGGGTTGCTTGTAATAAGGATAGCACTGCAACAATCACCACTAGGTTAACGGTTAGCGCCACGTTAGCGATCATCCCAAAAGCTTTATAACGCCAAGCCATAACGATAAGCACCAATATAAAACCAACAATGACCGACATTAGACCTTGGTTGATGTTGTCTTGACCTAGGCTTGGCCCAACAGTACGTTCTTCAACAATTTCCATCGGTGCCGCCAACGCACCGGCACGGAGTAATAAGGCTAGGTTTTGCGCTTCTTGCGAACTCGATAAACCAGTGATTTGGAAGCGATTAGCAAACTGATCACGAATAACCGCCGCGTTGATAACATCTCGAGTTACAATGCGTTCACGTACTAACTCACCGTCACGCTCAATCGTTTCAACACGACTTTCAATGAAGACCACTGCCATCCGGTTACCAATATTGTCACGAGTTGTCGCCAACATACGACGGCCCCCTGCGCCATCAAGGGTAACACTGACCTGTGGCGAGCCTTGCTGCGCATCTATCCCAGACTGCGCATTAATAACGCTCTCACCCGTCACGATGACATTACGCTGGAGTAGAATAGGTCGGCCATCACGAAAATTAAATAGCTGAGTATTCGGTGGCACGGCGCCAGTGCGTTCAGCACGCTCCGCATCTCCGCGTTCATCTACTAAACGGAATTCAAGCGTCGCGGTCGCGCCTAAGATTTCTTTGGCTCGCGCGGTATCCTGCACACCGGGTAACTGCACCACTATCCGACGCTCACCCTGTTGTTGAATGACCGGTTCCGCCACGCCCAATTCATTAATACGATTACGCAAGGTAGTGATGTTTTGTTGCAAGGCAAAACGTTTGGTTTCAGCGATCACACTGGCGGCCAAACGCATCTCAACCATCGCAACATCACCCTCATCTAACGCACGCGTTTGCAGCTCACTGCCCATTTCACGATTAATACGCACTAAGCCTTGATCACGCGCCTCAGCGGAACGAAAGATAACGCGCAAGGTTTCATCTTGGTATTCAACAGTTTGATAACGAATACGCTCGTCTCTCAGCAGATTACGCACCTCATCATCAAAACGCCGATAGGCATTGGCTACCGCCGCGTCCATATCGACATCCATTAGAAAGTGCACACCCCCGCGCAAATCCAGACCTAAGTACATCGGCTGACCACCCAAGGCACGCAACCAATTTGGCGTAGCCGGTGCTAAGTTCAAGGCCACCACCGCTTGACGACCAAATAACTCGCGCATTAAATCGTTTGCTTGTAATTGGGTGTCAACATCCTCAAAACGAATCAGATATTGCTCACCATCAAAGCTCAACAACTTAGGCACCAGGCCTGCTTGGGTTAATCGCTGTTCAATTTGCTCAGTAGTGTTGGCATTGAATTGCCCAGCTTGCACTGGCGAAATTTGTACGGAAGGGTCATCACCATAAATATTGGGCATCGCATAAGTGAGGCCCAACACGACAACAACAATAACTAGCAGATATTTCCAAGCCGGAAAACGATTTGAGATGATCTGACGTTGCGATTCAAACATAAAACAAGCCTTTAGCTAAATTGGGCTATAGAAAGTGGGCTACTCATGATATTTCCGCGATGAAAAAAGGGGCCAACGCCCCTTTCATCAACCAATTCACATTACTTGGTTTCTTTATTTTCAATAGCGGCTGACTCAGCGTTGTCGTCCGTTTTATCGTCCGCTTTGCTATCTGTTTTGGAATCGGTATCAGCAGATTTACCGCCAACACCCGCTGTTTTTAAGGTGCCTTTTGGCAATAGGCGCGCAATATTTTGACGGTCTAGTTTAACAATAACGTTCGGCGCAATTTCAAGTTCACAAAACGCATCATCCAAGTCACGAATCTTCCCGCCAATACCACCATAAGTAATAACTTCGTCGCCTTTTTGAACTTCGCTCACTAGTTTACGGTGTTCTTTAACCTTTTTCTGTTGTGGACGAATCAACAAGAAATAGAAGATCACAAACAACAAAATTAACGGAATAAGGCCTTCCCAGCCTGCTCCACCCGAACCGCCGCCATCAGCCATTGCACTGCTAATAAAAAAATCCATGCCCTACTCCTTAAAATTCAAAAATAAACAATCGGCGTATTTTGGCACAACTTACCTTAAAAATCAGCTTTTTTAACCCAACCTGATTTAACCCTATTTAACTGGCTCGCGTTACAAAGGCGGTACTTCAAGACCACGCGCTATATAGAAGTCCACTACAAATTGCTCAAAACGCTGTTCTGCAATCGATTGGCGAATGTCGCGCATCAACTTCTGATAATAATGTAAATTGTGAATCGTATTGAGCCGTGCGCCCTGAATTTCGCCACACTTATCTAAATGATGCAAATAGGCACGAGTATAGTTTTTACAGGTATAGCAATCGCATTGAGCGTCAATCGGCTCAAGGCTGGTTTTATTGACAGCATTACGAATTTTAACTACGCCGCTGTGGGTAAACAAAAAGCCATTGCGCGCATTGCGCGTAGGAATCACGCAATCAAACATATCTATGCCCCGACGCACCGCCTCGACAATATCCTCCGGCTTACCGACCCCCATTAAATAGCGGGGTTTATCTTTAGGCAGCAAGGGTTCAGTCGCATCCAGCACACGCTTCATGTCTTCTTTCGGTTCACCCACCGACAAACCGCCAATCGCATAACCATCAAAACCAATTTGTTGTAATTTTTCAGCCGATTCTTTTCTTAAATCAGCATACATACCACCCTGCACTATGCCAAACAAGGCCGATGGATTGTCACCATGCGCCTCTTTAGAACGCTGCGCCCAACGTAACGATAACCGCATCGATACGTCCGCCTCAATATGGCTAGCTGGATAAGGTGTGCATTCGTCAAAAATCATCACAATATCCGAACCCAAATCGCGCTGAATTTGCATCGATTCTTCCGGGCCCATAAATATTTTTGAACCATTAACTGGGTTCGCGAAGGTGACGCCTTCTTCGGTAATCTTGCGCATCTTACCCAAACTAAACACCTGAAAACCGCCAGAATCGGTCAGAATAGGCCCTTTCCAATGCATAAAATCATGCAAATCGCCATGCAATTTAATAATGTCAGTACCTGGTCTGATCGCCAAATGAAAGGTATTACCCAGCATAATCTGTGCGCCGGTATCCGTAATCTCTTCTGGCGTCATACCCTTCACCGAACCATAGGTACCTACTGGCATAAAAGCAGGTGTTTCAACTGTCCCGCGCGCAAACTTTAGTCGTCCACGCCGCGCACGACCATCCTGCTTGTCTAATTCAAATTTCATTTAAACCTTATTCCTGCCTAGATTATTCAATTCGCTTCCACCTATGTGCCCCGACTCCTTCGGCTTTTTGCTGCGCAAAAAGAGGCGTCGCTGGAGCACATAGGCTCCGCTTCAACGGCGTAAAACCTGATAAATTCATTCTTCTCTGCTGAGCGCTTTGTTAAACACCAACATCGCATCACCATAACTAAAAAAACGATAACGCTGTTCAACGGCATGACGATAGGCCGCCATGGTTTCTTGATACCCGGCTAAGGCGCTTACTAACATAATCAGTGTCGATTCAGGTAGATGAAAATTGGTTAACAGCACATCTACCTGCTGAAATTGATAGCCAGGACTTATAAAAATATCGGTATCTCCCGTGTAGGGTCGAAGCTGACCATCTTTGGAAGCCGACTCCAAACAACGCACCGAGGTTGTCCCGACCGCAATTATACGTCCGCCCTTGGCTCGTGCCGCCTTCACCTGCTCGACCAGGCCTGCTTCCACCTCCAACCACTCGGAGTGCATGGTATGTTGACTAATGTCATCAACCTGCACCGGTTTAAAGGTACCTGCCCCGACATGCAGGGTCACAAAGCCTATGTCCGCCCCCTTGGCTTTAATTGCGGCAAGCATGGCTTCATCAAAATGCAAACCCGCCGTGGGCGCGGCAACGGCACCAGGCCTGGTGGCATAAACAGTTTGATAACGGTTTTTATCATTATCGGTATCCGCCCGTTCGATATAAGGCGGCAGTGGCATGTGGCCATGCGCTTCGACCCATTCAAGTGGCGTTTTAGCTGGGTCAAAGGCCACTGAGAACAACGCCCCTTCGCGCCCCAGTACCTCGACTTCAAAAGCATTTTCAATCCACAGCTTCGCACCTGGTTTTGGTGACTTAGATGAGCGAATATGACACAAAGCCTGGCTGTCGTTAATGATGCGTTCAATTAGCAGCTCAATTTGCCCGCCGGTCGCTTTTTGACCAAACAGCCGTGCTGGAATGACTTTAGTGTTATTGAAGACTAACAGGTCATGCGGCTCAATAAAATCAAGAATATCAACAAACTGCTTATCTTGTAGCCCGGTGCCTTGCACAACCAACAAGCGACTCGCACGGCGCTGAGAAGTAGGTTGTTGCGCAATCAGTTCTTCAGGTAACTCAAAATAAAAGTCTTGGCGTTTCAATGGCCTCACCCGCGACAAAGCTTACTAATAAAAATGGCGCTATTTTGACCGATTTAGAAAAAAAACACCAGCCAATAAAAAAGCCAGAGATCAACTCTGGCTTTAACAAGCAACACAATAAGGCAGATATTAGAGGTTTAAGATAGTTCGTGTCAATTCCTGCGAGGTTGATATCACCTGCGCACTAGCCTGATAGGTGCGCTGTAATTGAATCATTTTAATGAGCTCACTGGCGACATCCACATTAGAAAACTCAAGCGAGCCAGCACGAATGCTACCTACTGTTCCGCCACCGGCCGCTGAAATCTGTACTGGACCCGAGTTAAAGGATTCGGCATACATTTGACCACCTAGCTTCTCTAATGCATTCAAATCATTAAAGTTTCCTAAAGCAAGTTGTGCGACCGCCAAATTACGACCATTTGAGTAGCGCGCCTCAATAATACCTGAAGTGTTAATGGTCAAACCAACCAAGTCACCGACCCTAAAACCATTTTGGGTAACACCACGCAACACATAACTGCTGTCAAACTGAGTCATGTCTTTAAAATCAACTAAAATCTGCGTTAAGTTAGGAGTTGTATTTGAAACATTACCCAGCGGGTCTGTTGCACCTGAGTTGTTTAGTACAAAATTAAGGCTAGGCAGATCATTTAATCGTGTCCATTGCACAGGATCATCAAGCTGGGTTAAATCGAAAGGTGTGTCATTGGTGTAACTAACTGCTGTTCCACCGTCAATAGTTGGTGTAAAAGTGCCAATATAGCGACCATCGGTATCAAAACGTAGCTCATAAACTTGGCCCAGCAAATCTTCCGGACCTGTTTCAGGTGAAACTAAGGTTGCACTGGGTTGGCCCGTCTGATCATTAATTGTGTACTGTACCAACCATGAAGAATACTTTACTCCATTTCCTGCGACAACAGCATTACCATTGGCATCAATTAACGAATCCACTTGTGAAACCACGCCATTACTAAAAAAGTTAGATAATAAACTGTGCTCACCACCCAATGAATCGTGAATGGTTTTAGGGTACACATAATCAGGAAAACCGGTATATTCATTTCTAAATAGCGCCTGAATGTTAGGGTAATTCGTATCGCCACCAACAACTGCTTGGTTAATTGGATCACCAACAATACTGGTATTGGTATCAGCCCCACCATTCAGGTTAATGTTGTAGGTCATAAAATCCGTCGCTTTGGGTGTATTACTCAACTGCCCTAAATTAATACCCTGTAGCGCAGTACTAAACACTGGATTTAGTTCTGTTGACAACTCTGGCACCTGGTTAAAGCCTTGCAGAACATTACCATTCTGATCAGTTAAAAACCCGTCTTTTTCAACTTTAAATGAACCATTACGCGTATAAAGATTATTATATTTGCCCGTTTGGTCAGACAGAATAAAAAAACCCTCACCATCAATTGCCAAGTCCAATTCTCGACCAGTAGAAGAAATCGTTCCCTGGGTGAAATCCTGTACGATGCCATTCACTCGCACACCATTACCTGGCGAGTTCTGTGCACCTGAAAATAAATCGGCAAATTCCGCGCGCGAGGTTTTAAAACCGATAGTCTGGGAGTTTGCAAGGTTATTTGAAATCACCCCCATGCCTTGTGACATGGCGTTGATACCACTGAGTGCGTTTAGATCAAAGTTAGACATACTATCCCTCTCGCTTTAAGCATTTATTCAAAATTTATTAATTTTTTAAAACATCAAGCAGGTTATGCGCCAATTTCACGCACTGCTTTCATAGAAACTCGCTCACCAGTCGACAGGGTTAACAACATGTCACCATCTGGCTGAACACTCACCGACTGAACTTGGGTACCTACAATAGTTTTGACCGGTTTAATATTGCCTTCACCGTCATAACCAAAGGCCACCACACGATAATTATTCGTTGGCGCAAAACCACCGTCACTATTTAAACCATCCCAATTGAAGGCCGATTCACCACGACTTAACAAACCTGGATAATCTAGTTGGCGGACTACACCACGGCTATCAGAAATAATAACCTTTACATCCGTTAAACTTTCATCGGCACTCAAACGTAATGCGCTTGTGCGACCTTCCGTATGTGACATTATCTCCCCTTGGGCCTGAACATTTTTGCCGATCAAACTACTAGCCTGCATTAACTGCAGGTTTTGGAAACCGGCCGTCATGGCCATCACCGAACGATTAAGTTCAGTGGTGGCCTCTAGCTGGCTCATCTGGGTTAAATCTGACACAAAGCTAGTTGGATCCATCGGCTTGGTAGGATCTTGATTCATAAGCTGCGTAGTCAGCAACATTAAAAACTCGCTCTGCCCCATCGCTTGACTAGGTGCAAAAGCAGCTGAGTTACTTGGTGTACTAAGCGTTTCAGAAAATGAATTATTGGTTGGAAAAACGTTCATAAATCAGTCCTCATTTACCCAACTGAATGGTGCGCAACATTAGCTGCTTAACCGTATTAAGCACCTCAACATTAGTTTCATAATTACGTGACGCTGCCATCATATTGGCCATTTCTTCAATCACATTCACATTGGGTCTAAAAATATAACCTTCTTCATTGGCCATCGGGTGATTGGGCTGATATTCCATGACTAAAGGTTGTGGGTTTTCGACAATTTCTCGCACCCTGACACCACCACTTGGCAAGCCCTTCTGACCTTGCAATACCGTTTCAAACACCGGCTGCTTAGAACGATAGGTTTCATTTTGATTGCTACTAATACTGTCTACGTTCGCCATATTCGAAGCAATAGTATTGAGGCGCACTGTTTGGGCATGCATCGCAGAACCCGAAATAGCCATGGTATTAAATAATGACATCTAACTATTCTCCCCTGAGCGCACCTTTGATGCGCTGAATACGACTATCGATGAATTCAAGTGTGGTTTGATATTTAAGCGCATTATCGGTAAATAGCGTTTGCTCAATATGCGCCTCCACGGTATTACCATCAAGTGATGGCTGAGTTGGAATGCGATACTGAACTAAGCCAGCGCCACCAGCTTGATCAAACCCGGCTAAATGACCATGATGCGTTCTAGCCATCCCTATACTTGATTGTTGCGCTGTCGCACCGGCCATCGCCGCGCGAAAATCTATATCACGCGCTTTATAATGTGGAGTTTCGGCATTGGCCAAATTACTGGCTAATAGTTCGGTGCGCTGCTGACGCAACCTTAATGCTTGCTCGTTAATTCCAAATACATTGTCAAACATAGTTAGTCACCTGAATACTTATGTGAGTGTTTAAGCAAACTCAATGCCAACAACAACAATTCCAAGATAAGTATTACAAAATCTTCACCACGCCCTGTCATTACAAACGCGCTAATATATAGACACTATGAAATCAAAGATTTAAACCAAAACTAAACGGAATAAACACAATGAGCAATAATTCACTGGATAATGGCTATCCCTTTGTTGTATTGGGCATGGGATGCTTTTGGGGGGCTGAAAAAAGAATGTTGTCGCTTGAGGGCGTCCTTGACGTGGAATCTGGCTACGCAAATGGTGAGATTACCGCCAGCTATGAGGCGATTCTGGCTCATGAACGCCAGTTGCGCTTAGGATTAAGTGATTTAAAAAACCATGCTGAAGTGGTTAAAGTATGGTTTGACCCTGCAAAAACCACCCTTGAACAAGTATTAGCGCGATTTTGGGAAAGCCACAACCCCACCCAAGGAGATCGTCAAGGTAACGATATAGGCAGTAATTACCGCAGTGCCATTTTTACCGCTAGTGACCAAGACTTGCCGATTGCTGAGGCCAGTAAGGCAACCTATCAACAGGCTTTAACAGCAGCAGGCCTGCCTAAGATCACCACTGAAATTACCCGATTAACGCACTACACCCCCGCCGAGACTTACCATCAACGCTATTTACAAAAGAACCCCAATGGTTATTGCGGCCTAGGGGGCACTGGCGTAGCCTATCCGTCTGCAACAAGATTCAATCCTTATCCAAATAGCGGTTTAGTTATCTATGGCGCCAGTAATAATCACAATACCGAGGCATTTTTACACGCCATACTTGAAACCTATCCTTTGCCGTTTGAGATACGCCGCGTCAATACGGCAAGCAACACAGCAACCGACACGCCACTGACTTTGCAGTTTGAACACCATGGCCGCCCTGTTGGTGAATTTACCGGCCCATATGATGCGCCTTACGAGGCGTTTTGGCGCTGGTTAGGTCAGTATTTATTAACCGAGGAACAACAATATATCGCCTTTTCACAAGGCACTGAACGCCCTTTTTGTGGTCCCTATTTAACGGAAAAACGGCGCGGCTGGTTCCTTGACCCCTTGTCAGGCGTAGCCTTGTTCCATAGTGATAAAAAATTTGATAGCGGCACTGGCTGGCCCAGTTTTTATGACGTAATGCCCAATGCGGTGAGCCTCGTCAAAGATCGCTCTCATGGCATGATTAGAACGGAAGTACGCAGTGCCAGTACAGGCATTCATCTGGGTCATGTATTTGAAGATGGCCCTGCCCCGACCCATTTACGCTACTGCATTAACGGCCAGGTACTCTTATTTAAACATGACGCTTAGTTTATTTATTAGCCTATCCATCGCCCTAACCCTGGTGGCGGCCGCACCTGGGCCAGGGGTGATCATGACCGTAACCCGCACCCTACAGTTTGGTTTAATCGCCGGACTACTCGTTGTTACGGGCATTGTTGTCATGGACTTAATTGTGTTAATAGCGACCCTGGCTGGCTTGAACCTACTCACTCTTGCCAACCAACCAGGCCTGCTGACCCTGTTAATGCTGCTCGCAAGCTTGGTGTTGATCGTCTTAGGTATTCAAAGTTGGCGACGACCGATCATTTTGCAACTGGATGAGGGACAGGCTTCAGCCAGCCATTTTATGGCTGGCATTGCGGTGAGCTTGACCAATCCAGTGCTGTTTTATTTAGCTTTTCTACCGGCTTTTATTGATATCGATGCCCTAACGCTTGATGATCAAATAATGTTACTGGCCTTAATTAGTGGCATCTTAACCCTGGTCTTGGGTGCTTACGCCCTACTGGCTGCCAAACTAAAAATATGGCTATTTGAGGCGCATCCAGAACGCCAGCGTTGGCTAAATCGTATCAGTGCCAGCGTGTTATTTGTGCTTGCAATTGGGCTTATTCACTCTACAATAACGCAATAACCCACTATTTTACTCGGAAATAGCATGTCAGCTTTTACGCCCTTTCAACAACCCTTTTGCCAACTAGGCTCAACATTCTTTCGACACTGTCAGCCTGAACCGCTCGTTAACGCCCACTGGATAGCCCGCAATGACGCGCTGATTGCACAACACGCCATCGCTTTCGACGACAAAACCCTACTTAATCTAGCCAGTGGACTCCTTGACGATTCGCTTGCGCCTATCGCGCAAAAATACACGGGGCATCAGTTTGGATACTACAACCCCGATTTAGGTGATGGTCGCGGCCTATTATTAGGACAAGGATCACACTACCTTGGCATTTCCTATGATTGGCATTTAAAAGGGGCTGGCCGCACCCCTTTTTCACGTGGCGGTGACGGTCGTGCAGTACTCCGCTCATGTATTCGAGAATATTTGGCGAGTGAGGCTATGGCCGGACTTGGCATTCCAACCAGTCGCGCGTTAAGCGTGGTGAGCAATCAGGAAACCGTGTGGCGTGAAGGACCGGAACCCCGTGCTGCACTGCTGCGGTTAACCCCAAGTCATATTCGCTTTGGTCATTTTGAATGGGCTGCTGAAGTTGGTGCCGATGCCAGTAAACAACTGGCTGATTACGTTATTGCCCAACATTTTGTTCATTTAGCTGATTCACCCAACCCCTATGCAGCATTGCTACGCCAAATTGTAGTCAGCACGGCCCAGCTTATTGCTAAATGGCAAAGCGTTGGCTTTAATCACGGTGTCATGAATACCGACAACTTTTCAATCTTAGGCGAAACCTTCGATTATGGCCCCTACGGATTTTTGGATGATTGTCAGATAGGTTACATTTGTAATCACTCTGACCATGCGGGCCGATATGCCTACAACGAACAACCACAAATAGGTTTATGGAATTGCCAAGTGTTAGCTGCCAGCTTTGCCAACCTGATTCCAAGTGAGGCTACGCGTAGCGCCATTATGAATGATTATGTCACCGAATATAACAACCACTATATCCATTTAATGCGCCAAAAACTTGGCTTGGCTCAGACTCATCCAAATGACAAAGAGTTAGTCGCAAAACTGATTATTTTAATGGATAAGCACCGGCTGGATTGGAGCTGCACTTGGCGTGAATTGGCACAAAATTTTGAGGCCCAACAAGCTAGTCAACTCAGCGATTACCAGGCCTGGTGGCGGGACTATCAAGCAAGACTAGACTTTGAAACGTCATCAGAAAATGACCGCAAAATGTTAATTTTAAACAACAATCCTCAGCTTATTTTACGCAATTACATCGCACAAGAAGCAATCGACAAAGCAGAATCAGGCGACTGCCAATGGGTAGATTCATTACGCCAAGCCTTGCAGAACCCCTTTGAGGTAGCAGAAGAATGGCAAGCCTATTGTGCTCGCCCAAGTCTCAGCCAAAAAGGTTTACGGCTCAGCTGCTCTTCTTGAGCAAATCAAACATGCGCCAACTGATTCAGCAGGCTTTCCGCAATGAGCTTTTCTAAGTCTAGTAAGATGACCATCGTCGGTTTTTGCTGGGCATCGGTAATGGTGGTTAAACCAAGAATATATTGCTGGTCAACCCCAGCAGAAATATCCGGAGCAGGTTGAAGATTTTCAGTATCAAAGGTTTTTACATCGGACACGGCATCCACTACTAGCCCCAGTGTTCTTGCATCATCGCCTTGACCCATTTGTACCACTATTACCACCGTGGTTACCGTAAATGGCGCATCAAGTTTAAATTTTGTTCGTAAATCAATCACCGGAACCAACGTACCACGCAAATCGATGACCCCACGCACATAGTCCGGAACATTAGGCAAAGGATCAGGCTCATGCCAGCCACGAATTTCTTGTACACACAAAATATTGATGGCGTATTGTTCAGGCCCCAGGAAAAAGGTTAAAAATTCTTGTTGGTTGCGACTCATAGTGTTTTTACCTTGTAAGCTATTTAAACTTGAAAATAATCAATTAACCCATATAACGCTAGCATAACTATTAAAACGAATAACACTATAATAACCCAATTTCGTCCAACTTTAAGCAGATAGAGAAGACACATGATCAATAATGACTGGCAGACCTTTTTAACCGCTCAACAAGCCACACTAAACGAACAGGGTGCGATTACAGCATTACAGTTTCCTGAACTAGAGCGGACTATCCTAACCCATGGTCCAGCATTAACCAGCCTTGCCCATGATGCGCTGCTTGAAGTCAGTGGCGACGACGCGCTCAGTTTTTTAAATGGTCAATTTACCAATGACATAAAACTCGTTAGCGAGGACCAGGCCTGCTATAGCGCCTACTGTGACCCAAAAGGTCAGGTTCTTGCGATCATGTTAGTTTTTAAAATGGGCGACAATTATTATCTAAGCTTCGACGGCAGCCTCAAGGACACCATCCAAAAGCGTCTACAGATGTTTATTATGCGCTCCAAAGTGACGCTAGTTGATGTCAGTCAAAACTGGATCAAAATCGGCTATGCAGGCCAGTTTGCCGATTTAGAAATCCAGCGTCGTTTGGATGTGAAATTAAAAAAATTGCTTAATACGGCCCAAGCAAAAGATGAAGGCTTTCCCGACCTAACCTTGATTAAGGTACCCGGACCCTATCATAGTTATGAAATTTTTGCACCCGTTGCCACGGCCGAAAAAGCCTGGGATGCACTTAAACGCAATGGTGAAGCTACCAACTACCTTGATTGGCGCTTGCTAAAAATCTTGGCCGGCATCCCCAGTGTCAGTGCACAAACGTCAGGGCAGTTTATTGCCCAGTTTTTGAATCTAGATAAGCTTGAGCAAATCAATTTCAAAAAAGGTTGTTATCCCGGGCAGGAAATTATTGCGCGCTTACATTATCGCAGCCAACCCAGCAAACGCATGTTTCGCTTGAAGCTCGCCCAATTGGTTGATCTTGAACCGGGTTCAGAGTTGAGTCTAATAGACGACAATGAGAAAAAACATAAGTTTGAAGTCGTCTCGGCCACCGCTGATATTTTTAGCGGCACACAGGTACTGGCTGTCGCTACGGTTAAATCACTTGAAGTCGCAATAGGCCAACTTCAAAGCGAAGCAACAGGCCTGGTCACTATCGAACCCCACCCTTATCCGATGGTATCTGTTGAAGATTAAGCCAGCCTTTTAGACCTAGATTTTGGCTGAACCGCTTGTTGTTCAGCCAATTTAGCAAAAAACTGATTGAGTGCTTTGGGTAACTTAAGCACTTTTTTAGCGCGCGTAATGGCAACATAAAGCACATTCAGTTGCTCTTGATAATCGGGCGCATCCACCTCTGGCGCCTCAAAATCTGATGCTAAGAGTACCTGCTCAAAGCCCAAGCCCTTTGCTTTGTGCACCGTACTAATAAATACCTGTGATGCTTGGCGTGACCCTGACGCACAGTGTTGATGCAAACGTGCAATACGCGCTAGTGTTTGCTCTCGATGCGTTTCAACAAATTTAATAATATTCTTCCATTCATTTTTCTGCGCCTCATCCGCCACCTGAGTAAACTCTTGCCAACTGGTAAAAATCGCCAAATCACTGACCTTCACCTGCTGTAATTTACCCTGATAGAGCGCAAAAGCAGATTCAATCAATTTTGCGACTTGATCCAATCCACCATTAATTTCAAAGGTAATTTTACGTTCAATACAAAACTCGGCCACTTCAAACACCTTAGCATTGGTACGACATAGCACGGTATAAGCGGCATAAGGATCAAAATGCGTGTTCACAGGATAGTCTTGAGATAAGCCTTTTAATTCACGCTGCTCACCCGTTTGCTGCAACAGTAAATTGGCTAGCTTGGCAATATGCTGCCCAAAACGAAAGGATTGCGTCAGTGGATAATGTTGTTTAGGCTCGCCTAATAAACTAGCGCTGGCTTTACGCCAGGTATAAATTTGCTGATGCTGATCACCCACCCAAATTTTTTGCGCCTGTTGCTGTGTCAGCAAAGCCTTAAGCACCTGATTGGTATCTTGGGCTTCATCTAAAAATAACAGCTGATAATTTAATTGCGGACGACGTAACTGAAACAGCTTCAAATAGCCATCATGGGTAATTGCACAAGGATGGGCCTCATCAAACATGGCCTGAGCAAGCGCACGTACACTGGCAATCAGCGGGGTTAAGAATGCGCTTTGTTCATGTGGCTTGAGCGTTCGTAACCACTCTTGCAGCGACTCAGGGGCATGAGAGGCATCGGGTTCACTATCCGCAGAATTGCAAAAACCACTCAGGGTTTCACTAATGGCTAGATTTATTTGAAAACGACTACGTCCAAAGGTGGGCCAATTAGCTGTCTTTTCAGCATAGGCCTCAATATCTTGAAAGGGAATAAAACCGCCGCCGGCACGCAACTTTTGCAACATAGCCTGACTGGGTTGCACGACATAACGATAAGCTAGACTATGCGCTGTTCGACACTCCACCCAATTAGGAAATAAGGCTTGCGCTTCTTGCGCTATCGCTTTGTTAAAGGCGAGATAAAGGGTCTTTTTAAACGGCTGGTGTTGCGCTATAGCATTAAGCGTAGCCGTTTTACTGGTGCCGGCAAAGGCAGGCACCGCAAAACTTTTGCCTGCCATAGCAGCCTCAATAATCGCCACTTGCTCTAGCGTGGCGGCAAATCCATCAACTTTATAATCGCTCATCCAGGCTGAGCTGGGGATATCGGTGTCACATTATCGTCGGGTTGAACCGCTTCGGGTGCTGGTTTTTTCGGCCACAAATAGGACCCCAAAATCATACCCGCGATGGCCATAAAGAAACCAATAAAGTGTGCCGGCAGGCTCTCTTCTAGACCTGGAAACAAATATTCTAAACTTAACCAAGTGACCACGCCCAAAGCAATCCCTAACAGCGCACCGCCATTACTGGCTTTCTTCCAATACAGTCCCGCTACTAAAGGGACAAATGCCACCACCAGGGTGACTTTGTAAGCATTTTCAACCATCTTATGAATAGACGTTTCTTGTTCCAACGACCAAAGCGTATAAATGGCGACTAGCAATGCAAACGCAATCACCACACCACGGGTTAGCAATAATAAATAACGATCGCTTAAGCCTTTGATGAAGTCTTTTAAGATGTTCTCAGAAATAATCACCGAAGGCGCCAACATGGTTGCCGAGGCGGTAGACATAATCACTGATAATAAGGCACCATAAAAAATAACCTGGGCATACAAAGGTAAATGCTCTTTCACCAAATAAGGCAAGACTAACTGGGCATCTATTGCCATGAAGTGATTAACCAAGTCTGGATTAATTAAGAACGCCGAATAGCCCAAGAAAATAGGCACAGCAGCAAACACCAAATAAATCAACCCGCCACTAATGGTACCCCAGGCCGCAATCGATTCATTCTTTGCCGTGTTTGCACGTTGAAACACGTCTTGTTGAGCAATTGAGCCCAAGCCCATTGTCAGCAACGCTGACATAAATGCCAGCATTGCAATGGTATTTAAATCAGGCATAAACACAAAACGTTCAGCCTGGGCAGCATGCTCAATGACCGGCATCACCCCACCAGTCATTCCAGACAAGTACCAAGCGATAAATAGCAGGCCTAGTACAATCACAATCATCTGCACAAAGGTCGTCACCGCAACGGACCACATACCACCGAATAGTGTATAGATGAGTACCACACCTGTGCCAATTAAAATGCCGTTAAAAACACTGATAGAACCATCTGACAGCACGTTAAACACAATGCCCAGCGCCATAATCTGTGCCGACACCCAACCCAAATAGGACACTGCAATCGCCACTGATGCAATCAACTCAACATTACGATTGAAGCGAATGCGATAAAAGTCGCCAAGGGTTAACAGATTCATGCGATAGAGTTTACGCGCTAGAAACACCCCGAATAATATTAAACATAAGGCAGCGCCAAAGGGATCGGCAATAATGCCCCCTAGCCCATCCTGTAAAAACTCTGCCGGCACCCCTAACACCGTTTCAGCGCCAAACCAGATTGCAAACACCATCGCCGTTACCATCCATATCGGTAAGCTGCGCCCGGCCGATACGTAATCGCCCATATTTTTGACTTTGGTTGCGGCTAACAAACCAATCACAATAGCCACAAATAAATACAACGCCGTAAAGGTAATTAACATGGGAAGATGCCCTCAGAAGCCTGCTGAAAACGGAAGTCCGGCCTAAATGTGAAATATAACAAAAAAAATGACAATTTGAAGCAAAAAAAAACCCCATCATAAAGTTGATGGGGTTTCTAAATGTGGTGGGTCGTGTGCGACTCGAACGCACGACCAATTGGTTAAAAGCCAACTGCTCTACCAACTGAGCTAACGACCCTCGTTGATATGGGGCGTATTATACATTCCACCCCAGGAAGCGCAAGCCTTTTCTTAACTTTTTATGACATTTTTTTATTATGAAAAAGACAACAACCGGAGGGAACAAAAAAATCAATAACTTAGCAAGAATTAAGCCTGGTATCGAGTCGGGTCAACCAGGCCTGCCTGGGCAAAACCCTGTTTGCGTAAACGACAGGAATCACATAATCCACACGCACGACCTTGCTCATCAGCACTATAACAAGACACCGTTTGACTGTAATCAACCCCCAAGCCGACCCCTAGTTTGATAATCTCGGCTTTTGACAAGGCAATGAGAGGTGTTTTTACCTCTACCCCATGGCCTTCAACGCCTGCTTTGGTCGCCAAATTAGCGAGGGTTTGAAAAGCCGCAATAAACTCCGGACGACAATCAGGATAGCCTGAATAATCAACTGCATTGACCCCAACAAATAAGGCTTGCGCCTCGAGAACCTCACAAACCGCTAATGCATAGGCTAAAAATATCGTATTACGTGCAGGGACATAAGTAATTGGAATTTGATCGGTCACCCCATCTACTGGCACAGATAAACTATGGTCAGTCAAGGCTGAGCCCCCGATGCTACCTAAATCGATCGGCACAACCCGATGTGACTTAGCACCATATTGCGTAGAAAGATTAGCCGCCGCCGCTAACTCCGCCGTATGACGTTGCCCGTACGCAAAGCTCAGTGTATGACACTGATAACCTTCACTTCGCGCTAGCGCTAGTAGGGTGACAGAATCTAAACCACCTGATAACAGAATAACCGCAGTTTGATCAGCCATCGACATTAGTTAAGTACCTGCAAGCGCGTTAAGCGGTCTTGAGCACTTTGTGCCGCACGACTTTGCGGAAATTGTTCAATGACTCGATTATAGAGCGTGATGGCTTGGTCTAGATCATTTAGACCCACTAGACTATCGGCACCGCGCAACAAGGCATTTTCATAGCGCGGATGATCGGAAAAATCCTCGATAACCTTTTGAAAGGCTTGTATCGCCTGTGCAAAGTCTTGTTGAATTAACCAAGATTCGCCCAACCAATAATAAGCATCCGCAGTCAAATTTTCATTGGGATAGCTGGCGATAAAGGCGCTTAGCGCTTCTTGCGCAGCGTCATAATCCCCTGTACCCAGTAATGCAAACGCTTGATCATAAGCTTGCTGCATCTCACCCTGTGGTGATGTGTCTAAAACAATTAATTCACGCTCATTAATATCACCTGATTGCTCAGGTGCAAACTCAAGCGTCACCTCAGTGGGAGACACATCTAAGGCTGTTTGCGTTGCATCCTGCTCCAAGCCTAACTCAGATTGCTCTGAAAACTCATCAGCGATAGTGAGTGTCAATTCACCTTGCTCAGCGAGTGCATTTGGCTCTGAGAGTAAACCTTGCTGAGCAGCAGCTTGCAACTGCGCTTCAAGCTGTGTAATCCGTTGGCTAGCTTGTTCGATATGACGTTCCAGTTGTCGTTGTAGCTGTTGATTTTGGAACACTAAGCGGTCAAGACGATCTTGGATTTGGGCAATTTCGTTCGCTTGAAAGTCCAAGCGCTGGCCTAATTGAATCGTAACCGGGTTACTGGCAATTTCTTCTAGGCGCTCAACACGCTGCTCCAATGTCTGCGCTAACACAACTGACGGTGTCAGTAGCGTCACCAGCAATAACCACTTGACCATACTCACCTCTATCTAAAGTTTAACTCAACGCGACGATTCATTGAGTAGGCTTCTTCACTTTGACCAAACACGGCAGGACGTTCTTCACCAAATGAAATGGCCATCATTCTATTTTCTCCAATACCATAGGCTTTCATCACATCCAAAACCGCAATGGCACGGCGCTCACCTAAAGCTAGGTTATACGCTGGGCTACCTCGCTCGTCTGTGTGTCCTTCTAACTTAACCGTTAAGCTCGGGTTATTAAGCATCACGTCAGCGTAATAACGCAATACATTCAATGACTTGTCATCAACTGTGTATTGATCAAAGCCAAAATAAACAATGGGCTCCATTTCAGCGGTTATCTCATCTGGCAGCAGGCCTGGTAATTGGCCATCGGTTAAATCTAAAGCCTCAAAACCAGCTTGCCCTTCAAGAGGCACGACTTCGATACCACGATTTTCCAATAAGCCACCGCCCGCTCGGCGATCTTCAACAACCGGCGGAACTTCATCAGATAAGTCAATTTCAGGCAAACTGCTACAGGCTACCATTGAGAAAGCTAACACGGAAATAAGAGAAACTTTTACGCTATTCATGTTTGTGGGTCCCTAATCAAATAAAGAGAATAAAATTTTTTTAACGCATTCTTGGTGGTGTCAAGTAAGGACCCCAAGCAGGCTCACGTACTTGACCATCCTGAACTCTTAGCACCTGTGATGCACGCCCATCAACCGAAATTACCGCGAGCTCGCCGCGACCGCGATTATTAGTAGCATACACAAGCATATCACTATTAGGTGCAAAACTGGGTGACTCAGCAAGACTGGTACGTGTTACCTGTCTGAAGTCACCATTGCTAAGATCCATAATACCAATGTTAAAACCGTTATTTGCATGCACCATTGCCAAATGACGCCCGTTTGGCGATACCATCGGGCTGGCATTATAACGTCCTTCAAAAGAGACCCGTGTCACCACATTGGTCGCTAAATCCAATTTAAAAATCTGTGGTTGTCCGCGACGATCCGAGTTAAAGTAGAGCGCATCGCCCTCTGGACTCCAACTAGGCTCAGTATCAATGGCTGGATGATTGGTGACTTGACGCAATTGGCGGTTAGCTAAATTCATAATATAGAGGTTAGCACTGCCATCTTTAGACAAGGTCATCGCCATTTGGCGGCCATCTGGAGACCAAACCGGTGTACTGTTAATGCCATTAAATTCAGCTAAGACTTCACGCTGACTGCCATCCAAACTTTGCAGTACGATAATTGAGCGACCTGCTTCGAACGACACATAGGCAATATGACGACCATCAGGTGACCAACGTGGCGACATAATAGGCATACGGCTACGCAATATCGTACGAGGGTTGTGGCCATCTGAATCAGACACATCGAGCGAATAATTGCGCTCATTACCTTGTTCTCTGACCGTAACATAGGCTAATCGAGTATTAAACGCTCCCCAAACCCCAGTTAACTCATAATAAAGTTCATCAGAAATCTGATGTGCTGCTTGACGTAAAAGGTTAGCTGGAATTTGCTGATAACGTTTACCGATAATTTGCTGACGGCGCAACACATCCACTAAACGCACATCAATATCATAGCTACCATCTGGACGAAGACTCAATTGCCCCATAATCAAATGATCAACATCAAGTCGCTGCCATTGCTCAAAAATAACACCATCAAGGGTGACTGGACGCTGGGGTAAACGATTCGTTGCAACAGGTGCAAAGCGACCGCTGCGACGCAGGTTATTTTGAATAATCTCACCAACATCCTGTGGCGCGGCACCCCGCCCTTCAACACTAAATGGCACCACAGCGATCGGAATGGCATTTTCAAACCCTTCGGTAATCTCAATAACCAAATTGGCGTGGACAAACTGGCTTGCAAATAGCATTACCAGGCCTGCTGACCAGCTTGCAATCTTTTGTCGCATAGCGCTATAACGCATAGATGAATCCTTCTTAGTTATCAAACAAACTTAAATCATTAAGGTTTAAATACAAAACGAATGGTACGCTCATAAACTTCAGGCACAGGGGCCTGAGGCAAAGGCGAAGCCCGCAGCACAGCACGTTCGGCTGCTTGTTTAAACTGTTCAGAGGCTTGCGCATTACAACGTTCTGTTCTAACACTAACGACAGTACCATCGCGTTCCTGCACAATCACTAACTCACATTGTGCATCGGCAGAAATATCTGCTGGTGTCCGCCAATTTTCTCGCACTTTAGCAGTAATCGATGAGACGTAACTCTGACGTAGATTACGTACCTCACGCTGGCGAGCCGCTTCACGTTGGCGCGCTTCTTCTTCAGCTAATGCAGCAAGACGAGCTCGCTCCGCTTCTTGCTGACGCGTTTGCTCAGCTACCTCACGTTGACGGGCCTCTTGTCTTGCACGCTCAGCTTCGGCTTGTTTTTGTAACTCGGCTAGTTCAGCAAGGCGACGTTCCTCAGCTTGACGCTGACGTTCAGCCTGTTGCGTGGCTTCACGAGCCTGTTGCTCTGCACGCGCCCGATCGCGCTCTGCTTGGGCTCGCTGTTGCTCGGCCTGCGCAGCCACACGACGCGCTTCATCTGCACGACGCTGTTCGGCTTCAGCACGCTGGCGCTCTGCCTCAATGCGTTGACGCTCCTGCTCAGCTTGACGGCGGGCTTGTTCCGCACGACGCGTTTCTTCTTCTTGTTGACGCTGCAATTGCGCAATACGTTGTTCACGTTCACGCGCCTCTGTTAACTGACGCTGCTGTTCAGCCTGGCGCTGAGATTCTTGCTCCCTAATACGGGTTAACTGCGCTTCAATCAACTCCTGATCAACCGTCATGGTTGTTAAAGGCATCTGAGGCGAAACCTCTGGTTGAATCAATGCTGGACCGGCATCCTGAACACTTATCACCATTGGTTTGGACCAAAAGTTACCAATTAAAAACAACGCAATAATGAAATGGAAGGCTAAAGCCAATGCCACCGCGTAGGGATGTCGTTTGATATAACTAATCACACTCCATCCTCCGGTTGAGTCATTAACGAGACGTTAGGCACACCATTATTCTTGAGCAATACAAATAGATGCACTACACGTCCGTATGGCGCGTCACGATCACCCTCAATCACTATAGAAAGCTGCTCATTTAATTGGCTGCGTGCAACCACTTCCGCAACCAGCATGGCTAGCTCAGCCGGCGTTAAATGCTCATTCGGGTTTTCACTGGTATGGTAGAGCCCATCACGGGTCACGGTAATAACAAAAGGCGGAGTTAACTGCGTTGCTTCAACAGAACGATCAATTTCTGGCGTACCGGGTAAATCAACCGTAATGGCTTGATGAACCAAAGGCGCTGTGACCATAAAAATAATCAACAACACCAGCGTAACATCAATGTAAGGCACGACATTGATCTCTGCCATTAAACGTTTTTTGTCACGACTTGATCGCAAACTGGTGTTCACAGGTCGCTCCTTCTAGCTCGAATGAGCCTGACGTTGTAGGATAGCCAAAAACTCTTCAGCAAAATGTTCGTATTCACTTAAAAGCCGATCAGCGCGATTTGTTAGACTATTAAAAAATATGACTGCAGGTATGGCAGCAAACAACCCCATCCCGGTTGCCAATAAAGCTTCCGCAATACCCGGCGCAACCGCAGCCAGGGTCATGTTTGGCGAATCACCTAATCCTTGAAACGCGTGCATGACCCCGATGACCGTACCAAAAAGACCAATATAGGGCGCCGATGAACCCACCGTTGCCAAATAAGATAAACGATGTTCTAAACGCTCAGTTTCTCGACCTAAGGCAATTTTCATCGCTCGATGACTCGCCGATACCAGATCATTAGCATCTTCTACACCTTGATTTTTAAGTCTAACAAACTCTTGGAAGCCCGCTTCAAATAGACGCTCTAAGCCCTGTAAGTCCCCCCCTTCTTTATGGGCGACTTGGCGATATAATTGACCCAAATCATCTGAATCCCAGAAAGTAGCTTCAAACGCGACAAGCTGTTGTTTTGCTTTACGTACTTGGTGAGTTTTCGCCAAAGCAATCGCCCAGGCTGAAATAGACATAAATACTAAAATGGCCATGACCAATTGCACAATTGGACTGGCCATTAACACTAAATCAATTATAGAATGATCACCCATTCAGCTAATCCTTTTCTGCTGCTAAGTTAAGATGTTGATAAGCCCTGGTAGTCGCTACCCGGCCCCTTGGTGTTCTAATCATAAATCCTTGTTGCACTAAATAGGGTTCAATCACGTCTTCAATCGTACCGCGTTCCTCACCAACCGCGGCAGCCATGCTTTCAATCCCCACCGGACCGCCGTCGAAATGCGTGATAATTTTCTCAAGCAAGCGCCGATCCATTTTATCTAACCCCATAGGGTCAACTTCTAGCAAATTTAATGCCGCACTGGCAATTTTCTGGGTAATCACGCCATTACCTTCGACCTGTGCAAAATCACGCACCCGTCTAAGCAGACGGTTGGCAATACGCGGCGTGCCTCGCGAACGCTTGGCAATTTCTGCCGCACCCAACTGCTCACAGGCCACACCTAAAATATTAGCCGAACGCGACACAATCTGAGTCAACTCCGCTTCAGTGTAAAACTCTAGCCGCTGCACAATACCAAACCGGTCACGCAAGGGTGAGGTTAGCAGGCCTGCTCGTGTCGTTGCACCCACTAACGTAAAAGGCGGCAAGTCAATTTTAACGCTATGGGCAGCCGGTCCCTCACCAATCACGATATCCAGCTGAAAATCCTCCATCGCTGGATAAAGAATCTCTTCAACTATCGGGCTGAGTCGATGAATCTCATCAACAAACAAAACATCATGCGGCTCTAAGCGAGTGAGGATGGCCGCGAGGTCACCGGGTTTGTCTAACACCGGCCCTGAGGTTTGGCGCAAAGTGGCGCCCATTTCTTGCGCAACAATATTGGCCAAAGTCGTTTTACCTAATCCCGGAGGACCATAAAGCAAGACATGATCCAAGTGTTCGCGACGCATTTTTGCCGCATCAATAAACATGCTTAATTGTTCTCTAACCGCCGTTTGCCCAATATAATCCTGCATAAACTGCGGACGGATTTTAGGCATTGCATACAGATCGTCTTCCTGCTCTTGATTACCAATAATGCGATCTGTTTCAATCATACTCTAACCTGCAATAGCGCTTGCTTAATCAGCTGTTCTAAGCTCAAAGCTTCGTCATAAACTTTAGTCACCAATACCTCGGCTTGCGCTTCTTTATACCCTAAAGATACTAGAGCTGCAACCGCAGACTGCTTGTTCATATTATTAATATTATTGTGCGACAATTCGCTCGAATCCTGACTAACCCTAACACTAGCCCCAAATACTTTTTGCAGCCGATCACGCATTTCTATGACCATGCGTTCCGCTGTTTTTTTGCCAATGCCCGGAATTTTAGACAAAGCCGCCGTATCAGCGGTGTGGATATGATGATTAAAGTCTTGCACCGAATAACTCGACAACACCGCCAGCGCCATTTTAGTCCCTATGCCTGACACTTTAATCAGCTCTCGAAACAACTGCCGCTCAGGCTCAGTTGCAAAACCATAGAGCAACATGGCATCCTCACGCACATGCAGATGGGTGAGCAATTTAGTCGTTACCTGCCCATCCGGCAACGCATAAAAAGTCGACATCGGCGCTTCTAATTCATAGCCCACGCCTTGCACATCAAGTAACACTAATGGCGGTTGTTTTGCTACCAAGGTTCCATGTAAAAAGCCAATCATCTTAAGTCCTAGTGGCTGTTAGACCGCATTATTATTTAAAGTGGGTGCCTTTTGACAAGCTTGCCGGATCGATACCTAAAGTAAGATACCGGTCATGGCATAAGGCACAGGCTAAGGCATCAGCGGCATCTTCTTGTGGCACTTCAGTCAAACGCAGTAACTGTTTTACCATAAACTGTACCGCATCTTTGCCGGCATGCCCTTGACCTACAATGGTACTTTTTATTTGGGTAGGGGTATATTCTATAATGGCGCGGGACTCTAATGCCGCAGCACACAAAATAACGCCCCGTGCCTGTCCAAGCTTGATCGCCGAACTCGGGTTTTTATGAACAAACACTTTCTCCACTACCACAAACTGCGGATCATAACGCGCAATCAACTCACCAATTGATTGAAAAATGCGCGTTAAACGCTCAGTGCCGGTAAATTTTTCAACCCGAATCACCCCGCTGGCCAAATACTTAGGATGATATCGTCCTGACTCAATGACACCAAATCCGGTTTTACGTGAACCCGGATCAATACCCAAAATTCGATGACTCGCGCGAGGCGCCAGCATAATTATTCGGCCGCCATTAACTGCGCCATCACCTCATCAGAAATATCTAAATTAGTATAGACCTGTTGCACATCGTCTAAGTCTTCTAACATCTCAATCATGGCCATGACCCGCTGAGCATCGTCAAAATCAAGACTGACTTTAATATCTGCTTCCATATTTATGTCCACCTGAGCGGCTGCAAAACCAGCAAGTGCGAGCGCGTCCGCCACACTATGCAAGTCCTCCGGTGCGGTCACTACGGCGATACTGCCATCCGAGTCAACCTTAACATCTTCTGCACCCGCTTCGATAGCGGCTTCCATGACCGCATCCTCAGCCAGGCCTGGTTCAAACTGAATCAAACCTTGTTTAACAAACATGTAGGCCACCGAACCATCTGTACCTAAATTACCACCTTTTTTTGTGAAAGCATGACGCACTTCACCGACGGTGCGATTGCGATTATCGGTTAAGCAATCAACCATCACCGCTACACCGGCAGGGGCATAGCCCTCATAACGAATTTCTTCGTAGTCATCACCTTCCTGATTACCGGCACCACGTGCAATCGCTTTATCAATGGTGTCGCGCTTCATATTTTCACGCAAGGCTTTGTCCACTGCCGCACGCAGACGCGGATTATCTTCTGGATGTGGACCCCCTGCCTTCGCGGCCACCACTAGCTCGCGAATCAGTTTAGTAAATACCTTACCTTTTTTAGCATCTTGACGGGCTTTACGATGTTTAATATTGGCCCATTTACTATGTCCTGCCATGCCTTTCTCTCTTAATGTTATCGTTTAGTATTGGGCTTACTCGCAACCAAACCTTGTTGACGAGAAAACTCAAGCATGCGATTTAATGCCACCAAGGCCTGTTGACGTTTTTGCTCATCAAGCCGAATTTCATGCTGAGCCAGCACTCGTTCGTCTTGATCTAACGCCTCCAAAACAGCCACCAGGTTCTCCAGTCCATTCATGCCCATCCAAGGGCAGTTAGCGCAGCTAATGCATTGCTTCGCTTTGGAGTCAGTTGGCGCAACAATTAATTGCTTGCTGGGCGCCAGCTGCTGCATCTTGTAAAAAATGCCCTGATCGGTCGCCACAATAAACTGTGCATCCGGCATAGATTGCACGGCATTGATCAACACTTTCGTTGACCCTACTACATCGGCCAAAGCTAGCACTGCAGCCGCAGATTCAGGGTGAACCAATACCTTCGCTTTTGGGTACTGCTGTTTCAGCTGTTCAAGCTCAAAGGCTTTAAATTCATCATGAACAATACAATGCCCCATCCAACGAATCATATCGATACCGGTTTCTTGGTCAATCCAGTGACCAAGATGCTGATCGGGTGCCCAAATAATCTTCTCACCCTGCGCCTTCAAATAACGCGCAATCGCCAGTGCATTACCCGAGGTCACCACCCAATCAGCTAAGGCTTTTACCTCAACACTGGTATTGGCATAGACCACCACTTTTCGATCAGGATGCTGGGCACAAAATTGCGCAAATTCATCACTGGGGCAGCCGACATCCAATGAACAGGTCGCATTAAGATCAGGCATGAGCACTGTTTTTTCTGGGCTAAGCATTTTGGCCGTTTCACCCATAAAACGCACGCCACAGACGATTAAAACCTCTGCGTCTGACTGAGCACCGAAATTCGCCATTTCTAACGAATCGGCAACGACACCGCCGGTTGCTTCAGCCAAGGCTTGCAAATCAGCATCCACATAATAATGCGCGACTAACTGAGCACGATGCTTGGCTAGTAAGGCTTTAATTCGCGCAATTAAGGCTGGTTTATCAGTTTCTTTAATTGGCACTAAACGCGGCGCGTTAGCCGCTAGCTCGTTAATGCGCGCCACTAACTCCAGTGGAATATCGGTTGCTAACTGTGCCATTAACTCGCTGCGTTCTCAGATACTTTTTTATTCAAACGAATATTAAGTTCACGCAACTGCGCTATGTCCACCAGGCCTGGTGCCTCGGTTAACAAGCAGGCTGCTGATTGTGTTTTAGGGAAAGCAATCACATCGCGAATTGATTCACGGTCGGCCATCAGCATAATCAAACGGTCTAAACCAAACGCCATACCCGCATGCGGAGGGCAACCGTATTTCAGCGCATTTAATAAGAAACCAAACTTCTCCGCTGCATCTTCGTCGCTAATACCTAACAACTTAAACACGGCCGCCTGCATATTTGTATCATGGATACGCACTGAACCACCGCCGACTTCAATACCGTTAATCACCAAGTCATAGGCACGCGCTAACATTTGCCCTGGGTTCTTCGAGGCTAAAATTTCTTCGGTGGTTGCTTTGGGCTGAGTAAATGGATGATGCATCGCCGCAACGCGCGCGGTTTTTTCATCTTCTTCAAACATCGGGAAATCGACTACCCATACTGGCTTCCATTTATCGGTAAACATTTGACGATCTTCACCTATCTTAACGCGCAATGCGCCCAGCGCTTCGTTGACGATTTTGGCTTTATCCGCACCAAAGAACACAATATCACCATCTTTAGCGCCCACACGCTCAAGAATCTGCATGACTTGATCCGGGAAGAATTTCACAATCGGTGACTGCAAGCCATCAATGCCAGCTCCAATATCATTTACCTTGATATAGGCCAAACCTTTGGCGCCGTAAATACCGACAAACTTGGTGTAATCGTCGATTTCTTTGCGCGACATTTCGCCCGCACCTGGCACACACAAGGCCGCCACACGGCCTTTTGGATCTTTTGCCGGTCCGGCAAAAACTTTAAACTCGATGTCTTGCAATAAATCAGCGACATCAACCAACTCTAGCGGAATACGTAAGTCTGGACGATCAATGCCATACTTTTGAATCGCATCGGCATAGGTCATTTGCGGGAAATCATAATCAAATTCAACCCCAATGCCTTCTTTAAAAATAGTCTTGGTCAAACCTTCCATCAACCCCATCACCCCATTTTCATCCATAAACGAGGTCTCGATATCTAACTGGGTGAATTCAGGTTGACGATCCGCGCGTAAATCCTCATCACGGAAACAACGGGTAATTTGATAATAACGATCAAAACCAGACATCATTAACAACTGCTTAAACAATTGCGGCGATTGTGGTAGCGCAAAAAACTTATGTTCATGAGTACGGCTAGGCACCAAATAATCACGCGCACCTTCCGGCGTTGACTTGGTCAAGATTGGCGTTTCCATATCAATAAAGCCGTTATTATCCAAGTAATTACGCATTGATCGGGTCACCGCATAACGCAACTTGAGGGTCTTTTGCATCTCATCACGACGCAGGTCGATATAGCGATACTTTAAACGTACCTCTTCACTCACATGTTTGTCATCTAGTTGGAATGGAATCGGCTCTGCCATGCTGAGTACATCCAGTTCTTTCGCCAACATCTCAATTTGCCCTGAGGCTAAATTGGCATTTACCGTCCCTTCTGGACGAGCACGAACTATCCCGCTGATATGCAACACACATTCAGACCGCAGATGCTCAGCCTTAGCAAAAATCTCTGCCGTATCCGGATCCACAACAACCTGTAACAAACCTTCACGATCACGCAAATCAATGAAAATAACCCCACCATGGTCACGACGACGATGAACCCAGCCAGCTACGCTAACCGTTTGACCTATGAGTGCTTCTGTTACCTGACCACAATAGTGTGTACGCATTGCTTATCCTTCAACTTATAAACGAAAACTAATTAAATAAAATTATCCAAAACGAGCGTCCCAAATAGAACACCCGTTACAAAAACCTAAAACTTAGCAGCCGACTTTTGATCATGTTGAGTTGATTCTACTGCTGTCACCAGATTTAACTCTTGCTGACTATCTACCGCCTGTTGCTGCCAAGGTGGCACCACTACACCACCAGAAATCAGCATTTTTAGCGCATCATCTACTGACATATCTAACTCGACCACATCGTCCTTAGCTACCATAATAAAAAACCCCGAGGTAGGATTAGGTGTCGTGGGAATAAAGATATTGATGACTGCTGACGCACCGGTTTTAGTTTGAGCCTCCCCCATTACACTGCTCGTTTTAAAGCCCAGTGTCCATAATCCCTTACGCGGATACTCAACTAAATAAACCTGCTGGAAAGTTTTTTGCCCTGTCCCTACTACCGCCTCAACTATTTGCTTAACAGCAGTGTAAATAGATCGCACCAAGGGAATTTTTGATAGTAGTCTTTCCCACCAATTAACAATGCGACCGCCCAAAATGTTTGCGACCAACATGCCCGTCATCACCACAATAGCGAATGACACCATCAAGCCAAAACCTGGGATAGCAAAGCCTAACAACACTTCTGGTTGATACTGATCAGGAATCAGCCTTAAGCTACGATCAAAAATGCCCATTAAAAACAAAATGGCTTCAAACGTCACCCACAAGGGCAACAACACCATTAAACCGGCAATAAAGTAGCGCTTCAGTAGAGTCATGCTTATTCCAAAATTTAGCGCATTATTATACATAATTTCGCTGGGTGCTTGCCGCCATCTTACAAAATCAACGCATTGTTTCAGTTACTTTTTTCCGCTACTATTGTGACCCTATTTTGACAGAGATACCTCTAACTATGAAAAGCATGCTATCGAGTCGCCCGATCAGACCCTATGAATGCGTACTAATAACGGGCTGCTCATCAGGCATTGGCCTGGCGAGTGCGGAATTACTCCATCAACAGGGATATAAAGTTATCGCGTGCTATCGAAACCCTGATGATCTTGCACGTTTAGAAGCCTATGGTTTTTATGCCTATGTTCAACTCGACCTAGCAGACCCAAACAGTGTTGAACAGGCCTGGCAAACGGCATTGGATTTAGCTGATCAGCAAATTTATGCACTGTTCAATAATGCTGCGTTTGGCACCCCCGGTGCACTTGAAGACATCAGCCGCAAAGTCCTCGAAGACCAATTTCAAACTAATGTATTTGGCACTCACCAGTTGACTCAACTCGCCATCAAGCAGATGCTCAAGCAAGGATATGGTCGCATTATCCATAACAGCTCCGTACTGGGCTTTACCGCCATGAGTTTGCGCGGCAGCTATAACGCTAGTAAATTTGCATTAGAAGGACTCGCCGCCACCCAACGCCTTGAGCTAGCACACGACCCGATTGATCTAGTCTTACTCCAACCAGGACCCATCATTAGTCAGTTTAGGCACAACGCCCATCAAAACTTTTTAAAATGGGTTGCTGATCAACCCAGCCGTCATGAGCAAACTTACCAAAACATGATTTGTCGTTTAACGGCAGATACCGCACCCGCACCTTTTACCCTACCGGCCGAAGCGGTCGCGAAGGTGCTGCTTAGTGTATTACGGGCTAGGCGCCCTAAACTCCAATATCGCATCACCCTACCCAGCAAAGCTTTCCACCTATTAAGACGCCTACTGCCGGCGCGCTGGCTGGATCGACTGCTCATTATCGCCAGTGGCGGAGGTAAGCGCTAAGATGCAACAAGACAAGCTACTGGCCATTCAAGATAGCGTCAATCGCCAGCTAAGCCAAAAAATAACCCAGTTTAGCAATGAGCAGATTCCTGTTTTAGCGCTCACCGACGCGTTGCATTACGCCAGCGCACAAGGTGGCAAACGACTCAGGCCCGCACTCTGCTTGACCATGGGTGAGGCACTGAAATTGGATCATCATGCACTTTTAGATTGCGCCAGTGCAATTGAGTTTATTCACGCCTATTCACTTGTACACGATGATCTACCGGCCATGGATAATGACACATTACGCCGTGGAAAACCGACTTGCCATGTTCAATTTGGCGAAGCCACCGCCATCTTGGCCGGTGATGCTCTGCAAGGTCTCGCACTGCAAACACTCGTAGAATCGACTCACCTTGATGCCAACCAAAAAATCCTCGCCTGCCAACTGCTACTTGATGCCGCTGGGCCTCGCGGCATGATTGCAGGGCAAATGCTTGATATGCTAGGCGAAAAAACCACACTAACGCTCGATCAACTGACGCAGTTGCACCAACTTAAAACCGGTGCCCTAATTACGGTCAGTCTATTATTAGGTGCGCTCACCTCGGTCTATTTTGATCAAATTAAACCCACCTTAACCAGCTTGGGAAATCATATAGGCTTAGCTTTTCAAATTCATGATGATATTTTAGATATTGAGGTTTCAACCGAACAACGTGGCAAAACCCAGGGGCGCGATTGCGAATTGGGCAAAAGCACCTATCCAAGCTTACTTGGACTCAAAGAATCCAAAGTAATGCGCGATTATCACATTGCACAAGCACAAGCAGATCTCAAACAACTGGTATCTCACCCAGCTACAACGGGCGATCTCGATTTTTTAGCTGAAATCATTCGATTTATTGGCGAACGACAGCATTAAATTCGTTATAATTTAAATGCTAAACATTGATGCAAGAGTAGACCATGAAAAAAAACTTTATCCTAACTACACAATTAGATTTTGCCGCAGCCCACCGTTTGATCGGCTACGAGGGCGATTGTGCAAAACTTCATGGTCATAATTGGAAGATTGAGGTTTCAGTTATTGGTCATACACTAAATGATATTGGCATGGTCATCGACTTTAAACAGGTTAAACAACATGCTAAAGACGTAGTTGCTGAATTAGATCATAGTTATCTTAACGACCATCCACACTTTCAACGTACCAACCCTACTGCTGAAAATATTGCCCACTACCTATACAATGAATTGGCCAAACGCCTAGATCAAGATGCGTTTAAAATGCACCAGATTCGCGTTTGGGAGAATGATCGCAATTATGTCACCTACTCTGAAACCGATCACTAAATCTAGCTAGTGCATCATGCCGCTTCTAGCTAATTCACCCAATTTACATGACCATTTAATATTTACTGGATTAATTGCGATTGTAGCGAGTCTGCTGGCAAGTCAAATTCTATTTAAGCTCGCCTACCTGTTGCCGAGATTATTATTCAAACCGCAAGCTATTCAAATGCGTGTGCTGATGCGCCCCCTGCGTCATGTTTTTTACAAAAACACCCCTTGGTATCAAAAAAGCTTTTTACTTAATTATGTCCTGTTTTGGCAAGGAGGCTCCATGCCGCTTAAGTCAATGCGTGCCACCCAACTAGGACGAATTGAGATCTTGACTATAACGACAGCACTTATTAGTTTCAGCCTATTTAACGACCTAGCCACTGCTGCAACTGCAACATTACTTGGCTGGTGGCTGTTGTTAAGTGCCGAAATAGACCAAGAACACCAACTATTATTAGACAGCTTAACTTTACCACTGGTGTGGCTAGGCTTATTAGCTAATCTAGTGTTTCACTGGGTAAGCTTAGAACAGGCTATTTTGGGTGCCGTATTGGGATACTTGCTACTCTGGAGCGTTTACCAATTGCATTTTGCATTAACAAAGCGCGAAGGCATGGGCTATGGAGATTTTAAATTAACGGCGGCATTAGGGGCATGGGTCGGTCTTGCAAACCTCCCGCTGATTTTAATTATGGCCGCTATTACCGCCCTATTTATAAGCTTATGGCGTAAATGGCGATATGGTGACGCTATGAATCAAATGTTTCCATTTGGGCCCAGCTTAGCCTTAGCAGGCTGGATAGTGACCCTGTTAGTGATGATTTAACGACTGTTACGCGCCCAGCTTAGACTCAACAACTTCGCACACCTTCGTCATTTTGAGGTTATTGCTTTTCGCAAAATTCATCACATACTCAAACATGCTTGGATTTTTAATCTCCAACTCGGTGTCGATAATCAAACATTTCTGACCATTATAGAGCTCAGGGTGCATTAAATCTGAATACACAAGACGGTGAGATGCGCCATAAGATGCCATTAGCGACGATATACGATCAATCCAATCGCTTGGACGGAACTTGCGTCCATCTTCTGTTACACCTTCGATGATAAATTTGCAATGCTGCGTCAAGGTTACGTTCTCTTGTTCATTTCAAAACTTGGGGCAAATTTTAGCATAAATAAGATTTTTTAATACCCATAGACTATTGAATTTATTAACAGCGGTTATAGCTTTTGACTAACTCTGGATTATTTTTTGCATTTATCCACTACAACTTTTGGTCTCTAGGCACAAATACCCTATAATACCCCCAATTTAATGATTTCAGTTTTTAGGATCAGGCCGCTATGACCAGGTTTCAAACCGACGACCTTCGCATCAACCACATTACCGAAGTGCAACCCCCTATTGCGTTGCACGAAAAATTCCCTCTTACCGAACAAGCTGCGGCAACCGTTTTCCATACACGTGAAGCGATCAAAGCGATTCTAAACGGTCAAGATGATCGTTTGCTAGTAGTTATTGGACCCTGCTCTATTCATGACACCCAAGCAGGCCTGGCCTATGCCGAAAAACTAGCACAGCAAATCAAACAGCATCAACAAGACCTGTTAATTGTTATGCGGGTATATTTTGAGAAACCACGCACGACTGTCGGCTGGAAGGGTTTAATTAATGACCCTGATCTCAATGAAACCTTTAAGATCAATAAAGGTCTAGAAAAAGCACGCGGTTTTTTACTTGATGTCAATACGCTGGGTGTTCCCGCGGCGACCGAGTTTTTAGACTTAATCTCACCACAGTATATTTCTGATTTGGTCAGCTGGGGTGCCATTGGCGCTCGCACCACTGAAAGCCAAGGACATCGCGAACTTGCTTCAGGTCTATCCTGCCCTGTTGGTTTTAAAAATGGCACCGACGGTGGTTTTAAGGTCGCAGTCGATGCCATTCGCGCTGCTAACCGGCCCCATATTTTTATGTCTTTAACCAAGCAAGGTCATTCGGCTATTTTTTCGACCACTGGCAACCAAGACTGCCATGTCATTTTACGGGGCGGTAATGATGGCCCTAACTACGCGCCGCCTTTTGTTGAACAAGCTGTTGCAGAATTACAGAAAGCCGGTGTTCAGCCTAAATTAATGATTGATTGTAGCCATGCTAATAGCTCCAAAGACCACCTCAAGCAAATGGATGTAGCTCGTTCAATTAGCGAGCAACTGACTGCTGGCAGTCCCTATATTATGGGCGCCATGGTGGAAAGTCATTTAGTGGCAGGACGTCAAGATGTGGTCGCAGGCAAAACCTTAACTTTCGGTCAAAGCATTACCGATGCTTGTATTGACTGGCCGATGAGTGAAACGCTGCTTGAGATGTTAGCTGCTGGCGTGCGTGCGCGCCGCGCAGCGAACCAAGCAGCTATCTAGCCTTCACTCGCTTGAAAGTATGGCTTAGTCCCTAGCAAAATGGTTAAAACCCTGTTTGCTAGGGACTAACAATTCACCATTCAGCCGACAGCCCAGCTCAGCCGTTATCTCACCAATGTGACTGATTTTGATACCCAACTGACTGCTTAGTTGTTCTATCCTAGACCAATATCTAAGTGGCAAGGTAAAACACAGCTCATAGTCATCACCTGCGTTTAAAGGTTTTAAGGGGTCAGATCCCGCCCAAGCTTTAACCGCTGCCGACAGAGGCATCGTATCTGCGCTCAAATCGACACCTACGTTTGATGCTTGCAGAATATGATTTAAGTCTGCTAACAAGCCATCGGAAATATCAATAGCACTTGAGGCTAAACCTATTAGCGCACGCCCTAATGCAACACGAGGTTCTGGACGATTCAACTTTGCCAGTGCCAAACTTTCATCAACTGATCTAGGTTGCAGGCCTGCTAAGGCTAAACTTAAACCTAAACCGCCCTCACCCAATTGACCTGAAACAAACACACCATCACCTGGCTTTGCACCCTCACGAAGCAATGCTTGTCCACGCTCAACCCAACCATGAGCGGTAATCGTAATACTTAATGGGCCACGCGTCGTATCACCGCCTATCAACGGAAAGGAGGCCCCAGACATATCAACAGGAAGGCTTTGCATCATGGCGTTTAAGCCTGCAGAAAAGGCGTTTAACCAGGCCTGGTCATATTGCTCCAGCGTCAGGGCAAGAGAGTAAAAAGCAGGGCGCGCACCCATTGCCGCTAAATCACTAACATTAACAGCTAAGGCTTTCCAGCCTATATCAAATGGATGGGTTGATACCGGAAAATGTACGCCCGCAATTGAGGTGTCGGTCACTACCACTAACTGGCTATTAGCTGGCGGAGTAATCAACGCGCCATCATCACCTATGCCCAAATCCCCTGCTGAAAATTCGCCTAAACCTAGCTGTGTGCCAAGCGGAGCAAAATAGCGATTGATTAGCTCAAACTCCATAACAGGAATTAAGCACCAAACTCAACGGGACGTAACTGTTTTGCTACCTTGTCCACCACACCATTAATGTATTTGTGGGCATCCTCAGCACCAAAGTGCTTAGTCAGTTCAACAGCTTCATTAATAATTACTTTAGAGGGCACCTGAACCTGATCTCTTAGCTCATAGACAGCCAGACGTAAAATACAGCGCTCTACTGGATTAATTAGCTTAACGGAACGATCCAAAAAAGGGGCATAGGTGTCATCTAACAAAGCGACATCTTGGGTTACTTGATTGAGGATATCTTTAAACCAAACGCGATCGGTACCACTTAACCAGCCTTCTTCGTAGAATTGCTTTTCTATCAGATAGGTATCTTGTGGATTAAGCGTCCATTGATACAAAGCCTGTACTGCAACTCGGCGTGTCATACTGCGCTGACTCACCGGTTTTTGATCATCGTCTACCGGCTCTGAAGGTTGCTTGATTAAATCCGCTAAATCAAGCTTCTCCCAACTCTTCTCACTCATGCTTTAAATCTGCTTTAACAAGTTAATCATTTCAATCGCCGACATCATTGCTTCGCCGCCCTTATTACCCGCTTTGGTACCAGAACGCTCAATCGCCTGTTCAATCGAATCAACCGTTAATACACCAAATGCAACCGGCGCATTGTGATCTAACATCACCTGCCCCAAGCCTTTTGCACACTCACCGGCAACATAATCAAAATGAGGGGTACCACCACGAATGACCGCACCCAATGCAACGACCGCATCATACTCTCCCGATGCCGCCACTTTTTGAGCAGCTAATGGAATTTCAAACGCACCCGGAACCAGTATTTGAGTTAAATTATCAGCCTGCCCACCATGACGAACAAAGGTATCAACCGCACCTGCTACCAAATGATCAACCACAAAGCTATTAAAGCGTCCAACAACCAATGCAATCTTTAAACCGTCTGCCTGTAGATTACCTGCTAATGTTTTCATTACTATTCCCTTTTTTATCAATATATTGTTCTATTTGTAATCCAAACCCGCTCAAGCCGGTCAATTTCCAATTGGAGCCAATTACCCTTAAACGCGTGACCCCTAGGTCAGCCAGAATCTGGGCACCCAAGCCATAGGTCTTAGCATCATCTTCTACATAGCTGTCTGGGTGCTGAATCCCTCTGTCCGCTAGTTGATAACGTGCCACACGATCAAGTAAATCGACAGCTTCTTCATGTTTTCTTAACACAACAATTACCCCAGCACCCGCCATCTGAATTTGTTGCATAGCTTCATCGAGTGACCAACCACACTCTTGGCGTTGTGAACCAAGCAGGTCACAAAGAGTATCCTGCATATGCACACGTACCAAGGTAGGCTCATCTGGTTTTATCTCACCACACACCAGTGCAAAATGGGCTTTATGATCTAAACGATCCTCATAAGCATAAAGTTTAAATTCACCATGACGTGTCGGTAGATTACATGAGGACACACGCTCAACCGTTTTTTCATTTTGTAAACGATATTGAATTAAATCCGCTACCGTACCTAATTTAAGACCATGCTCCTGAGCAAAACGTTCTAGATCATCACGGCGTGCCATCGAGCCGTCTTCATTCATAATTTCGACAATAACAGACGCTGGCTCAAAGCCTGCTAAGCGCGCTAGATCGCAACCAGCTTCCGTGTGACCAGCACGGGTTAATACACCACCAGGCCTGGCCATGAGTGGAAATATATGCCCCGGGGTCACAATATCGCTGGGTTGCGCATCCGTCTTAACGGCCGCTAACACGGTTATCGCTCGATCACTCGCTGAAATACCCGTTGAGACGCCTTCGGCCGCCTCAATGGAAACAGTAAAGTTGGTGCCATGTGGATCTTGATTATCACGCACCATCAGGGGCAGATGTAGCTGCTGACAGCGTTCCTTGGTTAAGGTCAAACAAATAAGCCCGCGCCCATAACGCGCCATAAAGTTTATCGCCTCTGGAGTCACTTTTGCTGCAGGAATAAGCAAATCACCTTCATTTTCGCGATCTTCATCGTCCATCAAAATGACCATTTTGCCTTCGCGATAATCTGCTAGGATTTCTTCAATACTACTTAATTCCATTGCCCAACCTTTTGTCGTTAATCTGTTGACTAGTAGCCATTTTTTGCCAAAAACTCAGCAGTAATTACCGAAGGCGCCTTTGCTGACTTCCCCTCCAGCAAGCGCTCTAAATAACGCGCTAATAAATCGACTTCCAAATTGAGTCGCGTCCCAACTTGCCAAGTTTTAATATTTGTATTTTCCATCGTGTGGGGCACGATATTGATGTCAAATTGATGGCCCTGAACGCTATTAACCGTCAGACTAATACCGTTAATACAAATCGAACCCTTATGGGCAATATAGTGGGCAATCGCCTCTGGAGCCGAAATCAAAAAACGCCAAGAACGCGCATCTTGTGATATGCGTACCACTTCACCCACGCCATCAACATGACCACTCACCAGATGACCACCCAAACGATCCGCTAAACGAAGCGCTTTTTCCAGGTTTACCTGACTACCTACTTTCATCGCCCCTAAGGTGGTGACTGTAAGCGTTTCAGCAGACACGTCTGCTACAAAATAATCTGTGCCAAGTTCAACGGCCGTTAAACAAACACCATTCGTTGCAATACTATCGCCCAACGCGACATCGGTTAAATCAAGCAGCCCTGTGTTAACCGTTAAGCGCCAATCACCATTTTTGGTTTCGATCGTTTTAACCTGCCCAACGGCTGCAATAATTCCAGTAAACATTCTAATCCCTTATGCTTTTATGCACTGATAGCGTCGATAAAAATTATCGCCCAAAAGCTGCTGCGCTTGTAGCTTAAAGTGCGTCGCCTGCTCTAAATGCTGCAAAGGCAATAGGTTTAGAGCACTTTGAGCATCCGGCCCCAAAACAATAGGCGCGCTAAACCAATGAACTTCATCCACCAACTGCTGATTAAACATCGCACCAGCCAGCGTTCCCCCTGCTTCTATCATGACATTATTACACTGATAATGTGCTGCCAAGTGGTTCAAAACCTCAATCAGCTCAACACGCGCATGAATAGTTTGCGCAACAACATTGACTTTCACCCCTAAATCCAACAATTGCGCATACTTAGACGCCTGCTTGGTTAGCGCAGTTTGAGTGGTATACACAATTAATTTATCGGGCTGTGCACATAGTTTTGCTGTCAAAGGCAAGCGCAAATGACTGTCTAATACCACTTTAAAGGGTTCGACTCGTCGCTGTGACGACCAGCCCTGCTTGTTTAGATCATCATCACTTACCCGCACTGTCAGTTGCGGATCATCAACAATGACACTATCAATGCCAGTCACAATGGCACAGTGTTGCGCACGCAAAAGATGGCCTTGATGTCTAGCGAGCTCATTAGTAATCCATTGGCTTTCACCATTAGCTAATGCCACCTTAGCGTCTAAACTCGTCGCCAGCTTTAGGCTAACCAGGGGCCTACCAGTTTGCATTCGCATCACAAACCCTGCATTTAACGCTTTAGCACGTGCCATAGCCACATTCTGCGTAACCTCAATGCCTGCTTCACCTAGAGCGGCTATCCCTCGACCTGACACCAACGGATTAGGATCAGTCATCGCAATGACGACCCGTTTAACGCCGGCTGCGATAAGCGCATTACAACAGGGCGGCGTTTTACCAAAATGTGAACAAGGCTCTAAGGTGACATATGCGGTCGCATCTTTGGCGTGCTCGGCTGCTTGGCGAAGAGCTAAAACCTCTGCATGGGGTTGGCCTGCTTGCTGATGCCAACCTTCACCAACCACTTGCCCCCTGTTTATAATGACGCAGCCCACTGCAGGATTAGGCCGCGTAGATACACGCCCTAACTGAGCTAAATCGAGGGCGCGATTCATCCAAATTAAATCGGTATGGGAAGGGTGAATGGGATATGACATCTAGAAATCAGTTAGGTTTTAGCAGCGGTTAACGCCATCAACTTTTCGACTTCTTCACGAAAAGCTTCTACGTCTTGGAAAGAACGATAAACTGAAGCAAAGCGGACATAGGCTACAGGGTCTAAATCGCGCAGTGCACTCATTACCCACTCACCGACTCGACTCGCAGGAACTTCTCTAGATCCTTCCGCCATTAATCGCTTGATAATTTGCTGGACAACATCATCTATACGATCACTTGCGACCGGTCTCTTTTCTAATGCCTTTAGCAAGCCCTGACGCAACTTCAATTCGTCAAACTTTTCACGATTACCATTGGATTTAATCACTCGCGGCAGACTCAACTCAGCGCTTTCATAAGTCGTGAAGCGTTCGCCACAATTTAGACACTCGCGGCGCCGGCGAATTTGGTTACCTTCACCGGCTAAACGCGAGTCTACTACCTTTGTTTCAGGGGTATTGCAAAAAGGACAATGCATTGGGCGCCCTAATTAAGCCTTATAAACAGGAAAACGTGCGCATAATGCACTGACTTTTTGACGAACTTGATCAATAACTGCCTGATCCCAGGTTTCATTAGCTTGATCACAGGCATCAATAACATCACAAATCCAACCCGCTAATTCTAAACACTCAGCTTCTTTAAAGCCGCGAGTTGTAATGGCCGCTGTACCAATTCGAATACCACTGGTAACAAACGGTGACATAGGGTCATTTGGCACTGAGTTTTTATTAATGGTGATATGCGCATCACCCAGTGCAGCGTCAACCAATTTACCAGTTAAGCCTTTTTCAATTAAGCTTACTAAGAATAGGTGGTTTTTGGTGCCCCCCGAAACAACGTCTAATCCGCGGTCTAAAATAACCTGTGCCATGGCTTGAGCGTTTTTAACAACTTGCTGAGCATAGGTTTTGAATTCTGGCTCCATTGCCTCTTTAAATGCGACCGCTTTAGCCGCAATGACGTGCATTAAAGGGCCACCCTGAGTACCAGGGAATACCAATGAATTTAATTTTTTCTCAATTTCTGGATTGGCTTTAGCTAAGATCAAACCACCTCGTGGGCCACGCAAAGTTTTATGCGTTGTGGTCGTAGTAACATCGGCAATTTGCACCGGGTTAGGATAAACACCCGCGGCAACCAGGCCTGCAATGTGCGCCATATCCACTAACAGATACGCACCGACCATGTCAGCGATATCACGAAAACGTTGCCAATCAACAATTTGTGAGTAAGCAGAAAAGCCGGCAATAATTAACTTTGGCTTATGCTCTTTAGCGAGAGCTTCAACTTGTTCATAGTCAATTTCACCCGTTGTAGGGTTTAGACCATACTGTACAGCGTTGTAGATTTTGCCTGAAAAATTCACTTTTGCGCCATGCGTTAAGTGGCCACCGTGCGCTAAGCTCATACCTAACACGGTATCACCCGGCTCTAAAAGGGCCATAAATACCGGTGCGTTGGCTTGTGAACCTGAGTGAGGTTGCACATTTGCATAGTCAGCACCAAAAAGTTGTTTAGCTCGTTCAATCGCCAAAGCTTCGACCACATCGACATGTTCGCAACCGCCATAATAACGTTTGCCAGGATAGCCTTCTGCATACTTATTAGTTAATACTGAACCTTGCGCTTCCATAACGCGTGGGCTGGTATAGTTTTCAGAGGCAATCAATTCAATGTGATCTTCTTGACGCTGGGCTTCATTGGCCATTGCTACAGCAACATCATCATCATATCCAGCAATCGTCATGGCTTGGTTAAACATTTATCTACTCCAACTTACATCAGGCTACTTTAAAAATTTCACTAATTTTAACAGTAGTTACAAAAATACACCATGTAAAAAGCGTGATCGACTTTCACAATTGCACAAACTTAGGTAAAGTTAAGAGCGTTATTAACCATCAGCTTAAATAGGATTTCGAATGGCTCAATTTGTTTACACGATGAATCGCGTTGGAAAAGTGGTTCCCCCATCTAAATACATTCTTAAAGATATTTCATTATCTTTTTTTCCAGGCGCCAAAATTGGCGTGCTAGGTTTAAATGGCTCGGGTAAATCCACCCTCTTACGCATCATGGCCGGTATTGATACGGACATAGTAGGCGAAGCGCGTCCACAACCAGGCATAAAAGTCGGCTATTTACCGCAAGAGCCCCAGCTGGATCCCGGCAAAGATGTACGTGGCAACGTTGAAGAAGCCGTAGCAGAAGTCAAACAAGCCATGGCTGATCTTGATGCCATTTATGCGGCCTATGCTGAACCCGATGCTGACTTTGACAAACTCGCTGTTAAGCAAGCTGAAATTGAAGACAAAATCCAAGCGATGGACGGACACAACCTTGAACGCACCCTTGAAATCGCCGCCGATGCCCTGCGCTTACCTGCCTGGGATGCGGATGTCACCAAACTATCCGGTGGTGAACGACGCCGTGTGGCGCTTTGTAGATTACTTTTATCCAAACCTGACATGTTGTTATTAGATGAGCCCACCAACCATTTGGATGCTGAATCGATTGCCTGGCTGGAACGCTTTCTACTTGAGTTCCCGGGCACCGTTGTGGCTATTACCCATGACCGCTACTTCCTTGACAATGCCGCCCAATGGATTTTAGAGCTAGACCGTGGCCAAGGTATTCCTTATGAAGGTAACTACTCCTCATGGTTGGAGCAAAAGGAACAACGCTTAGAACAGGAATCGAAACAAGAAGTCGCACGTTTAAAAACCATCAAGCAAGAACTTGAGTGGGTGCGCGCCAATCCAAAAGGTCGCCATGCCAAATCAAAAGCCCGTATGGCACGTTTTGAAGAATTAAGCAGTGTTGAAAATCAAAAGCGCAACGAAACCAATGAAATATTTATTCCCGTTGCGGAGCGATTAGGTGAAAAAGTCATCGAAGTCAACCATATCAGCAAAGGTTTTGGTGACCGATTACTGATTGAAGATCTAAACTTTAAACTCCCCCAAGGTGGCATAGTGGGCATCATTGGGCCTAACGGCGCCGGTAAATCAACGTTGTTCAAAATGCTCACTGGACAAGAACAGCCTGACTCAGGTGAGATTGTGTTTGGTGATACCGTACAACTTTCTTATGTTGATCAAAGTCGTGATGCATTAGATGACAATAAAACCGTCTGGGAAGAAATTTCAGGGGGCGATGAAATCTTCATGGTCGGCAACTTCGAAGTCAATACGCGCGCTTATTGTTCACGATTCAACTTCAAAGGTGGCGATCAACAAAAACGAATTGGCGAATTATCTGGCGGTGAACGTAACCGTGTTCATCTAGCTAAAACCCTGCGCAAGGGCGGTAATGTCCTGCTGCTTGACGAACCTACTAACGATTTAGATGTTGAAACCCTGCGTGCATTAGAACAGGCTTTACTTGATTTTGCGGGCTGTGCTGTAGTTATTTCGCATGACCGCTGGTTCCTTGACCGTATTGCAACCCATATGCTAGCTTTTGAGGGTGATTCGCATGTTGAATGGTTCGAAGGCAACTTCTCAGATTATGAAGCTGATTTAAAACGTCGCAAAGGTGCTGAAGCCGCGCAGCCTCATCGCATTAAATACAAACCGATTAAAGTCTAAGGAGCAAAGCATGGCAGACCAACAGCAACACCTCGCCTCTAATCTTGTCGCGATCGCTAATGCCATGCCTGATCCCATTTTCGTGATGGGGCAAGATGGCACTTATCTAGACATTATTGGCGGCAAAGAGCGCAGTTTATACGCTGACGGCCACCCACTTATTGGTAAAACCTATCAACAAGTGCTACCTGAAAAAATGGCAATGCGCTTTTTAAATGTCGTTCAAAAAGCAGTCAAAACGCAATCGCTACAAGAAATCGAGTACCAGCTTGCCAATGCAGAGGTGCAAGGAATCGAACCGATTGGACCAAGTGGAGGCCAATGGTATGAAGCACGCGTTTATCCAATTGATGGCGAGGCCTATGGTCAACCCGCTGTCATTTGGTTAGCAATCAATATTACCCAACGTAAACACATGGAAGAACAAATCGAGCATTTGTCACAAAATGATGCGCTAACTGGGTTTTACAACCGTGACTTCTTTTTAAATCTGTGTGATGAGCTTATCAATAAAGCACAAATGAATAACCAGGCGCTATCGTTGATCAAAATTGATCTTGATTGTTTTAAAAACATTACCGACGGCTATGGTCATGAAATGGGGGATCAAGCTATCTTACAAGCCGCTCATGCTCTTGAGGTTACCTGTAAAGATTTAGGTTATCTGGGTCGCTTAAGCTGTGATCAATTCATGCTTGTTTTAGAGGGGGTTAAGGGGGTAGATGCCTTTCGTATCGCAAAACTGGCACAAGAAAAAATTACCGCTCAAAAAATACGGCTTGACGAAAACACCACAACTTGTTTGACTAGTAAGGCAGGTGTAACAGAATTACGCGAAGCAGATGACGATAGCCGTCATTTATTTTCTCGTGTGCAAGAAGCGATTGTGGCAATTAAGCGCAGTCGCGAGAACACCAAAATGGTGTAAGCTTTTAAGCTATATAACAACTACAAGGAGATACCTATGAAAAACTGGTTCAAAACAATCGCAATTGCCTTAACACTTGGCTTAGCCAGTGCTACTGGGCATGCGGCAGATGAAGGTGCAAAAGTGGTTTATCATGTCGATTTTAGTGACGTAACCCGCTATTCCGCGACACTTACCTCAATCAACAATATTATGAACGCCTATGAAAACGAGTTAATGGATGCAGATGTTCATCTCGTGTTTGTGGGTCATGGCTTAAGATTTGTCACCGATGACGCACTAAATGGCACACCCTACGAACACGATGCTGCGCTACTTGAACGCCGTGATGAATTGAAAGGTCGCCTGGATGCACTGATGAACTCTCGTGGTGTGCAAGTCAAACTATGTGACCATACCCGTAATGAAATCGACCTTGATCCAGGTAAGATTTACGAAGGTATCCAGCTAGTGGGGTCAGGTGTTTTTGATATCGCGATTTTGCAGAGTCAAGGTTATGCTTATCTTAAAATCCAATAAGGCATAAGCCATTCATATGCTTGCTACTGCAATAAAAAAGCCCCAACTGGGGCTTTTTTATTTATTCAATTTCAACAATATCAACTTTCGTTAATCCTGTATCCGTTGCATAGTGGGTGATCTCTGCCGGAGACGTGGCACCCAACTTGGTCATCAAGTTTTCACGATGCTTTGAAACAGTACGATCACTAATGTCTAGCATAACCGCAATATCTTTTGTCTTAAAGCCTTCTGCAATCAACTTGGTTACTTGTTTTTCACGCACTGAAAGCTTACGCATACTGCGCTTCTTTTTGATTGGACTGGCATCATCAATCACAGACATAACATGTGGCTTAATAACCTGATCAACAAAAAGCTTGCCTGCAACAACTTGCTCCAAACCATCTAACAATGACGTTTTAGCAACTGATTTCGTCGCAATACCATGCACACCCATTTCTAAGGCTTCAACCCATACACTTGGTGTCAAGGCTGATGTCAACACCATAATCTTGACTTTTGGATGACGACGCTTTAACTGTGAAATCGTATTAAAGCCGTTTAGCTTAGGGAGCGCCAATTCCATAACGATCAAATCAGGTTCAGTAGCACGTACCATTTCCATGGCTACAATACCATCACCCGCTTCACCTACTACCTCAAAACGCTGATCCGTTTCAATTAAACTCTTTATTGCCCCTCTTACTAACTCTTGATCTTCTGCTAGCACCAATTTAATTTTTTCAGACATAAAATAACCTCAGATATTTAAAGTTGGCTTATATTAACCAAATAAAAATTAGGTAACACACCCTAAATTGTTGTTAGCTATATTACCATGTAAAATTTTTTTACAACATGATTTTTTACTTAAAACGAATCAAAAATACCAATTTTCAATCGTTATAGCTAAATTAAGCGTTTTTTAGCTTTTCTGAAGCAGCAACTTTAGCCAAGAAAGCTGTCTTCTCGGTTAAAATAGCCAAAAAATTTACAGGATTAAAAATAATGACCAAAACACGTACTGTTCAGGACAGCATGGGCAACATGTCCCTCCCTATCGATGCGCTATATGGCGCACAAACTCAACGTGCTGTTGAGAACTTTCCGATTAGCGGTCAGGGCATGCCAAAGGCATTTATCCTAGCTCTTGCCGAAGTAAAACTGGCATGCGCTAAAGCCAATAATGAACTCGGCTTACTGACCGATGAGCAGACTCAAGCGATTGAAACAGCCGTCCAACATATCTTGTCGACAAAGCCAATGGATGCGTTTCCCGTGGATGTATTTCAGACAGGATCAGGCACCAGTACCAACATGAATATGAATGAGGTAATCGCCACCCTAGCGCACAATTTAGCCGCGGTGAACATTCATCCAAACGACCATGTTAATATGAGTCAAAGCTCCAATGATGTGATTCCTAGTGCAATCCATGTTAGCGCTCATCAATTATTAGAACACCAACTTAAACCTAGTCTTGAGCATTTGATTGCGACGATTTCAAACAAAGAAATTGAAGTAACCGGTGTGGTTAAAACCGGTCGCACCCATCTTATGGATGCCATGCCAATTACCCTATCACAGGAATTATCAGGTTGGCGTCACCAACTCCTTGACAACCTTGAACGCTTAAACCAAACCCAAACGCGTTTAACCAAATTAGCTGTGGGCGGCACGGCCGTAGGCACAGGCATCAATGCGCCATCAGGTTTTGCAGCATCGTTTTGTCAGCATTTAAGTAGCATACATCAAACCCACTACCAGCCAATGGATAGTTTTTTTGTTGGTTTAAGCTCACAAGACACGGCACTAGAATTAAGCGGCCAGCTGAATGTGCTTGCCGCTAGTTTAATGAAAATTGCTAATGACTTACGCTGGATGAATTCTGGGCCCCTAGCAGGCCTGGGGGAAATTCAATTGCCAGCACTGCAACCTGGTAGCTCAATTATGCCTGGCAAGGTGAATCCTGTTATTCCGGAAGCCGTTGCCATGGTCTGTGCTCAGGTGACAGGCCATCACACAGCCATCTCCATTGGTGCACAATCTGGTAACTTTCAACTCAATGTTATGTTACCGATGATTGCCTTTAATCTTCTTAATTCCATAACCTGGCTAAGTCAAGCCATGCAACAACTAGCCGATAAGGCGATACAAGGTTTTAAAGTCAACCTAACTCAGCTTGAACGTGCGCTTGCGGTCAATCCGATTCTAGTTACAGCTTTAAATAATGTGGTAGGCTATGAAAAAGGTGCTGAAATAGCTAAAAAAGCCTATCAAACTGGACAACCTGTTCTTGATGTCGCTGAAGCGCTGACCAACCTTGACCGCGAAACGCTTTATAAACTGTTAGATCCAGCACGCTTAACAGAGGGCGGTACACCCGGCCTATAAATCCATAAAATAAGGAGAAAGACATGGCCTTAGTGAACCTCACAACTGAAGCTTTTGACGAATTTATTGCTAAACACGATATGATTATTTTTGATTTTTGGGCCGAATGGTGCGGTCCTTGCAAACAATTTGGACCCGTATTTGAAGCAGCGGCCGAAAAGCATCCAAACATCATGTTTGCCAAGGTGAATGTTGAAGAGCAACCCGACTTAGCCAATATGTTTCAGGTACGCTCCATTCCAACTATAGCCTTTATGCGCGAAAAAGTGGTTGTCTATGCAAACCCAGGGGCCTTACCTGCCAGCAATTTTGAACAAGGAATTCAAGAAATGCTGGGGTTAGATATGGCTAAAGTTCATGCTGACGTAGCGGCGATGCAACAGCAGCAGTAACAATATGCGGCCGCTCTTAACAAACTCTAAGCAAAGAGTTGTAAAGGCGGCTGATTTGCTAAACGAACAATTAAATCCGTTCTCGTAACGATTCCGACCAGTTTTTCATCCTTAGAAATAACCGGCAAAGCGCCTACTCTGTATTCAGACATGACCCATGCAATGTGGCGAATATCGGCATCCATTGCCGTAGTAATAAGCTTTTGCTGTGCATGCCGCATGACCGACCCCGGCTCAGTTGACCAAGCCTGGTCAAGATTATGATGCTGCCACAGGTCACGATCTGAAATGATACCCACCCACCTATCTTGATCCATCAACAACACATGACGAACGCCTTTTTGTTGCATTAATAACCAGGCTTGCTCCATAGTTGCAGTTTGCGGCAGGGTAATGACCGGACGACTCATGATTTCAGAAGCCTTTACAACCACCTGACGCGATCCGCTAGATGATTCCGTTTGACGATAAGCTTGAATAGAGGGATGGGCAGAAGTTGACATACCCGCCGAGTCCGAATCTTGACTCAAAAAGGTATCATTTAAACCCGCGGAACTGGGTGGGGTAACCTTGCGTAAACTGGTTGGACGCTGAAAATTAGTTGCAAGACTCTGGCGCCCTTCAGGACTGTAAACAATAAACATAACGCCCCCTTATGTTTAAAAAAATTTAGTGAAAAGGCCACAACCCTGCTGCACCCAATACACCACTAGAATCTCCTAGCTTAGGTGCCAACAATCGTGTTTCAACTAGATCACTAAACACCCAGTTTTGCCATATAGCCGGTACACGTTGATACAACTCGGTCATCTGACCTAAGCCACCGCCTAAGATTATCACATCCGGATCAAAAATATTGATCACACTCGCCAACCCCTTTGCCAGATTGACCACATAATCGTCAAAAGCCTGCTGGGCGGCTAGGCCACCCTGCTGATAATCTGTGTAGAGTGCTTTTGCATCAGACCAATCCAGCTGATAGCGCTGTTTACTGCGTAACAACCAACCCGGGCCAGATAAATAGGTTTCAATACAGTTTTCCAAACCGCAATAACACGCAACCCTGTCCGACTCATTCACCCAAGGCATCGCATTATGACCCCACTCACCGCCAATGCCATTTAAGCCATGAATAAGCTGGCCATTCACGACCAGGCCTGCTCCACACCCCGTACCTATAATCACACCTAAAACCGTTTCAGCGCCCTTTGCATGACCAAATAAGGCTTCAGACAAGGCAAAACAATTGGCATCATTAGCAATACGTACACGCCCATCAAGTGCTCTATTTAGGTCAGCCAATAGCGGCTGGCCATTTAACCAAGTAGAATTGGCATTTTTAACCAGGCCTGATTGTTTAGCAATGCTACCGGGTATGCCAATCCCTATCGGTAAATTAGCCAAGTTATGAAGTTGCTCTACTTGCGCGATCAATTTAATCAGTTGCTGACAACTGCTGGCATAGTCTCCTCGAATAGTCGGTTCGCGGTAGCGATAGATAATCTCATGCTGGTTATTTACCAACGCAATTTCTATTTTTGTACCGCCTAAATCTATGCCAATATTCATTGTGGCGACGCAAAAGTTTGCGCCTCGATCTTTTTTAACCAGGCAATTTCTTCACTGGAAAATCCTGCTTCAGCACGCGCTTCATAATTAAAAGGCCCCCTGATATCACCATGAAAATACTGCTCAAGAATCGTTTGAAAGGTTTCGAAAGGATTCAACCCCTGTTGCTGACACAAATATCTAAACCACCGCGTTCCCACCGCAACATGACCAATTTCATCTCGCAATAGAATTTTTAAGATTTCTATGCCGCGTTGGTCACCAATTGCACGCAACCGCTTGATCATATCAGGCGTTACATCCAAACCCCGTGCCTCTAATGTACGTGGCACCATTGCCATACGCACAAGGGGGTCATGATCGGTTTCGAAGGTGGTTAACCACAAACCATTATGCGCTGGAAAATCGCCATACTCGTAACCTAAACCGGCCAGGTGTTCACGAATCATTTGAAAATGATAGGCCTCTTCCGTGGCCACACCTAACCAGTCCGCATAATAATCACGCGGCATAGCTTGAAAACGATATAGCGCATCCAAAGCAAGGTTAACAGCATTAAATTCAATGTGTGCTATAGCATGCATCAATGCTGCATGGCCTTCACGCGAGCCTAAACGTCGCCTAACTAAATCCTTCGGTGGTACTAGATTGGGTTTGTCGGGACGCCCCGGATCAGCTATTCGCTCAATCGTTGCAGTTGGGCTAAAATCGAGATCATCTTGACTCCAGTTCACTATAAGGCTATCCAACAACCTGAGCTTGACCTCAATGTCTTGAGCCATTAAACACGCATGAACTTGTTGAAAAAATCTCACACTCCACCTCACATATTTAAAACCCAATTAATTAATGGCAAAAAAAAAGCCGGCTAAGCCGGCTTTTTGAGATGCATCACCTAGGGTCAATATTATTGACGATAGTAAACTGCCATCAGGTAACGAACGCCCATGAAATTCTTCGTGTCAATCGCGTTAAATAGGGTAGCCCACTTTAAACGATCTTCAGGAGTCATGACTGAGTAAGCAGCACGAACATACTGCTTACCGTCTTTTTCAAAGCGCCATTGGTCTTCATACTTGACTTCCATACGGGTCAATTCTTCACGACATTGTTGTACAGTAGTTGCCTGCTGTACTTGACGCGCTGCAGTATTACCACCTTGAATACCTGCCTCGATCAATAGTTTTGCATCAGCAACACATTGATCATAGACTGATGCAGCATGCACATTCATAGAAAATGCTGCAACACCAGATAGGAACAAAGCTTTAAGAGTTAATTGCTTCATCGATTACTCCAAATAGGGTTTGCCTCTCTAGCGTTAGTAATTTTCGCGTCTTTTAGACTAAATTGCAAGCCTTAAACAAATAGAATATTAACACTTTCTTATTAATTGCGTTTATAGGTAAAGCACCTCTAAAATCTCATACTCGATATTACCGCCGGGCGCTTGCACCATCACTTCATCCCCTTCAGATTTACCAATTAAAGCTCGCGCAATCGGTGAGTTTATTGAGATTTTATTTTCTTTAACATCTGACTCTTCATTCCCGACAATGCGGTACAACACCTCTTGATCATTATCTAGGTTCAGCAACTTAACTGTGGCGCCAAAAATAATTTTGCCATGAGCTTGCACCTGAGTAACGTCAATAATTTGTGCATGGCTTAACACCCCCTCAATATGCTTAATTCGTGCTTCGATTAAGCCCTGCTGCTCTCTAGCGGCATGGTACTCCGCGTTCTCTTTAAGGTCGCCATGCTCACGCGCATCGGCAATCGCTTGCGTAATACGGGGGCGTTCTTCTTTTTTTAAACGGTTTAACTCTGCTTGTAACTTATCAGCCCCGCCCTTCGTCATAGGATGTTTTTGCATTATCTTATACTCCATAAAATGCAAAGAAGCTGGCACCAAGGCGCCAGCTTCTTCGACAAGTGTTACAGTTAAATTAGTTTAAATCTTGCAGACGATGCACCGGTTGGTCATCTAAGTAATCCATCGCGGCCACTGTTGCAAACGCACCGGCCATCGTAGTGGTATAACAGACTTTATGCATTAGAGCTTCACGGCGAATACCCGAGGAATCCTTAATGCTTACTGAACCGTCCGATGTATTCACTATTAATTGAATTTCTTCATTTTTAATGGCGTCTACGATATTAGGACGACCCTCTGCCACCTTATTTACCAATTCACACTCAATCCCCGCTTCCTGCAACGAGGTCGCGGTACCACGTGTAGCAACAATGCTAAAACCCTTTGCTTGCAGCTGCTTCGCCAGTTCAATCACTTTAACGCGGTCCGCCTTGCGAACACTGAGGAAGGCTTTACCCTCCCGCGGCAAAATAGTGCTCGCCGCCAACTGTGCATTAGCATAGGCTTGTGGGAAGTTTGCCCCCACGCCCATAACCTCACCGGTAGACTTCATTTCAGGACCCAAAATAGGATCAACACCTAAGAACTTAATAAATGGAAACACGGCTTCTTTTACTGAATAATGCTTTGGCATAATCTCAGTGGTAAAACCCTGTGACGCTAATGACTTGCCTACCATACAGCGCGCAGCGATTTTCGCCAAGGGTCGACCGATGGCTTTCGACACAAACGGAACCGTACGCGACGCACGCGGGTTGACCTCTAGCACATAGATGTCATCGCCTTTAACCGCAAATTGGGTGTTCATTAAACCTACCACATTAAGCGCTTTCGCCATTTGTTCAACCTGATGACGAATCTCATCCTGCACTGATTTTTTAATGCTATAAGGCGGCAACGAGCAAGCTGAGTCCCCCGAGTGGATCCCGGCCTGCTCAATATGCTCCATCAGCCCACCTATGACAACCTGCTCGCCATCACAGATCGCATCCACATCTAGCTCAACCGCATCATCTAAGAAACGGTCTAACAATACAGGCGAATCATTGGATACCTTAACAGCAAACTTCATGTAACGGAGCAGATCTTCTTCGCAATACACTATTTCCATCGCTCGACCGCCGAGTACATAAGAGGGGCGCACCACTAAAGGATAACCAATCTCTTTTGCCAGGGTGACTGCTTCATCTTCACGACGAGCGGTACGGTTTGGTGGTTGACGAAGATTGAGTTTATTCAGCAGCTGTTGAAAACGCTCACGATCTTCAGCCAAATCAATTGAATCTGGGCTGGTACCAATAATCGGCACACCGGCGGCTTCAAGATCTCGCGCCAATTTTAGCGGTGTTTGACCACCGTATTGAACGATCACGCCTTTCGGCTTCTCAATCGCGACAATTTCCAACACATCTTCCAGCGTTAGCGGCTCAAAGTACAGACGGTCAGAGGTATCATAATCAGTTGATACGGTTTCTGGGTTACAGTTAACCATGATGGTTTCATAGCCATCTTCACTTAAGGCCATTGCTGCATGAACACAGCAATAGTCAAACTCAATACCCTGACCAATCCGGTTAGGTCCACCGCCTAACACCATAATTTTATTGCGATCTGACGGCTCCGCCTCGCATTCATCCTCGTAAGTAGAGTACAAATAGGCCGTCGAGGTAGCAAACTCTGCCGCACAGGTATCAACGCGCTTGTAAACAGGGCGAATACCCAAAGTATGTCGATACCTTCTAACTAGCGCACTGTCTGTTTTTAACAAAGCCGCAATGCGATTATCAGCAAAACCTTGGCGCTTGAGTTGCTTTAAAAAGCCTGCTTCAAGTGCATCAAGACCCTTAGCAAGAATTTGACGCTCTGATTCAACTAACTCGGCAATTTGCGCTAAAAACCAGGGGTCAATTTTGGAAACTTCAAACACCTGTTCCACTGTCCAACCAGCTCGAAATGCATCTGCAACATACCAAATACGATCTGGACCTGGATCACGCAATTCTCGACGCAGAATGTCACGAACATCTTTTTCATCAGTCGTGGCAAGATCGATCATTTCATTCAAGCCATCCATACCGGTTTCTAAACCACGCAAGGCTTTTTGCAATGACTCTTTAAAATTCCGACCCATGGCCATGACTTCACCAACCGACTTCATTTGGGTCGATAAGCGCGCCTGAGCCTGTGGGAATTTTTCAAATGTGAAGCGTGGCAACTTGGTAACAACATAGTCGATTGATGGTTCAAACGAAGCGGGTGTAGCGCCATTAGTGATGTCATTTTTTAACTCATCAAGCGTATAGCCCACCGCTAATTTAGCCGCCACTTTAGCAATCGGGAAACCCGTAGCCTTAGACGCTAGCGCTGAAGAGCGGGATACACGTGGATTCATCTCAATGACAATCATACGACCGGTTTCAGGGTTCAATGCAAACTGCACGTTCGAACCGCCCGTTTCTACGCCAATTTCTCGCAATACCGCCAACGAGGCGTTACGCATAATTTGATATTCTTTATCCGTTAAAGTTTGTGCGGGTGCAATAGTAATTGAGTCACCAGTATGCACCCCCATTGGATCAAAGTTTTCGATTGAACATACGATAATGCAGTTATCTTTTTTATCGCGGATAACCTCCATCTCATATTCTTTCCAACCCAAAATGGACTCTTCAATCAATAACTCTTTGGTAGGTGATAAATCCAAACCAAACTTACAAATTTGTTCGAACTCTTCACGGTTATAAGCAATACCGCCGCCTGAACCACCCAAGGTAAACGAAGGACGAATAACAGTTGGAAAGCCCACCTTAGCTTGAATTTGCCAGGCTTCGTCCAGGTTATGCGCAACTTCTGAGTAAGGCATATCCAAACCAATTTTTGTCATCGCCTGACGGAATCGATCACGGTTTTCAGCTTTATCGATAGCATCTTCACTTGCACCGATTAGTTCAATGTTGTATTTCTTTAATACACCGTTGTGCGCTAAATCTAACACGCAATTAAGCGCCGTCTGCCCGCCCATGGTCGGCAAAATAGCATCTGGGCGCTCTTTATCAATAATTTTCTCAACGACTTGCCAAGTAATCGGCTCAATGTAAGTGGCATGAGCTAAATCTGGGTCACTCATGATCGTCGCCGGATTTGAGTTAACCAGCACAACACGGTAGCCCTCTTCCTTTAACGCCTTGCAGGCTTGAGCACCCGAATAATCAAACTCGCAGGCCTGGCCGATAATGATCGGACCGGCACCAATGATTAGAATCGTTTTTATGTCTGTTCTTTTTGGCATGGCAATTCCTTAATTCGTGACCTTTAACGCTTAGGCCGAACGATACTGATTAATCTGGGCAATAAATTGATCGAATAGCGGTGCTAAATCATGTGGACCTGGGCTAGCTTCTGGATGACCCTGAAAACTAAACGCGGGTCTATCGGTTAATGCAATACCCTGTAACGAACCATCAAACAATGAGTTATGCGTCACTTTAACATTGGCAGGCAAGCTATTTGGATCAACGGCAAAACCATGGTTTTGCGACGTAATCATCACCCGCCCTGAATCCAGTTCTTGGACCGGATGGTTACCGCCGTGATGGCCAAATTTCATTTTTAAGGTTTTCGCACCCGCGGCTAATGCCAACAACTGATGGCCTAAACAAATACCAAATACCGGCACCTGCGCTGCCAAGACTTCGCGGATAGCCGTTATCGCATAATCACAAGGGGCAGGATCACCTGGGCCATTAGATAAAAACACGCCATCAGGATTCATTGCCAATACTTCTGCCGCGGGGGTTTGTGCCGGCACAACCGTTAAGCGGCAACCTCGATCTGCTAGCATTCGTAAAATATTTCGTTTGATACCATAATCAAAAGCAACAACATGGTATCTAGCCTCAGCCTTCCGATCGACGTGCCCCTGTCCAAGCTGCCACGAACCCTCATGCCATTGATAAGGTGCCTGCACCGTCACTTCCTTGGCTAAATCCATACCATTTAAGCCGGCAAAAGCCTGTGCTTTAGCAACAGCCGCATCAGCGTCGATATTATCACCCGCGACAATCACACCATTTTGCGCGCCCTTTTCGCGAAGAATGCGCGTTAATTTTCGGGTATCAATATCGGCAATCGCCACGACATTCTGCGCTTTTAAATAATCTGGCAGGCTTTGCGTCGCACGAAAGTTACTCATCACGTTAGGACAATCTTTTACAACCAGGCCTTGCGCCATAATATTTGGCGACTCGGTATCTTCTTCATTTACACCAACATTACCAATGTGGGGATAGGTCAAGGTCACAATTTGTTTAAAATATGACGGGTCAGTCAAGATTTCTTGATAACCCGTCATTGAGGTATTAAATACCACCTCACCCACACATTCTCCCTGCGCACCAATAGCCCGCCCCCAAAAGAGCGTGCCATCGGCGAGTGCCAGTAACGCTGATGCTTCCATGTTTTGCCCCGAAAAGTCTAAATTCGCTTATAAAAAAACGGAGTTAACTCCCTATTAAGAGTCAACTCCGTCCTAAATAATGTCTACAAGATGACTTCATGCCAACCTTTTATTTTGAGTCATAAAATCAATTTCAAATTGGGCGAATTTTAATCGATAAGACCCCACAAGTCTAGTTGAAATCCATACTTATTCCAAAAACTAACTTAAGCCTAGCACATCCTGCATATCATAGAGACCATTTGGTTGACAGGCGAGCCAGGTACAGGCTCGCATTGCCCCCTTAGCAAAAGTCATCCGACTGGACGCCTTGTGGGTAATTTCGACGCGCTCACCAACGCCTGCAAACATCACCGTATGATCGCCAACAATATCTCCCGCGCGAATGGTAGCAAACCCAATTGTATTCGGATCTCGCTCACCGGTATTACCCTCGCGCCCATAGACCGCACAGGTTTTAAGATCTCGCCCTAGTGTGTCTGCGACCACTTCAGCCATACGGAGGGCCGTGCCGGAAGGTGCATCAACTTTGTGACGATGATGCGCTTCAACAACCTCAATATCAAAACCTTCATTTAACACGTCAGCCGCCATTTTAAGCAGCTTTAACGTCAGGGTGACGCCAACACTCATATTAGGTGCAAACACCACAGGTATTTTGAGCGCTGCATCATCGATCATGGCCAGGCCTGCTGCATTAAACCCAGTGGTACCTATGACGATTCGCTTATTGGCTTGCACACACAGCCCGAGTGCCTGCAAAGTGACCTCAGGGCGAGTAAAGTCAATTAAAATATCAAAATCCTCGACTACATCAGCTAGGTTATCAACAATTTTGACCCCTTGCGTACCCGCACCAATTAAATCACCGGCATCCACCCCCACTAATGAAGAACCTGGACGTTCGATTGCTGCACCTAATACCAGGCCTGGCGTCGCTAGTGTCGCTTCAATCAGATATTTACCCATTCGACCCGATGCACCCAGAATAGCTATACGATTAAGTTCACTCATTTCTTATCCTTTGCGCCCGCATCCTTGTCATCATCACCGGTAAAAAAAGCTTTAACCGCATCAAAAAACGAGTGCGATTTAGGGCTATGCTCAGCATGCTTACCATGCAAACTATCATCAAATGCTTTCAACAGTGCTTTTTGTTCGCTGGTTAAATTAATGGGTGTTTCAATATTCACTTCGCAAATCAAATCCCCTACGCGACTTGAACGAACCGACTTCACCCCTTTGCCTGCCAGCTTGAAACGTTGACCTGACTGCGTACCAGCTGGAATTTTAAGGCGAGCTTTGCCATTTAAACTGGGGACTTCAATTTCCCCCCCTAGCGTTGCGGTCGCAAAAGACAGCGGCATTTCACAAAACAAGGTATCGCCATCACGCTGAAAAATGGCATGACGTTTAACACGAACACGAACATATAAATTACCCCGCGGCGCGCCAGGCTCACCCATACCGCCTTCACCCTGCAAACGAATCCGGTCACCACTATCCACCCCTGCTGGAATCTTTACCGACAGAGTTTTGTGCTTGGTCACCACACCGTCACCATGACATTTTTTACACGGTGACTTAATAATCTTACCGCGGCCATGACAGGTTGGACAAGTACGTGCTACCGAGAAAAAACCTTGCTGGATACGAACCTGCCCCTCTCCTCCACAGGTAGGACAAGTTTGCGCTGTGGTACCTGGTTCCGCACCCGAACCACCGCAGGCATCACAGGTATCCTCATAAGGAATACGAATATCTACTTCGGTGCCGTTAACCGCTTGCTCTAGAGTGATTTCCAAATCATATTGCATGTCATCACCGGCACGAGGTCCTTTACGAAACCCACCCCCGAAGATATCGCCAAAAATATCACTAAAGGCATCACCAAAACCAGCGCCACCAAAACCGCCACCCTGCGCACCCCCTTGTACTCCAGCATGACCAAACTGATCATAAGCCGCGCGTTTTTGTTGATCACTTAAGACTTCGTAGGCTTCGGTCGCTTCTTTAAATTTGGTATCCGCATCTGGATCATCTGGATTGCGGTCCGGATGATATTTCATTGCCAATTTACGATAGGCTTTTTTAATATCCTGCTCGGTGGCATTACGCGCTACCGATAGTATTTCGTAATAATCTCGTTTACTCATGGTCACTGTCTTCTGCTGGTCGGCTTTGATTAAGTCAATTGGTTCAATAGACGTATTTCATCCATTCAACCTATTAACTTGGTTAAAAAACAACGGCTCAAAAGAGCCGTTGTCGGTTGTCACGCATTATAAAGTAAGCAACACAAACCTAACTTATTTTTTGGTGTCATCCACTTCTTCAAACTCCGCATCTACAATATCATCTTGCTTGGCGTTAGATGAAGATTCTGACTCGCCACCAGCTTGCTGCTGTTGCTTCGCCATCATTTTTTCAGTCATTTTTTGTGATGCGGCCGCTAAAGCTTGAACCTTCTCGTCAATCTTCGCTTTATCATCACCTTTCATCGCCTCTTCCACATCCTTGATCGCCGCTTCAATCGCGTCTTTCTCTGCTGCTTCAAGGCCCTCACCCGCATCGGCCATGGCCTTACGCGTTGCGTGAATCATCGCATCCGCCTGGTTGCGTGTTTCCACCAACTCTTTCATCTTGCGATCTTCTTCCGCATGGGCTTCAGCATCCTTCACCATACGCTCAACTTCTTCATCGGTTAAACCTGAGGAGGCTTTAATGGTAATGTTTTGCTCTTTACCAGTCGCTTTATCTTTCGCTGATACATTCAAAATACCGTTGGCATCAATATCAAAGGTGACTTCGATTTGTGGCATACCACGTTGAGCCGGCGGAATATCTTCCAAATTAAACTGACCCAACGACTTGTTACCCGACGCCATTTCACGCTCACCTTGCAATACGTGAATGGTTACCGCTGTTTGATTGTCTTCAGCGGTTGAGAACACTTGCGATTTACGTGTTGGAATCGTGGTGTTTTTCTCAATCAACTTGGTCATTACGCCGCCCATTGTTTCAATACCTAGCGACAAAGGAGATACGTCTAACAACAACACATCTTTAACATCACCTGACAATACACCACCTTGAATCGCCGCACCCATTGCGACCGCTTCATCTGGGTTCACATCACGACGAGGCTCCTTGCCAAAGAACTCTTTTACGCGTGCTTGCACCATCGGCACACGAGTTGAACCGCCAACCAAAATGACATCATCAATTTCCGACGCTTTTAAACCGGCATCTTTTAATGCAATCTTACAAGGCTCAATCGAACGCGCCACTAAATCTTCTACCAATGACTCAAACTTCGCACGAGTAATTTTAATGTTCATGTGCTTCGGCCCGGTCGCATCGGCGGTGATATAAGGCAAGTTAATATCAGTTTGCTCACGCGATGACAATTCAATCTTCGCTTTTTCAGCGGCTTCACGCAAACGCTGCAAGGCTAGAGGATCATTGGTTAGATCCACACCTTGATCTTTTTTGAATTCCGCTACCAAATAATCCATGATTTGCTTGTCAAAGTCTTCACCACCCAAGAAGGTGTCACCGTTAGTTGATAACACTTCAACTTGCTTTTCACCGTCTAGGTCAGCTACTTCGATAATCGAAATATCGAAGGTACCGCCACCCAAGTCATACACCGCAATTTTGCTATCGCCTTTTGCTTTGTCCATACCATAAGCCAGAGCCGCAGCGGTTGGCTCGTTGATGATACGCTTCACTTCCAGACCGGCAATCTTACCTGCGTCCTTGGTCGCTTGACGCTGTGCATCGTTAAAGTACGCCGGAACAGTAATGACCGCTTCGGTGACCTCATGACCCAAGTAATCTTCTGCGGTTTTTTTCATTTTTTGCAAAGTACGCGCAGACACCTCTTGTGGTGACATTTTTTTGCCATCAACATCCACCCACGCATCGCCATTGTCAGCCGCGACAATCGCATAAGGCACCATGCCGATATCTTTTTTCACTTCTTTGTCTTCAAAACGACGACCGATCAAACGCTTGATCGCAAACAAGGTGTTTTTCGGATTCGTCACCGCTTGACGCTTGGCTGAATCGCCAACTAATACTTCACCATCATTGGTGTAAGCCACAATCGACGGCGTGGTACGTGCACCCTCAGCGTTAGGAATAACTTTGACATCCTTGCCTTCCATCACCGCCACACATGAGTTGGTGGTTCCCAAGTCTATACCAATAATCTTTGCCATGTTTTTCTCTCCAAATTCAATTTAATCTTTAAAAGCTTGTTTTATTAATAGGTGCTGTTTTTATTATTTCAAGCAATCCAGCCAAATTTTTTACTGCGCAACAATCACACGCGCAGGTCTAATCAAACGCTCATTTAAGGCGTACCCTTTCTGAAACACCTCAACCACAGTATTACTGTCATGATCTGGCGAAGGAATCATCGTCATTGCCTCGTGTTTTTGTGGATCAAACTTTTCACCCGCTGGATTAATACGCTCAACATTACAATCAGCCAATACATCTAACAGCTGCTTAAACGTCATATCTAAACCTTCACGAATGGATTCCACTGAGGCCTCAGCCTTGTTTGAGGCCTCGAGGCCTAACTCCAAACTGTCCGCTACCGGAACTAATGCATGCAACAGCTTCTCAACACCATATTTGTGGGCATTTTCGACTTCAATACGTGAACGACGACGTAAGTTTTCCATCTCAGCTTGCAAACGTAACAAACTATCCCAATGCTGCGCAGCTTGCTGTTGCGCAGCGGCTAGTTCAGCCATTGGGTCAAATGCCTCATCTAAATCTGCTTGCTGCGCGTCATTTGCGTCCGGCTGATCAACCTGCTGATCTGATTGCTCATTTACTAACGGTTCTTGCCCAGTCAAATTTTCTGGCTGCTGCATGCTTGGCTCCTTAAAAATTAATTAAAATAAACTTTAGGTTTAGTGGGGGATGCTTTTGATATTTCAAGTCTAGAATCAAAAAAATAGCCCAAGTGGACTCACTTTTCCAACTGAGCCGGCTTAGCTTTTCAGCTATAATCAGATTTTAGAGTAGTTAAAAAGTTATCATAAAAACGGATTTCGTCATGTTTGATCGCATCGCAATTTTTGGAAAATATAATGGGTTTCAATCCTGGAAAAGCATTGATAAATTGATCAAGTTCTTTCAGGATCGCAACAAACAGGTGCTCTTAGACCAAACATCCTGTCAAGATTTTCCAGTGGAACGCTATGGTGTACCCCTACTAAGCCGCGATAAAATGCTCGGACAGTTCGACCTAGCGATTGTGGTAGGTGGTGATGGTACGTTTTTAGATGTAGCACGTTTTGTTGTAGATCAACAAAAGCCAATACTCGGTGTTAATTTAGGGCGACTTGGATTTTTAGCTGACGTCTCGCCTGAATCCATGTTAAGTACGATGGAAGATGTATTAAACGGCACCTATGACTGTGAAGAACGAAACCTGCTAAGTGTGGCTATTTTTGACCAAGATGAAAAAGTATTTGAACACCTCGCTTTCAATGATGTGGTTATTCATAAACCTGACGCCCCCAAGATGATTGAGTTTGAAACCTTCATCAATGGTCGCTTCCTAAAAAGCCAACGCTCTGACGGCATGATCATCGCGACGCCAACCGGCTCTACCGCCTATGCGTTATCAGCCGGGGGCCCCATCGTTGATCCAAGCCTCAATGTGTTAACGCTGGTCTCAATTAATCCACACACCATGAGCAATCGACCTTTTGTGGTTGATGGTGATAGTCAAATTGAACTTCGTGCTCATGAGAACTGTAACGGTATTGCGCGTATTACCTGTGATGGTCAAATCACTTTTGAAATTAATGCCCGTCATCGTACGCAGGTCAAACGTCATCAACATTTTATAAAACTAATCCATCCATGTGGACATGACTACTTTCAACTTTTACGCGCCAAACTGCACTGGGGTGAAAAACTATAATGCTGTCTTTCTTGCACATCCAAAATCTTGCGTTAATTAATCAGCTTGAACTCAACTTCAAACCCGGTTTAACCGTGTTAACCGGTGAAACCGGTGCTGGAAAATCGATTTTACTCGATGGGTTAGGCTTAGTATTGGGCGAACGCGCTGACTCAAACTTAGTTCGTCATGGCAAGACCAAGGCAACAGTGACCGCAGAGTTTGATTTAACTCAAGCTCCTGATCAACAGGCATGGTTACAGCAGCATGATCTTGAAGATGAGCATCAAGCACAGAACTGCATCTTACAACGCAGCGTGGCTGCAGATGGTCGCTCCAAAGCCTATATCAATGGCCGCCCTACTACGCTGGCTAAGCTTAAAGAACTGGGACAACAACTCATTGTGGTGCACGGCCAGCATCAACATCAAGCCTTAATGAGTCAGGATACCCAACGCGATTTATTAGACCGATTTGGCCAACACCAGCCACTAACCGATCAAGTTAAATCGGCGTACAAAACTTGGCAACAACTTACCCAGCAACTGCAACAACTTCGCGATGCACAACAAGATGCTCAAGCAAAACTTGAGCTACTGGCTTTTAAGCAACAGGAATTTGCTAAGATCAAACCGCTAGCCGGTGAATTTGATCAATTGGCCGAAGAACAACGCACCCTCGCTCATGCGAATGACATTAAAACCGCAGGCCTGCAAGCGTTTGAGCATCTTGATGGCGACACCAGTGCCGCTAGCCTAATCAGTAAAGCACTTCATGAAATTGAACGCGCCGTTAGCTACAGCCCCGAACTCGCGCAACTACAACAGCGTTTAGAAGGACTACTTATTGAGCTGCAAGAGCTAGCCGGAGAGCTGTATCACTACAGTGACAAGATTGAACTCGACCCCTACCGTTTGGAAGAAGTTGATACGCGACTAGGACAACTCCACGCACTGGCCAAAAAATACCACCTAGAGCCAAATGACCTCGCCCAGTATTTTGAAACACTTAATAACGAATTAGCCTCGCTTGCCAGACACGATGAACATTCAGCTGAATTAGAAGCGTCCATAAAACAGGCACACATAAAACTTTTGCAAGCTTCACAGAGTTTAACGCTAGCCCGCAAACAAACAGCGCAAACGCTCAACCAAACTATTAGTGCGGCCATGCAATCGCTTGGTATGGCTCACGGTCGTTTTGAAGTCGCAGTGGAATCTCAATCGCTAAGTGCTCAAGGGCAAGACCGGATAAACTTTTTGGTACAAACCAACCCTGGTCAACCGGCACAAGCCTTAAATAAAATTGCCTCCGGCGGTGAATTGTCGCGAATTAGCTTAGCGATTCAAGTCGCTTGTGCTCAGGTTGCGCAAACCGCAACACTGATTTTTGACGAAGTGGATGTAGGCATTGGCGGCGCTGTGGCCGAAGTAGTTGGTCAAAAAATGCGTCAATTAGGTCATCAACGCCAAGTATTTGCTGTGACCCATTTAGGGCAGGTCGCCAGTTATGGCAATCAGCACTTCAAGGTCGCAAAAGAAAACACGGGGGATGAAACCATTACTCAAGTAGTGCCTTTAACCCAGCAAGCAAGAGTGAGTGAAATCGCTAGAATGATTGGCGGAATTGACATTACAGAGCAAACATTAGGTTTAGCGGACGAACTTTTAAACAAAGCCCAATCTTTTTGAACGGCAGGTTATATAGAGTCTTTTGCTTCAGCGCCCAGCTAAAAATGCGGGCGCTGAAGACTAGCAATCAAAATAAAATTGGCATTTATTTACGACCACGGCCATCCTTGCTCATCTCTGATTCAAGAGTACCGTAAATAACGAGGTTATGGTTGGATAAGTTATAACCATTTTCCTTGGCAATATCACGAATCCGATCTTCAATCACCGGATCAACAAACTCTTTAACAAATCCTGATTTCAAACAAACCAAATGATCATGATTATCGCCCGTGTCTAACTCAAACACAGAGATGTTATTTTCGAAGTTTAAACGGCGCACAATACCTGCCTGTTCAAACTGGGTAAGGACACGATAAACCGTGGCTAAACCCACTTCTTCGCCCTGCTCAATCAAGATTTTATAAACATCTTCCGCAGTCAAATGGTGCTGATCGCCCGCTGACTCTAAGATTTGCAAGATTTTTAGCCGTGGCAGGGTCACTTTCAAGCCCACACGTTTTAATTCATGACCGCTCATTTAAAGACTCCACTTATGAGATTTGTTATTATTTTAAAGTAATGGCTTGTATGAACAACTTTTGACTATAATAACGAAAAAAATATGCCCTACATCGTTTAAAAATTAATCAATAATTGAATTTTAATAGTGAATTTCAATTTAGTAAAGCACTAAATACCCCTAAACAGGAAAGATTATGACTCTAAAAGCGCCACTTCTTCATCTAACTTGGATATCGTTACTTAGCCTTGCATTAAGTGGCTGCGGCGGCATTAAACCCTTCAAAGCCCCTGTTTCACAGGGTGTTGTAATTGAGCAGGCCATGATCGATGAGTTGCAAGTCGGATTAAGCCAGCAACAAGTCCGCAGCTTATTAGGCCCCAATTACGGCCAGCATCCCTTCCGCCCAAATATTTGGGATTATACCTATGCCACCAGCAATCGTTCACTGCATACCGATGCGGCTGGTCGCTTACAGTTGATTTTTGATGATCAAGGATTTCTAGAGTCTTGGCAGGTTATTGAAGCAGACAGCCGCAAAATCAAACTCTAACCTCAATCAGCTTCAGCCGCAACCTGTCTTCTACGCTCTTTGGGATCGACTTTCAAGGGGCGATAAACCTCCACCCGATCGCCTTCACGCAATGCCGTATCATGCGCAACCGGACGACTAAAAATACCTAGCTGCTCAACCACTGCTTCAGGGTAGTCTGATTGAAGTGGGCTCAGTTTGATCGCTTCAATCGCTGTTGTATTGACTGGAACCTGTAAAGCATAAATGGATTGTTTGTCTGGCAACGCATAAGCGACCTCAACCAGCATCGTCTGCAAATCAGCTGCTGTATTAACCATAAATTTGCTCCGCTCGGGCAACAAAACTGCTGACAAAGGTATTGGCAATCTGCTCAAAAATGCTGTTGAGCGCTACCTTTAGTAGGCCAGAACTGACTTCAAATTCAATCTCAAAATTAATTTTGCAGGCCTGTTCATCCAATGCTTTAAAGCTCCATTCACCCTGTAAATGACTAAACGGCCCTTCCAAAAGACGCATTTCGATGCGCTGATTAGGCGTCAGATGATTCTGGGTCTTGAAAACTTGCTTCAACCCCAATTTTGCAATCGTCACTTCCGCTTGCATGGAAAACTCATCCGCCATTAATACGCGCGCACCGCCACACCAGGGCAAAAACTCTGGATAACGCGCGACATCGTTCACTACGTCATACATTTGTTTAGCCGAGTAATTTAACAAGGCCGTGCGGGAAATTTTTTTCATAGCCGTCTTTTTTTAAGCAAACTTCGTTATAATGCGCGACATTATGGCAAAAAAAGCAAAGAAACAAAACCACTCTAATCGCATCGCTGAGAATCGCAAAGCGCGCTTTGATTATTTCATTGAAGAAACCTTTGAAGCAGGCCTGGTGTTAGAAGGCTGGGAAATCAAAAGCCTGCGTGCGGGTAAGGTTCAAATTAACGAAAGCTACATTCTGTTTAAAAACAATGAAGCTTGGTTATTTGGTGCGCTGATTACGCCGCTCATTACGGCCTCCTCTCATCAAGTACACGACCCGTTGCGTACGCGTAAATTATTGATGCACCGGCGTCAGATTGATCGTTTAATGGGTCAGGTTGATCAAAAAGGCTATACCGTTGTGTCTCTTAATTTACATTGGCACCAAGGTCGGGTAAAAATCGACATTGGTTTGGCGAAAGGTAAAAAACTGCATGACAAACGCGCCACAGAAAAAGAGCGCGATTGGAATCGGGACAAGCAACGTATTCTTAAATCATTCGGTTAACCAGGCCTGCAACTGTGGCCAAAGTCTCGCTAGAATAATGGGTTGAGCGGCGGCATTAGGGTGTAAACCATCCTCTAGCATTAACTCCTGATTCAACGCCACATCAGCCAGAAAAAAAGGATCGAGCGGCACCTGATATTCTTCAGCCAACTGCAGATACATTTGCGCTAAACGTCGATCAAACGCCGGCCCATAATTTGGCGGCAATCGAATACCCAACAACTTCACTTTGGCGCCCTGCTGCTGACTCAACTCAATCATTTGCGCTAGGTTGCGTTGGGTTTGGTTCAAGTTTTGACCGCGCAGGGCATCATTCGCGCCCAGCTCAATAATCACAAAAGTAGGTTGATGTTGTGCCAGCAGGCCGGGTAAACGCTGCAAACCGCCCGAGGTGGTTTCACCACTCAAACTAGCATTGATCACTTGTACGTTTTTTAATTGTTGCATAGTCTGCTGAGTCAGTTTTTGGTCTAATAGGGTCACCCAACCGTTCTCTTGCGGAATACCATAAGCCGCACTCAGGCTATCGCCCAAAACCAACAAGGTAGATGAAGAGGACTGTACCGATTGACTGGCTAACAGTAACACCCAACTTACAAGTAGCAGCGTTATCACACGCACTAACGGATGATAAAGAGAACATAATCCATGACCGACAACCCGACTAATTCTATTTTGAGCTTGCACAATGTTCATTACGAAGTATCCTCTGCGTCTTCACCTTTGGCTATCTTAAAGGGCTGTGAACTAGAAGTCGAGCCACAACAAAGTTTAGCGATAGTAGGACGTTCTGGTTCCGGAAAATCCACATTGCTTGCTTTAATGGCCGGATTAGACACCGCCACACGCGGTGATGTGCGCTTGCTATCGCATAATCTTAGTCAACTTAATGAAGATCAACGTGCGCAAATTCGCGCCCAATCAGTCGGCTTTGTATTTCAAAACTTTCAACTCATGTCGGGCTTAACCGCACTAGAAAATGTCATGATGCCACTGGAACTCTTTAACCTCGACCAGCCCAAGCAACGCGCAGAGCAAGCGCTAGAATCTGTAGGCCTGACTCATCGTTTACACCATCGGCCACAATCCCTATCGGGCGGCGAGCAACAACGCGTCGCAATTGCGCGCGCGCTCGTCACCCAACCTAAGATTTTGTTTGCCGATGAACCTACTGGCAACTTGGATGAAACCACCGCTCATCAAGTGCAGGATTTGCTATTTAACTTGCAAGATCACACCACCTTAATTCTCGTCACCCACGACGTGGACTATGCTGCGCGTTGCCAACGCCAAGTCCGTCTTGAACATGGTCTGCTCATTGAGGATCAGCCATGCCACTAATTAGCACGGCATTGCGTTGGTTTTGGCGCGGCATTCGTCGTGGTGATTGGCTGTGGTTATGGATTGCAGTAGTGATTGCCAGCACCAGCGTGACCTTGGTTGAGCAGGTCGCACAAACGGTGCAAAAAAGTATGTTGAGCAAAGCGGCTGAATCCTTATCCGCTGATCTGGTCATACGCTCTACTCGCCCGATTGAGTCCAGCTGGCAACAATGGGCAGAGGAGAACCAATTAGCCACTAGCGAGACCCTCAGCCTTACCACTATGGCACTGCACCAAGATCAATTTCAAATGGTCATGCTCAAAGGTGTGTCAGCCAATTACCCATTACGAGGACAGCTGCGCACGCAAAACCACAAAAATTTAAATGAATTGGGCGATAGCGCCGTGTTCGCTGATCCACAATTAGCAGGCCTGCTAGGACTAGAATTGGGCAACAAACTCACACTCGGGGCACAAGATTTTGTCGCGCTAGACTGGTTAAGCGACCAAGATGTGTTTCAGGCCACCTTTAGCCAGTTCGCGCCACAGGTTATCTTACCGATTGAACAGATTGACGCCTTAGGTTTGCTCGGTCCAGGCAGCCGGGCAACTTTTGAATTAGGGTTTAGTGGTGCAGCACAAGCCTTAGATGAACTCTATTTACGCTTGGTTGAAGCCGACGAACCGCATTGGCAAATTATTCAAGCTCGCGCACCGACCCCAGATCTTGAGCGCGCCCTTAACACCGCATGGCTATTTTTAGATCTTGCGTCCCTGGCCACCGTACTCGTAGCAGGCCTGGCAATTCTGATAGCCAGCCAGTTTTATCTAAAACGCTGGACCGCGACTCTCGCACTATTACGCGCCACCGGTGCGACCAGCCGTCGTTTGGTAAGTTTATTTGCACTGCAATTGACCTTTCTAGCCGTATTTGCCAGCGGTCTAGGTATCCTGTTGGGGTTAGCTTTGTTTTATCTTCTCACACCGGTGCTGGCCAATTACTTTAGTCCCTTGGTGATTGCTGCGCCAGGCACCGCCATGCTATTAGGCTTGCTCAGTGGTACGCTCGCGCTATGGACCTTTTCTTGGCCGGCGTTTTATCGTGCCATGCAAGTCTCGCCACTCAGCGTGTTACGCCAAGATTTAAGCCCTAAAAGTGCCTTAACAGCCTTATTAGTCAGCCTGGTGCTGCTATTCTTACTGATGTCCCTGCTGCTCAATAACCAGCTGCTCATTTGGGCACTGCCAAGCTTATTAATTGGCGGCGCATTACTAGCCCTGCTAGCAGGCCTGCTACTTTGGGGTTTGGTTAAGGTTCAACCTTTTACCCGAGGCTGGTTACGCGTCGCCATTGCTGGTTTAACACGGGCACCAGGCCTGGTGGTGACGCAACTCGTTGCGATTGGCTTGGTGATTTTTGTGCTACTGGTCATGTCATTTGTGCGCCATGATTTACTCAACGCTTGGCAAGCTACCCTGCCTGCCGATATGCCTGATACCTTTGTGATGAATATTCAGCCGGATCAACATGAAGGTGTCGCGAGACTCTTAGCCGAGCAAAATTTAACCGCCGAACTGGTACCCATGGTACGAGGTCGGTTGGTGGCGAAAAATGACCAACCGATGCGTGCCAGCCAATTTGACGAACCGCGCGCTAAACGCCTATTGGAGCGCGAAGCGAATATCGCGGTATTATCAGCGCCCCCCAACTATAACCGTATCACAGCGCAGCTACCAATTAATCAATGGCAAACCGACCTACCCGGTGTGTCCATCGAGGCCGAGATTGCCGAGCTGTTTGGCCTAGCATTAGGCGATGTGCTGACCTATGACTTAATTGGTGAAACACGTCAGTATCAAGTGCGCAGCTTACGTGAAGTCGATTGGCAGAGCTTTCGGTTAAACTTCTTTTTTATTTTAGAACCCACTGAACAGTCTTTGCCTATTACCTACATTACCAATTTCCAATCTAACCTGGATGAAACGGCTACGCTAGCATTGCGCTTAGCGATTAATGAACAGTTTTCAGGGGTGTTATGGGTTGATGCGCGGGCTATGATTCGCCAAATTCGAGACATTATGAGTCAAGCAGCGATGGCCGTCACCTTACTCTATATGTTTACGCTCGTGGCCAGCCTAGTGGTCGTGTTTACCGCCACCCAATCGACCCAGCTAGCACGCCTGAGAACCTGGCTATTACTTCGAACGCTTGGCGCTAAACAGGCGGATATTGTTAAGATTGGTTTAACCGAGTTTGTGTTAATCGGTATTTTAGGCGGTCTATTTGCGGCTAGTTTAGGCCAACTAGCCAGTATGCTGATTGCGCATTTTTGGCTAGAACTGAGCGTAGGATTTAACCCTTGGATCTGGCTGAGCGCCATTGTGATGAGTGCACTGTTATTGCTACTGATTGGTTGGCTGACGCAGCGACACCCGTTGCGCCAAACACCCAAGCAATTGCTGCAAGCCTTACAGGCCGATTAACCACTATAAGCAGGCCTGCTTAATCTTGCGCAGCCTGCTAAAACCTACTTGTGGATTAATCTTGCTCAGGGATTTATTTAGAGCTTAAAAACAGTTTATAGCCCGGGTTGTCCTGCTCAGACACATAGGGGTACTTTAAACAATCTAAATAGGCCTCAAAATCAGCATGATGCTGATCAGGCACCTGCACCCCCACTAACACGCGGCCAAATGCATCGCTGTGATTACGATAATGAAACAAACTAATATTCCACTCAACACTCATGTGGCTTAAAAAATTAAGCAATGCGCCTGGACGTTCAGGGAACTCAAAACGATAGACCTTTTCATCGGCTAGGCCGGGGACGCGTCCGCCAACCAAATGACGCAAATGTAACTTGGCCAATTCGTTGTCTGACATATCCTCTACCTCGTACCCCAGCTCGCGCAAATGCCCAACAAGCTGTTGTTGTTCGGCATAGCCGCCGCTGGTACGCACGCCCACAAACACCAAGGCTTCTTGGTCATCGGCATAGCGATAATTGAATTCGGTAATGACCCGCTGCGGCCCTAAATCTTCACAAAAACGTTTAAAACTGCCCGGCTGTTCTTTAATTTTGACCGCAAAAATTGCTTCACGTTTTTCACCTAGCTCGGTACGCTCCGCAATATGATGCAAGCGGTCAAAGTTCATATTCGCGCCACTGACAATTGCGCCCAAACTCAAATTAGACACACCGCGTTGTTGGACAAATTTTTTCAAACCCGCTACGGCTAGCGCACCCGCTGGTTCAGAAATAGCCCGCGTATCTTCAAACACATCCTTAATAGCCGCACAAATTTCGTCTGTTGACACCGTAATCATTTCATCCACACAGGCCAGGGCGATTTCAAACGGTTTTTCGCCGACTTGGGCGACCGCCGCGCCATCGGCAAATAAACCAACTTGCGGTAATACCACCCGCTCTTTTGCGGCTAAGGCTTGGGTCATCGAAGCGGCATCTTCAGCTTCCACCCCAACAATACGCGTTTTGGGCCAAATTTGTTTTAGCACCGCAGCAATACCAGCAATCAAACCGCCGCCACCAACACACACAAACACCACATCAAAAGGCTTGGGATGTTGGCGTAATATTTCTAGTGCAATCGTGCCCTGTCCGGCAATGACATCTTCATCATCATAAGGGTGAATAAAGGTTAAGCCCTGCTCGCGCATTAATTGTTTAGCGTAAACCGCCGCCTCATCAAAGGCTTCACCATGCAAAACGACTTCAGCCCCCAAGCGTTTTACGGCGTTCACTTTGATCGGAGGCGTTGTTTGCGGCATCACGATAATGGCTTTAATACCCATTTTTTTGGCTGACAAGGCCACGCCCTGCGCATGATTACCCGCCGACGCAGCAATGACCCCAGCCGCCTGTTGTGCGGGCGTAAGTTTGACCATTTTGGCATAGGCACCGCGCAACTTGAACGAAAACACCGGCTGCAAATCTTCGCGCTTTAACCACACCTGGTTGAGTAATTTTTGCGATAACAACGGCGCCAATTCCAACGGCGTTTCCTCCGCTACATCATAAACCGGCACGGTCAACACATTTTTGAGTACATCTTCTAGCAGCGCCATTACATTTCTATCCGAACAAAACGCCATTATAACAACTCCAACGCAACTGCAAGAATCAATCGCTTCTAAACACCTGCCCAACATCTCAATACTCTCTCAATACTCTGGTGTAAAAATCTGTCTAAACTAATGCGCAATTTCAATCAAATTGAGGCTAGATGACATCATGCGTCCAACTTTACTACACCTGACCATTAGCAGTTTATTAGCCACGCCTGTCTTTGCGCAGGCCAATAATACTGACACGCCCACCCTACCGGCTATTGCCGTGTCTGGTCAGCTAGATAGCACACCCGAGCTTAACGAACTGCTCAACCGCCAGGGCAATAGTGAATCAGGTGCGCTATTGCGCAACTTTTCAGGTGTCGATGGTCAACGCTTAGGTGGTCATGGTCTTGATATGATTATTCGCGGCCAAGGACAATCAGCGGTGAATGTATTAATCGATGGCGGCAAAATCGAAGGGGGTTGCCCCAATCGCATGGACCCACCGACGGCCTACACTGAACTGAGTAGCTTTGATCGCATCGAAATTATCAAAGGGATTAAATCATTGCAATATGGCGTCGGTGGTACGGGTGGTACAGTCATTTTGCATCGTGACCGTCCGGAATTTGCGCCAGGTCAATCTATTATGGGTGAGGCGTTTATCGGTACAGCCAGCAATGGTGTACGCGAAAACTATGGTGCCGAGGTCACCGCCGGTAACGATCAAGTGTATATTCGGTTACAAGGCAGTTATAAGGATGCCGAAAACTACCGCGATGGTAATGGCGACGAAGTGCGTTCCAGTTATCGCACCACTCAAGGGCATATCGATTTAGGTTGGAATCCCACCGCTAATCAACACATTAAGCTATCCCATGAAATCGCCAATACTGCCGACGCATTGTTTCAAGGTGCGGGGATGGATTCACCCAAGTCTGATGGCACCATGACGCGGTTAAGTTATGAGGCGGACGAACTAGCAGGCCTGGTAAACAGCATTGAGATCTCAGTCTATCGCTCTGAAGTCGATCATGTAATGAATAATTTTAGCTTACGCCCGAACAGTGGTATGCGAATGGAAGTCCCCAGCGAAGTGACGACCCAAGGTGGCAAACTCCGCTTAACCTCGAATCTTGGTCAGACCTCTGTTGATTATGGGGTATTGTTGCAAACGATTGAAAAACAAGCGACGTTATTTAATAGAGTAGATAATCAATCTCAATTTCTGATGTGGCCTAACACTTCCACCGAGCAAAACAGCCTATTTATTGAAGCGAATACCGCATTATCCAGCACACAAAACTTAATTTATGGTGTGCGTGTGGATCGCGTTCAAGCCAATGCCCGCGATGCCAACACTGCACCGGATAATAATGAGGCTGTTGCTGGATCAACTAGAGAACCTGTAAACCTATATAATGCCGCCTATCAAAACTACTCCAGCAACACCAAAATAGAAGAAACCAATTGGAATGGCCTGGTTCGCTATGAACAAACCCTAAGCTCAACGCTCGCTTGGTTTGGTGGTTTGAGTCTGACCACCCGCACCGCCGATGAAACTGAACGTTTTATGGCACGTGCCGACTGGACGGGGAATCCGGATTTGAATCCTGAGCGTCATGCACAAGTGGATTTAGGTTTAAGTCACACCAGTAGCGCGTTAAATTGGTCAGTGAATGTCTATTACGACCGCGTCAGCGATTATATTTTGCGCGACCAAGCTAAAAACCAAGATTCTGCTAATGCTCGGCCTGTTATGGTAGATGGCGTTACTGATACCACTGGCATTAACAATATCTACGTCAATATCGACGCTGAAATTTATGGTGCTGAATTTGATCTGAGCTATCTGGTCAATAGCCGCTGGCTTGTCGGAGGACACCTTGCCTTTACCGAAGGGCGTAATTTAACCGATGGCCGTAACCTAAGCCATATGGCACCGCTAAATGGCCAGCTATTTGCCGAATATCTGCTCAACCAAGGTTATGCCGGGCTTCGTGCCAATTTTGCCACCCAGCAAAGCCAAGTTAACACGGATTTCAACGAACGAGAAACGCCTGCTTGGAGCACACTTGATTTCTATGCTGGCTATCAAATCAATGCAACATTTAGCCTACAAGCTGGCGTAGACAATCTTTTTGATAAGGCCTATTTTAACCACATCAACCGTAACGACCCTACAACGGGCGCAACGCTGGATAAAATTAATGAACCTGGTCGCAGCGTTTGGGCGAAACTCAACGCACGCTTTTAACCAGGCCTGCTATCGAAATTAGGTAAAATAAAGGCACAAAATAATAGGAGTTCACCATGCAGCAACGAAACTTAAACAAAGCCTTTTTATTACTCATGCTCGCGTTCGGGGTCTTTTTAGCTGGCAGCTATGCGCTCCTCTATACATTAGAACCGAAATCAACTCACCCTAGTGCGCAGTCAGTCAGCATGACCGCGCCACCGGGTGGCGATTTCACCCTGCAGTCTGATGAGGGTAGTGTGTCCTTAAGTGATTTTAACGGTCAAGTGGTACTGGCTTATTTTGGTTACACCTTTTGCCCGGATATTTGCCCTACTAATTTGGGGGAGCTCTCGCTGGCTTATCGACAATTAACGCCTGAGCAACAGCAACAGGTGCAAATTTTATTTATCTCGGTTGATCCAGAACGTGACACCCCTACACGTTTACGTCAATATGTAGATTATTTCGCTGCCGACATGCTGGGCTTAACCGCTGATGCCAGCACCATTGCCGAGGTTGCCCAACGCTATGGTGCGGTCTATTTAAAAATCGATGATGGCAGTGAAAACTATGCGGTTGATCATTCCGCGTTTACTTATGTCATCGACCGTAACGGACAATTGCAAACGCAACTGCCCCATGCCGCTGGCACTGAGTTTTATTATCAAACCCTGTTGCAATACTTAGAAAGGATTTAACTATGACAATTTATCTTCGACACGCGACCTTTGCTTTAGCAGGCCTGCTGCTCGCCAGTAGCTTTTCAGTCATGGCTAATCAAGCCGCTCAATTAGAAATTGATGACCCTTATGTCCGTGAAATGCCTCCGATGGCGCCCGCCACAGGTGCGTTTATGACCTTAATCAATACTGGTGATGAGGCGATTGCGGTGGTTCGTGCGCAATCAGATGCCGCAAATACCGTGGAGCTACACACGCATATTAACGATGGGGGCGTTATGCGCATGCGTGAAATCCCCGAAATCGCCATTGACCCCATGGGGCAAGCCGAATTAAAACCCGGTGGCCTTCACGTGATGCTGATTGGCCCAACTCGTGCACTCACCGAAGGCGACCTGGTTGACATCACTCTGGTGATGGCGGATGGCAGTGAGAAAACACTGCAAGCGCCAGTGCGTAAAATTATGGGCATGGGCATGGGACAAGGTCACCAAGGCGGTCATGGAATGCACCGTCACCACTAAACATTGACCAACTGCACCACTTCATAAGCTGGCTCTTCATAAGGATGAGCCAGTTTTAATGCGGCAACTACCGCCGTTAAGTCTGCTTCAGCCACTAGGGTTTCAAGTCGATATTCCGCCACCCGCTCAACCTGCCCCTGCTGACCTATTGCTGGCTGGCTTCCTGCTAAAGGTCGGAACTGCCCCTCACCCAACACTTGCCAACTGCACGCATCATAGTTTCCTAAACGCCCCGCTCCAGCTGCAAATAGCGCTGATTTGACCTGGTCAATCGATGCCTGGGGTACAAAAACGATTAACTTATAGCTAGACACCTTTTTACCTCCTTAAAATTTCACTACAATAGGGCAAGCTTAATTAAAAGGAAAGCCAGTTATGACCTTAACCCCAATGATGAAAATCTTGCTCACCTATATGGTACTGTTATCCCTTGCCATGTCGTCATATTTTACGGGTATTGTCTATTTTGCCAATCTAGCCGGCTTTATAGGCGCGATGGGGATCATGTATTTATTTTTTAAAGATCGTCCCGATGATTGGGAAGAAGACTCAACTGAAGCGATAGCAGATAAAAAATGGCGCAAAATGTGGTACTTCGTGCTAGGATTTGGAGTTTTTATTAGCCTTATTTTTGGCAGCCTGTGGAATCATCAATTCGGCGGGATGGTCTAAGATAGCTGGCTCTTGTCATTTTAGGATATCCTTTGACCACACCCGCTCCCGTTACAACATTTGACAGCCTTTCACTTAACCCAAGCTTGCTTAACAATCTAACCAGCTTGGGCTACCACCAACCCACCAGCATTCAAACGCAAAGCCTACCGATTATTCTAGCCGGCGAAGATTTAATTGCCCAAAGCAAAACCGGGTCGGGTAAAACCGCAGCGTTTGGTTTAGGTTTGCTACAGCAACTCGATAGCAAAGATTTTACTATTCAAGGCCTGGTACTTTGTCCAACGCGCGAACTGGCCGATCAGGTCGCAGAAGAAATCCGTCGTCTTGCACGTCAAATGCCTAATGTTAAAGTCCTGACACTTTGTGGCGGCAGCAATCTGGCTGCGCAACAAAGCTCGCTCCAACAAGGTGCCCACATTATTGTAGGGACGCCTGGGCGAATTGAAGAACACCTGCGGCAACAGACTCTGTCATTATCAGGCCTAAAAACACTGGTATTGGATGAAGCCGATCGCATGCTTGAAATGGGTTTTCAACCGGCTATTGAAGCTATCCTAGCCACCCTGCCTACACCACGTCAAACGCTGTTATTTAGTGCGACCTTTCCTGATGCCATTGCACAGATGGCCAGTCATGTGATGCACAACCCGATAACAATTAAAGTGGCCATACAACATGAACCTAGCAGTATCAACCAAGCTTTTTATAAAGTTGACACTCCAGAACAACGATTTAAGGCAACACGTCTATTGTTATTGCAGCATCGCCCTGATGCCTGTGTCATTTTTTGTAATACTAAAAAAGACGCGCAGACGGTTGCAGACCAACTACTCGATGCTGGCTTTAGTGCCGCCGCATTGCATGGTGATTTGGAACAGCGCGACCGGGATCAAACCTTAATTCAGTTTGCCAACCATAGTATTGCGGTATTGGTCGCGACCGATGTGGCCGCCCGCGGCTTAGATATTAGCGATCTTGACGGCGTGATTAACTATCATCTTGCCCAAGACCCTGAAGTGCATATTCATCGCATTGGGCGTACAGGTCGCGCCGGACAGACGGGTTGGGCGGCGAGCCTGATTAGCGATAAAGAAAGCTATAAAGTAGCGATGCTCGGTGACTATTTAGGGCAGACCATTGTGACATCTTCCCTGCCCCATGACAGCCTTTTGCAACAACCACCCTTGCAAGCAACGATGACGACCTTGCAGCTGGATGCTGGCAAGAAAGACAAACTGCGTCCTGGTGATATCGTCGGTGCACTGACCGCTAATCCCGAACTGCAGGCTGAACAGATTGGCAAAATTAAAGTCACCGATGTGCGCAGCTATGTGGCTGTCAGCCGTCATTTAGCTAAACAGACCTTGGCACACTTAAACAACAATAAATTAAAAGGCAAAAAAGTCCGCGTAAAACGCTTAACGATTGGATAAATTACTCAACATCAATTAGATGTTAGAACAGATAACAAAAAGGGCTGTATGCGACAGCCCTTTTTGCAACTCAGTAGAGTCATAGCGAGTTGAAAAACCCGCTAGAATAATTCGATATCACCTTCTTCCATTGAGCTATTATTGACACGTTTTATCCGCTTATGCTCAATTTCTTCGCGCTTTAACTGAATAGCTTGAATAAACGCCGTCATGCGTTGATGATACTCTTCAAAAGTTTGAGCAGGATCTTCTTGATACCCCACCATAAACTGATTTACCTCTGAAGAGAAATCGTTCAAGTTATCTAGGTTACTAATCACTTGCTCTATTAACTGACGAACAATATCTTCAAACTGCAGGGAACGTACCGCATCTGATACACTCGACTCAATGCCTTTAATCAAATGAGACATGCTACCTAATCGACTTGAAATCGTATCGTTCATTGTTTCAAGATCAACTAGCATATTATCGACGCGCGACTTAGAGGTATTAACCTGCTCAACATCCTTATTAGCCATGTCACTGACAATACCATGAACCTGATCAACGGTCTGGCGGGCTTTTTGAGCTTTCAAACGAATTTGTTCATTAAGCTGATTGGAATGAAGTGAAAGTTTGCGAACTTCGTCAGCAACAACCGCAAAACCACGCCCCGCTTCACCGGCACGAGCAGCCTCAATAGCCGCATTCAATGCCAATAAGTTAGTTTGATCGGCAATACCTTTTACATCTTCAAGTAAATTAAAAATACCTTCAATTTGTGAGACCATGTCATCGATTTTAGTCACGGTAACACTACTTCGTTGACTCGCATTCATGATCATATCAATAAGCTGCTGCAATACCTCTTTGGTTTCTTGAGAGAACTTTTGAATGGTCATGCCGTCAGCACCGCCACCCAAGTTCGCAATCAAAGAAGATACCACTTCGTACTGTTGTTTAGTTTGTTCGTGCAAACCCGTGAAACTGTTGTTTAGAGTGACTATGGATTCAGCAACAAGTTCTTTTGCTTGGGTCAATTCTGTCGTAACCAATGCAACCTCTTCATTGATGGCCACATCCATATCTTGTACCACTGATACCATGGGTTGATGAGCATTATGGATGTGCTCAGCCAAATGCGCATCGTCTGCATAACTATCAAGCGAGTGATTCGAAACTTCATTAGCAGAATCAGCAATTGGAAAGGTCGGGTAGTTAACCTCCTGTTCGGTTTTTTGGTTAAGGTTTGACCATGCCAAAGCTGTCCAAACTAAGGTGGTTACTACAATCAACCCAAAAGTTAACCAGGGTATCGGCCAAAAAATTGATATTGCCGTTAATACACTTAGTAACCAACCAAGCCAAAAGTTTTTTATAAATTCTGCCATCTTATCCTCTTTGTAAAATTCGCTACTCAAACTCAATTAAGCAGTGTTAAAACCTCAAGTAACGTTCTCGGTATTTTATCTAATGCAATAATCTGATCCGCTGCACCTAGGTTTACGGCTTCTCCAGGCATACCCCAAACTACTGACGATAATTTATCTTGTGCAATAGTATGCGCGCCAACTTGTTGCATCTCCAATAATCCTTGGGCACCATCTGCCCCCATGCCAGTTAACAATATACCAACGGCATTCGGACCACAAGCTTGAGCTACGGATCTAAACATCACATCGACCGAGGGTTTATGTCGATTGACCTCTGGCCCATCATTTAATGTCGCAAAATATTGTGTGCCTTCACGCTCCACAATCAAATGACGATTGCCAGGCGCGATGTAAACATGCCCAGTTTCTAATTTTTGACGTGCTTGCGCATGAATAACTTTCATCGGCGTAATCGTATCCATCCGCTTGGCGAAGGGTTCACTAAATGCAGCCGGAATATGTTGTGAAATAACGATAGGCGGCGTGTTTTCGGGCAAACGCATTAAAATTTCTTTAATTGCCTCTGTGCCACCCGTTGATGCGCCAATCGCAATCACTTTTTGCTGAGTCTTGGGAAACTTGCTCGGTACCGCAATTTTTTTAATAACCGCATCCGCACTCAGCTTTGGCATTACTTTTGTCGTAGGGAAAGACTCTACTGCAGGCTTTTGAGTCTGATTATGAGCAAATCGTTGATATTGCTCAGCAAGCGACTCGCGTTTAACGCGTGCAGCTTGTTTTACCTTACGACAAATTTCAAATTCATATTTATCTAGCGTATTAGATAAATCAACTTTCGGCTTAGTCACAAAATCAATTGCACCCAGCTCAAGTGCCTGAAGGGTAATATCTGCACCACGCTCTGTCAGGGTTGAAATCATCACCACCGGCATCGGGTGTAAACGCATCAAATTCTTTAAAAAACTAATGCCATTCATTTTTGGCATTTCTACATCAAGCGTGAGTACGTCAGGATGCAATTTTTTTATCAACTCTCTTGCTTCATAGGGGTCGCCAGCTACGCCAACCACCTCAATCAACGGGTCAGCATCGAGCATTTGAGTCAAAATTTGTTGTACAAGTATCGAATCATCGACAATTAAGACGCGCACTTTTTCCATAGCATCCCCAACTATTTTATTTTGCGATAAATTGTTTGACCGAGTAATTCAAATCGATCAGTTATCTTATTTAATGATTCGGAATGACCTATGAATAGGTGCCCCTCATTAGCCAATACGTCAGCATAACGATTAAATAATCGTGATTGCGTCGGTTTATCAAAATAAATGACCACGTTACGACAGAAAATCACATCAACTGGCCCCTTAATTGGCCAATCTTGCATTAGATTAACCTGACCAAATGTAATCATCTCTTGCAACTCAGGTTTGACTCGAACAAAGCCTTCATTAGCGCCTGTTCCTTTCATAAACCAGCGTTTAATTCTCGCTTGCTCAACACCTTTAAGGCGGTCTATAGCGTAAACGCCTTGGCGACCAGTATCCAATACATTGGTATCTAAGTCAGTAGCGATAACTTTTGCATCCCAACCACTAGGAACTGTTTCTTTTAATACCACCGCTATGGAGTAAGGTTCTTCACCTGTTGAACAACCGGCCGACCAAATACGAATCTTTTTACTTGTGGCATTTTTTTTTAACAGGAAAGGAATAACTGACTGGGCTAAATATTCAAAATGATGGTTTTCTCGAAAAAAGAAAGTTAAGTTAGTCGTGATCGCATTAATCAAAGTAACAAACTCTTCTTCCCCTTGGGCCTCCACAAAGTCTAAATAGCCTTTGAAACTGTCTAAACCCAAGAAACGTATCCGTTTAGCTAAGCGGTTGTAAACCAAATTTCGTTTAGAATCACTTAAATCAATGCCAGCAAATTCATACACCATAGTACGAACGCGCTTAAAATCTTGTACAGTAAAAGCAAATTCTGTTGCACTCATGACAACCTATCCTCAAAACGCAGGTTAATGCTTCTTCAACATAGCCGCTGAGAAGTTTATGATTTATTCTAGTGATAGTTTAAACCATTTAATCTAATAAAGAACAAAATATGGTTACCTAATATGTTTAAAATTTCATCCTCTCCCCCTATTACCACGGGGATGCAGCTTAGTCTGCCTATCGCGGCATCAGCTAAACTAAATCTTCATTTAGGCCAATTGATGAAAGTGGACGTTTTACAACTTCAGCCACTTAGTCAGCCTGGATTAAAAAATGTAACTTTGTCCCTAAATGGCCAGACCCTGACGGCGCAAACCGACCTTAACCTTCGGCCTGGACAGAGTCTATTAGTGCAAGCCCAAGCAAGCAATACCGGGCAAATTTTATTAAAGATTCAACCGCAAACACCGCCTATTCAACTTGAAACCTTACGCCAAGCCTTACCCCATCAAGTCAACCTAACACAGGCCATCACCCAATTAGTCCAAATGCAACCGCAGTTGCCACCCCTAGTTAGCCAACCACTGCAGCAGCTTTTATCCCAGTTGCGACTACCAACACAAAACTTATCCAGCTCACAACTTGCTCAAGCTGTTCAACAAGGTAGCGCCAATTTAGAAGCGCAGTTAGTGAGTGGACAAGGCAATGCGAGTTTAAACCTTAAAGCGGCTTTAATGCGCTTAAGCCAAGGATTGCAACAATGGCAAGCAACAGCGGCTGCATCAAAACAATCGGTTATAAGCCAACTTTTAAATGGTGTTGAAGGGGCGATGAATCAAGTCAAAGTCCAGCAAATTCAATGGTTGGCGGAAGACTATCATTGGATAAGCCAACATCTTTTGGCGATAGATCAGCGGGACTATCTTGCTAGATTGTTTTTTAAAAACCTAAGCCATGACGAAGACACTCAACATTGGCAAGTCATTCTAGAACTCAGTGCCACTGCTAACAGCGCAGCAGAAACTTTACATTATTTACAGTTAGATTGGTTTGCGCCCGCAAAACTGACGCTAGGTGTCTATAGTGATGACGCAGCCTGGCGTGACCAATTTTTCGCTCAAGTTGATAGTCTTAATCATGCACTCAAATTACAAGGATTTGATCTTGCTCGCGTTTATACGCTTGCCACTGCGCCCGATCCGTTAAAACTGAGTCGGGATTTTCAGTTAATTGACATCCACATTTGAGACCAGCGTATCTTGAAAAAACATATTAGTTTTTTCTAATAATTAGTCATCGCTTTTACACGCTAAATCCGTTAACATAACCAGGTCAGCATTTAATAACATTATCGAGGAGAATTAAATGAACATTGAACGTATCGTATTGATGGTAGCAGGCACCATGGTGTTAGTTAGCTTGTTTTTAGGCTTAATGTTTCACCCTTACTGGTTCTTTTTAACCGCATTTGTTGGCGCAAACTTAATTTTCTCAAGTTTAACTGGCTTCTGCCCAATGGTACTTGTATTGAGAAAACTAGGTTTAAAGCATGGTTCACCTTTCACCAAACGTGAAGTTTAAGCACTACATCTTGACATAAAGCAATCTTGACATAAAGCGCCCTAGGCGCTTTTGTCATTTCGCAGCGATACTCTCTAACAAGGCTTCCAGTTCTTCCTGACAAGCTAACCATTGCATTTCAACTTCATCTAACTCACGCTGCACGCTACCCTGTTGTTGTAATAGGTCTGCAATAAGTGCTGAGCTTTGACTATCTTCATAAAGAGTCGGATCTGCTAAGCGTTGATTTAATTCTGCCAATTGACTTGATAAATCGTTCATTTGCTGTTCAAGCTGTTGAATCTTTTTGGTTAAAGGGCGCGTTAGTGCTTGCTGCTGTTGACGTAACGCCGCCGCCTCTTGACGTTGTTCTTTTTTATTCTTTTGCATCACCGGTGAAGCATCGTTTTGTGCACCGAGCTTATCTTGTTTTTGTTGTTTTTGCTCTTGTCTCTGCTGTTTTAACAGCGCTAAACGCTGTTGTAAATACGCATCCAAATCACCATAAAAAAGGGTCACTTGTTGTTCATGTACCCACCAATATTGATCTACCAGGCCAGCTAAGAGTAATTGATCATGCGACACCATAATCAAGGCACCGTTAAAATCTTGTAATGCGTGCTCTAAGGCATCGCGACTATCCATATCCAAATGGTTAGTTGGCTCATCCAAAATAATTAAGTGCGGCTGTTCATAGACAATAAACGCTAAACACAACCTGGCCTTTTCCCCGCCCGAAAAACACTCGATAGTTTGTCCAGCCATCTCCTGACCAAACCCAAAACCGCCGATAAAATCACGCGCCTGCTGTTCAGTTAAATCCGGAAAACGCCGCAGCATCGCTTGAATAGGGGTATGAGACGGCTCTAGGGTTTCAATTTGATGCTGGGCAAAATAGCCAATTTTAAGCCCTTTCGCTCGCAGGATATGCCCCGACTCTGGGATGAGTTCACCGACTAGGAGTTTAATAAAGGTGGATTTACCACTGCCATTAATCCCAACCAAACCAATTCGATCACCCGCACGGAGGGTTTGTGTTACATCCCTAAATTGAGACGGTGATTCGGGATAAGCAAAGTTAATTTTTTCAAACTGCACCATTGGGTCTGGGCAGTATTCAGGACTGGCGAAGTTGAATTGAAACGGATTAAGTGCCTGCAAAGGTGCGACTTCATCCATCCTGGCCAGCGCCTTAACACGACTTTGCGCTTGCTTCGCTTTACTGGCTTTGGCTTTAAAACGCGCAATAAAACTTTTCAACTGCTGCATTTTTTGCTTTTGCTTATCGGCTAAGGCTTGTTGTTGCATAATCGCCGCGGCCCGCTGACGCTCGTAGGCAGCAAAGTTACCCTTATAGCTGGTCAGATTTTGTTGGTCAATCACCAGGATATGATCAACCACCTGGTCTAAAAAATGCCGGTCATGCGAAATCACCAACAAGGCCCCAGGATAACTCGCTAGCCACTGCTCTAACCAAGCGACGGCTTCAACATCCAAGTGGTTGGTCGGTTCATCTAACAGCAACAAGTCCGCCGGCTGCATCAAGGCCCGCGCTAATTTTAGTCTTACTCGCCAACCCCCTGAAAAATGCGGTGCTGGTTTAACAAAGTCAGCTTCATCAAACCCTAAGCCCATTAAGAGTTGTTTCGCTTTAGCCGGCACTAGATAGGCCTGAATCCGATCTAAATCATCATGCAGGCTAACTAACCGCTGCTGGGCGTCATGGCGCAGCCTATCGCTAAGATTGGGTTGATTGAGTTGTGCTTCGCAGGCCTGCTGCTCTGTGCTTAAACGCGCATACTCGGTATCACCGGTCATCACAAAATCTAACGCGGCTACCTCAGGTAGGTCGTCCTGTTGGTCAACATACCCCAAGCGCCATTCGCTCGGTAAACGCATCTGTCCTGCATCAAAATGACTGTTACCTAATAGGGTTTTAAATAAGCTCGATTTACCCACACCATTACGCCCAACAACACCCATTTTTTGGCCAGGGTGCAAGGTCATTGAGGCGTTATCTAATAGACATTTGGTACCGGCGAATAGCTGAACCTTTTCAAGCGTGAGCATCAATGCCTCGCTGGATTTGTCCATCGACCAATTCAATTTTGCTACCTAGGCTCTCAGCCAATTGCAAATCATGAGTCACCACCAATAAGGCGGTATTAAACTGCTCATTTAAATTCAACATTAAACTTAATACTTGCTCTGCTGCTTTAGAGTCTAAATTGCCCGTTGGCTCATCGGCGAGAATGCAAGCTGGCTCAGTGATCAATGCCCGTGCAATTGCAACGCGTTGGCGCTCACCGCCCGACAACTCACTCGGTTTGTGCGCCACACGACCAGCCAAGCCGACTGCGGCCAATAAGTCCTGGGCTTTTTGCTGTGCCAACTTCGCCGGTACCCGTGCGATACGCAGCGGCAGCATGACATTTTCTAATGCCGTCAGCTCAGCCAATAAGTAATGAAATTGATAGACAAAACCAAGATGCTGATTACGCAGTTTACTGCGCTGCGCTTCCGATAAACTTGAAAAAGCTTGCCCCTGCAAAAACACTTCACCCACACTCGGCAGTGCCAGGCCTGCTAACAAATGTAACAGCGTACTTTTACCCGATCCTGATGCACCGACAATGGCTAGGCGCTCACCTGGATTCAGCGAAAAATTAATGTCATGCAAAACGGGCGTTTGTAAAACACCTTCTTGAAATATCTTACCCACACCTTGCGCTTGTAATACCGGCTGTAAAGGATTACTCATAACGAAGCGCCTCCGCAGGTTGGATGCGTGATGCACGCCAGGCTGGATAAAGCGTGGCAATTAGGGTCAAGCCAAATGCTAATAGGGAAACCGACCAGACATCGCTCCAAAGGAGTTTGGAGGGTACTTGGCTGATGTAATAGACATCGGCTGGAAAAAATTCGAAACCAAAAAGATTTTCAATAAACGGCACAATGACATCTATATTTAACGACAAAAGCACCCCTAAAATAAGCCCCAGAGTAGCTCCAATAATACCAATGATCAAACCTTGAATAATAAAAATGGCTTGAATACTGGCTGGCGTCGCGCCCAAGGTGCGCAATACCGCAATATCTTTTTGCTTATCGGTCACTACCATCACCATGGTTGACACAATATTAAAGGCCGCCACCATAATGATCAGCGCCAAAACGATAAACATCATGCGTTTTTCAAGTTGAATGGCTTTAAAAAAGTTGGCATGTTGTTGCGTCCAATCGCGAATAAAGAAGTTCTCGCCACTCATACTCGCAAAATCACGTCTCACTTGAAATACTCGAAACATATCCGCTACTTTCAACTGCAAACCGGATACCGCGCCATCCCGATAACGAAACAACACCGACGCATCATCTAAGTGCATATACACGACACCCGAGTCATATTCATACATGCCGGCATTAAACACGCCAGTGACTGTCACGCGCTTAACCCGCGGCACCACCCCAACGGGCGTCACCGCCCCCTGTGGCGCCAACAGGGTAATCTGATCACCGACCGCCACACCCAAATTAATAGCAAGGTCGCGGCCAATAATAACCCCAAACTCACCCGCTATAAGCCGATCCCAGCTGCCTAAGGTTAAGATTTGTTCGATATTGGCAACATAGGTTTCCATTTCAGGTAACACCCCGCGAACCATCACACCCTGTACGCGATCGCGGTGACTCAACATTGCCTGCTCTTGGATATTCGGCGCCGCGCCCATCACCTGTGGGTGCGCCAAAGCCAACTCTCGAGTCGCCTGCCAATCGCCTAAATAACTCGGACGATCACTCACCGTCATGTGAGCCGTCATGCCTAAAATCCGCTCACGAAGCTCATGCTGAAAACCATTCATAATCGACATCACCGTAATCAAGGCCATCACCCCCAAGGCAATGCCAATCATCGATGACATAGAAATAAATGAAATAAAACCATTACGCCGCTTGGCACGAATGTATCGGGTGCCCAATAATAATTCGACTGGCAATTTAAACATAACGAAAGGTTCCTTATTGACCTGACTGATTGGGATTCCCAAAGGTCGGCAAACTCGCTTTGGCGTGAATCGCCCAAACTCTTAACGTAAAGACTAGTACGATGGTTAATATTGCGGCCCATTCCATCACCGCAAACCACTCTAGCGCAATAACATAGACAATCGCACCCAGTACTGAAGCGGTGGCATAAATTTCTTTACGGAAGATCAGCGGCACTTCACCGGCTAACACATCACGGATAATACCGCCCAACACCCCAGTCATAACCCCCATTAAAACGACTACCGGCATCGCTAAACCAAAATCGAGGGCTTTTTGCGCACCAATTACGGTAAAAACCGCTAATCCTAACGCATCTAACCACAATAACAATTTGTTAGGGAAGGTAAAAAAGCGAATATAGATGTAGGTGAACACACTGGCAAATAAAATGACATACAAATAGACCACCTGCTGAGTCCAAAACACCGGGGTATCTAAAATCAAATCACGAATCGTACCCCCACCCACAGCGGTAACCGTTGCCAATACCAGCGCGCCAAATAAGTCTAATTGTTTGCGGACAGCCGCCAACAAGCCGGTGATGGCAAACACCAGCGTGCCCAGTAAATCAAGATAAAAAATGCCGTCAATAAAGGTCATAGTGCGCCAATTATACGCAGTCATTCAACAAAACGCACCCATTCAGGCCGATTAAAAGCGCGGCAAAAGCCTACAAAGAAAACCTTGATTCAGGTTAGAATAAGTTCCCATTTAACTTGATCAATTTTAATCGTTATGTCAGCCAACGTGTCTAAACACTCATTGTTTCCATTTAGCCTACCTAAACTCACCGGCCACCGCTCTGACTGGGGCTATTTAAATCTAACCGAGCAGGCCTGGTGCATCAGTCAATTGTTGGCACAACATCATGGATTAATTGTCTGCCTGTGCCAAGATAGTGCGCAAGCTCAAACCCTCACGGAACAGCTGACTATTTTTTGTTCACCCGATCAGGCCATTATTCATTTACCCGAGTGGGAAACCCTGCCCTATGATCGTTTCTCGCCCCATCAAGATATAATTGCAAACCGGTTAAGTAGTCTTTACCAGCTCCCGCAACTCCAGCAAGGCTGCCTAGTTATTCCGATTAATAGCTTGGTTCAACGGCTAGCGCCAACAGACTATGTGCAACGCCAAAGTCTACAACTTGCTGTGGGTGACACACTTGATATTGGCGCGTTTTTAAGTCACCTTGAGCAAGCTGGCTACCAACGGGTCAACCAAGTAATGGAGCCTGGCGAACTCGCAGTTCGCGGCGCGCTCATTGATCTTTTCCCTATTGGCAGCCAAGCCCCGATTCGCCTAGATTTATTTGATAACGAACTTGAAACGATTCGTTTATTTGACCCAGACACCCAAATTAGCCAAAGCCAGATTGAGCAGATTAATCTGCTCCCCGCTAAGGAATACGACTTCTCTGAAGAGGGTATTCGCCAATTCCGTTTACAAGCACGCGAGATTTTTGGCGGCGATGTGCGTACGTCACAACTCTATAAAACCGTCAGTGACCATCAAAATCCCGGCGGGCTTGAATATTATTTACCGATGTTTTTTGAACAAACGGCTACCCTGTTCGATTATTTACCCAACAACAGCCTGTTTATTGAACATGCGGAGCTAGAAGCCGCTTTAGAACACAACTGGCACGACTATCTTGAGCGCTATGAAATCGGTCGCCACGACAACCAACGTCCGCTGTTACCGCCGCAGAGTTTGCTAATGGAAAACCAAGCCTGCTTTGCGGCGCTTAAGCACTATCACCGCATTCGTCTACATACCAATGAACAATCACGTCCGGTGACACAATTAAATGTGCAGTTTGATAACTTACCGCTGCCTAATTTACAAATTAATCATCAAGTTAAACAACCGCTTGCGCCGCTGCAGGACTGGTTAAGTACCCTCGCCAAACCGGTAATTATTTGTGCCGAATCCTTAGGGCGTCGTGAAGCCCTATTTAATCTATTACGCCAACATGCGCTCGACGTTGAAATTATTGATCAGGCACTACCAGGTCATCTAAGCCTGGTCGATTTGCAGCCTTCTCATGGTTTAAATCTGGCGGTTGCGCCCGTTATTAACAGCAGTCATAGCAGGCCTGTTTGTTTGATTGCGGAATCCGCATTATTAGGTCAGCGCGTTGAACAAAAACGTCGGCGCAAAAAAGGCCATCAGGATTTTGATCAGGCCATCGCCAATTTAATTGAACTCGAAATCAACAGCCCGATTGTGCACTATGATCATGGTGTAGGGCGTTATCAAGGCTTACAAACCCTTGAGATTCAAGGCGAAAATCGTGAGTTTATGGTGCTCGAATATGCTAACCAAGACAAGCTTTACGTACCGGTTACCTCGCTCCACCTAGTCAGTCGCTATACCGGTACGTCTGCCGAGCATGCACCTTTACATAAACTAGGTACCGACAAATGGGATAAAGCAAAACGTAAAGCAGCTGAAAAAGCCCGTGATGTGGCTGCCGAACTATTAGAAATTTATGCCAAACGCGCCGCGCAACAAGGCATGGCATTTGAGCTCAGTGAACAAGCTTATCAACAATTCTGTGCCGCCTTTCCATTTGAAGAAACTGACGATCAACTCGAAACCATTGCCCAAGTTTTAGCTGATATGCAGGCCCCGAAACCCATGGATCGTTTAGTTTGCGGTGATGTCGGCTTTGGTAAAACCGAAGTGGCCATGCGTGCCGCCTTTGTGGCCGCTTACGCCGGCAAACAAGTCGCGATTTTGGTGCCGACCACCCTGCTGGCTCAACAACACTTTGAAAGCTTTCGTGATCGCTTTGCCGAATGGCCGGTTAATATTGCCGTGTTATCCCGTTTTCAGACCGCCAAAGAACAAACACTCACCCTAGAAAAGCTAGCCGAGGGTGGCATCGACATCATTATAGGCACCCATAAACTGATTCAAAAGGATGTCAAATTTAACCGGCTTGGCCTATTAATTATTGATGAAGAACACCGCTTTGGTGTGCGGCAAAAAGAACAACTAAAAAAATGGCGCACCCAGGTAGATATCCTAACCATGACCGCCACCCCTATTCCACGCACCCTCAGTATGGCAATGAATGCGTTACGCGACCTATCGATTATTGCCACCCCACCGGCTAAACGTTTGTCTGTGCAAACCTTTGTCCAGGCCTGGCAACCCCAAACAGTCCGTGAAGCCTGTTTGCGTGAACTACGCCGCGGCGGCCAAATCTACTTTTTATTTAATGAGGTCGATAAGATTGACCGGATGGCCGACGATCTCGCGACACTGATTCCTGAAGCCAAAGTCGCGGTCGCTCATGGCCAAATGAATGAGCGCCAACTCGAACAAGTTATGCAGGATTTTTATCATCGCCGCAGCCAAATCCTGGTGTGTACGACCATTATTGAAACCGGGATTGATGTCCCCAACGCCAATACGATCTTGATTTATCGTGCAGATAAATTTGGTTTGGCGCAACTGCACCAGTTACGTGGTCGGGTGGGCCGGTCACATCATAAAGCCTATGCCTATATGCTTACCGGCGAACCTAACAGTCTGACCGATGATGCGCGCAAACGCCTGGATGCCATTGCCAAGCATGACACTCTTGGCGCCGGCTTTATGCTCGCCAGTCACGATTTAGAAATTCGTGGTGCGGGTGAACTACTTGGTGAAGGTCAATCAGGGCAGATTCAAGAAGTGGGGTTTGGCTTGTATAATGAATTGTTAGAGCGAACTGTTAAAGCGCTCAAATCAGGCAAGCAACCGGCGTTAAGCCTAGAGCTCGATGCTCATTGCGAAGTCGAATTGGGTAGTGCGGCATTGATTCCTGAGGATTACCTAGCTGATATTCATACACGGTTGGTCTTCTATAAACGCATTGCCAGCGCTGAAACCGATGCCGAGTTACACGAGCTTGAAGTCGAGATGATAGACCGTTTTGGCCTATTGCCCGATAAAGTTAAAAACCTATTTAGTGCCACCAAAATTAAATTACTCGCGCAACCGATGGGCATCATTAAAATTGACGCCAGTGCACAAATGATACGCATCCAATTTAATGCGCAACCGACCATTGCCGCCGACCGACTTATTCAGCTTATTCAAACCCACCCACAGCGCTATCAATTGAAAGGTCTGGCAGAATTAAAGATTTTTGATAAGATGGAGGATGTTAATGACCGAGTAAAACAGCTGGCATTTACCCTCAGTCATTTACAACCTCATTAATAATAGGCTTAATTCATGAACAACCCGCGTACCATCCAAACGACTACTCAGGCCGAATATATCCTTAAGCCACTTAGCTATTTAGTGATAATACTATTGGCTGCGATTCTACTCGTAACACCCAAGACGGGGCATAGTCAAACAACAGCTTCACCACAGGTACATGTTGAAATTATTATCTTTCAGAGTTTAGCGCAACGGGGCTGGACCGAAGAATATTGGCCGTCACCATCAGGCCTGGTTTTATCAGAGCAGGCACAACGACTCGGTGAAACTACGCCCTGGGCGAAGCTAGTCGCTGCTGAAAATCTCGAACTAGCGGAAGTTCGAAGTCGCATGACCACAGATCGCGGCTATGACGTACTGGCTCATTTTGCTTGGCAACAACCGGCCTTCAATCGTAATAACGCCCAACCGATTATCATCGATAGTCAGCTGCAAAAACGTCGCCACGAAACCTCGCCCATTTACGGACAAGTAAGAGCCTATCAAGAGCGCTTTAACCATGTTGAAATCAAAGTAGAACTGGATCGTCGCATCCCAGCTAATCTTCGGGAACGCTTTGCTGAGCATCAAGGCATTGAACTAGCCTGGTTACCAGAGAGTTGGAAGTTTGTGATTGATGAATCAAGACGGGTTAGACCGGGTGAACTCCATTACATCGATCACCCACTATTTGGTGTACTAATTCATGTTAGCCGCGTCAGCCAACCTTAAAAAAACTAGACAGGCCTGTTTATTAGCAGGCCTGCTTATCAATGACTGCGCTTGGCTTCAGGTAAAATCAAGTTCAATTCAAGCACTTCATAACCGTTATCCGCATCTAACGAGATTTGAAGATTCTCTTCGTCAATATCGACATAACGACTAATCACTTCCAAAATCTCTTGACGCATTTTTGGCAAATAGTCTGGCGCAGTTGATTGTGAACGCTCATGGGCCAGCAATATCTGCAAACGATCCTTAGCTTGATTAGCTGATCCTTTGCGATTTTGCCCTAATAAATAATCTAATAATCTCATGACTACTTCCCAAATAACTTTTTAAACAGGCTTTTATGCTCAACGGTTAAGAAACGCTGTGGCTTCTCTTCGCCAAGAAAACGTGCAACGATATCCTTATAGGCTTCCGATGCATCGGTACCTTCTTGCATAATGACTGGTGTACCGGCATTAGACGCCTGCAACACATCCTGTGATTCGGGTACAACACCGAGTAAATCGACACTAAGCAGTTCAACAACATCGTTCATGGCTAACATCTCACCGGCTGCGACACGCGTTGGATTGTAACGTGTTAACACCAGGTGTTCTTTAATCGGGTCTTCACCCTGCTCGGCCCGACGTGACTTAGCTTGTAAAATCCCCAAAATACGATCGGAATCACGCACAGAAGACACTTCAGGGTTGGTCACGATGATGGCTTCATCTGCAAAATACAGCGCCAACTGCGCGCCTTTTTCAATGCCCGCAGGCGAGTCACAAATAATGTACTCAAAACCATCTGCTTTTAATTCTTCAATGACTCGCCCCACACCCTCTTGGGTAAGTGCATCTTTATCCCGCGTTTGTGATGCCGCCAAAACATACAAATTCGGCGTTTTCTTGTCTTTGATTAAAGCTTGTTTAAGTGTGGCTTCACCCTGTACGACATTCACAAAGTCATACACCACACGACGCTCACAGCCCATGATTAAGTCTAAATTACGCAAGCCCACATCGAAGTCGATGACCGCAACCTTATGGTCACGCGCCGCTAAACCGGCTGAAAAACTTGCGCTAGTAGTGGTCTTACCCACTCCGCCCTTACCAGAAGTCACTACAATGACACGTGCCACATCTACTCCTTCACTCAAAATCAATAAATAATAGTTAAATAATTTAGTTCAAAATATCAAACCGCAAACTTTCATCGGCTAAATAAATTTCAACCGCTTCACCACGATATTGTGGCTGAATGTCATCGGCTAAGAGAAAAAAGCCGGCAATACAGACTAATTCCGCATCTAGCTTGTGTACAAAAATACGCGCATCACGATTACCATTACTACCAGCAAAAAGCTTACCACGCATGGGGCCATAAACATGAACATGCCCATCTGCAATAACTTCAGCGCCAGGATTGACTGCACCTTTGACAATCAGATCGCGATTTTTAGCGACAACCTGCTGACCGGAACGTACTGCACCACGCACCATCAATGCGGTTTCATTCACGCTGCTATTGACCGGTTCAACTGGCGCAACCTCTGCGACCTTTTCAAGACTCGACTTATCTCTGCTTTTGTCCTGCGTATCGAACACCGCTAAGCCAGCAAACTTTGCCTGCTCTATCACCCCTTGTTCTTCAGTCCGCACCCCAATCGGCACTAACTCTTGCTGATGCAAAAATTCAACCAATAACGCCAAAAACATTGGATCTTCAATAGCCACATCTAACTCGATCACAATCGGCAAACCTTTGAAAAATGCCGGTGCTTTACCGACTATTTCAGCTAAGGCTCGCGTGACCTGCTCAATATCCGCACTGGCTACTTTTAAGTTGGAAAGCGATAATACAGAACCTTTAAGACTAACCGGTTGGGGCATAGTTTCTCTCTTTTTTAACCTGCAAAAGTACTTGCAACTAATGATGCGTTCACACCCTGACGCTGCATGAACTGACAAATTTGTTGATCAAACACACTGATTTTCTCAAACTTATGTCCCCCACCTACCGCGCGATGAATCGATGCACCTTGCAAATAACTTAATGCGCGTTTCGGATCTAACACCTCATCATCCATTTGCTGGAGGAGCAAAATGCGCTTTAAGGTGCTGTCGGCTAACTGGGCAATAAAATAGGGTTTTAACGCCTCACATACCTCAGGCGTCCAAATAAAACGCTGGTCTTGACTGGTCTGATCAGTTACATCGCCAAGGGGCGCCAAAGGAGGAATAGCCGGATTAATCAATACGGCTGGCACTTGATACTTATCGGCTAAATACAAGGCATAAAATCCACCCAATGATGCGCCGATGAGTCCCACCGGCTGAGTTTGTGTTTCCAACCACTGTTCTAGTGTATTCAACGCCAAAGGAACCTGATCGGACAAGGATGGGCAAAATACCTGGTTAACACCAAATACGCGCTTAAAATGCCTTGCTTTAAAACTCAAGCCATTAGATTGATAACCGTGTAAGTAAGCCAACATAGTCTTTCCCCCTATAACGCCAACCACGCATCCAATACGTACCAAATTATGTAACCGCCATACATCACCACAAACACCGCGCTTAATAAGGTGATTGGGCGCAAACCTTTCAGGCCTTTTTGTTCGGGAATCGTTTCACCACGCCACTGCATTTTTTTGCGCTGCCATTTATATTTAATAAACCATATAAAAAAAACGATAACCAGCAGCAAACCCAAAAACTTAAGCATGCACCAGGCCTACTATTTTGGCACGCACCTGATCAAGCTGCGCCTGGGTATCAACGCCAATACCCGCATCTTTTAAAGCCTCTAATACCAAAATGGGCTCACCCTGCCACAAAACGCGTAATTGCTCTAAACGCTCAAGCATTTCCAACTGACACACCGGCCAGCGCACATAGCGCTCAACAAACCCAGCACGATAGGCATAGAGGCCAATATGACGGCGATAAGGCCAAGCTGGCCATTGTTTGGGCTCTTGTGCAAATTCATCTCGCGCCCAAGGCATGGGCGCACGACTAAAACTCATGGCAAAGCCGTTAGCGTTGGTTACTACTTTCACCGCATGCGGACTAAACAAAGTGTCTAAATCTGTTATGGGCTCCGATAGGGTCGCCATTTCCACATCATGCCGCCCCATTAAGGCATGCGCAACCTGGTTAATCAACTCCGGCGGCAGCAAAGGCTCATCACCTTGTAAATTAACAATCACCTCATCGCAGGGAAGGCAAAGTCGCTCAATCACTTCAGCAATACGCTCTGTACCCGATTCATGACGATCTGAGGTTAAACAAACCTCGGCACCCATATCTAAGCAGGCCTGCTGAACCTCAAAGGATTCAGTGGCGATGACCACGCGAGTTGCGGCGCTTTTAATGGCATTTTGCCACGTCCAATACACCATCGGTTGGCCGGCGATATCCAACAATGGCTTGCCCATCAAACGGGTGGAGGCATAACGAGCAGGAATAATGACGGTAAAAGCCATAGCACTAGCCTTTTAACTTGCGATAATGTTCAGCTTCCTCAGCACTAATCACTCTGGCTTCGTCCTCTAACATCACCGGAATATCGTCACGAATCGGATAGGCAAGGTTAGCGGCCGTCGCGATCAGCTCTTGTTTGTCTTTATCATAATAGAGCTTGGTTTTAGTCACCGGGCATACCAAAATATCGAGTAGATTGGGGTTTAAACTCATAGCATTCCTCGCCTTATTGACTGACATTAACGAACGAATCGTGGATCTTGCCTAATGGCCTGTAACAGGCTTGCGGCAAAATCATCGGCCATATTGACCTCTACGGGGCATACCCACCAATTCGATCGTGCAAATTTTTGACATTTTACCGCATCTTTACTGGTCATAAGCAAAGGTTTTGTCGGATCAAAGCAGGTAAAGTCTTGCTCAGTAAAAGGATGGTGATCACTAAACGCACGGGGTTCGATATCTAAACCCGCCTGGGTAAGTGCCGCAAAAAACCGTTCAGGATGCCCCATTCCAGCCACCGCATAAACAGGCTGACCTATAAAGTCGGTTAATTTTTGCGTCTGATTCGGTTTTGATAACGCATAGGCATCGCCGAGCTGCAGCTGAAAATTAAAGCAACTCGGTCCGCCTTTAAGCCAGGCTGGTGGTGTGTAGAGAACATCGGACAAAGACCTATTAAATAACACAAAATCAATGTCTTGCAGCCGACCTAAGGGTTCGCGTAAAGGCCCAGCAGGTAAACATCGGCCATTACCAATACCCGCATTGGGGCGACTAGCATCAAATACAACCAGTTCCAAATCACGCGCCAAACCATAATGCTGCAAACCATCATCGCTAATCACAATATCAACCGCCTCGATGGCCAGCAGGCCTGCTAAGGCCGCGGCACGCTCGCGACAAACCACAATCGGAACATCAAAGGTTTGTGCCAGCATTAAGGGCTCGTCCCCGACCTGATCAGGATCACTGTTAGGTGTAACCCGCTCTGGCTGATACCGCGTTGCACTAGCATAACCTCGGGCAATCACTCCAACTCGCCAACCTTGCGCTTGTAACAATGGAATCAGCCAACTAATTAATGGCGTTTTACCACTGCCGCCGACCACTAAATTACCAACCACTAATACCAATGGGCCGACTGGACTAGCCAGACCTTGACTCGCATCGGCCGCAAGCTTAGCTTGCTTAAAACGTTGATAACGCTTAGTGGCTACCCTAGCAACCAATGCCGCCAAAGGGCTAAGCAACCTACTACGCCAATCGTCTTTAAGCCAAAAAACAGGCCAACTCATTAGCAAATCACGCACAAATTGGTTAAACGACTTTCGACCCTGGTTAAATTTTCCTGCGTGCCAAATAACACCAACACATCGCCTGGCATGAGTATCGTATCGGGTTGTGGACTTAAGTTACGTTCACCATCGCGAACCAACGCATTTAGCTCAACTTGATCCCCTTCCAAGTCTAACTCGTCTAAACGCTTACCAATCGCCGAGCTGCCCTCCGTTAAAGCAATCGAATGCAAATACTCAGGCAAGTTAATACAGTCATTAATTTCCACCGTACTTCTAAATAACTCACGCATCATTTGATAGCGGTCAACACGCGAGTCTTGCAGGGTTCGCGCGACTTTCGCTAAGGGCATTTTCAACGCCAACATCGCATGCGAGCTCAACATAATGCCGGCTTCATAAGTTTCAGGAATAACTTCAGTGGCTCCCGCACGACGCAGCTCTTCAATGTGAACCTCATCACGGGTGCGCACTAAAATAGGCACCTCAGGGTTGAGTAATCGTGCTAACTTTAAGGTTTTAAGCGTGGCTGGCAAATCGTCATGACAAATCAGCAACAGCCTCGCCTTCGGCACGCCCACCGCTTCCAACACGGTTAAATCAGACGAATCCCCATAATAAACTGGCTCACCGCCCAAACGTGCCTCTTTAACCCGCCCGGCATCCATGTCCAAGGCCACATAATTAATTTTTTCTTTTTCAAGCATATGCCCGACAATCTGACCAATCCGACCATAGCCTGAAATGACCACATGCTCTTCAGAAGCAGTAGGCGCTAATTCCGAATCACTTGTCATTGCCAATATAGGTTTTCTTGGTTTAAACCAACTAGCAATCGTTTGATTATAACGAATTAAAAAAGGTGCCAAGATCATTGAGAATAGCACAGAAGTAAGAACAATCTGCGCCATACGATCTTCAAGAATGGTGGCATCAATACCAATCGCCAATAAGGCAAAACCAAACTCACCCCCAACCGCTAAAATTAAGCCGGTGCGAATCGCGGTTTGCAAATCAATGCCTGACACTCTGACAATTAATGTAACTAGTAAAATTTTAATGACAAAGATAGCCAAGGTGACCAGCAGGACTTCAACCCAAATATCGGGTAACGAAAAAGGATTAAACAGCATACCAATGCTAATAAAGAACAAGCCTAAAAGAACATCTTTGAACGGACGAATGGTCGATTCTACTTGATGCTTAAATTCTGTTTCCGCTAACATCATACCCGCTAAGAAGGCACCAAAAGCCATAGATAGACCCAAACTCATGGTCGTCCAAGCCGCGACTAACGACACAAACAACACAGTTAGGGTAAACAATTCCGCTGAATTGCGTTGGGCCACCATATGAAAAAATGGCTTAAACAAATAGCGACCTAAGAAGAACACTAATAAAAACGCTAGCACCGCCTTTAATAAGGCCCAACTTAAATCCATCGCCAATGCTTGCGTACTGGCAATCGCCAGTACCGGAATCACCACCACAAAGGGCACCGCAGTAATATCTTGGAACACTGACAAGGTTGTGCCTAAGCGACCATGACGCGTCTGGCCTTCGCCCTGCTCCGCTAGCTGTTTAATAATAATCGTACTGGATGACTGGGCAAACACCGCACCAATTACAAATGCAGCGATCGCTGGGACGCCCATTAACCACAAGATCATGGCGACCACTGCCGTCGTGAGTACAACTTGCGCCGTACCCAAGCCCAAAATCGTATGACGTGACGCATAAATTTGCGCCATCGAAAAACTCAACCCGATGGTAAATAGCAGAAAGACAATACCAAACTCAGCAATCAGACGAATAAACTCTTCTTCAATAACCGGACCGGGCGTGTAGGAACCCAATAAGACACCTACAGCAAGATAGCCCAAACTAGCAGGTATCTGCAAACGCTTGAACAACAGAATAATAAAAACAGTTAACCCAAGCAGAATAATAACTTGGGTCAAGGTTTGTTCTAGCATGCTAGTTTGCCTCGGTGGCTTTGAAATGAATTATGTAAGATTTTAGCAAAAATAAGCCTATTAGCGCAGGCTTATTTGAGTGTTTAATTGAGCTTATGCAGCCGTAAAATAGCGTCTGCGCACCCATTTTTCCATTTCAACCAAAATAAACACCAACAAACCAAACATCAAGATACGAATCCAGTCTTCAGTCGCAATCGGCGTGGTTCCAAACAGCGTATTCATGAAAGGCGCGTAGGTAAATGCTAACTGCAACACCACCAGGGTACCCACTGCAATCCACATAGCCTTACTGCCAAACAAACCATCCATACTAAAAACATGCTGATCAATGTAGCGCAAATTAAATAGATAAAATATCTGACCCGCTACCAAGGTATTAATAGCGACTGTTCGGGCATATTCATCGATTACACCCTGCATATCCATATAAACGAAATGACCGAAGGTACCCGCCCACAGCAGTAATGCTACAAACGGAATTCGCCATAGCATTAATCCAGATAATAACGGCATATCAGGTCGGCGCGGATGGCGGCGCATCACGCCCGGTTCGGTAGGCTCAAAAGCCAAGGCCATCGCCAGCGTGACCGAGGTCACCATGTTGACCCACAATACCTGCACCGGCGTTAAAGGCAATTGGTGCGCGAGTAAAATCGCAAATATAATCGTCAAGGATTGACCGGCATTGGTGGGTAGCATGTGCAAAATCGATTTACGGATATTGTTATACACCGTTCGACCTTCTCTAACCGCACGCGCTATCGAAGCAAAGTTATCATCAGCCAGCACCATCTCAGAGGCTTCTTTCGAGGCTTCAGTGCCTTTGCGCCCCATGGATATACCGACATCGGCACGTTTTAGCGCTGGGGCGTCATTCACCCCATCACCGGTCATCGCAGTGACATGGCCTTGAGCCTGCAGAGCCGCCACCAACCGCAACTTATGTTCTGGGCTAGTACGCGCAAAAATATCTACCCGACTGACCACCTCTTGCAAGGTCTGGTCATCCATTTGCTCAATCTCTTGACCTGTCACCGCAGTTTGACCATCACCAATGCCAAGTTGCAAGCCAATTGCTTTTGCGGTACCAGCATGATCACCGGTGATCATTTTTACCCGAATACCGGCTTGATGACACTCCGCGACGGCCTTAATTGCTTCTTCTCTTGGCGGATCAATAATGCCAAATAAGTTGAGCAATATTGCACCGTCTTGCACATCATTAAAGCCCAGTTCTAACTGGCTAGCCGGTACGCGTTTCACCGCAATCGCTAAAACACGCTGCCCACGCTCCGCCAGTTTTTCCATCGCTTGATGCCAAAAATCCACATCAATCGGCAGATCGCCCTGCTGTGTACGCTGCTGCTGACACATCGCCAGTATTTTCTCAGGCGCGCCTTTAATAAAAATATAGCCCTGTTGTTCATGGTCATGATGCAAAGTGGCCATAAATTTGTGATCGGATTCAAATGGAATCAAATCGGTACGAGGGCAGAGGCCCGCTTCCGTCTGCGGATCGAGCCCTACTTTCATTGCAGCCGCTAATAATGCCCCTTCAGTTGGATCACCATTAACCTGCCAATCGCCTTCTTTTTCAACCAACCAGCTATCATTACATAACAAGGCGCCCTTTAAACCCATCGCCAAGGCAGGTTCCAGTTGGTCCTGTTCCAACATCTGTCCTGCCAATTCAATACTACCCTGGGGTGCATAACCTACCCCGGTAACCTGATATTCATGATCAGCTGTCACTAAGGCCTGCACTGTCATTTCATTACGGGTTAAGGTCCCGGTTTTATCAGAACAAATTGTGGTGACGGCACCCAGGGTTTCGACCGCTGGTAGACGGCGAATAATCGCGTTACGCTTAGCCATTTTTTGCACACCAATAGCCAGGGTAATGGTCATAATGGCGGGCAAGCCTTCAGGAATGGTTGATACTGCCAAACTCACTGCCGCCAAAAACATCTCGGCCGCAGCGTAATCTCGCACCCAATACCCAAAAGCAAAAATGATTGCCGACAAGAAAATGATAATGATCGATAAAATGCGCCCAAACTCAGCGGTTTGGCGCAATAATGGCGTTGAAATCGTTTCCACACTAGATAGCATGGCGCTAATCCGACCAATTTCCGTTTGCTCACCGGTTGCAATCACCACGCCGCGCCCACGCCCAAAACTGACTAGGGTGCCAGAATAAGCCAAGGATAGTCGATCACCTAAAGAGGCACTGGTCGCGACCGGTTCAGTCCGTTTTTCGACTGGCACCGATTCACCGGTCAATACCGCCTCCTCAATACGCAAGCTGCGCGTATCAATCAAGCGCAAATCCGCTGGCACTTTATCCCCGGCTTGAAGTAAAACAATATCGCCCGGCACAAGTTGATCCGCTTCAATAGTTTGGCGCTGCCCATTTCTAAGCACCACCGCTTGCGGTGACAGCATATTGCGAATGGCATCCAATGCCTGCTCAGCTTTACCTTCTTGCACATAACCAATACTCGCATTGATTAACACCACGGCCAAAATAACAAAGGTATCCACCCAATGTTCTAAAAACGCCGTACCCACCGCCGCCGCAATCAAGATATAGATCAGAATATTATTAAACTGACGCAACAGCCGCACCCATGGCCCACTGCGTTGACTGGTCTCAATGCGGTTCGGCCCAAACTCCGCCAATCGGTCTGCCGCTTGCTCGGAACTCAACCCCTGCTCACTGCTTTTAAAGTGCGCCAAGGCTTTATCAGCTTTATTTGCGTGCCAATTAAATGGGGTATCATCCGGTTGTTTGCGAGTTGCTGCCTGGGTCGATTCAGTCATAACCACTCCTAACTAAGATTTTGAAGGCGTTCGCAAGCGGCGTTTTGTCATTTTTTGCGCAATAATGCTGTAACCCAATACCGTAATCATTGGGAATACCGAGGCAAACGCAATCAAACCAAAACCATCCATTAGGATATTACGTCCTTCAATATTTGTTGCCAAATAGATACCAAAAGCGGTAACTAAAGGGACTGTAATTTCTGAGGTAGTCACCCCGCCCAAATCAAACGCAAAGGCGTGCATTTCTTTTGGTGCAAAAAACACCAAAACTACCACAAACGCATAGAGCAAGGTAATCAGCAACCAGATATCCATGCCGTGGACAATTTTATAGGTGCCGAGCAAAATTCCAAAACCAACGCCCACCGCAACCAAGATACGAATCAAGGTGACGTTTAAGCTCAGTTCCGAATATTTATCCGCTTGTTTAATCACTGCCACCAAAGCCGGTTCGGCCATAGTGGTGCCAAAGCCCACCAAAAACGCAAACAACAGAATAAAGAACACACTGTTCATATCTACCAGACTGCCGGCAATGGATTCACCGATTGGGAATAAGCCCAGTTTGATCCCTAGAATAAAGCCATAAAGCCCGATTACCAAGAATACAAAGCCGATCACCACACGCGGCAAATTCGGCAAACGCTTACGTAATACCAAAAACTGGAAAATAAAAATCGTTGCCAATATCGGCAAGATATTTAAGAAGGTATCGAAAATGCCCGCTAGAATCGCCATAGGCGCAAAGTCTGCCAGTGTATAGGCCTCTTCAATCGGTTTTTCATAACCGACACCCAGCATGCTCAAGTCATCGCCCAGCGCGAAAATACCATAGAGCTGAATACTGATCATCGGTGTGATCGCAGCCAGCGCAACAAAGCCAAACCCATCCCGCAACACACTGCGGCCACGAATCGACGAGGCAATACCTATACCGATGGCGACAATCAGTGGAACCGTGGCAACATTGGTTGCCACCCCGCCGGAGTCATAGGCCAAGCCGATAATTTCTTTCGGGGTAAAGGCGGTAATGACCAATACGATAATGTAACCCGTAATAATGATCTTCGACACAGACCAGCCAAACAAGGCACGCAAAATACCAAAGGCGGTAATCGCCCCGACCGATGACGCAATAATTAACCGCAGGGTAAAGGCATCAATCGCCCCCTGGGTGATTTCTTCAGCTTGCAGCGCGACCGCGATAATCGCCGGTTCGGCAATCGAGGCAGAAAAACCTATCGCAAAGCCAAATAATACAAACAGCACCACCGAGCGTTTTTGCAGAAACTCGTTAGACAGGGAGTTCCCTAACGGAAACACCCCGACCTCTAAACCGACCAGGAAAAACGCCACGCCAATAACAACTATCGCAAAGCCTATAGCAATGGATATAAAGTTATCCGGTACAGTTTGAAAAACCAGCAATTGAAAACCAATAATAATGATCAAAATTGGCAAGATATTGCGGGCAGACTCCAACAGTGCGTGTTGTAGTTGTTTTAGAATTTCGTTCATAACAACACTAGGCTTCTTCGACCATCGCTAATAAATAGTCACTTAAATCGGTGACACTCAAAACCCCTTTTAAATCATTATTATCACTTACAATGACACGCTTAACATTCAAATCCAACATAAGTTTGGCCGCATATTTCACATCTATTTCCGACGAAACCGAAAACGCAGGTTTGTTATAGACATCAAATACATTTAATAGTTCTATATCCCCTTCTTGAACCAAGATAGGTTTCAAAACATGCGAGTTGGTGATAATGCCATAGGCATCACTCGGCGAAGACTTTTCAACCACCAAAGATTTAAGATGGTGTTTTTTCATTAACTGCATAGCTTCTTTAATTGTGGCATAGGGTTTGATGGTCACCACATTGGTTTTCATGACATCTTTAACCAAAACTTTTTTTGCAGACATTACAAACGCTCCTCTTGTTCAATGTTTGTTTCAAACTTATGTAATAACTTTTTATCAAGCCCAACAATAAAGTTCATGGGTGTAGTAAAAGCTAATCCATCGTTTTCAGGGTTATCAAAATATTGCTTTAAAGCCCGCAATACTTTTCTGCCTAAACCTGCTTCCAAAACATACAGCAACACTGATTGATTGCCCTCAAAGGTTAAAGAAAAAAACGATTTTTTTTCTTCAATACCACTACCTTTAGCATCAATAATTGTTGCACCAACCGCACCTGCCTCTTTTGCAAGCGCTTTAACTTCTGACTCACACTCAGCTGAGGTAATCACCACCAACGCCACAAATTTCATGCTTCACCTCTTAATAGGATTTTGATGTAAGGTTATTAATTTGACCTATTGATTCTATAGCTTTTAACTAAAATTAACAGGCTAAAATGGAATTTTTGTCATGCATCACAAGGAATATGGTACCAGCGTTTAGTCTTTTCACGCCACAACTGCGGGGTTAGACCTGCTTGGTTTAGGGTAAATTCTATCGCACCACTGCAAGCTGTATTCAGTGGCTTAGCTTGGGTGTAACGCTCGGTCCGCGCCAGCACATCTGGGTGCGGCATTCCAAATCGATTTCGAAAACCGGCACTAAAAATAATCCATTCTGGTGAGACAGCTGCTAAAAATTGCGGATCAGATGAATGACGTGAACCATGATGTCCCGCCACCAGAATATCTGCTTTGACCCCCTCTTCACCATGATAACGGACTAAAGCGCGTTCATGTGCTCGCCCCAAATCACCGGTAATCAACATAACCTGTTCACCCGCCTGAACGCGTAACACACAAGAGGCGTCATTATGATCTAATACTGGAAAATGACCCGGTGCCAAAATCGCAAACTGCACCTCATCCCAAATCCACTGTTGTCCAACTTGGCATAACGCAAAGTCATCCTGTTGATATTGCTCAGCCAAGCGCGCTGGTTCACCAGTTAAACGCAAAGTAAATGTTTGCTCACGACGCAAGGAGGCCAGCCCTCCGGCATGATCCAAATCCGCATGGCTAATAATTAAACCCTGACTATCTTTAACAGGCCGTTGTTTTAAAAAAGGCACAATCACTCTTTCGCCGGCATCACTATGGGGCCCAAAACGCGGGCCAACATCATAGATAAGCCGGTGGTTGCGAGTATCGATTACAACCGCTTGACCCTGCCCCACATCTAAAATGGTTACCCGTGCCTCACCCAGCCGAAGGGTCTCTTGTTTGATAAGGCCATTTTTATAATTAAACCCACTAACTAAGGTCACCAAAACAAGCACTAAGCCGGTTAGTATCCAGCGTGCTCGCCACCACCAGGCATGCTGCTGACCGGCGACCCACAAAAACATCACGCTATAGAGCACCACCACCTGCCACAAACTTGGCGGTGGCAGCCATACTTCACTATGCGGCCAGGCCGCCACTGTTTCCAAAGCCCACCATAGTACCAACCAAAGACTATCAGCCAGTCGAATTAATAGCCTTAACAGCCATCCCAACCCCGCATTACAGCAACTCAATAACTCACCGAGTTCTGCCAAGGTCGCGGTCAGCAACACTAATGGCAAACCTATAAAACTGACAAACGGCACCGCAACCAAATTAGCCAGCACACTGTAGGTAGGAAATGCCTGATAAAACCACCACAAACCCGGGATT